>JBFWXO010000003.1:0-246764 GCA_050187355.1 Vicinamibacterales bacterium
CCGCGGCACGGTGATCGTCGCGCTGCCCGGTTCCGAACCGGCCGTGCGTCTCGCCCTGACGAAGCTCCTCGTGCCGGACCTGGGGCACCTCGTGCAGCAGGCGTCGGCCTAGTCGCCATGCGGCCGTTCACCGAGACCATCCCGCTCGACGAGGCCCGCGCGCGGCTCGACGCGTTCGACCGCGCGCAGACCCGCGTGGAGGCGTGTCCGCTGGCGGCGCTCGCCGGGCGCGTCCTGGCCGAGGACGTCGTGGCGGCGTCGAACGTGCCGCCGTTCGCACGCGCCATGATGGACGGCTACGCCGTGCGCGCCGAGGACACCGCGGGGGCCAGCGCCGACGCTCCACGGACGCTCACGGCCGTCGGGCGCGTGTTCACGGGCGAGGTCCTGACGCGCGCGGTCGGCCCCGGCGAGTGCGTCGAGATCGCCACGGGCGCTCCGCTGCCCGATGGCGCGACGGCCGTGGTGATGGTGGAGGACACGTCGCCGGGCGGCGACGGCCGGGTGGCCGTGCGCACCGCGGCCGCGCCGGGGCAGCACGTCGGGCGTGCCGGCGCCGACATCGCCGCCGGCAGCACGGTCCTGCGCGCCGGCGACCTCCTCCTGCCGGCCCGCGTCGGGGTGCTCGCGGCCCTCGGCCGGCCAGCCGCCCGGGTGTTCGAGCGGCCCCGCGTGGCGGTGGTCTCCACGGGCAACGAGGTCGTGGCCGCCGGCCTGCCGCTGGGACCCGGACAGATCCACGACGTGAACCGCTCCACGCTGGCGGCCGTGATCGAGGCTCATGGCGGCGTCGCGGTGCCGTTCGACGTCGCCGGCGACACGCTGGCCGCCCTCGAACGCGCCGTGGACGACGCGCTCGGCTGCGACGTGGTCGTCTTCTCGGGGGGAAGCTCGGTGGGCGATCGCGACCTCGTGCTCGACGTGCTCCGCGCGCGCGGACGGATCGTCTTCCACGGCATCGCCACGCGGCCGGGCAAGCCGACGGCGTTCGGGATCGTCGGCGACACGCCCGTGTTCGGCATGCCGGGGAATCCCGCCTCGTGCCTTACCAACGCGTACGTGCTGCTCGTGCCCTTCCTGCGTCGACTCGCGCGCCTGCCGGCTTTCGCGCCCCGCGTCGTGACCGCGCCCCTGTCCAGGCGCGTCGCCTCGAGTCCCGGGCGCACGCAGTTCTACACCGTGCGGCTCGTGGACGGCCGGGCGGAGCCGGCCTTCAAGGCGTCGGGCGACATCACCAGCATGGCCCACGCCGACGGCTACATCGAGATCCCCGCCGACGTGACCGCCGTGGACGCGGGCACCAACGTCGACGTCGTGCTGTTCTGACGGCGGCCGGCGAGGCCGTCAGAACCGTACGATCGACTCGATCCAACCCGTCGTCAGACGACGGCCCGCGAATCTGGCAGCCACGACTTCCCCACCCGCCATCCGCCCGAGCGACAGGCGCAGCGTCCACCAGCGCAGGGGCTGCCAGTCGAGGGCGCCGTCCACGATCGTGCCGAGGGCGGTGGCGCCGTTGGCGGCGCGCCCCTGGAAGCCGAAGTAGTTGCCGGCGCGGATGGTGGCGCCGCTGCCCTGGTACCAGCGATCCGAGCCTCGCGCCAGGTCCACGTGGTGCACGGCCGCGCGGAGCTCGATCTGCGGCGACGGCGCGAGCGCCACCTCCCCCCATACGTCGGTGACGTTCATCAGCGCGTAGGCGAGCAGGCTCGACACGCGGTCGCCGGAGGGGAGCATCGGGAAGAACGTGCCGTGGCGGCGGTCGCTCCCGTCGGCGTCGCCCGACGCGTGGGTCGCCCCCGCACGCAGCCACGGCCGCCACGCCACGCGCTCGAATCGGGCACCGACGTGCCCGGCCAGGGCGCCGGCGGCGTGCGCCTGTCCGTACCAGCGTCCCGTCTGGCCCGCGGCCCAGGCCGAGACGGTCGTCGTCCCCCAGGCCGCCGGATAGGCGCCGGTCCACGCCGCGCCGAACGTGCGCACGTGGACGTCGGCCCGGGTGGCCGCGAGGCCGGTGTTGTCGGGCCGGCCGTCGACCGGCCGCGAGTCGTCGTAGGCGTAGGCGAAGGCATCGAGCCGCGCGTGCGGCACGAGGCCCGGCACGCTCGTCACCTCGAGCGCCGCCACCCGCACCCTGTCCATGAACAGGTTCGCGGATTCCTCGAACGTGCCCTGCGTGGGGAGCGCCAGGGTGGCCGTTGCCGCCACCCCGCCGGCGGCGACCCCTCCACGGACGCCGTCCCACGCGCGCTGATAGAACGACCATTCCATGTCCCCCAGCAGGCGCCCGTTGAGGTCGCGGCGCACGACCGCGTCGATGGCCGGGTCGCCAGTCGAGGCCTCCGTGTCGGCAGCTCGCGAGAAGCGTCCGGCCTCCACCCATCGCCGATGCCCGCGGTCGTGGACGGCGAGGCTCAGGGTCCGCAGGTAGAACTGGTAGCTGAACGTGCCGGCCGCCTGGAAGTAGTACGCGCCGCCGCTGCCGAGCAGGCCGGGGCCGATCGCGCCCGCCGGCAGGTTCTCGACGCGGACGTATTGGAGGGTGCCGGAGAAGGACACCTGGGCGCCGCGGTATGCCGCGCCGAGGGTGGATCGATTACCGGCCAGCACGTAGTCGGGTTCGCGTCCGCCGTTGGGCGGCGGCTGGAAGTAGCGCCAGGCCTCGACACGCGTCATGTTCTCGACCAGGAACGACGTCTCTCCGGACGCGCCGGCGGCCGGATCCGGCGGTGCGACGGACTGCGCGTCCACGGGGCACGACAGCAGCCACACCATCGCCGCCGTCAGCGCCGGACGGCCGGCACCGGTCGCCGTTCCCATTCAGGCCGCCGTCACGTCCACGGAGTGCCACCCCTGCGCGCCGTCCGGGAAATTGCCGCGGCGTGCCTCGGGCTGCACCTGGCCGGCGCCGTCGGTCGCGCGGACGAAGAGCCGCCATCGCCCCGGCGTCGGCGTGAACGGGCACGTCCACAGCCGCCACGCGGCAGGGCCGAACCCGGGCTGCAGGTCGGCGTCCATCCACAGTCGCGTCGACGCCGGCGCCTCGGGCGCCTGCAGGCCGACCTCTACCCGGCTCACGCCGCGATCGCCCGCGAACGCGATGCCGCCGAGCAGCAGCGCGCGTCCGGCCGGCACGCGGTCCCCGGCGCGCGGGACGTCGAATCGCGAGAGCGTCATGTAGGGCGCCGTGTCGCTCCAGCCCTGGCGCTGCCAGTAGCCCCGGTGATCGCCGGCGATGATCTCGATCGACTCGAGCCACTTGGCGTTCTTCATCCCGTAGATGCCGGGCACGATCGCCCGGACCGGGCCGCCGTGTGGCTGCGGCAGGGGCTCGCCATTCATGCCCCAGGCCAGGAGCGTGGCCGGGTCGAGCGCCTTGGCGACGGGGATGCTGTCCGTGTAGTTGTCGGCCGACACCCACACGAGGTCGACGGCCGTCCGGTCCACCCCGCCGGCGCGCTCGAGCACGTCGCGCATCCGGACGCCGGTCCAGCGGGCGTTCCCGACGGCCATCGCGGGCACGCCGTTGCTGATGCAGGCCAGGGTGACGGCGGCCTCCACCTGGGGCATGGCCTGCAGATCCGCCAGCGTGAGCGAGACGGGCCGGCCGACGAGGCCGCCGATCTCGAGCGACCAGGTGGCCGCGTCGATGGTGGGATCGAAGAGCTTGTTCTTGGAGACGGTGTAGAACACCCGCGCGTCGGTGAAGGGCGCCGACAGGCCGGGCGGCCACGAAACGTCCCTCGCGGCCATGCCCGCCGTGCCGAACGCGCGGTACGCGGTGTAGGCGACCGCGCCCGCCCCGAGGACCGACAGCGCCTGGCGTCGCTGCATCGCGGATGGTGGGCCGGGCGGGGTGGGCCCCCCGCCCCCGATCCCGGTACTACCCCTTGAGACGCTTGCCGACCTCGTTCCAGTTCACGACGTTCCAGAACGCCGCGAGGTAGTCGGCCCGGCGGTTCTGGTACTTGAGGTAGTAGGCGTGCTCCCAGACGTCCACGCCGAGGATGGCCTTCTTGCCCTCCATGAGCGGGTTGTCCTGGTTCGGCGTGCTGGTGATCTCCAGCTTGCCGCCGTTGTCGACGAGCCAGGCCCAACCGCTGCCGAAGCGCCCCATCCCCGCCGCCTGGAACTGCTGCTTGAAGGTGTCGAAGCTGCCGAAGGCGGCGTCGATGCCGCTGGCCACATCGCCCGTCGGCGCGCCGCCGGCGTTGGGTCCCATCAGCTGCCAGAACATCGCGTGGTTCCAATGGCCGCCGCCGTTGTTGCGGACGGCCGTACGGATGTCGTCGGGCAGGGCGGCGAGGTTCGTCAGGAGATCGTCGAGGCTCTTGGCGTGCAGGTCGGGATGCTTGTCGAGCGCGGCGTTCAGGTTCGTCACGTACGCCTGATGGTGCTTGCCATGGTGGATCTGCATGGTCTGGGCGTCGATGTGAGGTTCGAGCGCCGCGTGGTCGTACGGCAGCGCGGGCAGGGTATGTGCCATGGGACAGGCCTCCTCAAGGCGAGCAGTTCGTTGTGGATGCACCGATCGTATCAGACCCGCACGCAGGCGCCGGGTCGGTGCGCTCAGCCGTGGCGGACGGGGTCGGCGGCCGCGCTCAGTGAATGGCGAGCATCCGGTCGAGCGCGACCTTCGTCCAGTGGATCTGCGGCTCGGGCACCTCGACCTGGTTGTGCACCTGGCCGTCCACGAGCCCCTCGAGCACCCACAAGAGGTGGTTGGGCGACACGCGGAACATCGTCGAACAGAGGCAGCCCAGGGCGTCGAGCGACAGCACCGTGACGCCGCGCGGCTGCATCTCCTCGGCCAGGCGATGCACGAGGTGGACCTCGGTGCCGACGGCCCAGACGCTGCCGGGCGCCCCGGCCCGCACCTCGGCCAGGATGTACTCGGTGGAGCCGCTGTCGTCGGCGGCCTGCACCACCTCGAACGGCACCTCGGGGTGCACGATCACCCGCACGCCGGGATGCTGCTGGCGCACGAGCGCGATCTGCTTCGCCGTGAACCTGACGTGCACCGAGCAGTGCCCCTTCCAGAGGATGAGGCGCGCACGCGCGACCTCCTCACGGGTCAACCCGCCGAACGGCAGTTTCGGATCCCACACGACCATCTCGTCCAGCGGCACGCCCATCCGGAAGTGGGCCGTGTTCCGTCCCAGGTGCTGGTCGGGCAGGAAGAGGATCTTCTCCCGCTGCTCCCAGCCCCAGCGGAGCACCGCCGCGGCATTCGACGACGTGCAGACGGTGCCCCCGCGTTCGCCCACGAACGCCTTGATGGCCGCCGCGGAGTTGATGTACGTCACCGGCACGACCGCCGACGCCAGGCCCAGCTGCTCGAGCTCGGCCCAGCAGATCTCGAGTTCGTCGGCCGGCGCCATGTCCGCCATCGAGCAGCCCGCGGCCAGGTCCGGCAGGATCACGCGCTGGTGCGGCAGGGCGAGCACGTCGGCGCTTTCCGCCATGAAGTGGACGCCGCAGAACACGATGTAGTCGGCGGCCGGGTGCTTGGCCACCTCGCGGGAGAGCTTGAAGGAATCGCCGGTGTAGTCGGCGAAGCGGATGACCTCGTCGCGCTGGTAATGGTGGCCCAGGATCACGAGGCGATCGCCGAGCGCCGCGCGGGCCGCGGCGATACGGGCGGCCATCTCCTCGTCGGACAGACCGAGGTAGCGCTCGGGGAGGGGCTGGCGCTCGCGGATGCTCGCCTTCTCCACCTCGGTGAGGACCGGCAAGAACGTGCCTGTCGTCATCGGCGTCACTCTCCTGCCGCGCCCGGCCTGTCGGGGATTGCGTGCTTGTGAAACATTTCGCAATCTCCGGACGCGAAAAGACCAAGCCGCGCCGCCGGCTCTTGCCCGGGCACGACTTGGTCCGAGTTGGATGTTACCACGGTATGACGACGACGATGCCCGTCCGGTCACCAGGGCGTCGGGAACGGCCGAGGCACCGGGCCCGTCCCCCGAGGCCCTGGCCGGCGGCCCAGTCAACCGCCGGGCCCGGCCGGACCCGTCGCGCATGTCGGGTTTGTTCAAGCGCGGCGCCGGCCAGCTTCGCTACCGTGGCGCGCATGACGCGACCTGGAGGACCCATGACCTTCGGCTACACGATTCTCTACGTGCCAGATGTGCGCGCGGCCGTCTCGTTCTACGAGGCGGCCTTCGGGCTGGCGCCGCGGTTCGTCCACGAGAGCGGCGACTACGGCGAGCTCGAGACTGGCGCCACGACGCTCGCCTTCTCGTCGTTCCGGCTGCTCCGCGGCCTCGGCAAGGCGCCGACCGCGGCCAACCCCGACGCGCCGTGCTTCGAGATCGCGCTCGTCACCGGCGACGTCCCGGCGGCGGTCGAACGGGCGATCGCGGCCGGCGCGGCGCCCAGGCGCGCGCCCGAGCAGATGCCCTGGGGTCAGACGATGGCCTACGTCGTGGATCCGAACGGCGTGCTGGTGGAGATCTGCACGCCGGCCGGCGAGTCGTAGGCCGGCGCGGCGAGCTGCCCGAGAAGGTCCGGGCGCCGGGCCAGACGGCCGGGCGGCAGGCCGAACCAGGTCCGGAACTGGCGCGTCATGTGCGCCTGATCGGCGAAGCCGTGCTCGGCGGCCACGCCCGCGATCGAATCGGCCTCCACGAGGGCCCGGGCCGCGCGGCGGACGCGGGCCAGGTTCTTCCAGTACGCCGGTGCGCGTCCCGTGCCGGCGCGCGCGTGACGTTCGAGCGTCCGTTCGGAGACGCCGAGCCGGCGGGCGGCCTGCGAGACGCTCGCCGCCACCGACAGCCCGGCGAGGGCGTCGGCGAGCCGGAGATCCAGCGTCACGAAGTCGTCGATGCGGGGCAGGAGCGCGCGGACGTCCGCGTCGTCGAGGGCGCGGGCCGCCACCAGCAGGCCGTCGACGTCGATGACGGCCGCGGGATGGAAGCGGAGACCGGAGAAGCGGGCGCCGGGGGCACCCGGGACGAGGCCGGCCGTGTCGAACAGGGCCGACACGGACCACGCGGGCCGGGCGCCCGGGCGCTGGCGGACGATGAGATCCCGGCACCCGTCGGGCAGGACCAGCGTGCCGTGGTCGTCCGGCCCGGCGTGGTGCCACACGTCCAGGACGACGCCGGACGCTCCGGACATGACGCTCAGGCGGTCAGCGCGGGCACGCGCACGACGTTGTAGAGGGTGTCGCGCTCGATGGGCTCGCGGCCCGCGGCCCGGATCAGCCGCTCGATGTCGCCCGTGGAGAGCGCCGTCGGCGTCGTCGATCCCGCCATGTGGTAGATGGTCTCTTCCTGGACGGTGCCGTCGAGGTCGTCGGCGCCGTACCACAGCGCGGTCTGGGCCAGCTCCACGCCCGACGAGATCCAGTACGCCTTGATGTGCTCGACGTTGTCGAGGAGCAGCCGCGCGACGGCGTGCGTGCGCAGCGTGTCGGTGCCGGTCGGCGCCGGCAGCTTGCGCATCTGGTTGTTGTCGGGATGGAACGCCAGCGGGATGAACGCCTGGAACCCGCCGGTCTCGTCCTGCAGGCCACGCACCTGGAGCAGGTGATCGACGCGCTCGGCGAGCGTCTCGATGTGCCCGTACAGCATCGTCACGTTCGTGCGCATCCCGAGGCCGTGCGCCGTGCGGTGGACGGCGAGGTAGCGCGCGCCGTCGCACTTGTCGTACGAAATCTTCTTCCGCACGCGCGGCGCGAAGATCTCGGCGCCGCCGCCGGGCAGCGAATCGAGCCCCGCCTCGCGCAGCTCCTCGAGCACCTGCCGGTCCGACTTGCCGTAGTGGTCGGCGAAGAACGCGATCTCCACCGCGGTGAAACACTTCAGGTGGAGCCCGGGCCGCACGCGCTTCATGCCGCGCAGCAGGTCGGTGTAGTAGCTGAAGGGCAGGTCGGGGTGCAGCCCGTTCACGAGGTGGACCTCGGTGAGCGGCTGATCGGCGCGCGCGCGCAGCTTGTCGAGCACCTGCTCGACCGAGAGCGTCCGCGAACCGGGCATGCCCTCCTTCAGCCGGGCGAACGAGCAGAAGAGGCACGAGGCCTCGCACACGTTCGTGGCCTCGAGCGCCAGCTTGTAGTTGAAGTACGTCCGCTTGGCGTGGCGCCGCTCGCGCTCGCGGTTGGCCAGCCAGCCGACGCCGAGGAGTTCGGGCGTCTCGAACAGGCGCAGGCCGTCGTCGAACGTCAGGCGCTCGCGCGCGTCGAGCTTGTCGACGATGTCGGCCAGGCCCGCGGCGCGAAGTCGGTCTCGCATCGTGGCGATGGCGGGCGGCCGCGGCGCCCGGCTCCGCAGCCGGGCCGCGGCGGCTCGATTCCTAGGACAGGCCCCAGACCTGGGCGCGCAGCGTCCGCGACCGCGGCCCGTCGAGCTCCGCCATCAGGATGCGCTGCCACTGGCCCAGCACCACCTCGCCGCCGGAGATCTGCAGCGTGAGGGAGTGGCCCAGCAGCATGGCCCGCAGGTGCGAGTCCGCGTTCATCCGGTCGCAGTCCGAGTGATCCGGATCGTTGTGGGCGTAGTAGCTGTCCCGCGCGACCATCTCCTCGAGGAACCGCCGGATATCGCCGAGCAGCGCCTTCTGGAACTCGTTGATGAACACCGCACAGGTGGTGTGCATCGACCACAGCGTGATCATCCCCTCGCGAATCTTGAACTTCCGCACGTACTCCATCACGCGGTCGGTCAGATCCACCAGTTCCAGGCGCTCGTCGGTATCGATGACGAAGTTCTCGCCGTGGATGACAAGGCCGCCAGACGTCACGCGGGCTACCGCCTCGACAGGGGTTTCGCGGACGGTCACGGTCGAACTCTTGCTCATGCGCGCCTCTCAGGACGACCAGTCATCGCCAGTCGTGTGACATCCAAACACAAACGCCATATTCTAGACAAACTTCACGAAGCCCCGCAATTGCCGTAACGGCACACGCGACCGCCCTGTTATACTGCCGCCTCAATCGACGCGATCCCGTGGCAGGCCAGGGAAGCTGGGTGCGATGCCCACACGGTCCCGCCACTGTAAGCGGGGAGCGCGCGTCCGGCGGCCGGCCCTGAGCCGGCCGCGGCTGGCGTCGAGCCAGCCCGGAGCAGGCCTCGAGCCGGCCCGGGGCTGACCGACCCGGCCCGTCACTGCTGCCGGCGCCACCGGGTGCCGGCGGGGGGAAGACGCGGGGGCAGCGTGACGATCCGCGAGTCAGGAGACCTCCTCCACGGGCCCACGTCCTTCACCGCGCTTCGTGCGCGGATCGGCGCGGAGAACGCCGAGGAGGGCCCATGCACGCAGCTCGTACGCTGCCGCCGCCGGCGGCAGCGCTCACCGTTCGACTTCCTCATCTGTGCCTGGCGGCCCTGGCGGCGCTCGCCGTCACGGCGGCGGCGGCCCACGCCGAGCCCCTTCGCGGCCGGGTGCTGGGACCCGACGGACGTCCGGTTCCGGGCGCCACGGTGGTCGTCACCTCGGCCTCGGCGGCGCCCCTGTCCACGACGACGGGCGACGACGGGTCCTTCACGGTGGACGCCGCGCCGGGCATCGCGACCGTCCGCGCGTGGGCGCCCGGCATGGCCGCACCGGTCCGGCGGGTGCCGGCCGGCACGGTCGACCTGGAGATGCACCTGGCGCTCCACGCCGTGAGCGAGTCGCTGACCGTGACGGCGTCGTATGTGGCCGTCCCGGCCTCGACGGTGCCCGACAGCGTGTCCGTCGTGACGCGGGAGGACCTCGAACGCCGCCAGACGACCACCCTGGGAGACGCCCTCCGGCTGGTGCCGGGCTTCGCGGTGGCGGCCAGCGGCGGCCCGGGCACCGTGACGTCCGCGTTCCCCCGCGGCGGTGAGTCGGACTTCACACTCGTCCTCGTCGACGGCGTGCGCGCCAATGCCTTCGGCGGCGGCATGGATCTCTCGCAGGTCCCGATCGCGGGCGCGGAGCGCATCGAGGTCGTGCGCGGCCCGCAGAGCGCGCTCTACGGATCGGACGCCATCGGCGGCGTCATCCAGATCGTGACGGCGCGCGGCGGTCCGGCGGAGGCCGCGGCCCTGGTCGAAGCCGGCGGGCGCGACTGGACGCGCGGCGACCTGACGGCCCGGGGCGAACGGAACGGATGGCGGGGCGCCGTGTCGGGCGCCTACCAGCGCGATGGCGGGTTCACGGGCATCGCGCCGGCCGACGGCTCGCGCGTCTCGAACGACGACAGCACGCTGTCGCAGGTGCTGGCGAGCGCCGGTTGGCGCGCCACGGCCGGCACCGAGGCCGGCGCCTCGCTGCACGTCGTGGACACGGACCGCGGCGCGCCCGGCCCGTACGGGTCCAACCCGGCCGGCAACTTCGGCGGCGTGGTTCGGGACGCGCGGGGCCTCACCCGCCGACGCGCCGCGGCCCTCCACCTGGTCCAGCCGCTGGGCGACGCCGCCAGTCGAGTCCGGGTCCGCGCCGACGCCGACGTCGCGGACTTCGACCTCGAGTTCCGTTCGGCCTTCGGCTCGCGCGGCGACACGCGGCGTGCGCACGGGCGGGTGCAGGTGGACGCCGCGCTCACCGGCGCCGTGGGCCTGAGCGCCGGCGCCGATCTGCTCCGTGAAGCCGGGCGCAGCACCTTCATCACGGCGGGCGCCGCCGAGGTGCCCGTCGAGCGCGGCGCCGCGGCGGCCTTCGCCGAGGTCCGATGGCAAGGCGGCGGCCGCGGCTCCCTCGCGGCGGGCCTGCGCGCCGAGCGCATCACGCGCGACGCCCTGGCCGCCGATCCGAACGCCTTCTCGCCGCGTCCCGCGTTCGACGCCGACACGCTCGTCTCGGTGAATCCGAAGGTCACGGCCGCCTGGACCCTCGTGCCCGCCTCCCCCGGGCGCGGGCGGTCCACGCGGCTGCGCGCCGCCGCGGGCACGGGCATCCGTCCGCCTGACGCGTTCGAGATCGCGTTCACCGACAATCCCGGCCTGCGGCCGGAGCGCAGCGTGAGCCTGGAAGCAGGGATCACCCAGATCTTCGCCGGCGGGGCGGTCCAGGCCGATGTGACCGGGTTCCACAACCGCTACGACGACCTCATCGTGTCGGTCGGCCAGCTCGCGAGCACCAGCCGCTTCCGGACCGACAACATCGCCAACGCGCGGGCGCGCGGCATCGAGACGTCGCTGGCCTGGCGGCCGACGGCCGCCTTCTCGGCCCGCGGCCACTACACGTGGCTCGACACCAGCGTGCTGGCCGTGGACGGCGCCGGCGGCCAGGCGCCGCCGCCGTTCCGCGTGGGCGATCCGCTGCTGCGGCGGCCCCGCCACCAGGGCGCCATCGATCTCACCTGGGGCGGGGCGCGCCTGCAGGCCTTCGCGACGGCGGCGCTCCGGGGCGCCACGCTCGACGTCGAGCCCAGCTTCGGCGCCTTCGGCGGCATGTACGAGAATCCGGGGTATGCCGTCGTCTCGCTGGGGGCCGCGTGGCGCCTCGGCGCCCGGCTCACCCTCCACACGCGCGTGATGAACGCCCTCGACACCCGCTACGAGGACGTCTACGGCTATCCGGCCCTCGGCAGGACGGTGTATGCAGGACTCCGCGCTGCTGTCGGCCGCTGACCTCACCGTCGCCTACGATCCGCGGCGGCCCGTGCTGGCGGGCGTGTCGCTCGCGGTCGGCCGCGGCGCGTTCGTCGGCATCCTGGGTCCCAACGGCTCCGGCAAGACCACCCTGCTCGGGACGCTCGCGGGGATGCGTCCGCCCGGCGGCGGCCAGGTGACGCTCGACGGGCGCCCGCTCGGCGCCTTCACGCGGCGCGAGCTGGCGATGCGCCTGGCCGTGGTACCGCAGGAAACGCACCTGGCCTTCGAGTACACCGTGCTGGAGATGGTGCTCATGGGCCGCCATCCGCACCTGGGTCTCTTCGAAGTCGAGGGGCCGGCGGATCTGGCGGCGGCCGCCGACGCCCTGGCCGCCGTGGGCGCCGCGCACCTGGCGGACCGCGACTTCGCCACGCTGAGCGGCGGCGAGAAGCAGCGCGTGGTGATCGCGTCGGCGCTCGCCCAGGCCACCGACGTGCTGCTGCTCGACGAGCCGACGTCGTCGCTCGACCTGGGCGCGCAGCTGGAGATCGCGCAGCTGCTGACCGATCTGAACCACACGCGCGGCGTGACCATCGTGGTGGCGACGCACGATCTCGGGCTGGCATCCGCCGTCTGCCGCGAGCTCGTGCTGCTGCGCCAGGGTCGCGTGCTCGCCACCGGTCCGACGGCCGACGTGCTGTCGGGCCCCAACGTGCAGGCCCTCTACGGGGTGGCGGTGGACGTCCACGTCCACCCGGCCACGGGACGACTCCTGGTGGTGCCGCTCCACCGCGCGTCATGACCCTCCGACGCCGCCTCTGGATCGTGCTGCCGCTGGCGGCCGGCGCGCTCCTGGTGGCCGTGACGCTGGCGCCGCTGGCCGGCAGCACGCCGATCAGCCTCGCGCGCGCGCTGGACCGGTCCGTGCCGTGGGCCGAGAACCTGGACGCCCAGATCCTGTTCGTGGCGCGCCTGCCCCGAACACTCGCGGCCACCATGGTCGGCGCGACCCTGGCGGCCGCGGGCGTGGTCCTCCAGGCGCTGCTCAGGAACCCGCTGGCGACGCCGTTCACGCTCGGCGTGTCGGCCGGCGCCGCGCTCGGCGCGATGCTGGCCCTGGCCACGCGCCTCGACGTCGGCGTGCTGGGCGTGTCGTCGGTGCCGCTGGCCAGTTTCGCCGGGTCGATCCTGGCGACGCTGGTCGTCTACGGGCTGGCGCGCAGCCAGCGCCGTGGGCTCTCGACCAACGTCCTCCTGCTCGCGGGCGTCACCCTGAACGCGTTCCTGTCGGCCATCATCCTCTTCGTGCAGTACCTGGCGGACTTCACCAACACCTTCCGGACGGTCCGCTGGCTGATGGGCGACCTCGATGTCGGGGGCTACGCCCAGATCCTCGCGGCGCTGCCGTTCGTCGTGGTGTCGCTGGCCGTCTTCGCGGCACTGGCCCGCCCCCTCAACCTCCTCAGCCTCGGCGCGGACGCCGCGGCCGCGCGGGGCGTGGACGTCGCCCGTGCCGAGCGGCTCGCGTTCTTCAGCGCGTCGCTCGCGACGGGCGCGGCGGTCTCGCTCGCCGGGCCGATCGGCTTCATCGGCATCGTCGTGCCGCACATCGTGCGCCTGCTCGTCGGCGCGGACCACCGGCTGGTCCTGCCGACGGCCGTCTGTCTCGGCGGCGCGTTCCTCGTGGCGTGCGACCTGGTCTCCCGCACCGCGCTGGCCCCCCTCGAACTGCCGGTCGGCATCGTGACGGCCATGATCGGAGGGCCGTTCTTCCTGTGGCAGCTCGTGAGGCACAGCTGATGCCCCGGCGCTCGCCCGGGACGCGCGTCGCGGGGCTCGGGCACGCCGGCGCCGTGGTCGCGCTGGCCGCGGCCTGCGCGGCGAGTGCCGTGCTGCCCGTCCGCGGCGGCCAGCCCGATGCCGCGCACGCGTCCGGCCCGCGGCGCATCGTCTCGCTCGTGCCGGCCCTCACGGAGATGCTCTTCGCCATCGGCGCCGGCCCTCAGGTGGCGGCGGTCAGCTCGTTCGACACCTACCCGCCCGACGTCGCCACGCGGCCGCGGGTCGGCGCGCTGCTCGACCCCGACGTCGAACGGATCCTGTCGCTCGCGCCGGATCTCGTGGCCATCTACGGGAGCCAGACGGACTTGCGGCGGCAGCTCGAGCGTGCGTCGATCCCGGTGTACGACTACCGTCACGCCGGCCTGCCCGACGTGATGACGACGATCCTGGAGCTGGGGAAGATCACCGGCCACGCGCCCGAGTCGCACACGGTCGTCGCCGGCCTCAAGCGCCGGATCGACGCCGTGCGCGCGCGCGTCGCCGGACGGCCGCGCGTCAGGACGCTGCTCGTCTTCGGGCGCGAGCCCGGCGCGCTGCGCCGCGTGTTCGCCAGCGGCGGCCGCGGCTTCCTCCACGACATGCTGCGCGCGGCCGGCGGCGAGAACGTCTTCGCCGACGTCGCGCAGGAATCGGTCCAGGCCACGACCGAGGTCATCCTCACGCGCGCCCCGGACGTCATCCTCGAAGTGCGGGAAGGCCCCGAGCTCCCGGCCGTCGAACGGCAGCGGCTCGCCGCCGACTGGGCGCGCCTGGCGGCCGTGCCGGCAGTGAAGATGAAGCGAATCGTGGTGGTGAGCGGCGACGGGCTGGTCGTCCCCGGACCGCGGGTGGCCGGCGCGGTGGAGCGGTTCGCCCGCGCGCTCCATCCGGAGGCGTTTCGGTGAAGGTTCTCGTCTCGTGGTCGAGCGGCAAGGACTCCGCGTGGATGCTCCACGTGCTGCGGACGGCGCACCCCGAGGCCGTCGCCGGGCTGCTCACGACGACCAACGAGGCGTTCGATCGCGTGGCCATGCACGGCGTCAGGCGCGAGATCCTCGACGCGCAGGCCCACGCCGCCGGCCTGCCGCTCCACGTGGTGCCCCTGCCCTGGCCGTGCAGCAACGACGACTACGAGCGCCGCATGGCGCAGGCCGTGGCGGGATTCGTGGCCGACGGGTTCACGCACGTCGCCTTCGGCGATCTCTTTCTCGAGGACGTCCGCCAGTACCGGGAGGCGCGGCTGCAGGGCACGGGCCTGGCGCCGCTCTTTCCGCTGTGGAAGGTGGCTGGGACGCGCGACCTGGCGCACGCCATGGTGGACGGCGGGCTGAAGGCCACCCTGGTGACCGTGGATCCCGCCGCACTGGATCCGACGTTCGCGGGGCGGGCGTTCGACCGCGGGCTGCTGCTGACGCTGCCGCCGTCGGTCGATCCGTGCGGCGAGCGCGGCGAGTTCCACACCTGCGTCTGGGGCGGGCCGATGTTCGCGCACGACCTGGACGTGCGGCCCGGCGCCGTCGTGACGCGGGACGGCTTCGTGTTCGCGGACCTGGCGCTGGCCGCGCGCGACTAGCACGGGACCCATGGCCGCCTACCCCTCCCGGATCGTCTGCCTCACCGAAGAGACGACCGAGACGCTGTACCTGCTCGGCGAGGGCGACCGCGTGGTCGGTGTCTCGGGCTACACGGTGCGGCCGCCGGAGGCCCGGGCCAAGCCGAAGGTGTCGTCCTTCCTCCACGCGCGCTACGAGAAGATCGCGGCGCTCGAGCCCGACCTCGTGCTGGCCTTCTCGGACCTCCAGGCGGACATCACGACCGAGCTCGTGAAACGCGGCTACGCGGTCTTCACCTTCAACCAGCGGAGCGTGGACGAGATCCTCCAGATGGTGCGCGTCCTGGGCGGCATCGTCGGAGCGCCGGACCGGGCCGCGGCGCTCGCCGCGTCCTTCGAGGCGTCCCTCGAGGCCGTCCGGGCGTCGGCCGCGCGCTTCCCCTGGCGGCCGCGGGTCTACTTCGAGGAGTGGGACGAGCCCCTCATCAGCGGCATCCGGTGGGTGGACGAGCTCGTGGAGATCGCCGGGGGCCGCCCGGTGTTCCCGGAGCTGCGCGACGCCGGGCTCGGCCGCGATCGGATCGTGACGCCGGACCGCGTGATCGCGAGCGCGCCCGAGGTCTACATCGGCTCCTGGTGCGGCAAGCCCGTGAAGAAGGACAAGGTCCGCGCGCGCGCCGGCTGGCAGGACGTGCCCTGCATCGCGGCCGATCGGATCTACGAGGTGAAGTCGGCCTACATCCTGCAGCCCGGGCCGGCGGCCCTGACCGAGGGTCTCCGCCAGGTGCACGCCGTGCTCTGCCGCGCGGTGGGCGTGGACGTCCCCGCGGCGCTCACGCCGGCCGAGCGCTGGGACGGCGGCGGCGCGGCGCGCTAGCCGGCGGGGCGGCCAGCGGCTCGACGACGACCATCAGGAGGCGGACCGGCGCGGGCGACGCGGCGGCGTAGCGGTGCGGCCGGTCGGCCCGGAACATCACGCACTCGCCGGGCCCCGCCTCCACGCGGACGCCGTCCACCGTCACCGCGGCGCGGCCGTCGAGCACGTACACGAACTCCCGCGTGCCGGCGGGATGGGGCACGGCGTCGTAGCCGTCGCGCGGACCGATGGTCCACGACCAGACCTCGACGGGCACGGGCGACTCGATGCCGGCCACCAGCCCCGCCCGGCTGGCCTTCGCGCGGCCCCGCCAGAGCCAGGCGATCTCGTCCGGCGTCACGCGCCGCACCGCCGGATCGTCGTCGACCTCCACCAGGCGCGGCAGCGCGATGCCGAGCGCATTGGCCAGCTTGCACAGCGTCTGGATGGACGGGTTCGTCTGGGCGGCCTCGATCTGGACGAGCATGCCCTTGCTCAGGCCGGCGCGCGCGGCCAGTTCCGTCTGGCTCCAGCCCCGGCGGCCCCGCCAGTCGCGCAGGTTCCTGGCCAGCGCCGCCTCGACTCGGCGGGGGTCGTTCACGCGGTCATTATAGTGAACTCGGTGAACAGTTTGGTATAGTCGCGCCATGGCCCTGGATCGCGTCCGCGTGGACGATGCCGTGTGGGCGCTGCGGCCCGACTTCGCCGTGCTGGCGATCGCCGCCGACGGCCTCGTGAACGGCCCGGGCAACGCGCGGTCCGAGGCGTGGCTGCAGGAGGCCGAGGCCTTCGCGCGCGCCTGGACGGACGACGCGCCGCCGGCCCACGTGGCGGCCTGGCACGACGCCTACCGCGCGTTCGGCGCGAAGCCGCAGCGCACGGCGCCCTCGGTGGACGCCCTGTGGAAGCGCGCACGCGGCCCCGGGCTGCCGCGCGTGAACTGGCTCGTGGACGCCTACAACGCCGTGAGCGTGCGCCACGTGCTGCCGGTGGGCGGCGAGGACCTGGCACGCTTCGAGGGACCGATCGCGCTGGCGCGCGCCGCCGGCACCGAACGCTTCGACACCCTGAGGGACGGCCTCGCCGCCGACGATCCGCCGGCGCCCGGCGAGGTCGTGTGGCTGGACGCGGCCGGCGTGACGTGCCGGCGCTGGAACTGGCGCCAGGGCACGCGGACGCGCCTCACGGAGGACTCCACCTCGGCGCTCTTCCTGCTGGAACGCCTCGCGCCGATGCCCCTCGAGGCGCTCGACGCGGCGGCCGACGCCCTCGACGCCATGATCCGGCTGGCGGCGCCCGGCGTACGGCTCGACCGCCGGCGCCTCGGCCCGGTCACGCCATGACCTACGCCCTGGCGCTCGTCGCCGCCGCCGCGTACGGCGCGGCCGACTTCTTCGGCGGTACCGTGGCCCGGCGGGCGTCGACGATCGCGTCGGTGATCGCCACGCAGGGCATCGGCCTGGCCCTGCTCCTGGTCGCGACGCCGCTGATGCTCGACGCGGTCGTCAGGCCCGCCGACGTCGGCTTCGGCCTGCTCGCCGGCCTGGCCGGCTCGGTCGGCGTCTCGCTGCTCTACCGCGGCCTGGCCATCGGCCCTATGAGCGTCGTGGCGCCGACGACGGCCGTGTGCGCGGTCATCGTGCCCCTCGTCGCGGGCCTCACGCTGGGCGAGCGCCTGGCGCCGCTCGCCGCGGTGGGCGTCGGGGTGGCGATCGCCGCCGTGGTCCTCCTGGGCCAGGACTCGGCGCCCTCGCCGGCCGGGCACGAGGTGCCACGTACGGCGGCGCAGGTGGCCTACGCCATCCGCATCGCGCTCGCCTCGGGCGTGGCGATCGGCGGCTTCTTCGTGTGCCTGGGCCAGACGGCAGCGCCAGCCGGGCTCTGGCCGCTCGTCGCCTCGCGCGGGGTGTCCGTCACGCTCTTCTTCGCGGCGGCCCTGGCGGGCCGCCGGGCCTGGCGCATTCCCGCCGCCGCGCTGGCGCCGGCCGCGATCTGCGGGGCGCTCGACATGGTGGCGAACGGTCTCTACCTGGTCGCCGTGCGGCAGGGCCCGTTGAGCCTGGTGTCGACGCTGGCGTCGCTCTACCCGGCGAGCACGGTGCTCCTGGCCCGCTACGTCCTGGGTGAGCGCCTGGGGCGATGGCAGCAGGCGGGCGTGGCCGCGGCCATCGCCGCCATCGTGCTGATCGTCGCCAACAGTTGAGAGGGTCCCGGTGGGCCGGAGCGCGTGGGCGCGCCTACTTCGGCGGCTGGGGCGCGGGCACGTTGCGGCCGGCCTCGATCAGCTTCTTGTAGGCCGCCAGCTCGCGCTCGTAGTTCCACTCGCGCGCCTTCCGGGCGCCGAACTTGGCGGCTCCGGCGGCGATGCCGAGGAAGTCCACGCGCGGGGACCGGAACGCCTGCGGCGTCACCTGCCACAGCATGTCGGCATGCGTGGGGGCGCCGCCGGGGACGCCGCCGTACACGAGATCCTGGCCGTCGAAGAACCGGAGCGCGGGCGCGCTCCCGTAGACGTCGACGAAGTACTCGAGCTTCAGCGGGTAGCGACCGGTGCGGCGCGCCTGCGATTCCACGGCCAGCCGGCGCTGGATGCGGGTCAGAGAGACGCCCAGCGCCTTCGCGTCGATGGCGGACGGGGTCGTCGACGCCTGCCCGTCGGCCGTCTGCGCGGCAAGCGGCGCCGCACACGACAGCAGGGCAATCAGGGCGGCGGTGAGGCGCCTCATGGTCGGGTTAGACGACGCCGAAGCGCCGATGGCCTGATGCTAGCAGCTTTGGAAGCCCCGGGCGACCTCGGCCGCCGCGGCCTGTCACAGGCGGCGGAGCTGCACCTGCTCGATGGCGTGATTGGGTCCCTTCCTGAGGATCAAGTGGGCCCGCAGCCGCGTCGGGGCGATGTTCTCCCGCAGGTTGACGCCGTTGATGTCGGCCCAGATGCCGGCCGCCGTCCGGCGGGCCTCGTCCTCGTTCAGCGACCCGTAGCGGTGGAAGAAGGACTCGGGGTCCTGGAACACGGTGTCGCGCAGGTGGAGGAAGCGCTCCACGTACCACCGCTCGATGTCGGCCTCGTCGGCATCCACGTAGAGCGTGAAGTCGAAGAAGTCGGAGGCGAACACCTGCGACTCGGCGCGCTCGTGGGGCGCCTGCAGCACGTTCAGGCCCTCGACGATGGCGATGTCGGGATGCTGGACCGACTGCCGGGCCCCGGGCACGATGTCGTACCGCTGGTGTGAATACACCGGAGCGTCGGCCTCCTCGACGCCGGCCTTCACGTCGGCCAGGAAGCGGACGAGCCTGGCGCGGTCGTAGCTCTCGGGAAAGCCCTTCCGGTTCATGATCCCGCGCGCCTCGAGCACGGCGTTGGGATAAAGGAAGCCGTCGGTCGTCACGAGGTCCACCGACGGGTGTCCCGGCCAGCGGGAAAGGAGCGCCTGCAGGATGCGCGCGGTCGTGCTCTTCCCCACGGCGACGCTCCCGGCCAGGCCGATGATGAAGGGCACCTTCGCCGCGTCGGCGCGCAGGAACGTCTGGGAGGCACGGTGCAGTTCCTGCGTGGCCCTGACATACAGGCTCAGGAGCCGCGACAGCGGCAGGTAGATCTGCTCCACCTCGGCGATGGACACGGCCTCGTTCAAGCCGCGCAGGTGCCGGAGATCCCCTTCCGACAGCGTCAGCGGGGTGTTGTCGCGGAGGCGGGCCCAGGCCGCGCGGTCGAACGTCAGGAATCGCGAGACGGCGGCGGGCTCGGGGGGCATCGGCGGTCGGCGCTCGCCGCCGAGCTTACAACAGGCCGAGCTGCAGCTTCGCGGCCTCGCTCATCCGCTCCATCGACCAGGGTGGGTCGAAGACGATCTCGACGCGCGATCCGCTGACGCCCTCCACGGTCCGGGCGGCGTCGCGGACCTCGCCCGGCAGGGTCTGGGCGGCGGGGCAGGCCGGCGCCGTGAGCGTCATGCGAATGCCCACCTGCCGGTCGGCGTCCACCAGCACGTCGTAGATCAGGCCCAGATCGTAGATGTTGACCGGAATCTCCGGGTCGAACACCCGGCGCAGGGCGTCGATCACCTTCGGGCGGATCTCCACCATCTGGACGGGATCGGGCGCGATGTCGAGCGGGGTGCCGAACTCGTCCGGGACCTCGCTCGGCTGCCCGGTGTGCGTGGGAATCACTGAAAGCATCATCGTCGTTGGAGGAGGACGTGTCTACTCGGTCGACACCGCGGCCTCGGGCGAACCGTCGAGGACGGCCTTCACGGTATGCCAGGCCAGGCTGGCGCACTTGACGCGGGTCGGGAACTCGCGGACGCCCGCCAGCACGGCCAGCTTGCCCAGGTCCGGCACGGGCGCGTCGATCGGCGACGTGATCATGGCGTGGAACTCCGCGAACCGCCGGCGGGCCTCGTCCACGGTCACGCCGCGCAGGGCCTCGGTCATGAGCGACGCCGACGCCTTCGAGATGGCGCAGCCCGATCCCTCGAACGCGACGTCCCTGACCACGCCGCCCTCCAGGGCCACGTACACCACCAGGCGATCGCCGCAGAGCGGGTTGTAGCCCTCCTGCCGGCGCGCCCCCTCGATGGCGCGGAAGTTCCGGGGGCGCCGGTTGTGGTCGAGGATGACCTCCTGGTAGAGGTCCGACAGTTCGCTCACGCGAAGACCCTCCGCACGTCGTGCAGCGCGGCCGCGAGCTGGTCCACGTCCTCGCGCGTGTTGTACATCGCGAGCGAGGCACGGGCCGTGGCCGGCACGCCCAGGCGCTCCATGACGGGCTGCGCGCAGTGATGGCCGGTCCGGATGGCCACGCCCGCGCGGTCCACGATGGTGCCGACGTCGTGCGGGTGCACGCCGTCCATCACGAACGAGACGATGCTCGCCTTGGCCGGCGCCGTGCCCACGAGCCGCACGCCCGGCACCGCCTGGACGGCCTCGGTGGCGTACGCCAGCAGAACCGCCTCGTGCGCCGTGATCCAGGCGAAGCCCACGCGGCGGATGAACCGCGTCGCGGCCGCGAGCCCGACAGCGCCCGCGATGTGCGGCGTGCCCGCCTCGAACTTGTACGGCAGGACGTTCCACGTGCTGCGCTCGAAGGTCACCGACGCGATCATGTCGCCGCCGCCCTGGTAGGGCGGCATCGCGTCCAGCAAGGCCTCGCGCCCGTACAGGACACCCATGCCAGTGGGACCGTACAGCTTGTGCCCGGTGGCCACCAGGAAGTCGGCGCCGAGCGCCTGCACGTCGATCGGCAGGTGGTAGGCCGCCTGGGCCGCGTCCACGAGCACCACGGCGCCGGCGTCGTGGGCGGCCGCGATCATCTCCGCCACGGGGTTGATCGTCCCCAGCGCGTTGGACAGGTACGTGACGGCGACGATCCGGGTCCGCGGTCCGAGGAGCGCGCGGTACTGGTCCTGGTCCAGGACGCCGCGGTCGTCCATGGGGATGACGCGGAGGGTGGCGCCCGTCCGCTGGCAGGCCAGCTGCCAGGGCACGATGTTCGAGTGGTGCTCCATCGCCGAGATGAGCACCTCGTCGCCGGCCCTCAGCGTCGCGCCGCCCCAGCTCGACGCCACCAGGTTGATCCCTTCGGTGGCGTTGCGGGTGAACACGATTTCGTGCGGCCGCGCGGCGCCGAAGAAGGCCGCCACGTCGGCGCGGGCGGCCTCGAAGGCCGAGGTCGCGCGCTCGGACAGCAGGTGGACACCGCGGTGCACGTTGGCGTTGGCCGTCGTGTAGAACCCGGCCAGGGCGTCGAGCACCTCGCGGGGCTTCTGCGTGGTCGCGGCGTTGTCGAGGTAGGCCAGGCGCCGGCCGTGCACGTCGATGCTGAGGATCGGGAACTCGGCCCGGAGCCCCTCCACGGTGACGGGCACGACGGCGGGCAGGGTGTGGGTGGTCACGGGCACCTCTCAGTCGATGTACCGGGCCAGCCGCGCGAAGAGCTGCTGCTCCAGCGCGAGACGGAGCTCCGGCACGTGAATCTCGCCCAGCACCTCGCCGGCGAACGCATGGAGCAGCATGTCCCGCGCCTCGGCCGGCGTGAGCCCGCGCGCCTGCAGGTAGAAGAGCGCCTCCTCGTCCAGCTGGCCGACGGCCGCGCCGTGGGTGCACTTCACGTCGTCGGCGAAGATCTCGAGCTGCGGATTGGAGTTGATCTGGGCGTCGTCGGACAGGAGCAGCGCGCGGTTGGTCTGCTTCGCGTCCGTCTTCTGGGCGTCCGGGCGCACCAGGATCCGGCCGTTGAACACGGCCCGGGCCCGCCCGGCCAGGATGCCCTTGTACAGCTCGTGGCTCGTGCAGTGGGCGACGGCGTGGTCGATGGAGGTGTGGTTGTCCACCAGTTCCGCCCCGTCGGCGACGTAGACGCCGTCGAGGGTGGCGTGAGCGCCCTCGCCGGCGAGCACCACGGCCAGGTCGTTGCGCACCAGCGCGCCCCCGAGCGACACGGCGCGCGAGTTCAGGGTCGCGGCCGCGCCGCAGGTCGCGTGCAGGTGGTGTACGTGGCAGGCGTGCGGCGATTCGCGCTGATCGACGACCAGCTCCAGCACCGCGCCGTCGTCCACCCGCACCTGCGTGACGACGTTCGACAGGTAGGGCTGGTCCCCGGTGCCGACGAACGAGACGACGACGGTGCCGTGGCTCTGGGCCTGGGCCTCGATCACCAGCCGGGGATGGGCCATGACGGGCCGATCGCCCGGCGACGTCACCACGACGATCTGGAGCGGATCGGTCAGGACCGCGCCCTCGGGAATGACCACGTGGACGCCGTCCTCCAGGAAGGCGGCGTTGAGGGTGGCGAAGGGATGCGCGGCGGCGTCGAGCGACAGGGCGATCTCGCGGGCCCGCGAGTCCTCGCGGTCGAAGCTGTTGGCCAGGCCCTCGACGACCACGCCCAGCGGCAGGGCGCCGTAGGAGGAGAGCTGCTCGTCGAAGCAGCCGTTGACGACGACGGCCGTGACCGCGGCGTCGCGAATCTCGCTGGCGGCCGCCGTCGCCTCCACGTCGTCGGCCTCCGGCGGCGCCAGATCGAATGCGGTCGAGGCGATCGGCCCGAGGGGCGTGAAGCGCCAGGCCTCCTGGCGCGTGGTCGGGAGGCCCGCGGCCTCGAAGGCCTCCAGCGCCTGGCGCCGATGGTCGGCGAGCCATTCCGGCGCCCGGGTCCCGAGACCCCGCTGGCCCTCCCGGAGCCACTCGAGGGTGGGGGCGGCGCTGGTCATCGGCCGGCTCCCGTGCCCGCGGCCTCCAGCCACCCGTAGCCCTTGGCCTCCAGCTCGAGGGCGAGTTCACGACCGCCGGACCGCACGATCCGGCCGTCGCTCAGGACGTGGACGTGGTCGGGCACGATGTACTCGAGCAGGCGCTGGTAGTGCGTGACGACGACGAACGCCCGCTCCGGGCTCCGGAGCGCGTTCACGCCCTCGGACACGACGCGCAGGGCGTCGATGTCGAGGCCCGAGTCGGTCTCGTCGAGGACGGCCAGCGCGGGCTGCAGGACGGCCATGTGGAAGATCTCGTTGCGCTTCTTCTCGCCGCCCGAGAAGCCCTCGTTGACCGAGCGCTGCAGCATGCTCTCGTCCATCTGCAGCCGCTGGGCCTCGCGCTTCACGAGCGCCATGAAGTCGAACGCGTCCAGCTCGTCGAGGCCCTGCTCCTTGCGGCGCGCGTTCAGGGCGGCCTTCAGGAAGTAGGCGTTGTTCACGCCCGGAATCTCGACCGGGTACTGGAACGCCATGAACACGCCCCTGCGGGCGCGCTCGTCGGCCGCCAGCGCCAGGAGGTCCTCGCCCTGGTAGGTCACGGTGCCGCCCGTGACCTCGTACCCGGGATGCCCGGCCAGCACCCGCGCCAGCGTGCTCTTCCCGGATCCGTTCGGCCCCATGATGGCGTGCACCTCGCCCGCCCCCACCGTGAGGTCGATCCCATGGAGGATCTCCTTGTCCTCCACCTTCGCCGTCAATCCACGAATCTCAAGCATGGTGATGTGTTCCTGGTCCCTTGATTCCCGGTCCCTATCCAACGGATCCCTCGAGCGAGATGCTCAGCAGCTTCTGGGCCTCCACCGCGAACTCCATCGGGAGCTCGCGGAAGACCTCCTTGCAGAACCCGCTCACGATCATGTTGATCGCGTCCTCCTTCGAGATGCCGCGGGACTCGCAGTAGAACATCTGGTCCTCGCCGATCTTCGACGTGGACGCCTCGTGCTCGACCTTCGACGAGGTGTTCTTGATTTCCAGGTACGGGAAGGTGTGCGCGCCGCACTTGTCGCCGATGAGGAGCGAGTCGCACTGCGAGTAGTTCCGGGCGTTCACGGCCGGCTTGGCGATCTTGACCGCGCCTCGATACGTGTTCTGGCCCAGGCCGGCGGAGATGCCCTTCGAGACGATCGTGCTGCGCGTGTTCTTCCCCAGGTGGATCATCTTGGTGCCGGTGTCGGCCTGCTGCCGGTTGTTCGTCACCGCCACCGAGTAGAACTCGCCCACCGACTCGTCGCCCTGCAGGATGCAGCTCGGGTACTTCCACGTGATGGCGGAGCCCGTCTCCACCTGCGTCCAGGTGATCTTCGAGCGCGCGCCCCGGCACGCGCCGCGCTTGGTGACGAAGTTGTAGATGCCGCCCTTGCCGTCCTTGTCCCCGGGGTACCAGTTCTGGACGGTGGAGTACTTGATGGTCGCGTCGTCGAGCGCCACGAGCTCGACGACGGCGGCGTGCAGCTGGTTCTCGTCGCGCATCGGGGCCGTACAGCCCTCCAGGTAGCTCACGGAGGCGCCGGCCTCGGCGACGATCAGGGTCCGCTCGAACTGTCCCGTGCCCTTGGCGTTGATGCGGAAGTAGGTCGAGAGCTCCATCGGGCAGCGCACGCCCTTCGGCACGAACACGAAGCTGCCGTCGCTGAACACGGCCGAGTTCAGGGCGGCGAAGAAGTTGTCGGTGTGCGGGACGACCGAACCCAGGTACTGGCGCACCAGGTCCGGGTGGTCCTTCACCGCCTCCGAGAACGAGCAGAAGATGATGCCGGCCTTGGCCAGCTTGTCCCTGAACGTGGTGGCGACCGAGACCGAATCGAACACGGCGTCCACGGCGACGTTCGCGAGCAGCTTCTGCTCCTCGAGCGGGATCCCCAGCTTCTCGAACGTCGAGCGGATCTCGGGATCGAGCTCGTCCAGGCTGTTCAGCCGCGGCTTGTCCTTCGGCGCGGCGTAGTAGCTGATGTCCTGGTAGTCGATCTTGTTGTACTGGACGTTCTGCCACGACGGCTCGGCCATCGCCTGCCAGGCGCGGAACGCCTTGAGCCGCCAGTCGAGCAGCCACTCCGGCTCGCCCTTCTTGCTCGACACGAGCCGGACGACGTCCTCGCTGAGCCCCTTCGGCGCGATGTCCTGCTCGACGTCGGTGACGAACCCGTACTTGTAGTCCTGGGCCGCCA
Organism: Vicinamibacterales bacterium; assembly: GCA_050187355.1. Taxonomy (GTDB): domain Bacteria; phylum Acidobacteriota; class Vicinamibacteria; order Vicinamibacterales; family UBA2999; genus CADEFD01. The sequence goes on from JBFWXO010000003.1 coordinate 25,152, forward strand.
GATCCTCGAACACCTTGGTCGTCGCTGATTCCATCTTCCTTGTCCCTGGTCCCTGGTCCCTGGTCTCCGGTCCCTGTCCGCGCAGGTCCTCAGACGCCAAACGATGTGCCGCAGCCGCACGCGCTCTTCGCATGCGGGTTGCGCAACGTGAACGTGGTGGCCATCAGGTTGTGCTCGTCGAAGTCGAGCACCGCGCCGTCGAGCAGCGCCAGGCTCTTCGGGTCGACGTACACCTGGACGCCGCCCGGCCCCTCGAACACCTGGTCGGTGCCGCGGGGCCCGGCGTCGAAGCGGAACACGTAGCTGTAGCCGGAGCAGCCCCCGGCCTTGATGGCGACGCGCAGCCCTCCGCTGGCGAGGCCCTGCTTGCCCATCTGGCGCGCGATGACCCGCGCCGCGCTGTCGGTGATCTCGATCATCCCTGGTCCCCGGTCCCTGGTTCCTGATCCCTGTGCCGCGTCTCCCAGTCCTCCACGGCCGCCCGGGCCGCGTCGGTGGCCAGGCGGGCCATGGCCCTCTTGTCGGCCGGAAGGGCCAGGGCGTCGGCCACCTCGGCGGCTTCGAGCGCGCGCGCCCGGGCCGACGAGCCGCCCACGATCGCGTCGGCCACGAAGCTCGCGCTGGCCACGGCGGCGCTGCACCCGAAGACGCGGAAGCGGGCGTCCTCGACGGTGTCGCCGCCGCCCGACAGGCGCACCTGCAGGCGCGTCAGCGCTCCCGCGTCGAGGCTGCCGGCCGCGCCGGTCCCGATGCCGGTCTCGCCGTCGGGCCAGCCGCCGGCGCGCCGCGGATCGCGGCAGCGCGCCCGCACCGCCTCGGAGTACGGCGCCGTCATCCCCGGCCTCCGACGGCTACGGGCGACATCGCGCGCAGGGTCGTCACCGCCGCGGCCACCAGGCCCACGGCGGCGTCCACACTCGCGGCGGTCGTGCTCCGCCCCAAGCCAAAGCGCACGGCGCCCCACCGCGTCCGCTCGTCGGCGCCGATGGCGCGCATCACGTGCGAGAGTTCCCGGCTGCCCGACGCGCAGGCCGAGCCCGATGACACCGCGACCTGGTCGGCCAGACTCGTCATCAGGGCCTCGCTGTCGATGCCGGCGAAGCTGACGTGCAGGTTGTGCGGCAGGCGCGCCGTGAGCGAGCCGTTCACGGTCACGCCGTCGAGCGCGCCGGTCAGGCCCGCCAGCAGCCGGTCGCGCAGGGCCGCGACCCTGGGCGCTTCCGCCGGCGCACACTCGCGCGCCAGATCCGCCGCCGCGCCGAGCCCGACCACACCCGGGACGTTGACCGTGCCGGCCCTGAGGCCCTGTTCCTGGCCGCCCCCGACGACGAGGGGCTCGAGCATCACCTTCGGCGAGCGCCGGACATAGAGCGCGCCCACGCCCTTCGGCCCGTACATCTTGTGGGCGCTGATCGACGCGAGGTCCACGCCCAGGGCCTCCACGTCGAACGGCACGTGCCCCACCGCCTGCACGGCGTCGGTATGCAGCCAGACACCGCGCGCGCGGCAGACCCGCGCCAGTTCGGCGATCGGCTGGAGGACGCCGATCTCGTTGTTGGCCGTCATCACCGACAGCAGGACCGTGTCGTCGGTCAGCGCCTCGGCCGCCTGCGCGACGTCCACGCGTCCGTCGCGCCCGACCGGCAGGACGGTCAGGCGGCAGCCGTCGCGTTCGAGGCGGCGGCACGTGTCGAGGACGGCCGCGTGTTCGGTGGCGACGGTGACCACGTGCGTCCCGCGGTCGCGGCGGGACGCGACGGCGCCGCGAATCCCGAGCGTGTTGGCCTCGGTGGCCCCGCTGGTGAAGACGATCTCCCTGGCCCGCGCCCCGATGAGGCGTGCCACCTGGCGGCGCGCCTGTTCGACCGCGTCGGCCGCGCGCCACCCGTAGGCGTGCTGGCGGCTGGCGGCATTCCCGAACTCGCCCGTGAAGAACGGCAGCATCGCCTCGAGCACGCGCGGATCGACCGGCGTGGTCGCGTGGTGATCGAGGTAGATGGGCGCGGCGGTCATGGCGACTACTCGACCGCTCCCGCCCGTGGGCCCGAGCCGGAATGCACGATGACGGGCATGGACACCGGCACCGCGCCGGCCGGCACCGGCTCGGCGAGCTCCGCCAGCGACACGGTGGCCAGCGCATCGACGATGCGCGCCTTGATCTTCCAGAGCGGGTCGCGAATCTCGCACCGCTCGAACTGCTCGCAGGCCCTGTCGGTCGGCGAGCACGCGGTGACGGCGACCGGCCCGTCGATGGCCTGGATCACGTCGGCCACCGTGGTCTTGCGAGGGTCCCCGGCCAGACGGTACCCGCCGCGGGTCCCCTGCACCGACACGAGCAGCCGGGCCCGCACCAGCCGCTGCAGCACCTTCGCCAGGAGCTCGGACGGGATGCTGTAGCTCTCGGCGATCTCGCGAGCGCTCACCGAGCTGTCGGGCGGGGCCGCCGCCAGATGACGGGCGGCCATGAGCGCGTAGTCTGCCTTCTTCGAAAGCCTGAGCATTTGGTTGACAACCCGAAGGTCGCGGTCCCGTGACCGGCGGCAGGGCCGATATCCGACCTTCAGAGTCCTATATTAGTGCAAACCCGACTCCACAAGTCGGACTTTGTGCTCGAAAGGCTGGAATTGCCGGGCAGGGAGCGGAGAACTCGCGGCTACCGGCTGCCGGCCCGCGCCCAAACGATACGGCCCCGACGCCATCGGCCAGCCCAGGCGACGCTGAAGGCTCCTGGTCCCTGGTCCCTGGTCCCTGGTCCCTATGCGGTCCTAGTCAGTACTTGGGCTGGCTCGGGTCCACCTGATCCACCCAGGCCAGGATGCCGCCGGCCAGGTTATGGACCCGGGAGAACCCCTGCTGGCGCAGGAACGCCGCCGCCTTGGCCGACCGCCCGCCCACCTTGCACTGGCAGACGATCTCCATCGTCGGGTCGAGCTCCCGGAACCGCTGCGGCAGCTCCCCGAGCGGGATGAGCACCGAGCCTTCGATGCGGTTGATCTGGTACTCGGACGGCTCGCGCACGTCCAGGATGAACGGGCGGGTGCCGGCGTCGATCCGGGCCTTCAGTTCGAGTACGGTCATGTCGTTCATGGCATCCGCGGACGCGGCGTTCGGCGCCTGAGCCGGGGCGACGCCGCAGAACTGGTCGTAGTCGATGAGCGCGGTGACCGTCGGGTGCGTCCCGCACACCGGGCAGTCGGGGTCCTTGCGGAGCGTCAGCTCGCGGAAGCGCATCCGCATCGCGTCGTAGACGAGGAAGCGGCCGGCCAGGGTCTGGCCCATGCCCAGGATGAGCTTCACCGTCTCGGTGGCCTGGATCGTGCCGATGAGGCCGGGCAGGATGCCCAGGACGCCGGCCTCGGCGCAGCTCGGCACGAGCCCGGGCGGCGGCGGCTCCGGATACAGGCAGCGATAGCACGGGCCGTCCTGGGTGGCGAATACCGAGGCCTGCCCCTCGAAACGGAAGATGCTGCCGTAGGCGTTCGGCTTGCCGAGCAGCACGCACGCGTCGTTGACGAGATACCGCGTCGGGAAGTTGTCCGTGCCGTCCACGATGACGTCGTAGTCGCGGAAGAGATCGAGGGCGTTGGCCGAGCTGAGCGCGACCTCGTGCAGGTTGACGGTGACGTGCGGGTTCAGTTCGGTGAGGGTGTCCTTGGCGGACGCGAGCTTCGATCGGCCCACGTCGCTCGTGCCGTGCAGGATCTGCCGCTGCAGGTTGCTGACGTCCACCGCGTCGAAGTCCACGATGCCGATGGTGCCGACGCCCGCCGCGGCCAGGTACATCGCCGCGGGCGATCCCAGGCCGCCGGCGCCGATGCAGAGCACGCGGGCGGCCTTCAGCTTCTGCTGCCCTTCCATCCCGACTTCCGACAGGATGAGGTGCCGGCTGTAGCGCTGAACCTCTTCCGGGCTCAGCGCCGGGAGCGCCGCGGCCACCGCGCCCGTCCCGCCGGCCACCGACGGGATGATGCTCACCGTCTGGCCGTCGGCCACCGGCGTCTGCTCCTTCTGCAGGTAGCGGATGTCCTCGTCGCCGACGTAGACGTTCACGAAGCTCCGGAGCCTGCCATCGGCCGCGTAGAGGTGCTGCCGGAGGCCGCTGTAGCGGGTCGTGAGGTCCTGCAGGACTTCGCCAATCGTGGCGCCCGACGCCTCGACGACGTCGAGCTTGTCGGTGAAGGGCCGCAGGGGCGTGGGAATGTGAATGGAAACGGGCATGTCGTCCTCGTGCTGGAGCGCAACCTGATTATGATGCCGGGCCCGCCGCGGGGGTTCCGCCGGAGTCGGCCTCGTCCACGACGTCCCGCTCGTCGAACCGGGACCGGTCGTCGCGGAGCGACCAGGCCCGGAGCGCGTCGGGCCGCCCCTCGCGAATCGACACGATCGGGTAAACGAAGGTGGGCCACGCGTGGTCCAGGTCGTACTGCGACGGCTCGGCCGGGTGGTCCGGATGCGAGTGGTAGAACCCGAGCAGCGACAGGCCGCGGACCCCCGCCTCGCGTTCCGCCGCCATGTAGTCCCGGTCGTCGACCCGGAATCGGCGCCGGGGGCCTTCGGTGGTGACGTTGGGCAGGGCGTGCACGGCGACCACGCGCGTCCCGTCGCCCAGGAGCGCGCCGCAGCACTCGTGCGGATAGGCCTCCCGGCCGTGCTGCTCGATGGCGGCCCGCACGCCGGGACCCAGCGTGAGCGTCATCGCGCGGCGTCCGCGCGGCTGCCCGCGGCGGCCGCCAGGGGCACGGCCCGGCCCTCGTCCCAGAAGGGCTCGGACAGATAGCGGTCGCCGGCGTCGCACAGGATGCACACCATCACCACGTGGTCGCGCGTCTCGCGCGCCCGGGCGGCATGCGCCAGGCCCGCGGCCAGGTTGGCGCCGCTCGACACCCCCACGAGCAGCCCTTCCTCGCGCGCCAGCCGCCGCGTCATCTCGTGCGCATCCTCCGTCGACACTTCCGCCGCGTGATCGGCCAGCGACTCGTCGTAGATGCCGGGCACGATCGCCGATGCCATGTGCTTCAGCCCTTCGAGGCCGTGCAGGGGCGACTCGGGCTGCACCGAGATCAGGACGACGTCCGGAACCTGCGTCCGCAGGAAGCGGCCGGTGCCCATGAAGGTGCCGCTCGTGCCGAGCGCGGCGACGAAGTGCGTGATCCGGCCGGCCGTGTCGGCCAGGATCTCGGGTCCGGTGGTCTCGAAGTGCGCGCGCCAGTTGAAGTCGTTGTTGTACTGGTCCGGATAGAAGTAGGCGTCCGGGTTCGCCGCATACTGGCGCCTGGCCTCGACGATCGCGCCGTCGGACCCGTCCATCGGATTGGTGAACACGAGGTCGGCGCCGTAGGCGGTGAGGATCCGCTTGCGCTCGGGGCTGGCGCTCGAGGGCACGCACAGCGTGACCGGGAACCCCAGCGCGGCCCCCAGCATCGCGTAGGCGATGCCGGTGTTGCCCGACGTCGCGTCGAGCAGGCGCTTGCCCGGCCCGAGGGCGCCCGACCGCAGCCCCTCGAGAATCATGTGGCGGGCCGCGCGGTCCTTCACCGAGCCGCCCGGGTTGCTCGCTTCGAGCTTGCCGTACAGCTCGAGGCCCGGGACGTCGCGCTCGAGGCGCGACAGTCGTACGAGCGGCGTCCTGCCGATGGCGTCGACCACCGAATGGCCCATGGGAATTCCCAGCTTAGCCCACGCCCCGGACGCGACCGCCAGCGAAAGATTCGCTGGGACGGATGCCGGCCGAACATCGTGGCAGAATCGGGCCCCGATGGCCCTCGACATCCGCAAGGCGCGCCGGCATTTCGCCGAGGTCGATCCCGTCATGGCGGCGCTCGTCCGCCGGATCGGCCCCTGCCGCCTCGACACGCGTGTGGCGCCCGATCCCTTCGAGGCCCTCGTGCGGGCCATCGTGGCGCAGCAGGTGTCGGCGAAGGCCGCCCGGACGGTGTTCGCGCGCGTGCGGGCGGCCGTCGCCGGACGCCGCCTGGCGCCGCGGGCGATGCTGGCTCTCGACGACGACGTCCTCCGGGCGACCGGATTGGGGCCGACGAAGACGGGATACGTCAAGGATCTGGCCGCGCACGTCGTCGACGGACGGCTGCCGCTGGCGCGCCTCGGCACGATGGACGACGCGGAGGTCGTGCGGCGCCTGACGGCGGTCCGCGGCATCGGCGTGTGGACGGCGGAAGTGTTCCTGATCTTCCAGCTCCAGCGCCTCGACGTGTTTCCGGCCGGCGACCTGGCGCTCCTGACGGCCATGACGGGCATCTACGGCCTGCCGGCGCGACCGACGCCGGCGCGGGCCCGCGCCGTCGCCGAGACGTGGCGGCCGTTCCGATCGATCGGGAGCTGGTACCTGTGGCGCAGCCTGGACCAGATTGCGCCCCTGCCCGTGGCGACGGGCGTCCCTATCGCAGGCGCGCGGTCAGCGTCACGCTCGCGCGGATGACGATTTCCCCCGGCGCGACCGGGGGCGGCGGCGGGGCGGCCTGCGCGGCGGCCATCCGCATCATCACCGGCTCGGGTGGAGGCGCGCTGGTCCCGGCCTCGTCGATCCGCACGACGCCGACCACGGCCGATCCTGCCCCGGCCGCCATCGCGTCGGCGCGTGCCCGGGCATCGGCGACCGCGCGCGACAGCGCCTCGCGCTCGAGCGCCTGCCGCTCCTTCAATTCGAAGCGCACGCCCTGCACCGACGTGCCGCCGGCCTCGAGCGCCAGTGCCAGAAGCTCGCCCACCTTCGGCAGCTCGTCCACGCGCACGTCGATCACGTGCCGCGCCGTGAACCCGCGGGGCACCTGGCGTCCGTCGACGTAGTCGAACCGGGGCGAGACGTCGTAGGTGGTGGTCCGGATGGCGTCCTTGGGCACGCCGGCGCCGGCGAGCCGCTGCTGCACGGCGGTCATGGCCCTGGCCACGGCGGCCTGGGCCGCGGCCGGCTGCGGCGCGTTCTGTTCGGCGCCGAGCGAGATGTAGGCCATGTCGGGCGCGGCGTGCACCTCGCCCTGGCCCCGGGCGACGACGGTCGGCGGGGCCGCCGCGTCCTGCGCCGAGGCCTGCGTGGCCGCGGCGAGGCACAGGCAGGCGGCCAGCCAGCCGATCACGGCACGGCCAGCCCGGCGCCGGGCTCGCTGTAGGCCACGCGGAAGCCCACGCTGTAGGCGTAGGTATCCGGCGGCACCTTGTGACGGTAGGCGCACCGGAGCTGCAGCACGTCGTGCGTCACCCAGGCGCCGCCCCGCAGCAGGCGCATCGACCCGCCCACCGGCCCCGCGGGATTGGCGGTGCCCAGCGAGGCGTAGGCATCGGGCTGGTACCAGTCGGCCACCCATTCCCACACATTACCGCTCATGTCGTGCAGGCCAAAGCCGTTCGGCGGGAACGTGCCGACGGGCCGGGTGCCGCGCATCCGCTTCAGGGTGACGTCGGGCAGGAAGTTCGAGCGCGACGGATCGATCTCGTCGCCCCACGGGTAGCGGCGGCCTTCGAGCCCCCCGCGGGCGGCGCGTTCCCATTCCGCCTCGGTGGGAAGGCGGACGGGACGGCCCAGCCTGGTGCCGAGCCAGACGCAGTAGGCGGTGGCGTCGGCGTGGGTGACGAGCGTGACCGGGTGGAGCCCGCGGTCCCGCGGCGGGTCGCCGCCGCGCCAGATGTACGGGGACGCGAGCTCACGAAAGGTGGCCTCGGCCGCCGGGGAGACGAACGACGGCAGGTCGCGCACGTCGGGCGCTCGATGGCCGGTGTTCCGCACGAACTCCGCGTACTGGACGTTCGTGACCGGGAACGTGCCGAGAAAAAACCGATCGATCGAGACCCGCCGTATCGGCCGTTCGTCGTCCTCGCCGTCGGCCGCGCCCATCGTGAATTCCCCCGAGGGGACCTCGACGAATTTGGGGAGCAGCTCCTCGCGCATCGGGGAACCGCGTCAGTATACTCGCCAGCCATGCGGATCGAGCCCTTCGCGCTCGAGCGCTTCCAGTCGGAATGGGAGCATCGGGTCCGCCACAACCTGTCGGAGAGCGGCGTCCGGCCGCTGAGCGTCCGTCAACTCGTCGGCGACGACGCCGCGCTCGACGCTCTGCTGGACGCCCCCCTCATCTACAGCCAGACGAACGGGACGCCCGCCCTGCGGGAGGCCATCGCGGCCCTCTACCCCGGCGCGACGGCGGACCACGTGCAGGTCACGAGCGGCGGGTCCGAGGCCAACTTCGTCACGACGTGGCGGCTGGTCGAACGGGCCGACGAAGTGGTGGTCATGGTGCCGGCCTACCTGCAGGTGGCCGGCGTGGTGCGGGCCTTCGGCGTCACGGTCCGCGAGTGGCCCATGACCCACGACCCGTCCGGCTGGCGCCCCGATCTGGACGCACTGCCGGGGCTGGTCTCCCCCGCCACGCGCGCGATCGTGGTGACGACGCCCAACAACCCGACCGGCGCGCGGCTGCGCGCGGAGGACCTGGACCGGATCGGCGCCGTCGCCGACTCGGTCGGCGCGTGGGTGGTCTCGGACGAGATCTACCGGGGCGCCGAGCTGGACGGAGTGGAGTCGGCATCCATGTGGGGCCGCGGGGAGCGCGTGATCGTCACGAGCGGCCTGTCGAAGGCGTACGGCCTGCCCGGCCTGCGCGTGGGATGGGCCGTGGCGCCGCCCGAGGTCGTCAAGGCACTCTGGGCGTACCACGACTACACGTCGATTGCCCCCAACGCCCTGAGCGACCGGCTCGCCACGTCGGCGCTGGCGCCGCCGGCGCGCGCCGCCCTCCTGGCGCGTACGCGCGAGATCCTGCGCCGGAACGTCCCGGCCGTCGAGACGTGGCTCCGCGGATGCGGGCACGCCTTCTCCTGGGTGTCGCCGGAGGCCGGGGCCTTCGTGTTCGCCCGCTACGAGGCGCCGATCAACTCGACGGCGCTCGTGACCCGGCTGCGCGACGAAGAGAGCGTGCTCGTGGTGCCGGGCGATCACTTCGGCATGGACGGCTACCTCCGCCTCGGCATCGGCGAGGACGCCGACTACGTGCTGGCGGGGCTCGAACGCCTCAAGGCGCTCCTGGATCGGACGGCCGGCGCGCGGCGCTGATGGCCGCATCGAGCGCCTCCGGGGCGAAGCCCTTGATCACGCGGTCCGCGATGACCGTGACCGGCACGGTCCGGTAGCCCAGCGCCAGGAGGGCGTCGTAGGCACGGTCGTCCTGCTCGACATTGTGGGCGACCACATCCACGCCCGCTCGTGAAAGCCACGCTTTCACCTTCTCGCAGGCGACTCAAGCGTCGCCCGTGTACACGACGGCGTGTCCCGCTCGTTCCGCCATCCCGGCAACATACCAGAGCGCGCGCCACGCGCGACCGGATACCATTACGGCGGCACTCGACATGGGACCCCTCCGCGGCATCACCATCCTCGACTTCACTCGCGTGCTCTCGGGCCCGTACTGCACGATGGCGCTGGGCGACCTCGGCGCGCGCGTCATCAAGCTGGAGCACCCCGCCCGCGGCGACGACACGCGCCGCTGGGGGCCGCCGTTCCTGGGCGAGGAGAGCGCGTATTTCCTGAGCGTGAACCGCAACAAGGAAAGCGTGGCCGTGGACTTCAAGACGCCCGGGGGCCGCGAGGTCGTCGGCCGCCTGCTGGAGACGGCCGACGTCGTCGTCGAGAACTTCCGTCCGGGCACCTTGGACGACATCGGGCTGGACGCCGCGTCGGTGCGCGCGCGGCATCCCCGCATCGTCTACTGCTCCATCTCCGGCTACGGGCAGACCGGCCCCCGGCGCGAAGAGCCCGGCTACGACGCGGTGATGCAGGCGGAGGCCGGCCTCATGAGCATCACGGGCGACGCGGACGGGCCGGGCTACCGCCTCGGCGTGGCCATCGTGGACATCGTGTCGGGCATGTTCGCGGCGCAGGGCATCCTCGCCGCGCTGGTCGCCCGCGGCACGACCGGCCAGGGCCAGGTGGTCGACATCGGCATGCTGGACGCGGCCGCGGCGCTCCTGACCTACCAGGCCGGCAACTTCTTCGCCACGGGCACGGCGCCCGGGCGCCTCGGCAACCGGCATCCCACGATCGCGCCCTACGAGACCTTCGCGACCGCCGACGGCGAGCTGGCGCTGGCCGTCGGCAACGACAGCCTGTGGCAGCGGTTCTGCCGGGCGGCCGGGCTCGACGACCTCGGGGCCGACCCGCGGTTTGCCACCAACGCGCTGCGCCTGACGAACTACGAGGCGCTCCGGCCGCGGCTCGCCGAGGCCTTCGCGGCCAGGACGCGGGCGGAGTGGGCGGCGGTGCTGCGCGAGGCCGGTGTGCCCCACGGCCCCGTGCGGTCGGTCGAGGAGGTGTTCGCGGACCCGCAGACCGCGGCGCGAGAGATGGTCCAGACGGTGGCGCACCAGACACTCGGCCACGTGCGCGTGACCGGCGTGCCGGTGAAGCTGTCGGACACCCCGGGGGGCATCAGGACCGGTCCCCCCACGCTGGGCCAGCACACCGCCGCCGTGCTCGCCGAGTGCGGCTACGACCCGGCGGCCATCCAGGCGCTCGCAGCGAGCGGCGCCGTCAGGATTGCGTGATGGCCATCGACGTCGCGTTGCTTCGCAAGTCCGTGCGCCAGGCCATGGAGGGCGCCAGGAAGGACGCCGCGGCGCGGCGTGCCCGGGCCGATGACGCCCGGCAGGCCTACGAGCGCTTTCTCGAGGAACGGGCCATCCCGGGGTTCCGCGCCATGGCCGCGGTGCTCCGGGGCGAGGGGCTGCCGTTCGACGTCATGACGCCCGCCGGCGGCGTGCGCCTCGTGCCCGAGCGCGCGCGCGAGGACGGCATCGCGCTGGGGCTGGACCCCGCCTTCGATCCGCCGCGCCCGACGCTGACGATCGTGCGGTCGCGCGGCAGCCGCTCGATCCGCACCGAACGGCCCGTGCGGGAGGCCACGCCCATCGACGCCATCAGCGAGGATGACGTCGTGCTGGCGCTCCTGGACGAGCTCGCGCCGTGGTTCGAGCGCTGAGGGCGCGGCGCCGGGCCGACGGCTACGCGAGCCGCTCGACGAACGACGTGTCGATGCCCTCGCGCCTGAGGAGCGCCAGGAAGCCCGCCTTGTCGTCGGCCTTGCGGTAGGCCTCGCGCACGTCCACGGCGCCGCTCTGCACGAAGGCGACGAGGGCGTCGTTCAGCGGGGCCATGCCCACCTTCCGGCCACCGTCGATGGCGCGCGGGAGCTGGCCGATCTGGCCGTCGCCCACCAGGGCCGCGACCGCGCTGGTATTCAGCACCAGCTCGCGCGCGGCCAGGCGGCCGCCGCCCGTCTTCCGCAGCAGCACCTGGGCGACCACGCCGCGCAGGTGCTCGGCCAGGGCCGCGCGCACGGTGCGCCGCTGTTCCGACGGGCACAGGTCCACCAGCCGCTCGAGCGCGGCGGTCGCCGAGGCGGCCGTCATCGACACGAACACCAGCAGGCCGGAGCCGGCGGCATCGAGGGCCACCTGCAGCACGTCGGGCGACCGGAGATCCTCGATCACCAGCACGTCCGGGTTCTCGCGCAGGGCCGCGCGCGCCGCGGTCACCACCTCGGCGGCGCTGCCCCGCAGCTCGCGCTGGCTCACGAGCGAGCCCCGGCTCTCGTGCACGAACCGGATCTGTCCTTCGAGCGTGATGACGTGGTCGCTGCGCTGGCGGTTGATGAGGTCGACGAACGCGGACACCAGCGTGGACTTTCCGCTCGCCCGCGGCCCGGTGACGATGACCAGGCCCTCGGGCTCGGTGGCCAGCGCCTGGATCTCGCGCACGAGCCCCAGCTGCTCGGCGGACGTCGCCTTGGCCTGGATCATCCGCAGCAGCGCGCCGGGGCCGCGATAGTCGCGGAAGGTGGTGATCCGCACGCGGCCGATGTCGTGGAGGTCGCGGATCCACTCCGCGCTCTCCTTGTCGCGCGCCCCTTCCGGCGCCAGTTCGAGGACCGCCGCCTCGACGTCGCCGCTCGACAGCGGCGGCTCGCTTTCCAGGAGGCGGATGTCGCCGTCCACGCGCACGGCCGGGCGCGCCTGCGTGGTGAGATACAGCGCCGAGGCGCCGCGCGCGGCGGCGACGCGGAGGAGGCGTTCTATGCCGCCCAGCCGCACGGGTCCGCGGGTGGTGCTGCCGTTGTTGCGCAGGCCGTCGCGGGTCAGCGACAGCACGACCGCCGGCAGCGGGTCGGCCACCTCCGGCGCCCGCGGCGCGGGCTCGCGCTCCATCGGGGGCGGTTCCGGCGCGCGGCTCGCCGCCAGCGCGTCGGACCACGCCGGCGCCTGCGGGGGCCCCACGCGCGCGGCGGTCGGAGGCATGGAGGGAAACGCCGGAGCGGCGGCGGGCTCGCGGACCGGCGCCTCGGACGGCGCGGGCGACGTGGCGGCGGCGACGTGCGACACGGGCGCCGCGGGTGGCGCCGTCGGGGCCGCAGCCGCCGGCTCCGCGTCCTCGACGGCCTGCGAGGCCGCGGGGGCCGAGTGCGTGCCGGCTTCGACCGCGACGGCGGCATGGGCCGGTGCCGCGGCGTCCGCGGCCGGCAACGGGGTGGCCGGATCGCTCACCGGCGGCGCGACCTCGACGGATCCGAGGTGGACGTCCGCCGCGGGCGGGTCCCAGGCAAGCGCGTGCGCCGGGATCTCGACCTGGGCCACCGCGGGCATCTCGGTGATGGGCTCCGGCACCGCGTCGGCGGGCACGAGCGGCTCGTCGTCGGCCGCGGCCGCCGGCACGGGTTCGAGCGGCGCGTCCGCGTGTGGCACGACCGCCTCGGGCTCGTCGGACGCCTCGGCGGCATCGGCCTCCATGCCCACGATCGCGGCGGGTTCCTCGGCAGGCGGTGCCATGCCTTCCGATTCGTCGACGTCGATCGACCACCGGTCGGTGGCGTCGGCCATCGCCTCGCCTTCCGCGGACGCCCCGGGCGACGCCAGCAGGACGGGCGCGGGGCCGAACACGGCGTCGTCGTCCGTCGTCAGCGTGTAGACCTCGTCCTCGGGGGCGGATGCCGCGTGGAACGACCTCGGCGACAGCACCACGGCCGCGGGTGCGAAGGCGTCCTCTTCGGGCGCCGCGGTCGCCGCGTCCTCGTCGAGGGAGAACGCCGGCGCCGACGTGAGCGGCGGCAGCACCACGGGCGCCGGCTCGAGGATGTCCTCTTCGGGCGCCGGGGACGGCGTGGCGTCCCAGGCCTCGGCGGCCACAGGCCGCGTCGACAGGAGGACCGGGGTCGGGCCACCCTCGTCGGCAGGCGCGTCCGCGGCCTCCGCCTCGTCCGGCTGTGCGGCGCGTTCAGACTCGGACGCCGCGGCCGCCGCGACCTCGACCTCCGACGGCGTGGCCGCAGCGGCGACGAAGGCCTCGTCGACGATCGGCATGAACGTCTCGGCGGACTCCGCCGCGGCGATCCGGCGATGCCGGCGCATCTCGATCCAGATGTCGTCGCCGCCCCGTGCGGCCACGATGGTGAAGCGATCACCCGCGGCGGCCGGGCGCGCCTCGAGCTCGTACTCCACCGCGCCCATCTCGCGCAGGGTCCGCAGGGCGTCGGGCGAAAGCAGCTGGGCGAGCATGCCCTCCATGGCGCCCAGGCCCAGCCCCTGCCGCGACAGGTCGACGGTGCCGCCGGCCGCCACCACGTACGGCTTCTCGCCCACGTGGAGCACGAGCGCGTCACCGTCGCTTCGGACGACCGCGGTCAGCAGTGAATCAACGAGTGGCATCGACCTTGTCCGGACCCGGTGTGCGCGCCGGTGCACGGGCTGGCAGGCAGCGCACGCGTTTCCGGTCCCGATGACATGTTTCGGACCGGCCGAACAGCAACGTTAGCAACGATTGCGGTCAATGGCCCTCGGCCGAGCGCCGGGCGACGTGAATCGTCATCAGGCCGCCCAGAACTGGCACGACATGCACCTCGTCGAAGCCGTGGTCCCGGAGCTGGTCGGCCACGCCCTCGGCGCCGGGATAGCGACGGATCGAGGCCGGGATGTACCGATAGGTGTCAGGGTCGCCGTGCAGGACCCAGCCGAGCGCAGCCCCGACCAGGGTGAGATACGCCAGGTAGACGGCCCGCACGACGGGGTGGGACGGCCGGTTGAAGTCGAGCGAGAGGAAGCGCCCCCCGGGGATCAGGACGCGGGCGACTTCCCGGATCGCGTGCGTGAGGTCGGGGACGTTTCTGAGCCCGTAGCCCGTGGTCACCAGCGAGACGGCGGCGTCGGGACACGGCAGCGCCGTCATGTCCCCGACGACCCAGGCGGGGCGCGGCCCGGCCGGCGCCTTCGCCCGCGCCAGCTGGATCATGCGATGGGTCACGTCGAGGCCGACCACGCGCGCCCCCCGCGCGGCCACGAGGAACGCCAGGTCGCCGGTGCCCGTCGCGAGGTCGAGTGCCGCTTCCCCGTCGGCGACGCCGGCGAGCGCGACGAGGCGGCGCTTCCAGTGACGATCCCGCCCGTAGGACAGCACGCGCGTGATGAGGTCGTAGCGGTCGGCGATCGTCGCGAAGAGCCGCCGCACGTGGCGGCGCTTCTGGTCGGGCGAGTCGAACGCGCGGTCCAGCGGGGGCACGCGCGTCACACTACTCCGGGCGGCCTCGGCAGGGACAGCCGGACGTCAGCCCGCGGCCAGGCGCCAGCTCTGGGCGACGACGAAGCAGAGGAGGAACCCGAGCCCCAGCGGCAGGAGCGCGGCCAGGGTCGTCCACTTCGCGCTGCCCGTCTCCTTCCAGATCGTGTAGATCGTCGTGGAGCACGGATTGTGGACCAGGCTGAAGAGCATCAGGCACACGGCCGTCAGCAGCGTCCAGCCGCCCCCGTGCAGGAGCGCCGCGGTGTCGGTCGTCGAGTCCAGCTCGAACATCACGCCGGTGCCGGCCCCGACGCCGGACGCCCCGCTCACCAGCACGGTGAGCATCAGGATCGTGGGCACGACGATCTCGTTGGCGGGAATCGCGACGACGTACGCGAGCAGGATGACGCCCGACAGGCCCAGGAGGCCGCCAAAGGGCTGCAGCCAGCCGACGAGCGCGGCCGCCAGGCTCTCTCCGCCCCACGGGATGTTGGAGACCAGCCAGATGACGGCGCCCGCCGGCAGGGCGAAGACGACCGCCCGCCACAGCACGTAGAGCGTGCGATCGATGAGCGACGTGTAGAGCGTGGCGAGGACCCGGGGCGGGCGGTACGGCGGCAGTTCGAGGCTGAACGTGGACACCTCCCCGCGCAGCACCGTCCGCGAGAGCAGCCACGACGTCAGGAAGGTGAGGACCACGCCGAGCACAGCCACGCCCACCACCGCCATCGCCGAGACCAGCCCCGCGAGGCGGGCCGGCACGGCGCCGCCGATGAAGATCGTGGCGATCAGAATCTGCGTGGGCCACCGGCCGTTGCAGAGCGCGAAGTTGTTGGTGATGATGGCGATGAGCCGCTCGCGCGGGCTCTCGATGATGCGCGCGGCGACGACGCCGGCCGCGTTGCAGCCCCATCCCATGGCCATGGTGAGCGCCTGCTTGCCGTGGGCGCCCACCTTCCGGAACGAGCTGTCCAGGTTGAAGGCCACCCGCGGGAGATAGCCGAAGTCCTCGAGCATCGTGAACAGCGGGAAGAAGATCGCCATCGGCGGCAGCATCACGCTGACGACCCACGCCGTGGCCAGGTACATGCCGTCCACGAGCAGCCCGCTGAGCCACCACGGCATGACGGCGGACGCGCCCGCCTTCAGGAGTGGATGCGCCCAGTCGATGAGCACGGCGGCCAGCAGGCCTGAGGGCACGTTCGCCCCGGCGATGGTGAGCCAGAAGACGACCGTGAGCATCAGCACCATGAGCGGCACGCCCCAGATGCGGCTCGTGACCAGGCGATCGATGGTGCGGTCCAGATCGAGGCGGCCACCGGCGCCGCTGTGGGACACCGCCCGGTCGGCGATGCGGGCGGCCTCGGTGTAGATCGCCTCCATCAGGGACTGGTGGAAGTCGGCGCCCACCTGCCAGCGCAGCTCCGAGGCCAGCGCGGTCAGCGCCGCGACTTCGTCCGCCGGGGGCGCCACGACGGCCGGCCGCGTGCCATCGGCCGCCGACACCTGCAGGTCGCCCAGCTCGCCCCGCAAGAGCGCGTCCTGAATCCGCTCGTCGCCGTCGAGGAGCCGGAGGGCCACCCACGACGCGTTGGGCAGGCCCGGCACCAGGTGGCGCACACCGTCGGCGAGGCGCGTGACGGCCCGCTGCAGGGCGGGCGAGCGCTCGCCGATGCGGTGCGGGCCGCCGCCCACCTCGCCGCGGGCGACCTCGGCGATGGCCTGCATCAGCGGCTCGAGCCCCTCGCCGTAGCGGGCGGCCGTCGCCACGACGCGGACGCCGAGATCGCGGGCGAGGCGCCGGGCGTCCACGTCGATCCCGCGCCGGCGGGCCTCGTCCATGAGGTTCAGGCACACGACGACGCGGTTCGTGATCTCCAGCACCTGGAGCACGATGTTCAGGTTGCGCTCGAGGCAGGTCGCATCGACGACCACCACCGTCACGTCGGGCTGGCCGAACAGGACGAAGTCCCGCGCGACCTCCTCGTCGAGACTCGACGAGAGCAGCGAGTAAGTACCGGGCAGGTCCACGAGCTTGAAGCGCTTGTCGCCGCTGGCGAAGGCGCCCTCGGCGCGGGTGACGGTCTTGCCCGGCCAGTTGCCCGTGTGCTGGCGGAGCCCGGTGAGCGCGTTGAACACGGTGCTCTTGCCCGTGTTGGGATTGCCGGCGAGCGCGACCACGTAGTCGTGGCCCTCCATGTCCACGCCGAGCTTGCGCAGGTTCGCGAGGTGGTGCGCCGGACAGGTGGCACAGGCCTCGGGTGACGGATGGCTCACGCCGGCGCTCCCTTCTGCACGAAGATCTGCGCGGCCTGCTCCGCGCGCAGCGCGATGAGGGCGCCGCGGATCCGGTAGGCGGTGGGATCGCCGGACGGCCCGGTCAGCTCGCTGGTCACGCGCGTCCCCGGCACGAGGCCGAGATCCAGGAGCCGGCGCCGCTGGGCGCCGCGGCACGACGGCGCCAGGGCGACGACCGCCGCGGTTTCTCCGGGCGCCAGGGATGACAGGCGGCTCATGTGCTCCGGCTCCGCGTCGGTCTCGATCGCCAGCACCGTGATGTTCGCGGCCACGACGGGGGCCAGCACGACCTCCTCGGTCTCGGCCTGGACGCGGAGGCGGTTCGGGCTGCGGTCCAGGAGCCGGACCCGCATCCCCGGGGCGAGCCCGAGTGCCACGATCTGGGCGAAGACCGCTTCGGGCTCGTCCTCGATGTGCACAATCTCGGCGACCTGGTGGCTGCCCAGCTGCGTGAGCAGCAGGCCCTGGTGCGGCGGCAGCTCGCCGCTGGGCATCGGAATCGGGTCGCCGTGGGGGTCGTACCGGGGATGGCCGAGCGTGGCGGCGAGCGCCTCGGCCTGCTGCGCCGTCGTGCCGTGTTCGCGCCGCTCGGCGTGCGCGTGCCACTCGCGCGCATCGAGGCCGGTCTCATCCGCCAGGTAGCGCTCCCACAGCCGGTGGATGCGGATGACGCGCAGGGCCTCGCGTCGGCCGTCGGGCGTGAGCCGGAGCAGGCTCTCGTCGTGCTCCACGAGACCGAGGCGGCCGAGGCGGTCCACGAGGTCGGCGGAGTGACGGCCGCTCAGGCCGAGGGCGCCGGCCAGGCTCTCGAGCGACGCCGGCCGCTGGCGGTATTCGCCGTCCCACAGGTGCTTCAGGGCATCCTCGACGTCCACGCGGTCGGAGGCGAGGAGTCCGCGACGCCATCGCCAGGCCAGGCCCGTCGCGGGCCAGAAGAGACCCACGGCCACCACCAGCGCGGCCACGACGAGGAGCAGGGACAGGAGCGGATCCACGGTCAGTCTCGGCCAGGTCTTGACAATTTTGACTACTCAAAAATAAGTTATTGCCAATGCCAAGTCAAGGGTACGTCCCGGCACGGCTGCGAGGATGACCCGTCCGATGCCTCCGTCCAGCACCGTCGAGAACTATCTGAAAGAGGTCTACCTCGGGACGGCCCGCCTCCCCGACGGCGCGACGCTCCTGCCGATGGGGCAGCTGGCGGCGGCCCTCGGCGTGGCGCCCGGCACGGCCACCACCATGGTCAAGGCCCTGGCCGAATCGGGCCTGGTGGACTACGAGCCCTACAACGGCGTGCGGCTGACCCCGGCCGGCCTGCGGCTGGCGGCGACCGTGCTCCGCCGCCACCGCCTGGTCGAACTGTTCCTGGTGCAGGTGATGGGCATGCGCTGGGACGAAGTCCACGACGACGCCGAGCACCTCGAGCACGTGGTGTCCGATCGGCTCATCGACCGGATCGACGAGATGCTGGGCCATCCCGAAGCCGACCCCCACGGCGACCCCATCCCGGGGAAGGAAGGCACGATCCGCGAGCGCCAGCTCGACACGCTCCTCACCTGCCGCGTCGCCGCGCGGCTCGTGGTGGCGCGCGTCAGCGACCAGGATCCGGCGTTCCTGCGGTTCGTGGAACGCCACGCCCTGAAGCCGGGACAGGCGGTGACGGTGGTGGCCAGGGACGAGGCGGCCGATGCCGTCCACCTGCGCGGCGACGACGATCGGACCTTCACGATCGGCGCGCGCGCGGCCTCGAAGCTGCTGGTGGAGGCGCCGGAGGGCGCGGAGCCCCGGACTCAGGCCATCTGAGCGCCGAGTCCCAGCGCGCGTCCGATGGCGCGCGGCAGGTCGGCCGGGTCGGCCGCGACGAACGGCGTGGGCGGGGGCCCGCCGAACCGCGCCGCGCCGAAGCCATACGCCGCCAGCACGAACGCCGCGCCCGCGCGGTCGGCCGTCTCCGCATCGACGGGCGAGTCCCCGACCAGGACGACGGGGCCGCCGCCGGCGTGCGCGGCCAGGGAACGGAGACCCGCCGGATCGGGCTTGCGCGGCCAGGCCCCGTCGCCGCCGATGACGTCGACGAAGTGGGTCCGGACGCCGAGGCCCTCGAGCACCCGGAGGGCCGGCGTCAGGGGCTTGTTCGTCAGGACGGCCAGGGGGAGGAGCGGCTCCAGGTGCGCGAGCGTCGCGCGCACGCCCGGGTACAGACGCGTCGTCTCGAGGAGCCGTTCGTCGTAGAGGGCCAGAAAGCGGTCGAGCGCGCCCGGCGTCTCCGGGTCCAGACCGCCCGCGCGCAGCGCCCGCCGCACGAGCAGCCCTGCCCCGTCACCGACCATGGTCACGACCTCGGCGGCAGACAGCGCCCGGCCGCCCAGCTCCATCGTGAGGGCGCTGGCGGCGCTGGCGAGGTCGCTCACCGAATCGACCAGCGTGCCGTCGAGGTCGAACGCCACCAGGCCGTCCATCGGTCGTCTCATGCGTCGTGCCGAAGATCGCGCGCCACGGTCGGGCCGGAAGATTGTATCCTTCGCCGCGGATGGCCCCGCGCCCGGCCTCGGTGGTGCTCGTGTCGAGCGGGCTGGACAGCGCCGTGCTCCTGGCGCACGAGCTGGCCAGCTACGACGTCAGGCCGGTGTACGTGCGATCGGGCCTCGCGTGGGAGGCCGCCGAGCTCCGGATGCTGTCGCGCCTCGTGGCCGCGCCGCTCCTGAGCGCGATCCGCCCGCTGACGGTCGTGGACCTGCCGATGCAGGACGTCTACCCCGCCGACCATTGGGCCCTCACGGGCAGGCCGCCGGCTTACGACACGCCGGATGAGGACGTGTACCTGGTGGGACGCAACCTGACGCTGCTGGCCAAGGCCGGCATCGTGGCGGCGCGCGCCGACGCACGGCGGATCGTCCTGGGGCCGCTCGCGGGCAACCCGTTTCCCGATGCGACGCCGGCCTTCTTCGGCGCGATGGCGGAGGCCTTGTCGCGCGGACTGGCGTACCCCATGTCGATCGCGACGCCGTTCGCCGCGCTCCAGAAGGCCCAGGTGATCGAGCTCGGCGCCCGCCTGGGCGTCCCGCTGGAGCTCACGCTGTCGTGCATGAACCCGGTGCAGGACGAGCACTGCGGCCTCTGCAGCAAGTGCCGGGAACGGCGCGACGCCTTCGCAGAGGCCGGGGTCGTCGATCCGACGCCGTACGCGCACCCGTCGCCGCGCTAGGCGGCCGCGGCTACGACTCGAAGCGGATGGACCCGTCGCCCGTGCGGACGCGCAGCGTCTTGCCGCCGCCCCCGATCGACGATCGGAGCTCGCGGCCGTCGCGCGATCGGCGTCGCTCGCCGTCGGCGGCCTCGGGCACGGTCAGGCCGGGATAGGTCGAGCGGATCGACCCGCTCGAGGTCTCGGCGTCGATCTCGGCGGCGAGGTCGTGCGGCAGCCGGACCTCCACGCTTCCGTCGCCGGACTCCACCAGCCAGTCCTCGGCGATGCGGCTGCCGTTCTCGGCGGCGATGCGCACCGAACCATCGCCCGTCTTCGCCCGGAGCTGTGTGAGCGTCCCGTTGACGACGATGCTGCCGTCGAGCGTCTCGACGTCCACGCGGCCCGTGGACTCGCGCAGCCGGATCGAGCCGTCGTCGGTGCTGGCGCGGATGTCGCCGCTCAGCCGGAGGCCGATGATCGCGCCGTCCTCGCTGCGCATCTTGACGGCGCCCGAGACGTCCTCGATGGAGATCGACCCGTCCTTGCTCACGAGGTCCAGCGATGAGGCCCGCGGGACGGCCACCCGCAGGCGGGCGCTGGGCGAGTAGACGACGCCGATCTGGATGCCGTCCCGGCGGGACGAGGCCGGACCGCGGACCCGCAGCGTGATCGTGTCGCCGTCCTGCACCGGCTCGACGACGATCTCCTTCAGCGCGCCCTCGTCCTGCGCCTGCTTCTCGACGATCACCTCGACCTCGGGCCGGTCCCAGGAGTGGACGTTGATGGACCCGTCGAAGGTGTCGAGCGTGACGCTCGGCGTGCCCGTGACCTTGAAGCTGTGCGTCTCGGAGGCGGTCGCCCCCTCGGTGTTCACGTTGAGCGTGCAGCCGGCGAGCGCCAGGGCCAGCAGCGTCGCGCCTGCCGATGCCGTACCGCGATGTGCTGTCGTCATGGAGCCCCTCCGGCCGGAGAGACGTGCTGCCGAGGGTCGGGGTTCCAGACCGCCCGGCCCGCGACCCACGTCTGCCTGACCTCGAATGCCTCGTCCAGCACCACCAGGTCGGCCTGACAGCCGGGCTCGATCCGGCCCAGGTCGTCCCGGCCGAGCGCCGCGGCCGGGTTGGCCGCCGTGAGCCGCGTGGCCGCCGGCACGCTGAGGCCGGCCTCGGTCACGAGGAAACGGAAGGCCCGGTCCATGGTGGTCACGCTGCCCGCCATGGTGCCGTCGGCCAGCGTGGCCACCCGCTCCCCCACGTGGATGGTCAGATCGCCCAGCCGCGCCGTGGCCCCGAGCGGCAGTCCCGCGCCGGCGGTCGCATCGGTGATGGCCACCAGGCCTGCCGGGGCCTTCGCCGCGGCGGCGACCCGCACCCAGGCGGGATGCACGTGGACGCCGTCGCAGATGATCTCGCAGGTCACCTCGCCGGCCGCCAGCGCCGCGCCCACGAGCCCCGGCGCGCGGTGCGACATCGGCGGCATGCGATTGAAGAGGTGCGTGGCGTGACGCGCGCCGGCCGCGATGGCCGCCGCCGCCTCCTCGAAGGTCGCGGCCGAGTGTCCCAGGGACACGCGGTGCCCGGCGCCCGCGAGGCGCCGCACCAGGTCGAGGGCCCCGGGCAGTTCGGGCGCCAGCGTGACGATAGCGACCGCGCCGGCGTGCGCCTCGATCACGGCCAGGATGTCGCCGGCCGTGAACGCCTCGCCGTCCGGGCGAACCTCACGCTCGGCGGCGGGGGCGGACGGCGGCAGCCGCAGGCACGCGCCGGGCTGAGCCCCCCGGTAGTCGGGGTTGAGGAAATTGCTCTCGAGGTGCGCGCCGAGGACGCGTGCGGCGCGCGGCGCCGGCTCGGCCTTCGCGGCGGCAACCGCCGCCAGGAACACCGCCAGCGGCCCCGGGGGACAGGCGAGCGACGTCGGACAGAAGCCCGTGACGCCGTAGCGCGTGAGTCCCGCCGCCACGCGGGCCACGGCGTCGGGTCCGGCGAGGACGTCCACGCCATCGGTCCCGTGGATGTGGGTGTCGACGAACCCCGGCACGACCCAGCAGCCGCCGCAGTCCACGTCGCCGGCCGCCGCGGTCCCGGACGACGCGATCTCCACGATCCGTCCATCGGCGATCGCGATCGCGGCGCGATCCAGCACGCCGTCCGGCGTGACGACCTTTCCGCCGCTCAGCCGCGGCACCCGGCCTATGCCTCCTCGTCGCGCGGCTTCGACGCCTCGGCCTTCAGGGCGGCCACCAGGGCTTCCCGTTTCTCCACGAGGCGCTTGAGCGGCCGGCGCCCGTTGGCGTGGCCGACGGCATATTCGGCGAAGAGCGGGAACGCGATCGTGGAGTCGCAGTAGGCGACGCACGTGTCGGGCAGGACCCCGGGATTCACCTTCCCCCAGCTCACGGCCTCGGCCGGCGTCGCCCCCGACAGTCCGCCCCACACGACCTGGTCGGTCGTGATCTGGATGAAGTAGTCGTTGCCGCCCTTGGGAATGCCGTACACCTCCCAAAGCGTGGGCTGCCCCTGCAGGTAGAAGTTCTTGGGCGATCCCCCACCCAGGATCACGGCGCCGTTCTTCTGGCCGGCCAGGATGATGGCGCAGATCTCGTTCACGTCCTTGTTGGGATCGACCATGATCCGGCCGCCGTTCATCAGCTCGTGATAGGCGACGTTCATGCCGATGGAGCTGTCCCCGGGCGACGAGGTGTAGATCGGCACGCCGGCGCGGGAAGCCGCCGCCAGGACCGAATGGTCCTCGCACCCCGGGTGGGTCGCCCTCAGGTGCTCACCGAGGGCGAAGTGGAGGTCGGCCGTGGAGATCGGTCCGTCGAGGCCCGACCGGACCAGGAAGTCGCGGACGTAGCGATCCGTGTCGAGCAGCACCTGCGCCGGGAAGAGGACGTCGTAGATCCGGATGACGCCCTCGTCGTAGAGCTCCCGGTCGTCCACGAACGGCGACCCGCGGTGCAGGGTGAAGTTCAGCGCGTAGTGCAGGTCGTGATACAGGTTGGCGCCGGTCGAGATCACGAAGTCGACGAGCCCCCGTTCGAGGAGCTCGATCATGGCGCCCCCCAGGCCGGCCGGGGTCAAGGCCCCCGCCACCGTGAGCGCGATCGTGGTGTCGTGATCGGGCGCCAGCATCTTGTCGGCATAGATCCGGCACGCCTCGCCCAGGCGCGCCGCGTTGAACGCCTGGAACCCCTCGTCGATGAGGGTGCGGATCTCGGCGCTGCCGCGTGGGCGGTAATAACGGATCGGCCGGCCCGCCAGGTGGCGGCGCTTCGATCCCTGGGAACCTGGAGCACGATGGGGCACGGACAGCGGCCTCCCGCGAAAAATGAAACTCGCGGGCTAGAGTATCACCGGACGGATCGCCCGCCGCTGCACGCGGCGGCACGGAAAGGGTGTCTCGATCTAAGCCTCGTCAGCGGAGTGTCCGATAGGTGGACAGTAGACAACCGAGGACCTCTCCCCTTGGACGACATCACTTTCGCCGCCCGTCGGGCGTCAAGCGCCGCCACCCGACCCGAGCCGGACGTGGACGCCCAGTTCCGCCGGCTCGTGCAGTCCCCGCTGCGCGCCGGCATCCTGCGCTTCCTGGCCGCCAGGCCGAACGAGCAGTTCGACGCCGAGACGATCATGCAGGCCTTCGGCCGCATGCGGCTCGACGTGGAGAACTGTCTCCGGGAGCTGGTGGAATCGAGCGTCGTGCGCCGGGTCGCGGGCAATCCCGTGGCCTATACGGCCGCGCGCATCGACGCGGCGACGCCTCTCGGGCAGCAGCTCGACACGTTCCTCGAGCGCCGTTCCCCGGTGGGCATCGAGGACACCTCGCCCTCCGTGCAGCGCTTCCGCGAGATGATCGGCCGCGACGAGAAGATGCTGGCGATCTTCGAGTGGATCCGGACCGCCGCCAAGTCGGACATCTCGGTCCTCATCCTCGGCCCCACCGGCGCCGGCAAGGAAGTGGTCGCCCGGATGATCCACGAGCTGTCCAGGCGCGGCACCGAGAAGTTCCAGGCCGTCAACTGCGCGGCCCTGCCGGACACGCTCTTCGAATCGGAGATCTTCGGCTACGAGAAGGGCGCGTTCACGGGCGCCCACGACCGCAAGCCGGGCCGGCTGGAACTGGCCAACGGCGGCACCTTCTTCCTCGACGAGGTGGGCGACCTGTCGCTGGTCGCCCAGGCCAAGATCCTGCGCGTCCTCGAGGAGCGGCGCTTCGAGCGGCTGGGCGGCAGCAAGTCCATCCACGTGGACTTCCGCCTGATCTCGGCCACCAACCGGCCGCTGGACCAGTTCGTCCGCGAGAACCGGTTCCGGGAGGACCTCTTCTACCGGGTCAACGCCTTCTCGATCCGCCTGCCGTCGCTCAAGGAGCGGGCGGTGGACATCCCGGTGCTGGCGCAGCGCTTCATCGGGCGCTACTGCGCGGCCAACGGGCTGCCGCTCGACGCCAAGCGGCTGTCCCAGGAGGCCGTGGACCGCCTGCTGGCCTACCACTGGCCGGGCAACATCCGCGAGCTGGAGAGCACGATCTCGCGGGCGGCCCTGTCGGCGCCGGGCCCGGTCATCCGGGGCGAGGACGTGCAGTTCCTGCACGCGCCCCTGACCGACGGGCCCTCCACACCGGGCCGGCTGCCCACACTCAGGGACGCCGAGCGGACGCACATCGCGATGGTGCTGGACGCGGTACACTGGAACAAGCTCGAAGCCGCGCGGGTCCTGGACATCAGCCGCGGCACGCTGTACCGGAAGATCGACGAATACGGGCTCGAACCGGCGTCGTCGAGACGCCGTCACGAGGCCGTCAGCGCCTGATCCCGCCGCCATGCGCGCGCTCCCAGCTCCCGCCCAAGCATTCATCGCGGTGGTCATCGCGGTCGGCATCGGCCTGGTCGCCTGGACCTTGCCGACCATCCACGTCGCGAACTGGTGGCTGTTCGCCGCCCTGCTCCTGATGTCGAACGTGACGTCGGCGTTCAAGGTGGCGCTGCTGGCGTCCAGCGGCTCCACGCTGTCGGTCAGCTACACCGTCGACTTCGCCTCGCTGCTCCTGCTCGGCCCCGGCCCCACCACGGCGATCGCCGTCACGAGCGCGTGGAGCCAGTGCACGTTCCGCATGAAGCAGCCCACGCCGTGGTACCGGACGCTCTTCAGCATGGCGTCGCTGGCGATCACGGTGATGGCCGCCGGCTGGGTCTACGGCCGCATGGGCGGCGTCCCGGGCGTGCTGGAGGATTCGTTCGCCGTGGCGGCCTCCCTCGTCGGGGCGGCCTCCACCTACTTCGTCTTCAACACGGTCCTCGTCTCGGTGGCCATCGCGCTGTCGACGCGCCAGCCGTTGATCGCCTCGTGGAACGAGAACTTCCTGTGGAGCGCGCCGAGCTACTTCGTCGGCGCGCTGTTCGCGTTCATCGCGAGCCTGGCGGTGCTGAAGGTGGGCATCTGGCTCGGCCTGCTGGCGGCGGCGCCCGCCTACCTCATCTACCGCACCTACAAGGTCTACCTCGGCCGCATCGAGGACGAGCGGCGCCACGTCCAGGAGATGTCCGACCTGCACCTGGCGACAATCGAGGCGCTGGCGCTGGCCATCGACGCGAAGGACCAGACGGCGCAGAGCCACATCCGGCGCGTCCAGTTCTACGCCGCCGGCCTGGCCAAGGCGCTGGGCATGCCCGAGCAGGAGATCCAGGGCGTGAAGACGGCGGCGCTGCTGCACGACATCGGCAAGCTGGCCGTGCCCGAGCACATCCTGTCGAAGCCCGGGCCGCTCACGCAGGAGGAGTTCCAGAAGATCCGGATCCACCCGCAGGTGGGCGCCGAGATCATCAGCGCGGTCCCCTTCCCCTATCCGGTCGCCCCGCTCATCCTGAGCCACCACGAACGGTGGGACGGCCGCGGCTACCCGCGGGGGCTCGCGGCCGAGGACATTCCGCTCGGGGCGCGCATCCTGACGGTGGTGGACTACTTCGACGCGCTCACGTCCGACCGGCCCTACCACCGGGCCATGGATTACGACGCCGCGCTGGCCGTGCTCGAGCAGGAGTCGGGGAAGGCCCTGGACCCGACGGTCGTGAAGCTCTTCACCGAGCGCTTCCCGGACCTCGCGGTCGAGGCCGATCGCCTCGAGGCGTCCCCGGCGCGGCGGCTGACGCTCGAGCCGACGTCGGATCTCGGGCGGCCTGCGGTGGGCTTCGAGAACGAGAACGGACGCCCCGGCACGGTGTTCGACGACATCGCGCTCGCCCACAAGGAGATCTACGCCCTCTACGAGATCGCGCAGTCGATGGGCACCAGCCTGGGGGTGGCCGACACCATGGCCCTCATCAGCTCGAAGCTGAGCAACCTGGTGCCGTTCGCCGCCTGCGCGCTCTTCATCTTCGACGAGGAGCACGACGTGCTGCGGTGCCGGTTCGCCACCGGCGTGGACTCGGAGCTCATCGGGAGCATGACCATCAAGAGCGGCCAGGGGCTCACCGGGTGGGTGACCCGCAACCGCCGGCCCCTGGTGAACGCCCGGCCCAGCGCGGACTTCGAGGCGGCCGGCCTCGCGCCCGGCACCACCTCGCTCCAGTCCGCCATCGTCGCGCCCCTGGTCAACAACGACCGGTTCATCGGAACGCTCGCCGTCTACCAGGAGGGCGAGGACGCCTACACCGACGACCACCGGCGCCTCATCGACCGCGTGTGCGAGCAGGCCTCGGCCGTCATCAACAACGCGAGCGTCTTCGAGCGGACCGAGAAGGACTCGCTGACCGACGCGCTGACCGGGCTGCCCAATACGCGCTACATGTTCAGCCACCTCACCCGGGAGCTGGCCCGCGCCGAACGCCTCAAGTCCGAGGTGGCGCTCCTCGTCCTCGACTGCGACGACTTCAAGGAGATCAACGACACCCACGGCCACCACGTGGGCGATCGCGCGCTGCGCGAGGTCGCCAGCGTGCTACGCGCGGGCGTCCGCCCCTACGACCTCTGCGTCCGCTACGCCGGCGACGAGTTCATCGTCGTGCTGTCGGGCTGCGGCGCCGAGGAAGCCGAGCAGAAGCGCCTGGAGCTCAAGAAGGCCATGAGCGACGTGCCGTTCGAAGCGCGGCCCGGACGCCGGCTGACCCTCTCGATCAGCGTCGGCGCGGCCGTCTACCCGCACGACGGCGAGACCTACGAAGCGCTGCTCGCGACCGGGGACGCGCGGATGTACCGCGACAAGACGCTGCGCAAGCAGGGCGGCCGCGGCGGGCGCGTGAGCGACCGCGGCAGTTCGGGCCTGCGTCTGCCGGTCGCGCAGGGCGAGGTGTCCGAGTTCGAGATCGAGCGGGCCCGCGCGGGCGTGCTGTGATAATGCTAGCGGCTAGCGGCTAGCGGCTAGCGGCTAGCGGCTAGCAGCTAGCGGCTAGCGGCCGACTGGCGGCTGGTGAAGCTCCCCCGTGATTCCTGCCCGCGTCTTCGACGTCCTCCACACCACGCCGCGCACGCGGCAACTCCGGCTCGAGCTCGAACGGCCGTTCGCGTTTCGAGCCGGGCAGGCGGTCTTCGCCGGCCTGGCCGGGACGGACACGCGGGCCGCCTACTCGATCGCGTCGCCCCCCTCGCTCGGACGCCAGGCACGACTCGACCTGCTGGTCACGGCCGATGGCGTCTTCGGCGTCGTCGGCCTGGCCCCCGAAGACGTCCGGGGCCGGACGGTCGAGATCGACGGGCCGATCGGGTACTTCGGCGTGCCCGACGCGGGCGCCGACGCGCCGCTGCTGCTGGTCGCCGGCGGCACGGGCATCGCGCCGCTGCGCAGCGTGATCCTCGACCGGCTCGAACGCGACGCGCCGGGCCCGATGACCCTCGTCTACTCGGCGCGGACGCCCGACGAGTTCGCGTGCGGCGACGAGCTGCTCGCGTTGGCCGAGCGCGGCCACCTGTCCGTACACCTCACGGTGACGCGCGAGGAAGCGCCCGCGGCGACCCAGGCCCGCACCGGTCGGGTGAACGATGCCTTGCTGCGGGCGGCCCTGCCGGCGCCAGACGCCTGGTGCCTCGTCTGCGGCCCGGCGGGGTTCGTCCAGGCGTCGGCGGAGAGCCTGACCGCGATCGGCGTCGCGGCAGAGCGCATCGTCATCGAGCGCTAGCGCCAGGCAAACACCGGTGTGACGCGCCGGACCCGCCGCGACATGCCGGCGTGACAGCGTCAGAGAACCAGCCGCGAGCCGCCAGCGCCTCGCCGCTGGCTGCTGTGCGTCTTACATCCCGATGGCGTGATAGCCCGCGTCCACCATCATCACCTCGCCGGTGATGCCGCGCGATGCCGGGCCCAGCAGGAAGACCGATGCGTCGGCGACCTCCCCGGTGTCCACCGTCCGGCGCAGGGGCGCCCGCTCGCGGACGACGCCGAGGATGCTCGAGAACCCGCCGACGCCGGCCGCCGCCAGCGTCTTGATGGGGCCGGCCGACACGGCGTTGACGCGGACGTTCTCGGGCCCCAGGTCGGCGGCCAGGTACCGCACGGTCGACTCGAGGGCCGCCTTGGCCACGCCCATCACGTTGTAGTTCGGGAAGACGCGGTCGCTGCCGAGGAACGTGAGAGCCACGATCGACCCGCCCCCGCGGGCGGCGAAGAGCGGCCGCGCGCCGCGCGCCAGGGCGATGAGCGAGTAGCAGCTGATGTCGAGGGCCGTCGCGAAGCCCGCGCGGGTCGTGTTCGCAAACGCGCTCGTGAGCTCGTCGCGGGGCGCGAACGCGGCGCCGTGCACGAGGAAGTCGAGGCCGCCGTGGGCCGAGCCCAGGTGGGCGAACACCGCGTCGATCTGATCGTCCTGCTGGACGTCGCACGGCAGGAGGACCGGCGCGGGCGAGAGCGACGCCGCCAGCTCCTGGACGTGCTCGGCGAAGCGATCCTGGTAGGTGAGCACCAGCGTCGCGCCCTCCCTGGCCGCCGCCTGGGCGATCGCCCACGCAATCGACCGCTTGTTCGCCACGCCGACGATCAGCCCGACCTTCCCATCCAGTGCGCCCGCCATCCTCACTCCTCGCTCACGCGGCGCCAGGCTGGCCCGCGGCTGCATCTTCGTTCATCTGCCGCCCCCGCGCCACCCGGCCGGGGGCTCTCGGCCGAGACGGCCGGTCCTCGCAACAGCGGGTCAGCCCCGGGCGGCCAGCCACCGCCGCGTCTCGGCCAGCGCGGCCTGGACGGCGTCGGGGTGGGTCGACTGCGGAGTCCGGCGCGCCCGGACCGACGCCAGGGCGCTCACCGCCTCGCGCACGTCGTCGCCGAACAGGTCCGAGTACGCGCGCCACTCGGCGGGCGTCAGGTCGTCGAAGTCGCGCCCGGCGGCGAGGAGTTCGCGGACCATGCGGCCGATCACCTCGTGCGCGTTGCGGAACGGCAGCCCCTTCTTCACGAGATAGTCCGCCGCGTCGGTGGCCAGCAGCAGGCCGGACGCCGCCTTGCCCGTGCGCGCGGGCTTCAAGGTGAGCTTCGAGACGACGGCCGTGCAGGCGTCGAGCGACACGGTGAGCGTGTGCTCGGCGTCGAAGACGCCTTCCTTGTCTTCCTGGAGATCCTTGTTGTAGCCGGTCGGCAGACCCTTCATGGCCACGAGCAGCGCCACGTAGTGGCCGAGGGTCCGGCCCGCCTTCCCGCGCACGAGCTCCATCGGGTCCGGGTTCTTCTTCTGCGGCATCATGCTGCTGCCGGTCGCGGAGCTGTCCGCCAGGTCGAAGAAGCCGAACTCCTCGGCCGTGAAGTAGATGACGTCCTCGGCCAGCCGGCTCAGGTGCACCATCGCGAGCGACGTCGCGTGGAGGAAGCTCACGGCGAAA
This sequence comes from Vicinamibacterales bacterium, assembly GCA_050187355.1. Taxonomy (GTDB): domain Bacteria; phylum Acidobacteriota; class Vicinamibacteria; order Vicinamibacterales; family UBA2999; genus CADEFD01. Next base: position 54,988 of record JBFWXO010000003.1, read on the forward strand.
TCGCGGTCCGACGAGGTGTCCATGCTGTTCGGGACCACGCGCGAGAAGCCGAGGGCCGAGGCGAGCGCCGCGGTGTCGATGGCGTAGCCCGTGCCGGCGACCGCGCCGGAGCCCAGGGGCAGCGCGTCGGCCTCGTCCATCGCCACGTCGAGCCGCTGGTGATCGCGGCGCAGCGCCGCCGCATGGCTCAGGAGGAAGTGCGACACGAGCACGGGCATGGCGCGCCGCATGTGCGTGTAGGCGGGCATCAGCGCCTCGCCGGCCACCTCCGCCTGATCGGCGAGCGCCCCGACGAGTGCGCGCAGTCGCGCCTGCAGGATCGGAATGCGGCGGCGCAGGTACAGCCGGAAGTCCAGCGAGACCTGTTCGTTGCGCGATCGCCCGGTGTGCAGCCGCCGCCCGTCGTCGCCGACGAGGGCGACGAGCTGCCGCTCGACGAAGCTGTGGACGTCCTCGTCGTCGCCGGCCACCCATGACGGGTTCTCGCGTCCGCGCTTCAGCACCTCCGTGAGCCCGTCCCGGATCCGGGCGACGGCGGCCGGGTCGAGGACGCCGGCCCGGCCGAGGGCATCGGCCCAGGCGAGGCTGCCCGTCACGTCGTCCTCGAACAGCCGGCGGTCGAAGGGAAACGACACGCCGAAATCGAATGCCGCGGGATCGGGCGCCTCGTCGAACCGACCCGACCACAGATGTCCGCTCATGCCTCCACCTCGATCCGTCCACCGTCCAGGTGCATCGTCACCTCACCGGTCGCGTCGCGGAGCACCCGGGCCACGAACGCATCCAGGCCCTCGCGCACGGGCCGAAACCACGCGCCGTCGCGCACGACCCCCGCGTACTGCTCGCCCGCCAGCGCGGCCACGGCCGCCGTGGTCGGATCGAGCACCCGCGCCGCCAGCGCCGCCGCCGCGCGCGCGAGCAGGGCGGCGGCCGGCGCCCGCACGCGCCAGGCGCGCGGCGCGTCCGGATCCCGCACCGTCCAGGCGCCGAGATCGTGGGCGATCGTCGCCAGGCTGTCCACGGTTTCGAGCGGCGTCGCCGCGACGCCGTTCACGCTGACCGGCAGGCCGTGCGCGAAGCCGATCCGGAGCGTGACCGCCCCGGAGGCCGGCGGCCGGGCATCCGGCAGCGGCCCGTCGGGCGCCGGCGTGACCTCGGCCCACGCGTTGCGCGTGATCGCGCGATCCGTGCCCCCGGCCGTCGAGACGAGCCCCAGCGACGGGGCCAGGTCGCGCAGCAGGGCGCGCAGGCGCCGGCGGTCGCCGGCGTCCTCGGCCCAGGGGGCGGCGGCCCCGAGCCCCTCGAGGCGCGCGATGTCGAACACCGTGGACGCCACCACCGGCATCGTGAGAGCCGTGTGGATGGGCTCGCCGGCCGGCTCGAGCGCGCCGGCCGCGAGGGCGGGCCAGCACGCCCGCTCGGCGAGCGTGTCGCGAGCGTCCACGGCGTGGCACTTCGCCGCGCCGGCGTCGAGGGCCAGGACCCGCAGGGCGTCCAGCGCCCCACCCTGCCCGACGTCGATGGCCACGGCGACGACGGCGATGCCTCCCTGGCTCGCCAGGGCGGTCACCGCGCCGGCCGCGGCGGGGGTCAGCACGGGAAGAACGACGTGTTCCATCTTGAATCCGGACCGTCCGGCGCTACGGCGCCGCCAGCCCTTCGAACTGGAGGATGAGCAGCCGCGCCGCGCGGGCATCGCGGGCGACGACCAGGATCGTGTCGTCGCCGGCAATCGTCCCGAGCACTTCCGGCAGGCGCGCCCGATCGATGGCCAACGCCAGCGGCTGCGCCTCTCCCGGGCCGGTCCGCAGCACGAGCAGCTGCTGCGACTGCTGGATGCCGGCGAGGTAGTCCACGAGCGCGCGCTGCAGCGTGTGGCGCACCGCGTCGCTGCCGGGCGCCGCGTCGCCGGTCCCGGACGGCTGATACGCCCCGTCCGAGGCGCGCTTCACGAGGCCCAGCCCCTTGATGTCCCGCGACAGCGTGGCCTGCGTGACATCGAAGCCCAGTTCCATGAGGCGCTGGCGCAATTGCTCCTGGCTGCGGACCGCTTCGCGGCTCACGAGGTCGAGCACGGCGGCCTGGCGGCGGGCTTTCATGTTTATGCAGCCGAGTGTATCGCAATATTCATGACCTGGACGGCCAAATTCCCTCAATAAATCTTGACAGTACGGCACTCGTATTGAATAGTTATTCTTTCCGATGAATATCGATGCTTCGACAGGCGCCCCCCGCTCCGCGACCCGCGTGGCCGTGGCAGGCGCCACCGGCTACGCCGGGCAGGAACTGGTGCGGCTCCTGGCGCGACACCCGGCCGCGGACCTCACGATGGCCACCGGCTCGCAGGCCACGAGCGCGCCGCGGTCCCTGCCGGCGCTCGCCCGCGTCTGGGACGGCCAGGTCGTGCCGCTCGTCGTGGACGAGGTCGCCGCGGCGGCCGACGTGGTGTTCCTGGCCCTGCCGGAAGCCGCCTCGGCCGACCTCGGCGTGGCGTTCCTGGCGAAGGGCGCGCGCGTCATCGACCTGTCCGGGGCGTTCCGCCTTCGCGACGAGGCCGCACGCGCGCGCTGGTACCCGGCAACGACGACGATGCCGGACGGCGTCGTGTACGGACTGACCGAGTTCACCGCCGCCGCGATCCCCGGAGCGCGGCTCGTGTCCTGTCCGGGGTGCTATCCCACCGCGTCGCTCCTGGCTCTCCAGCCGCTGGCCGAGGCCGGACTGCTGCAGTCGGGCACCGACGTGATCGTGGACGCGAAGTCGGGCGTCTCCGGCGCCGGCAAGGCGCCGAGCGACCGGACGCACTTCTCGGAGAACCACGGGAGCGTGGCGGCCTACGCGCTCTTCGGCCATCGCCACACGCCCGAGATCGCGCAGGCCCTGGGCTGCCCCGTCACGTTCACGCCGCACCTGGTGCCGCTCGACCGGGGCATCCTCGCGACGATCTACGCGCGCCTGGCGCCCGGCGTCACGGCCGCGCGGGTCGGCGAGGTGCTGGCGGCCGCGCACGCCAAGTCGCCGTTCGTGCGGCTCACCGGGGACCAGCTTCCGGAGATCAAGCACGTCGCGTGGACGAACTTCTGCGACATCGGCTGGAAGGTGGACGAGCCCACGGGCCGCATCATCCTCGTCTCGGTCATCGACAACCTGCTCAAGGGCGCGGCGGGCCAGGCCGTGCAGAACTTCAACCTGCTCACCGGCCTCGACGAGCGGACGGGGCTGCTCTGATGCCGCGGATCACCGTGCTGAAGCTGGGCGGCGAGCTGCTGGAGGAGCCGCAGCGGGTGAAGGCGGTCGCGCGCGTCGTGCGAACGGCAGCGGCGCGGGGGCCGCTGGTGGTCGTGCACGGCGGGGGCCGCGAGATCGACCGCGCGCTCTTCGCCGCCGGCATCGCGAAGGCCCAGGTGGACGGGCTGCGCATCACCGACGAGGGCACGCTCCGCGTCGTCGTGGCCGTGCTGGCCGGCACCGTGAACACGACGTTCGTGGCCGCGCTGGCGGCCGCGCGGGTGAAGGCCGTCGGCCTGACCGGCGCCGACGCCACCGTGGCGCCGGTGAAGAAGGCCCTGCCCCACCGGACCGCCGCGGGCGCGAGAGTGAGCCTGGGGCAGGTCGGCGAGCCGACCGGGCGCACGCGGCCGGATCTGCTGCTGCGATTGACCAGGGCCGGCTACGTGCCCGTCATCGCCAGCGTGAGCGCCTCGTCGGCGGGCGATCTGTACAACGTGAACGCCGACACGCTGGCCGCCGACGTGGCGGCCCGCCTGAAGGCGGCGCGGCTGGTGATTGCCGGCGCGACGCTCGGGGTCCTCGACACGGCCGGCGACACGCTGGCCGTGGTGGATCGGGCCCTGGCCCGTTCCATGGTCACCTCCGGCGCCGCCAGCGCGGGCATGGTGGCGAAGCTGGCCGCCTGCCGGGTCGCGCTCGATGCCGGCGTGCGCGACGTGCGGATCGCCGACGGACGCCAGGCGGCCGGGCTGGCGGCCGCGGTCACCGGCGCCGCGACGACTGGTCCCTGGACCCTGGTGAAGTGAGGCAACGACCGTGACGATGAGCGCCACCGACGTACAGGCCGCCGAAGCCCGGCACATCCTGCAGACCTACAAGCGCCAGCCCGTGGTGTTCGTGCGCGGCGACGGCTCGCGCATCACCGACATCGACGGCCGGACGTACCTCGACTTCATCTCGGGCATCGGCGTGTCGGTGCTGGGCCACGGCCACCCGGCCCTCGCCCGCGCGATTGCGGAGCAGGCGTCCGCGCTGCTCCACACGTCGAACCTCTACTACCACCCGCTGCAGGGGCAGGTGGCGTCGCGGCTCGCCGCGCTCTCGGGCCTCCAGCGCGTGTTCTTCTGCAACAGCGGCACCGAGGCCATGGAAGCGTGCCTGAAGTTCGCCCGGCGCCACTGGTACACGCAGGGCGTCCGCGGCCGCACGCGCTACGTCGCCTTCGAGCACGGCTTCTCCGGCCGCTCGATGGGCTCGCTGTCCGTGACGGCGAATGCGCACTACCGCGAGCCGTTCGAGCCGCTCGTGCCCGGCGTGACCTTCGTGGCGCCGGACGACGTCGCCGCGCTCGAGGCCGCGGTCACCGCCGAGACGGCGGCCATCGTGGTGGAGCCCATCCAGGGCGAGGGCGGCGTCCGGCCGATCCCGGCGACGATGGTGGCCGCCATCGAGGCGGCGTGCGCGCGCACGGGCACCCTGCTCATCGCGGACGAGATCCAGTGTGGCCTGGGCCGGACCGGCGCGGCGTTCCACTTCCAGGCCGTCGGCCTGACCCCCGATCTCGTCACGGTCGGCAAGGCCCTCGGCGGCGGCGTGCCGGTCGGTGCGGCGCTCGTGTCCGAAGCGGTGGCCGCCAACGTCATGCCTGGCGATCACGGGACCACGTACGGCGGCAACCTGCTCGCCACGCGGGCGGCGCTCGTCGTGCTCGAGGAGCTGATGGACCGCGGGCTGCTGGCGCACGTTCGCGAGGTGGGCGCCCACTTCGGCGCGGCGCTCGACCGGCTGGCGGCCACCCACGCGGTGGTGGGCGAGGTCCGGGGCGCGGGCGTGATGCGCGGGCTGGAACTGACCATCGACGCCGCGCCCGTCGTCGATGGGGCGCGCGCGCACGGGCTCCTGGTGAACCGGACCGACGAACGCGTGGTCCGGCTGCTGCCCCCCTTCACCGTGACCGCGGCCGAGATCGACGAAGCCGTGGCCACGCTGGACGCCGTGCTGGCCGGCCTGCCGGCGGAGACCACGACCCGATGACCCCGACGCTCCTGCCCACCCTGCCGGCGCCGCCGGCGCCCGTCACGTTCCTGGCCGACGACCTGACGCTCCCGGCCCTCGAGGCCGAGGTCCGGACGGCGCGTCCCGGCGAGGCCTGCGTCATCCTCGCGCTGGTCAGCGCGCACCAGGACGAGGGCCACCTGCTGCCGCGCTCGCGCGCGGAGCTGGAGGCCCGGACGGCGCGGTTCGTGGTGGCGGTCGTGGACGGCCGCGTGGTGGCGTGCGCGGAGCTGGCGCCGCTGTCGGCGGCGGTCGCGGAAGTGCGTTCGCTCGTCGTCGACCGTGCGGCGCGCGGCGGGGGCGTGGGACGCCGCCTGGTCGACGAGCTCCTCCGCCGCGCCGCGGTGGAGGGATTCGAGCGCCTGTGCGCGTTCTCGCACGAACCCGGCTACTTCATGCGGATGGGGTTCTCGCTCGTGCCGCACACGTGGGTGCCCGAGAAGCTGGCGGCCGACTGCCGGTCGTGCGCCCTGTTCCGCCAGTGCGGGCAGCAGGCGGTCGTGCGCGCGGTGAGCCCGGCGCGGCGGCCGCGGCACGCCTGACACCGGAGGCGTCATGAGCGAGCACCTCCACTCGATCGATGGCGGCGTGACGGCGCCGCGCGGCTTCCTGGCGGCCGGTCTCCACTGCGGGATCAAGGCCAGCGGCAAGCCGGATCTGGCGCTGGTCGTCACGGAGACGCCAGCCTCGGCCGCCGGCGTCTTCACCACCAACCTCGCGGTAGCCGCGCCCGTGGTCGTCTCGAAGGAGCACCTGGCCGGCTCGGGCGGCCGCGCCCGCGCGATCGTCACCAACAGCGGGTGCGCCAACGCCTGCACGGGACCGCAGGGCCTGGCCGACGCACGCGAGATGACGGTCCTGACCGCCAGGGCCCTGGGCTGCGATCCGCGCGACGTCCTCGTGGCCTCCACCGGCGTCATCGGCGTGCAGCTCAAGATGGCGGCCCTCAGGACGGGCATCCCGGCGGCGGTCGCCGCGCTCGCGTCCGGGGGCGGCCTCGCCGCGGCCGACGCGATCATGACGACCGATCCGTTCCCGAAGTCCGCCGCCGTCGAGATCGAGACGCCCGCCGGGCGCATCCGCGTGGGCGGGATGACGAAGGGCTCGGGGATGATCGAGCCGCGGATGGCGACGATGCTCGGCTACCTGACGACCGACGCGGCCGTCGACGCCGCGCGCCTGCGCCGCGTGCTCGTCGGCACCTGCCGCGACACCTTCAACGCCATCACGGTGGACGGCGAGCCGTCCACCAACGACTGCGTGTTCGCGCTCGCGAACGGCGCCTCGGGCGTGGCCATCGACGATGCGACGGAGGCGGCGCTCGCCGACGGCTTCCGCGCCGTGGCCCGGGAGCTCGCGCTGGGCATCGTGCGCGGCGGCGAAGGCGCCACCAAGCTCGTCGCCATCACGGCCAGCGGCGCCGCCAGCGAGGCCGACGCGTGGACGGCGGCCCGCGCCATCGCCAACTCGCTGCTCGTGAAGACGGCCATCCACGGCGCCGATCCGAACTGGGGCCGCCTGGTAGCGGCGGCCGGCCGGTCCGGCGCGCGCTTCGAGCTCGAACGCGCGCGGGTCCGCATCGGCCCGCTCGTGCTGTTCGAGGGCGGCCGGCCCTTCGACGAGCGGGCGCCCGAGGCCGCTGCCTACCTGCAGGGCACCGACCTCGACATCGAGGTCGATCTCGGCACGGGCGGCGGCGCCCGCGCCACCGTGTGGACGTGCGACCTGTCCAAGATGTACGTCCAGATCAACGCCGAGTACCGCACCTAGCCGCGCCCCCGCGCGCCCTGCCGGAGCCGCCGTGCCCAAGCACTTCCTGTCGCTGCTCGACTTCACGCCCGACGCGCTCGAGCGCTGTCTGTCGCTCGCCTCCACCCTCAAGGCGGCGCGCCGCGCCGGCACCGCCACCGAGCACGACGGCGCCCTCCACGGACGCCACGTAGGCCTGCTCTTCGAGAAGCCGTCGCTGCGGACGCGGGTGACCTTCACGATCGGCGTCGGCGAGCTCGGGGGCCACGTGGTGGACATCCCCTCCGACGTCATGCACGCGGACCGCGAGCCCCTGCACGACGTCGCCAGGAACCTGGAACGCTGGGTGGACGCGGTGGTAATCCGCACGTTCGCCCAGGCGCGGCTCTCGATCTTCACCGACTCGGCGCCCGCGCTGCGCATCGTCAACGCGCTGTCCGACGAGGAGCATCCGTGCCAGGCGCTGGCCGACATGCAGACCCTCCGGGAGCGCTGGGGCTCGGTGGAGGGCCGTACGATCGCCTTCGTGGGCGACGGCAACAACGTGGCCACCTCGCTCGTGCACGCCGCGCTCATGCAGGGCGCGAACGTCCGGGTCGCCACGCCCAAGGGCTACGGGCTTCCAGGCGAGATCGCGGCCATGGCGGACCGCATCGCCATCAAGGGCGCGGCGTTGAAGCAGTACGTGGATCCGACGGACGCCGTGAAGGGCGTCGACGCGATCTACACGGACGTCTGGACGTCGATGGGCCAGGAAGTCGAATACGCGGAGCGGACCAAGATCTTCTCGCGCTACCAGGTCAACGACGCCCTCATGGCCCGTGCGAAGCCCGATGCGCTCTTCATGCACTGCCTCCCGGCGCACCGCGGCCAGGAGGTGACCGACGAGATCATCGAGTCGCCCGTGTCGGTCGCGTTCGACCAGGCCGAGAACCGCCTCCACGCGCAGAAGGCGATGCTGGTCACGTTGTTTGGGGAGTAGAACCGCGTAGGGACCGGGGACCAGGGACCAGGGACCAGGGAACCGGGACATTGCGTCTCGCTGCCCCTGTCCAAGGCCCTGGTCCCCGGTCCCCGGTCCCTACGCGCGGCGCATTGTGAGGCTCCGGCAGGAGCCTTACAATGCGCCGCGTGCGGATCGATCTCAACTCCGACCTCGGCGAGGCATTCGGCCCGTGGCCCATGGGGCAGGATGCGCTGCTCATGCCCGTCATCTCGTCGGCGAACGTGGCCTGCGGCGTCCACGCCGGCGATCCTGGCACCATGCGGGCCACGATCCGGCTCGCCCGGGCGCACCAGGTCGCGGTGGGAGCGCATCCCGGGTTTCCCGACCTCCAGGGGTTCGGACGCCGCGAGATGCGCATGAGCCCGCAGGAAGTCGAGGACCTGGTCCTCTACCAGGTGGGCGCGATCGCGGGCGTGGCCCGCAGCGAGGGGGTGCGCCTCCAGCACGTCAAGGCGCACGGTGCGCTCTACAACATGGCGTGCCGCGACGAGGCGCTCGCCGACGCCATCGCCCGCGCGGTGGTGGCCTTCGATCCGGCCCTGGTGCTGTTCGGGCTGCCCGGCTCCGCGCTGGTCCAGGCGGGGCTCGATGCGGGCCTGCCGGTGGCCGCCGAGGCGTTCGCGGATCGGGCCTATCTCCCCGACGGCTCGCTGGCCCCGCGGTCGCTGCCGGGCAGCGTCATCCACGACGTGGACGCGGTGGTGGCCCGTGCGGTCGAGATGGTCGTGGATCAGTCCGTCGTGGCCATGGACGGTACCCGCATCCATTTCGAGGCCGACACGCTGTGCCTCCACGGGGACACGCCCGGGGCGGCCGCCCTGGCCGCCGCCGTGCGCCGCGGCCTCGAGGACGCCGGGGTCACGATTGCAACTTTGACAGGCCGCTGACGACTTCGTAAGTCGCCAGGGCGATGCGTGCGCAGGACGGCGCGCCACAGGCCTGAAAACGGCCCACGAGTACCCGGCACGATGCTTGAACTAGGCACCGGCGTCGCCAGTTCTGTTGTTTGCGGTTTGGTGCCGTGAACGCTGGGGGGAGCCAGGCTGGCGACACCTCTTGAACGCATGGGGGCGGCGCGGATCACTCCGGCCGCCCCCGTCGTCTGTACGGCGACGGCCGGCCCGCAGGCCGGCGTGCCCGATCCCGGCTACTGCCCCGCGCCTTCCGGATACTGCAGGGCCAGCCGCAGTTCCTTGGCCAGGCCGTCCACGCTGGCGCCGCTGCGCTTCCAGGCGCCGTCGGTCTCGAAGCGGAGCGCGCCGATGCGCCGGCCCCAGGGCGCGATCGCGCGGCCGATGGCGCGGTAGTCCGTGCGCTCGGCGTGCTGTTCGTCCACGGCGCGCACGACATCGGGCGCGACGCGCACGAAAGCCCGCAGGGCCGTCGCCGAGCGGATGCTGTACTTGCGGCCGTGCCAGGCGGTCTCGAACACGGTCGCGACCTGCTTCAGGTAGTTCACGAAGAACGTCTTGGCCTCGTCGCGGAACTGCGCGGCCTTCCGCGGGCCGCCGAGCGCCTCTTCGGCCGCGAACAGCCGCTTGAACTCCTGTGCCAGCGGGGCCTGCGCGACGCGGCCGCGGCCGACGCCCAGCAGCTTGATCTCGTTGTGCAGGGGAGAGTCCTCGCGGTCGTTCAGCGCCCGCACCACGTCGTGCGCCGCCGCCAGCGCCTCGTCGCGGTAGAGCTGCCGGCCCGAGAGCGACACCAGGTGCGAGGCGTTCAGCCGAGTGTGCTTGGCGTTGATCGTGACGAACATCTGCACGACGTGATCTTCGGGCAGACGGTCGAAGATGATCGCCGGGACCGTGAACTGCTCGTCCTGGAAGTTCTCGATGTCGGCGTGCAGGGCGAGCAGGCGGTGCTGGCCGTCGATGGCGCGCAGGATGCCTTCCCGCTCGGGCACCTTCAGGCGGCCCAGCGAGCTGCCGCCCTCCATCGGCTCGAACGCGAGCTTCTCGTCGCACGAGATGATGACGGCGCCGGGAATCGACGGGAGATCGCGCGCCTGGCGGCACTGCTCGTAGTACTGCACGAGCTCGTCGATCTTCTTCCTGATGATCTGGCGCTGGTAGGCCTTCTCGCTCGACGCGATGCGGCGCTCCAGCAGGTCCCACCGGATCTTGCTCGGCGCCCGCTTGCCGCCCCTGACGCCACCGGCGGCGTGATCGCCGTAGCTGAGCACCTCGAACCGCACCAGCTTGTCGATGTCACTCGCCGTGAGGGACGCCTGGTAGAACTGCACGCCGAACTGCTGCATTCGAATTGCAGAGACGCTGATCATAAGGGCCCGTTGGTCCGCCGAATCTTACTGGCGAGCGGGGCGTTCGCCAACGACTTTTCGGAGGGGATCGGCGGAGACGGAGGACGGCCGACCGGGGAGTCGATCGGCCAAGTCCAATATCAACAGAGAGTTACGTCTGAAGACCGAAGCGCGAGCCCGCCGCGTCCCTGGGGCGGACCCGTCTCCTCCCGCCCGGGACCGGGGCCGGCCTCGGCGACCCCGCCGGGCCGGCTGGCCCGGCCGTTCAGCTCCTGGACGCCGACAGCAGGACGTCCGGATCGGCCACGGTCAGGCCCGACACGCCGCGGGCGCCGCGGGTGAACGCGATCCGCACCGTGGGCACGCCGGAGGGGAAGAACACGAGGCCGCCGGTGTGGAACAGGAGCTGGCGGTTGCCCTCCGGACGCTGAATGCCAAGGCGGTCGTTCTGAACCGTCACGTCGAACCAGTCGCGGGGGCCTTCCCCGAAGACGTAGCGGCCGACGACGGCGTCGCGGTCGGCGGGCGTCAGGGCCTCGCTGGTGGGACGCTCGTCCGCCCCGCCCACCGCCTCCAGATACTTGTAGACCTCGGCCGCCTGGTCGCCGCCCGCCTTGGCGTGCTGGAGCAACGGGATGGCATGGGGCCCGGGGGTCCGCTGGATGCCCGGCGACGATTCCACGAAGGCGCGCACCACGGCGAGCTGGCCGAGCATGGCCGCCGAGAAGAGCGTCGGCCGGGCGCCGTGGGCCAGCAGGAACTCGGCGATCTCGCGCCGCCCCGTGTGCGAGGCCGCGCCGAGGGCGCTCTCCCAGTCGCCGAAGCCCCAGTCGATGGCGCCCCGCGCCAGCGCCGGCTGGCGCTCGACGAGCTCGCGGACGCGCTTGAGATCCGAGTGCGACGCGCCCACCACCTGCTGCACCAGGGTGGGGTCCTGACGCGGCAGCCAGTCGGGGGACCCGGCCGGCGCCGCATCGACGCGGCGCCAGGCGGCGGCGGGCAGCGCGACGCCGACGAGGCCGGCGAGAGGAAGACGGACGAACTGGCGCCGGCCGAGGCCGGAACCGGTCTGGCTGGACGTGGACTGGAGTGTAGACATGCCCGGCATCATGCACGCGCCGGGGCCGTGGCGCACCCCCGGACCGCTTCAGGGTTCGATGAGGCCGTAACTCCAGGCGCTGCAGCAGGTCGCGGTCCGGCGTCAGGCCCCTATCCGGCCGTCGAGCACCTGACGGACCACCCGCTCGGCCTCGGCGACCACATCGGCCTCGAACTCCCGGACCTTGGCCGCCGGCTTGACGAACCGGTTCGCCGACAGGTGCACCCCGTCGCGCAGCCGGATGAAGTGGACGATGAAGCGGAGGTCGTCGTCCTGCCGCTGCAGTTGGCCGATCACGACGTAGTCGGCCTGCAGCGTGGCGGCCAGCGTCTTCAGGTTCCGGATGTTCCGCGGCTGGCGGAGGGGTGCGGCGTTCCCCACGATGCCCACCCGGCCGGGAGCCAGGTTGGTCAGATGGGCGACCACGACGTCGGAGAGGCCGCTGACGAAACCGTCATGGGCCGGATCGCCCGTCTCGTTGTCGAAGATCGACACCGCGACGATGGGCATCGTGGCCGCCGCCGGCCACTGGAGCAGGGCCAGAAGCGCGGCCACCGCGATCGCGGCCGCCCCGATCCAGGCCCACGGGCGTGTGGCCGACCGGACCGCCGGCGCGGCCGGATCCGGGCCGCCCGGCGCGGGCGCGGAGGCCGCTGACGGCGGAGCCGGAACCGCGGACGGTGCGGCGCCCCCCCGAGGCGTCACGGGCGCGATGAAGCGGAAGCCCCGCTTCGGCAGCGTCTGCACGAAGCGGGGCGACTCGGCCGTGTCGTTGAGAGCGGCCCGGACCTGGGCGATGCAGTAGGCCAGGCCACGGTCGTAGTCGACGTGGGTCTGTTCGCCCCACAGCGCGCGGCGCAGTTCCTCGCGGGTCACGATCTCGCCGGCCCGGCTGAGGAGCAGCGCCAGCGCCCGGGCGGGCTGCGGCTCGACGGCGACGCGGCGGCCGTCTCGCCACAGTTCCAGCGAGTCGGGCGCGAAGGAGAAGGTGGAGAACTGGTAGGTCATACGCCACACGCCGTTCGGTCAGCCGGGACCTGTGCCGGCAAAGACATCTGTTTACACCTGAGCCGGCGCGCGCGGGCACACTGTCCCGGCGCCGCCCCTGCCCCACCACGCATGCCCTCGATCCGCACTGTCGTCCTGCCCGCGTTCCTGACCGCCGCCTCCTGGCTGGTCCCCGGTCCATCCCTCGCCGCCGGCCCCATCGACTACACCACGGCCCGCCTGGAACGCCGGCTCGTGGCGGTGCGGACCACGACGCCCATCGTCCTCGACGGCCGCCTCGACGAGGCGGTGTGGCAGACGGCGCCGCCCGCGAAGGACTTCGTCCAGAACGACCCACGCGAGGGGGAGCCCGCGACGTTCGACACCGAGGTGCGGATGCTCTACGACGGCGAGCATCTCTACATCGGCGTGTTCGCCAGGGACGACGACCCGTCGGCCATCATCGTCAACGAACTGAAGAAGGACTTCAACACCGGTTCGTCGGACACGTTCCAGGTCGTCCTCGACACGTTCCACGACGCCAGGAACGGCTACCAGTTCGCCGTGAACCCGATGGGCGCCCGCTGGGACGCGCAGATGGCCAACGAGGGCCGCGAGAACAACGCCGACTGGGACGGCGTGTGGGACGTGGCCACGCGGATCGCCGAGGACGGCTGGTACGCCGAGATCCGCATCCCCTTCAAGACGCTCAAGTTCAGCCCCGCCGACGACCAGGTCTGGGGCGTCAACTTCCAGCGCCGGCTGCGCCGGATGAACGAGAACAGCCACTGGGCGCCGCTCCGCCGCATCCACCAGGTGTCGCGCGTGTCGATGGCCGGCACGCTCGAGGGCCTGCACGGGATCCGCCCCGGCTCGAACCTGCGCATCAAGCCGTATGCGTCGGCCAGCGCGGGCCAGGCCGGCGCCGGCGCCCGCGCGACGGGCGACGCCGACGGCGGCATCGACGTGAAGTACGGCGTGACGTCGGGTCTCACGTGGGACTTCACCGTGAACACCGACTTCTCGCAGGTCGAGGCCGACGAGCAGCAGGTGAACCTGACCCGCTTCTCCCTGTTCTTTCCGGAGAAGCGCGACTTCTTCCTCGAGAACTCGGGCGTGTTCCAGTTCGGGTCGGGCAGCCAGCGGGGCGGCGGCGCCAACGGCGGGCGCCAGAACAGCTCGCAGGACATGATCCTGTTCTTCAGCCGGCAGATCGGCCTGTCGGCCAGCGGCGACGCCATCCCCATCCTGGGCGGCACGCGTCTCACGGGCCGTGCCGGCGCCTATTCGATCGGCGCGCTCAACATTCAGCAGCGGGCGCTGAAGGACAGCGCCTCCACGAACTTCTCGGCGCTCCGGCTGCGGCGCGACATCCTGGCCAGCTCCGACGTCGGCGTCATGTTCCTCGACAAGGATCGGTCCGGGCCCGGCTACAACCGGGCGCTGGGCGCCGACGCGAACTTCCGCTTCTTCGGCGACCTGACGTTCAACTTCGCGGCGGCCCGGACCTACTCACCCGACGACGTCCTGGCGCGGATCGAAGCGTCGGGGACGAAGCGCCCGTCGGAGCTCTACACCAAGAGCGCCGTGGCCTACCGGGACGCGTTCTGGGAGCTGCGCGGGTCGTACCAGACCATCGGCCACGCCTTCAACGACGAGATGGGCTTCGTCCCGCGCTTCGGCGTGAACAACGCCGAGGTCTACGTGGGCACCCATATCCGGCCGCGCTTCGCCTCGTCGTGGCTCCGCGAGACCTTCCCGCACATCCAGGTCGAGACCTTCTCCGGCCAGCGGGGCGGGGGGCTCGAGTCGCGCTACACCGACTGGCACTGGCCGATCACGCTGCAGAACAGCACGTTCATCGAGGTGGGGACCAACCCCAACGTCGAGGTGATCGCCGAGCCCTTCACGATCAACACCCGGCGCGGCATCAGCATCCTGCCCGGGCGCTACGAGTTCAAGGAGCACTTCATCCTCGCCAACTCGAACTCGGCGGCGCGCGTGTCCACGAACCTCCGGCTGTCGACGGGCGACTTCTACGACGGCTACCGCCGCGGCTACAACGTGGGGCTGACGGTGCGGGCCAGCGAACGCCTCAACCTGTCGGGCAACGTCCAGTTCAACGACATCAGCCTGCCGCAGGGGGCCTTCACGACCACCCTCCTCACGGGCCGCGTCAACGTGAACTTCACGACGCGCATGTTCCTGAACGCGCTGCTGCAGTACAACACCGACGCGCGGCAGTGGAGCTCGAACGTGCGCTTCAACTTCCTCCACCACCCGCTCAGCGACTTCTTCCTCGTCTACAACGAGCGGCACGACACGCGGTCCGGCGATCTCATCAACCGCGCCCTCATCGCGAAGCTGACCTACCTGTTCGCGTTCTAGGATTCGCACGCCGGAGCGCCGCCCGGCGCCCCGCCGGCCGCGATCACAGCAGGCGGGCGACCAGCCGCCGCACGGGCTCGGGCCGTCCGGCCGGGGCCGCCACCCAGGCGGCCGCGACGGGGACGAGGCGCGAGAGCCCGTAGGCGACGGCGAAGGTGCCCGGGAGCGTCAGCTCCAGGGGGACCCGATGCTTGATGAGGATGGCGAGGCCGCCGTAGACGAGTTCCACGTGCACCCAGTAGACGAACAGGGACGCGGCCCCGAGCGTCGTCAGCATGGTCCGCAGCGGGGCGGGCACGACGCCGGTCAGGAACCAGGCGAGCGGCACGAGCGCGGCCACGAGGGCGAGCCGGACGAAGAAGAACGCCGGTGACGAGTCCCAGTAGGACGACACGCCGGGCGGGTAGATCGACGGCTGGAACGACGCCCAGGCCGCCGCCGCGCCGACACCCACGGCCAGCGCCAGCAGGGCGCCCTGCACGACGCGCTGGCGCCGGCCCGCCGCCCACGTGATCGCCACGCCGGCCGACAGCCCGGCCAGGACGAACGCGGCCCACGGCAGCAGGGTGAAGTGTCCGTGGCCGGGCGACGGCCGCAGATACCACTGCAGCGGGGCCGGCAGGGCCTCGATCCAGGGCGCCTTGAACACGGGCGGCGTCGCAAACGCGCACGCCACCGTGAGGGCCGCCGCCAGCACGAGGCGCACGCCGTCGCGGCCGCCGATACCCCAGACGGCCGCCGCCGCGACCAGCGCCGGCCCCATGACGTTCAGGATGTCCACCTTCAGGACGTCGAGCGGGTGCCCCAAGCCGAGGACGAGCGCCTGCAGCCGGAAGACGAACGCGAGTCCGAAGATCGCCGCGCCGCGCAGGACGAGCGCGCGGGCGATCGCCAGCGGCGGCAGACCGCGCCGCGCCCGCGCCCGGGCCGCCATCGCGGTGCCGATACCGGCCAGGAACAGGAAGGCCGGCGCGGCCAGGCCGGCGGCGAACGCGGCGCCGTGGTACGCGGGGCGCGTGCGATCGGCGTCGCGCGTCCAGGCGTCGACGACGTGCGCCAGCACCATCAGGACGACGGCGACCCCGCGGGCCAGGTCGAGCCAGGGCTCGCGCGACGCCGTCGAGCGGCGGAGCGCCGCCGCGGCCGCCTCGCGTGGCGACTCCGCCGCGCGCTCCGGCGACACCGGGGCGTCGGGGAACGCAGCGCCGGCTGCGGTCAGGCGACGACCTCGAACGACGTCACGAACTCGATGTCGGGCCGGAGCGAATGCCAGACCGAGCAGTACTTGTCGTGCGACAGCTGGATCGCGCGCTCGATCGCCGGCGGCGGTGCGTCGGTGTCGAGCGTGAAGCGGAGCGTGATGGCCGTGAAGCGGCTCGGGGGCTCCGGGGCGCGCTGGCCCGTGAAGTCGGCGCTGAGGCGCCTGAGCGCATACCGGCCCTTCTGCACGATGTCGGCCACGTCGACGGCCATGCAGCCGGCCAGGGCGAGCGCCAGCGCCTGCGGCGGTGACGGACCGCGCTCGGACTGGCCGTCGATGACCACGGGCACGCCATTCGGCGCGGCCGTGAAGCGGAGGGCGCCGTCCCAGTCGAGGCGCACGTGTATCGGAGGTTTCGCCACGCCGGGAGGGTACTACAGCCGCCCCCCGGCATTCGTCCCATCAATCTCGGCCGCCGGACGCGCGCGGACGAGGCGGGGTGGTACAACACCGCCATGCCCGACATCCTGCACCGCCTGCCGATCGCGGCGCCGATCGGGCGGGTGTTCGACACGGTCGCGACCCCGCAGGGACTGAATGCCTGGTGGACGCTCGAGGCCCGGGGCGCCGCCGAACACGGCGAGGTCTACGACCTGGACTTCGGGCCCGAGTACCGCTGGAAGGCGCTCGTGGCCGCCGTGGACGAGCCCCGGTGGATCGAGTGGGAGATGATCGAGGCCGACGCCGACTGGACGGGCACCCGCGTCGGCGTGCGCCTCACCGAGGCCGGCGGGCGGACGATCGTGGATTTCTACCACGCGGGCTGGCGCCACGCGAACGAGCACTTCCGGACGTCGAGCTGCTGCTGGGCGCAGTACCTGCGGATCCTGCGGCGGTTCCTCGAGCACGGCGAGCGCGTGCCCTACGCCGATCGCCTCGACGTCTGACGGCCGGCGGGCGCCGCCCGCGGCCCGGGCTCAGCGACCGGCCTGCACGACGGTCCGGCGGCTGCGGTGGCCGGCCACGAGGTCGGCCGCGAGGCGCTTGCTCAGATACACCTTGGACTCGGCGGCGTCGGTCTCGTGACGCTCGAAGTTGATGACGTCGAAGCGCAGCTGCGCCAGCACGGCGCGCATGTCGTAAAAGCGGTTCTTCGTCTTCACGACGACTTCCTGGAACCCGAGCCCGTGGGCCCAGGCCTCCGACTCCTCGGTGAGCGCGCGGAAGAAGCCCTGGCCGCGCCAGTCGCGGCGCGTGGCGCCGATCCACGAATACAGCACCTTGCGGCCGTCGAAATCGACAGAGCCCCGCAGCCGCTCGACCAGGTCGCGGAGCTTCGGATCGGCCTCGTCGCCGTGGATGGCGTGGACCACCTTGTAGGCCACGGGCACCCGCGTCCCGGGCTCGTCGGGCAGGGCGGCCTCCGCCATCAGGATGAGCGACTCGCGGTCGGCGAGCCGCGCGACGACCTCCGCCGCGGTCTTGCGCCGGGGGAACTCCCCGAAGAACTCCTCGATGTACTGGATTTCGAGCGCCCCGGACTCGAGGGGGTAGTGCTTGATCAGATATTCCACGGCTGCTGTCAGGGAGGCGGACGGACGGTGGGCCGCACGCGCCGCCGCATGATACCCCGAGTCGCCGCCGGCCCCGGATCCCGGCGCCGGCCCCGGGCGTCCTAGGACTGGATGGCCGAGCTCCACGCCTCCCTCCTGGTGCCCCGCCCCCTCGACGACGTCTTCGCGTTCTTCGCGGCGGCCGAGAACCTCCAGCGCATCACCCCACCTTGGGTCGACTTCCGCATCCTCACGCCGCTGCCCATCGAGATGCGTCCGGGCGCGCTCATCGACTACCGGCTGAAGGTGCACGGCATCCCGATCCGGTGGCGCACCGAGATCACGGCGTGGGACCCGCCCCACCGCTTCGTGGACACGCAGCTCTCGGGCCCCTACCGCCGCTGGGTGCACACGCACCGGTTCAGGGCCGTGCCGGGCGGCACGCACGTGGAGGACGACGTCGTCTTCAGCGTGCCGGGCGGCTGGCCCATCGAGCGCCTGTTCGTCCGGCGCGATCTCACCGCCATCTTCACCCATCGCCAGCGGGCGATCCTCGACGCCTTCGGCGCCGCGCAGCCGCCGGTGCTCGACCTGCGCTTCGCCTGACACCGGAGTGCGCGGGCCGAGCCCATCGCCGCCCGCCACGGTCGAGGTGGCGGGCCTCGGGGCCGGATCGCACAGCCCCGACCGCGGGTGCGCGCCGCGGTGGATGCGGCCTCGCGCCGCGACGCGAGCCGCGGCCGCGAGCCGCGCTATCATGCGCCCCGCTCACGCACCGTGGGTGACGCCGGACGGCGCCCCCACCGTTCGTCCCCGCGGCCGTCGATGGCGACGTCCGCGGCGGGCCCGGAGGCCTCGTGTCGAGACACCGCACCTTCCTCATCCCCGTGCTCGTGCTCCTGGCGGTCCACGCGGCCGGCGCGCGCCAGCAGCCCGCGGCGCCCGCGGCCCCGGCCGCCGAGGCCCTCGTCCTGCAGACGGAGCGCACGATCGACTTCGCGACCGACGAGGTCACGTGGATGTCGGTCGACGTCTCCCCGGACGGGCGCACGCTCGTGTTCGACCTGCTGGGCGATCTCTACACGTTGCCCATCGAGGGCGGCGAGGCGCGGCGCATCGTGGGCGGCCTGTCGTTCGAGAGCCAGCCCACGTGGTCGCCCGACGGGAAGACGATCGCGTTCCTGTCGGATCGCACCGGCGTCGAGAACCTGTGGATCGCCGACGCCGACGGCGCGAATCCGCGCGCCGTGAGCAAGGACGGCCGCACGGGCGACCGTCCGCAGATCATGGCCTCGCCGGCCTGGACGCCGGACGGGCACTACCTCGTGGTGTCGAAGGCGCGTCCGCCCGACCCCGGCACGTTCTGGCTCTACATGTACGACCGCGACGGCGGGACCGGCGTCCGCGTCGGCGCGCCGCCGCCGCCCGAGCGCGGGCCGGACGCCACGGGCCCGCCGCCCCCGCCCCCGCCCAACCGCCTCGGCGCGGTCGTCTCGCCGGACGGCCGCTTCATCTACTACGCCCAGCGCAACGGCAGCTTCACCTACAACGCCCGTTTCCCGCTGTGGCAGATCTACCGCCACGATCGCGACACGGGCGACGTGTCGCAGGTGACCAACGCGCAAGGGAGCGCGATGCGGCCGGCGCTCTCGCCCGACGGGCAGTGGTTGGTCTTCGCCACGCGCTACAAGACCGGGACCGGGCTCCGTCTCAGGAACCTCCAGACGGGCGCGGAGCGGTGGCTGGCGTACCCGGTGACGCGCGACGACCAGGAGTCGCGTGCCAGCCGCGACACGATGCCGCGCTACGACTTCCTGCCCGACGGGCGGTCGGTCGTGGTGCCGGTGGACGGCAAACTGCAGCGGATCGACGTCGCGACCGGCGCCGCCACGCCCATTCCCTTCACCGCGCGCGTGCAGACCGAGATCGCCGCCCGCGCCTACACGCCGATCCGGATCGAGGACGGCCCCATGGTGCGGGCGCGGCTCATCCGGTGGCCGCGGCTGTCGCCCGACGGCTCGACGCTGGTCTTCAGCGCCCTGAATCACCTGTACGCGATGGCGATGCCCTCGGGCACGCCCAGGCGGCTCACGACGAGCGACGAGGGCGAGTTCATGCCCACGTGGGCCCCCGACGGACGCTCCGTCGTGTACGCGACCTGGACGAGCACGGGCGGCCACCTCAAGCGCGTGGACGCGGCCGGCGGCACCCCCACCACGCTCACGGCCCACGAAGGCTACTACCTCGATCCCGTGTTCACGCCCGACGGCGCGCGCATCGCGTTCCTCGCCGGCGCCGCCGCCGATCAACTGAACGCGATCCTGCTCGACACGCCCCCGCCCGACGCGGACGGTCCGGACGCGCCCGGGGAGATCAGCGGCATCTCGCCCCCGAACACCCTCGAGATCCGCACCATGCCGGCCGCCGGCGGCGAGCAGACCCTCGTGGCCTCCGCGCAGGGCGGACGCGATCTCCACTTCACGTCGCGCGATCCCGATCGCGTCTACTTCACGACCCGCCGGGGCCTCGCCTCGGTGACGCTGGGCGGCCTCGACCGGCGGACGCACCTCCGCGTGCGCGGCATCGGGCCGGGCACCGACCCGCCGGGCGCCGACGAGATCCGCCTGTCGCCCGACGGCACGCGCGCGTTCGTCAGCCTGCAGGGCCGCCATCACCTCTTCTTCGTGCCGAGGGCCGGGCGGGAGACCGTGGACGTCCGGATCCAGAGCCGCGGCGACGCCTCGGTCCCGGTGACCCACCTGTCGGCGCAAGGGGGCGACTACCTCAACTGGACTCGCGACGGGACGGCCGTGACGTGGGCCCTCGGCGCGCAGTTCTTCCAGCAGACGGTGGGCGCCGCCGAGCCCCAGCGGACCGACGTCGTCGTGGAGGTGCCCCGCGCGCGGCCGGAGGGATCGGTGCTGCTGACCGGCGGCCGCGTCATCACCATGAACGGCGACGAGATCCTGGAGCAGGGCGACATCCTGGTGACGGACAACCGGATCGTCGCCGTCGGCCCCCGGGGCAAGGTGCCGGCGGCCGCGGGCGTCCGGCGCATCGACCTGCGCGGCAAGACCGTGATGCCGGGCTTCGTGGACGTCCACGCGCACATGTGGGCGCCGCGCGGCCTGCACCAGACGGCCGTGTGGCAGTACTACGCGAACCTCGCCTACGGCGTGACCACGTCGCGCGATCCGCAGACGTCCACTCCCGACGTCTTCGCCTACGCGGACATGGTGGACGCCGGGATGATGGCCGGGCCGCGCGTGTTCGCCACGGGCCCCGGCGTCTTCTCCACCTCGGGCATCGACTCGCGCGAGGCGGCCGTCAACTACATCCGGAAGTACAAGGAGGCGTACCGCACCAACACCCTGAAGCAGTACGTGGCGGGCGACCGCATCGTGCGCCAGTGGATCATCCAGGCCTGCCAGGAGCTGGGCCTCACGCCCACGATCGAGGGCTCGCTCGACCTGAAGCTGAACCTCACGCAGATGATGGACGGCTACACCGGCCAGGAGCACAGCCTGCCGATCATGCCCCTCCACAAGGACGTCGTGGAGTTCGTGGCGCGCACGAAGACCTTCTACACGCCGACCATCCTCGTGGCCTACGGCGCGCCCTGGAGCGAGAACTACTACTTCGAGACCGAGAACACGGTGGGCGACGCGAAGCTGAACAAGTGGATTCCGAACGAGCTCCTCGACACCATGATCCGGCGCCGCGGGCAGTGGTTCATCCCGGAGGAATACGGCCACACCAAGCTCGGGAAGCAGGTGGCGGACATCGTCCACGCCGGCGGCCGCGCCGGCCTCGGCAGCCACGGCCAGCTGCAGGGCCTGGGCGCGCACTGGGAGACGTGGAACCTCGGGTCGGGCGGCCTCACGCCGCACGAGACGCTGAAGGTGATCACCATCTTCGGCGCCGAGGCGCTGGGCATGCAGCAGGACGTGGGCTCGCTCGAAGCCGGCAAGCTCGCCGACATCGTCGTGCTCGACGCCAACCCGCTCGTGAACCTGCGGAACACGAACACCGTGCGCTACGTGATGAAGAACGGCGAGCTCTTCGAGGCCGACACGCTCAACACGATCTGGCCGGCGGCCAAGACCCTGCCGAAGCCTTTCTGGTGGGACACGGCGCCGCCGATGAAATAGGACCGGGCGCGAGCGGGCGATCGCGGCCTCAGGGCCGCTGATCGCCGGAGCCCCGGGCCCGCGGGTGGGCGCGGCGGTAGACGTCCTTCAGCTGCTCCGCGTTGACGTGCGTGTAGCGCTCGGTGGTCGTCAGCTGCGCGTGCCCCAGCAGTTCCTGGATCGCACGCAGGTCCGCGCCGCGCTGGAGGAGGTGCGTCGCGAAGGAGTGCCGCAGCGCGTGCGGGCTGATGCCGGCGCGTGCGCTGCACCGCGCGACGTAGCCGATCACGAGCCGGTGCACGCTCCGCCCGGTGAGGCGCCCGCCCCGCGCGTTGACGAACACGGGCTCCCGCCCGGCCCGGTCGGCCCGGCCGCGGCCCGTGGCCCGCGCTTCCCCCAGGCGCCCGCGCGCGGACGGCCGCGCCGGCGGCGCGAGGAGCGGCGCGCGGCGGATCGTCTCCCGGTCCGGCAGCCACTGGCGCAGCGCCTGCTCGGCGGATCGGTTGAACGGCACCAGCCGTTCCTTGCCGCCCTTGCCCAGCACGCGGACCATCCGGGCCGGCAGGTGGACGTCCTCGAGATCGAGCCCCACGAGCTCGCCGAGCCGCAGGCCGGACGCGTAGAACAACTCCAGCATCGCGCGATCGCGCCGGCCGAGCGGCGTCGAGACGTCGGGCGTCTCGAGCAGGGCGGCCATGTCCGGTTCGCTCAGGTGCCGGGGCACCTTCCGGTCGAGTTTCGGCGCCACGGCGGCCCCCGACGGATCCTGGGCCAGCCAGCCCTCCCGCACCAGGTATCGCAGGAACGTCTTGACGCCCGACAGCTTGCGCGCCACCGACGCCCGCGCCTGCCCGGCCCGGTTCAGCTCGCTCACGAACGCCCGCACCGAGTCGCCGTCGAGGTGTGCCACGCCGAGCGCCGACAGCTTCAGCCCGCGGCCGGCGGCCGTCCGGGCCAGGTACTGCTCGACGTCGCTCGTGTAGGCGCGCACCGAATGGGGCGACAGGTGGCGGTTCAGCGCCAGGTGGTCGACGAACGCCTTCAGGGCGTCCTTCACCGGGACCATCGATCGAGATCCGCCAGCGCGCGCTCGGCCAGGGCCTGCTTCCGGCGCGCCTTGTCGCGCGGCGGCTCGTCGAGCGGCGGCATGATGCCGAAGGTGATGTTCGAGGGCTGGTAGTGCGCCGGATCGGCATGCGAGGCGTAGTGGGCCAGCGACCCGATCGCGGTCGTGCGCGGCGGGACCAGCGGAGGCTGTCCGGCCGCAATCCTCGCCGCGTTCCTGCCGGCGACGAGCCCCGAGGCGGCCGACTCCACGTAGCCCTCGACGCCCGAGATCTGGCCGGCGAACAGGAGGTCGGGGCGCGCGCGCGTCTGCCACGTCGGCAGGAGCACCTTCGGTCCGCAGATGAACGTGTTGCGGTGCACCATGCCGAAGCGCACGAACTCCGCGCCGGCCAGGCCCGGGATCATCCGCAGCACGCGCGCCTGCTCCCCCCACTTCAGCTGCGTCTGGAAGCCGACGAGGCTGTAGTGGTCGCCGGCGATCGTGTCCTGGCGCAGCTGCACGGCGGCATAGGGCCGGCGCCCCGTGCGCGGGTCCTCGAGCCCGACCGGCTTCATGGGTCCGAACCGCAGCGTGTCCCTGCCGCGGTGGGCCATCACCTCGATGGGCAGGCAGCCCTCGAAGAACTGCACGCTGTCGAAGTCGTGGATGGTCGCGGACTCCGCGGCGACGAGCGCGTCGTAGAACGCGTCGTACTCGGCCTTCGTGAACGGGCAGTTGAGATAGTCGCCTTCCCCGTCGTCCACGCCGCAGGCCACGCCGGCCCCCGCGGGCTCGGGCGCGCCGGGGCCGGGCGCGTCCGATCCCGCGGCGGGCGCCCGCGCCCCGCCCAGGCTGCGGCCCCATCGCGACTGGCGGAAGACGGTGGACTGGTCGATCGAGTCGGCCAGCACGATGGGGCTGATCGCGTCGTAGAAGGCGAGGTGCGCCTCGCCCACGAAGCGCTGGATCGACGCCGAGAGCGCGTCGGAGGTGAGCGGACCCGTCGCCACGATCACGACGTCGCCGGCCGACGAGGGACCCGGCAGGTCCAGGATCTCGTCGCGACGAACCGCGATCCGGGGCTGCGACGAGAGGCGCGCCGTCACCTCGCGGGAGAACACCTCGCGGTCCACGGCCAGCGCCGCGCCGGCGGGCACGCGGGCCGCCTCCGCCGCGGCCATCACCACCGAGTCGAGGCGCCGCATCTCCTCCTTCAGGAGTCCCACGGCGTTGTCGAGCTTGTCGCCCCGGAAGGAATTGCTGCAGACCAGCTCGGCGAGGTGGTCGGTCTTGTGGACGAGGGTCGGCCGGACGGGCCGCATCTCGTGGAGGGTCACGTCCGCGCCGGCGCGCGCGGCCTGCCACGCCGCCTCGCACCCGGCCAGGCCGCCGCCGATCACGTGGATCACGGCTTCAGTCTACCGGGGTCCTCGGGTCGCCGGCATCTCCCGCCGTCCGCGTCATCGCCGCCAGCGCGAACGCGCCCGTCACGTTGGCGACGGTCCGGACCATGTCGGGGATGGTGTCCACCGCCAGGAGGAGGCCGATGCCCTCGAGGGGCACGCGCGCCGCCGCGAGCACCGGCACGATCGCGATGATGCTGCCGCCCGGAATGCCGGGCACGGCGGACGAGGCCACGACGACGGCGACGCCCACCGTCGCGAGGTCCACCGGACCAAGGGCCACGCCCGCCAGGCGCGCCAGGAAGAGCACGCCGACGGTCTGCGCCACGGCCGTGCCGACGTGGAAGACCGACACGGCCAGCGGCAGCACGACCCGGGCGGCCGTCGGCTCGAAACGGGCGCGCTCGGCCGCCTCGACCAGCACCGGCAGCGTCGCCAGCGACGACCTCGACGCGACGGCCAGAGCCTGCGCGGGGCCGCAGCAGGCCGCGAAGGTGCGCATCGGCATCCGCCCGAGGGCCGCCACGAGCGGATACAGCGCGGCGATGGCCACCGCGGTGAGCCCGACCACCACGGCGATGTAGGTGACCACGGCCCCGGCCGCCGAGAGTCCGGTGCGCGCGGTAAGCGGCACGGCCAGCGCGAAGACGCCGATCGGCGCCAGGCGCAGGATGCCCGAGACCAGGTGCTGCATGGCCTCGGCCACGCCCTCCGCCACGCCGAGGACGGCGTCGCGCCGGGGCGGCGTGGATCGCGCGACGGCGAGGCCGAACAGCACCGAGAACACGATCACGGGCAGCATCGCGCCGTCGGAGGCCGCCTTGGCCACGTTCTGGGGCACGAGGTCGCGCACCCACTGCCAGAAGCCGGGGGGCGCCGCCGGTGCCGCCGCGGCCCGATCGGCGGCGGCGGCGATGGCGCCGGGATCGGGGGCGACGCCCGCGAGCAGCGGATGCGCGACGAGCAGGCTGGCCGCCGTGACGGCCGCCAGCACCGCGACGGCCAGCGCCGCGGCCCGCACGCCGGCGCGGCCCGCGCCGGCGCCGGCGGCCCTGCCCAGGCTGGCCACGACGAGCGCGGCCACGAGCGGCATGGCGCACATCCGGATGAGATCCACGAACAGCCCGCCGATGGCCGCGAAGGCCCCGATGGCCGTCGTCACGGTCGGCGAGCCGGATCCGGCGAGGGCCAGGCCCAGCAGCCCGCCGCACACGAGGCCCACGAGCACGCGCGTCGCCAGCGACATCGCGGCGCCCTAGGCCTCTCGCGGCGGGACGGCGCCGCCGGCGAGGCCGCACGAATCCGGACGGGATCTCACGGCAGCGCGAAGACCCAGATCGCGCCGCCTTCGGGCACCTCGGGATAGGCGCCGTTGGTGAGCGTGTTGAGGCGGCTCTGCATGCCGCGGGAGTCGATGCCCCAGCCGGACTGCACCGCGATGTACTGCTTCCCGTCGATCGAGAACGAGGACGGCGGCGAGAGGATGCCGGAGTTGGTCGGGAACTCCCAGACGAGCGCTCCGGTGGCCGCGTCGAAGGCGTGCAGCATCCGGTCGTTCGTCCCGCCCGTGAAGACGAGGCCGCCGCCGGTGGCGAGCATCGAGCCCCACGTGGGCGACGTCGGGTACGCGTGCGTCCACACGCGCTTCCCCGTGTCCACGTGCCACGCCTGCACCTCGCCGACGTGGTCGGCCCCCTCGAAGAGCCGCATCCCGCTGGTCGCGCCGATGAAGCGCTCGCCGGGCTCGTAGTCCACCTCGGTCCCCGTGAGCCAGTCGCACAGGTTCTCGTTGGCCGGGATGTAGATGAGGCGCGTCTTCGGGCTGAAGGCGATCGGCGGCCAGTTCTTCCCGCCCCAGTGCGACGGACAGACGTTCTCCACCTTCTTGCCGGTCCCGGGCTTCCGCGCCGGATCGACGTCGGGCCGCCCCGTCTTCGGATCGAGGCCCCGGAACACCGTCTGGCGCACGTACGGCGTGCCCTCGACGAACCCGATCGGTCCGGCGGCGCCGCGATCGAGGAACCACAGGTAGCCGTCGCGCGCCACGTTCACCAGTCCGCGCACGGTGCGGCCGCCGCGCTGGTAGTCCACGAGGATCGGGGGCGACACCTCGTCCCAGTCCCACGAGTCGTTCGGGTGGTACTGGAAGTGGCCCTTGATGCGTCCGGTCGTCACGTCGACCGCGATCGTGGACGCCGTGTAGAGGTTGTCGCCCGGCCGCTGATCGCCCATCCAGGGGCCACCGTTCCCGGTGCCCCAGTAGGCGAGGCGCGACGCGGGATCGTAGTTGCCGGTCACCCAGACCGGCGCGCCGCCGGTCTTCCACTGGTCGCCCGTCGGCCACGTCTCGCTGCCCGGCTCGCCCGGCGCCGGTACCGTGTAGGTCTTCCACGCGGGCGCCCCCGTCTCGGCATCGAACGCCGCCACGAAGCCGCGGATGCCGAACTCGCCACCGGACGCGCCGATCATCACCTTGCCCTCGGCGACGAGCGGCGCGAGCGTCATGTAGTAGCCGGACGTGTTGCCGCCGACGTCCGCCGTCCACACCTCCTTGCCCGTGCGCGCGTCGAGCGCCACGAGCACGCCCTCGTTGGCCGCCAGGTACACCTTCCCGCCGTAGAGCGCCACGCCCCTCGAGGTCGGGTGCATCACCACGGCGTCCTCCGGGATGGGCCGGCGGTAGCGCCACAGCACGCGGCCGGTCGTCGCCTCGAGCGCGATGACCTGATTGCCGGGCGTCGCGACGAACATGACGCCGCCGTTCACGAGGGCGGGGGCCTCGTGGCCGTTGGTCGCGCCCGTGGACGCGATCCACACGGGCCGGAGCCGCGCGACGTTGGCGGGCGTGATCTGGTCCAGGGGGCTGTAGCCCCAGCCGTCGTAGGTGCGCCGGATGCTCAGCCACTCGCCGTCGGCCGGGTGCAGCAGGCGCTCCGCCGTGACCGCGGGATATCGGGCCAGGATCGCCGGCATCGGGAGCGGCGGCGCCGGCGGGGGCGGCGGCGCGGGACGCTGGCGGGCGTCGAGCGTGGCCCACGAAACGGCGCCCGCCAGGGCGAGGGCGGCGAGGAGACGGACCGTGCGCATGGACGGGACCTCCCTGACGGGACCTAGCCCTGCTCGAAGCCCGGCCGCGCCGTGAACGGGGCGGCCACGATCAGCCGGCCTTCATCGACCGCCAGCGGCAGCGCGGGCAGGGGACGTGGCGCCGGGCCGTCGGTGACCCTGGCGCCGTCGTGCGGATCGAACCGCGTCTGATGGCACTCGCAGTAGAGGCGGCCCTCGTCGGGGAGGAAATCCCCCACCTCGCAGCCCGAATGCGTGCAGATGGCGGAGTAGGCCACGACGCCGCCGGCCGCGCGCGCACGGGTGGCGGGCACGAGCGTGTCCGGATCGAGACCGACGAGCACGAGCCGGTTCAGTCGGGAGCCTCGCTTGATCACCCGCGTCGCAGGCGACATCGCCCAGGCCACGACGGGCTCGCCGCCCGTGGGCACGTCGAGGACGGTCAGGGGCGCGGCGGAGGGGTCGCTGCTGCGCACGAGGACGTCCCCGGGCGCCGGCCGCGCACGGCTCTCATCGTCCTGGGCCGCCGACGCGTCGCGGTGCGGCGTGAGCCACGCCAGCACCAGGCCCGCGGCGCTCCGGAGCACGGTCCGCCGGTGGGCCGCCGGTCCACCGGGCTCCGGAGTCGGAGCGTCCTCGCGCATGCGCGGCATCGTATGGGCCGCGCGTCCGCGAGGGAAGGGAAAAATGACGAGGAAACGGGGCCTAGCGCCCGAACCCCGGCGGCATCGTGAAGCTTCCCGCCACCACCAGCCGGCCCGAATCGAGCTTCAGCGGCAGCGCCGGCAGCGCCCGCGGCGCCGGACCGCCGATGGCCGCCCCGGAATCGCGCGGGTCGAACGTGGAGCCGTGGCAGCTGCAGAAGAACGTGCTGTTGTCGCCCAGGGAGTCGTCCACCTCGCATCCCGAGTGGGTGCAGATGGCCGAGTAGGCCACGATGTCGTCGACCGCGCGGGCCGCCGTGGCCTCCGACAGCGTGGCTGGGTTCAGGCGCGCGAGCACCACGCGGTTGAGCGGCGTGCCGTCCTTCGCGACGTCGGCGGTCGCGCCGATGGGCCAGGCGTGCAGCGCGCGGCCGTCGAAGGGCACGTCGTCGGGCGTGAGCGGAATCAGGTTCTCGTCGCCGACGCGGACCAGCAGATCGCCGGGGGCGATCGTGGGGTCCTGCGTGCGGCTCGCCGCCCGGATCGGCGTCATCCACGCGAGGACGAGGCCGGCGGCGCCGGCAAGGACCGCACGCCGCGGGGGCGTGGCCGTGCCGAGAGGGGGCTGGGGCCGGGAAGTCTTCATGCCGACGATCCTACCCGACTCCGGCGCGGCCCCTGACGCCCGCCGCACGGCGGCGGGGGGCCTACGACTTACTGCCGCGCTTCGCGGCCCGGCGCGGGCTGGCACTGCGCGCCCGGGAGCCGCCGCCCCGCGCGGCGGTGCGACGCTTCGAGGCCGGCGTCGATTCGGCCCGCGCGGCCAGGAGCGCCACCGCCTGCTCCATCGTGACCGACTCCACCGCCGTGCCCTTCGGCAGCGACGCATTGGTCTCGCCGTCGCTCACGTAGGGGCCGTAGCGGCCGTCGAGGATGCGCACGGGCGCCTTCGACGCGGGATGCTCGCCGAGGGCCCGCAGCTCCGCCGGCGCCGCGCGCTGGCGCCGCTGCCCCTTGGGCTTGGCCAGCAGTTCCTTCGCGCGGTCGAGCGTGATCGTGTAGACGTCGTCGGTCGCCTCGAGCGAGCGGAACTCGGACCCGTGCTGGACGTAGGGCCCGAAGCGGCCGCGGTTGGCCAGGATGGCCTCGCCGTCCTCGGCGGTGCCGAGCTGGCGCGGGAGCGACAGCAGGCGGAGCGCCTCGGCCAGCGTGACGCCGTCCTCCGACATGCCACGCTCGAGCGACGCGCGCTTCGGCTTGGCCTTCACGCCCTTCTCCGGCATCTCGCCCAGCTGGACGTAGGGTCCGAAGCGCCCGTGCATGACGTAGACGGGAAGGCCGGTGGCCGGATCAGGCCCGAGCGACTTCGGGCCCTCCGCCTTGGCCTTGAGCAGCTTCAGCGCCTCGTCGAGCGTGAGGTCCGCCGGGCTCATCTCCTCTGGAATCGACGCGCGGGGCGCGTCGTCCGACGTCTCGCCGAGCTGCAGGAAGGGGCCGTAGCGGCCGATGCGGACGCGCACGTGCTGGCCCGACTCCGGGTCTACGCCCAGCTCGATGACCGGGTAGTCGATCGACTTGTCCTTCCCCTGGACGATCGTCTCGAGCCCGGTGTGGGCGCCGTCGCCCCGGTAGAACGCCCGGATGAAGTCGAGCCAGTCCTTGTGGCCGTTCGAGATCTCGTCGAGGATCTCCTCCATCTCCGCCGTGAAGCCGATGTCCACGTAGTCGGCGAAGTGCTCGCGCAGGAGGCGCGTGACGGCGAAGGCGGTGAAGCTCGGCACCAGGGCCTTGCCCTGGCGCGTGACGTAGCCGCGGCGCTGGATCGTGGCCACGGTCGGCGCGTAGGTGGACGGCCGGCCGATGCCTTCTTCCTCGAGGCGCTTCACGAGGGACGCCTCGGTGTAGCGCGCGGGCGGCGACGTCTCGTGGCCCTTGGCCTCCAGCCGCTTCAGGATCAGGTCCTTGTCGAGTCGGTCGGGGGCGTGCACCTCGTCGCCGACCCTGAGCTTGGGGAGCAGCGTCTCCTGCTCGCCGAGCTCGGCGGAAGGATCGTCGCTCCCTTCGACGTAGGCGCGCAGGAAGCCCGGGAACTCGATGGCCTTGCCGCTCGCCGAGAACGTGCCGACCGAGCCGTCGGGCGTGCGGCCCGTGATCTCGACCGAGGTCCGCAGCAGCTGCGCGTCGGCCATCTGCGAGGCGACGGCCCGCTTCCAGACGAGTTCGTAGAGCTTCAGCTCGTCGGCTTCCAGGATCCGCTCGAGCGACTGGGGCGTCCGGCGGAAGTCCGTGGGCCGGATCGCCTCGTGCGCTTCCTGCGCGTTGCGCACCTTGGTCTGGTACTGGCGCGGCCCGCGGTAGTAGGCGTCGCCGTACATCTCGCGCACGGCGCGGCCGGCCTCGACGAGCGCCTTCTCGGACAGCGTCGTGGAGTCCGTGCGGTGATACGAGATCAGGCCTTCCAGGTCGCCGCCGCCGATCTCCACGCCCTGGAAGAGGCGTTGCGCGACGCTCATGGTGCGGTCCGACGAGAAGCCCAGCTTGCGATTGGCTTCCTGCTGCAGCGTGGAGGTGGTGAACGGCGCCGAGGGACGCTGCGTGGCCGGCTTCTCTTCCACGCCCGTGACCGTCCACGGCATGCCCCGCTTCAGGCCGTCGGCCAGGGCGCGCGCCGCCGGTTCGTCCAGCCGCCGCACGGTCTCGGACGTCAGCCGGCCGGCGTCGTCGAAGTCCTTGCCGGTGGCGACGCGCTTCTCGTCCACGCGGACGAGGGTGGCCGGGAACTCCGTGCCGCCGTGCGCCAGGGTCGCGTCGAGGTCCCAGTACGCCGCCTTGACGAAGGCCAGCCGCTCTTCCTCGCGCTCCACGATGAGGCGTACGGCCACGCTCTGCACGCGGCCGGCGGAGAGCCCCGTCTGCACCTTCTTCCAGAGCACGGGCGAGAGCGTGTAGCCGTAGAGGCGGTCGAGGATGCGCCGGCTCTCCTGGGCGCGGACGAGGTTCTCGTCCACGTCCTCGTGGGCGTGGTCGAGCGCCTCGCGGATGGCCTCTTCGGTGATCTCGTGGAAGACGATGCGGCGGGTGTGGACCTTCGGCTTGAGGAGTTGCTTCAGATGCCAGCTGATCGATTCGCCTTCGCGGTCGGGGTCGGTGGCGAGGATGACCTCGGACGCGTCCTTCACCGCCGCCCGGAGCGCCTGGACGTGCTTCCGCTTGTCCGCCGGGACGACGTAATGGGGGGTGAAGTCGCCGTCGGTGTCCACCCCCATCCGGCCCCAGGACTTCCCCTTGATGGCCTCGGGGACCTCGCTGGCCGATTCGGGCAGGTCACGGATGTGCCCGTAACTGGCCTCGATCCGGTAGTCCTTGCCCAGGAACCTGGAAAGGGTCCGGGCTTTGGCGGGCGACTCGACGATGACCAGTGGCTTCGGCATGTGACGGGACGAACCTCGAACCGCCTACCTTAGCACGCGGGTCCGCGTTCCCCGGAAACGTCCCCCTCCAACCCGTTGGATTTTCTCCTCCACTTCCAGGGCCGCGAGTCGGGCGTTCACCCGCGCGATCGGCCATCCCGTCGCGACCGCGACCTCGTCCGCCGAGAAGTCCTCGACCGAGGCGTCCAGGCCCAGTTCGCGGGCGATGTCGGCGTCGAGCGGAGGCTGGCCCCGCCGCGTCGGGTCCGGCGCCGCCTTCCAGCCGAGCTCGACCAGGACGTCGTCGGGGCCCTCCACCAGCGTGGCGCCGTCGCGGAGGAGGGCGTGGCCGCCCCGGTGGCGCCCGGGGGCCACCGGCCCCGGTACGGCCATCACCTGCCGGCCCTGCTCCGCCGCGGCCATAGCCGTGATGAGCGAGCCGCTCTTCTCGGACGCCTCCACGACGACGACGGCCGCCGACAGGCCGCTGATGATGCGGTTCCGCAGTGGAAAGTGGAACGGCAGCGGCGGGGTGCCGGGCGGGAGCTCGCTGACGACGGCGCCCTGGGCGGCCAGGGCCCGCGCGAGTCCCCCGTGCTCGGGCGGATAGAGTCGATCGAGGCTCGATCCCAGCACGCCGATGCTGGCGCCGCCCGCGTCGAGCGTGGCCTGGTGCGCGGCGCTGTCGATGCCGCGGGCCAGCCCGCTCACGACGACCACCCCCGCCCGCGCGAGCCCGGCGCCCAGGTCCGCGGCCAGCGCCCGCCCGGCCGGGGTGGCCGCTCTGGCACCCACGACCGCCACGATACGCGGCCAGGTCAGCGCCTCCGGCTGTCCGGCGAGCCACAGCACCGGCGGCGGATCGGGAATCTGCCGGAGCGGCTCCGGGTAGGCGCCGTCGGCCAGGCCCACGGCCGTCTGGCCGAGGCGCGCGCCATCGGCCAGCACGCGCGCGGCCCGATCACGGAGGGCCCACGACTCCTCGTCGGGGTCGGGCTCGCCGCCGGCGCGGCACGCCCACCGGACCACGGGTTCGCCGGGCTCGCGGGCCGGCAGATCGTCCACCTCGGGAATGGGCCGGCCCAGCCAGGTACGGACGAGGGCGGCGAGGAGTCGGCGCCTCGGAGCGCCGAACAACGCAAGGGCGACAGCGTCGGACACGGTCATGGCAGCCTCCACGACGAGCCGATCGGGGCTCGTGCGCTGGGCGTGGCGACCGTGGACCTCGGCGCTCCGTCTTATCGGAAGGAGCCACCGCGTGCAGCAGGCGGAACCCGGGCCGTTCTGGCTTGCCGGGGCCTGTGACCGGGACTATAGTGGCTTCACGGCCCCATGATTCGTCTTCTGGTCGTCGTCACCCTGTCTTCGGCGTGCCTTGCAGCGCCCGCCTACGCCGATGCACGGGGCGATGCCCGTCAACAGGTGGAGTTCGGCATCGCGGTGGCCCAACGCGGCCTGTGGAGGGAAGCGATCTACCGGTGGCGTCGCGCCACCGAAATCGATCCCACCTACGCCCAGGCGTTCAACGACCTGGCGATCGCCTACGAGCACGAGGGCGACCTCGAGAAGGCGCGCGAGGCCTACGAGCGCGCCATGCGCCTCGAGCCGAACAACCCGCTCATCAAACAGAACTTCGAGCTGTTCAAGGAAATCAATGATCGCGCCGGGCGCAAGGACGGTCGTTAGCCTCGTCGCGGTGGCCGCCTTGAGCGGCTGCTCGACGGGGTACCTGGAAATTCCGATCGAGACGCCCATCCAGCCCAAGCTGGACGTGCGTCCGTTCTCCCGCGTGTTCGTCGCGGGCTTCCTCACGGCGGGCAGCGACGACGTGGACGGCAATCTCGAGACCGTCCGGCTCCTCCGCAGCCAGCTCCGGAACAAGGGCACGCTCCGCGTCATCGACGCCGACGCCCTGCCCCTCGCCGACATGCTCGACCCCCCGGCCGACCCAACCAACACCGGCGCCGCAGGATCCCCGCCGCCGCAGCCGCAGGCGACCACGCCCGAAACGATCAGCGACGAGGTCGCCTTCGCCGGCGCCGACAAGGTGTTCTCGGACACCGAGTACTGGAAGAAGATCGGCCAGGACCTGCAGCAGCCCCTCATCGTCACGGGCACCGTGTCGTTCCGTCCCCAGCAGCGCGCGGGCTTCGTGCAGCGGGAGCGCGAGACGTTCGACCCGCTCGGCCGGCGCGTGGTGGCGCCCACGCGGGAGTACATGGAGCGCAAGGGCTTCGTGCTGCGCCCGAACTTCATCTTCATCGACGGCCGCACGGGCGAGAGGCTGCACAGCGAGACCTTCCGCGAGGAAGTGCTCTACAACGCGAACCAGACGACGCCCGCCCTGTCCTCGTTCTTCGAGCTGATGGATCGCCTGCTGCCGACGTTCCTGAATACGCTCAGCCCCCAGAAGGTCCGGGGCAGCCGGACGCTGCTGAAGTGACAGCGGCCGGGGACCGGCGCCTGGTCCGGGTCCCGCCGCCGCGCGGTCAGGCCGTCACCCGGCCGTTCCGCCACTCTGGCTGACGGACACCCGCCGCCTCGCGCGGCGATCCGCTAGCCCCCTGACCGCCAGATCTGGTAGCCTTAATGGTTCTTGCCCGGCTGAGGTCCCTGACCACGTGGGGTGGTCACGCTAGGGGCGTGCCGGTTGCACGGTTTTTCCTCACGGAGACGTCCCGTGTTTGCAGTGATTGCGGCCCAGGGCCATCAGTATCGCGTCGAGCCAGGCTTCGAGATCGAGCTCGACGGCACCGGCGAGAAGGACCAGTCGGTCACCTTCGACCAGGTTCTCGTCGTCGGCACCGATGGCGGTGAGGTAAAGGTGGGGGCGCCCACGGTGGATGGCGCGAAGGTGCTGGGCGTGGTCGTGGAGCCCCACCGCGGTCCGAAAGTGCGCGTCTTCAAGAAGAAGCGGCGCAAGCAGTACCGCCGCACGGCCGGTCACCGCAGCGAGCTGACGCGCGTGCGGATCACCGAGATCGTCGCCTGAGAGGGCTCCGAGGACGTCATGGCACACAAAAAGGGACAGGGCAGCTCACGCAACGGCCGCGACAGCCAGTCACAGCGGCTCGGCGTGAAGCGGTTCGACGGCAACGTCGTCACGGGCGGGTCGATCCTCGTGCGGCAGCGCGGCACCAAGTTCCGGCCCGGCCTCAACGTGGGCATCGGCAAGGACGACACGCTCTTTGCGAAGATCCCGGGCACGGTGAAGTTCGAGGATCACGGTTCGCGCGGGCGCTTCATCTGCATCCTGCCGCTGGCCGAATAGCCCGGCGGCGCCGGGCCCTCGTCGCTAGCTCCTAGCCGCTAGCCCATATGTTCGTAGACGACGTCGAAATCGTCGTGGCATCGGGCGCAGGCGGCCCCGGCTGTCTGAGCTTTCGCCGCGAGAAGTTCGTGCCCCGCGGCGGGCCGGACGGCGGCAATGGCGGCGCCGGCGGCTCGGTGGTGCTCGTCGCCGACCCGCACCGCAACACCCTGCTCCACTTCCGCTACAACCCCGAACACCGGGCCGACCGCGGCCGCCCCGGCGAGGGCGCGCTGCGCACCGGCAAGGCCGGGCGGGATCTGGAGGTGCCGGTCCCGCCGGGCACCACCGTGTCGGTGGCCGATCCGGACGTCGAGGGGCAGTGGGTGCCCCTGGCCGATCTCACGCGGACGGGCCAGCGGGTGGTGGTCGCGCGCGGCGGCCGCGGCGGGCTCGGCAACGCGATGTTCGTGAGCGCGACCAACCGCGCGCCGCGCAAGGTCCAGCCGGGCGAACCGGGCGAGAAGAAGCGGCTGCGCCTCACGCTGAAGCTCCTCGCCGACGTCGGCCTCGTCGGCTTCCCCAACGCCGGCAAGTCCACGCTCATCGCGCGCGCCAGCGCGGCACGGCCCAAGATCGCGGACTACCCGTTCACCACGCTCACGCCCAACCTGGGCGTGGTCAGCCTCAGCGACGACCGCACGTTCGTGATCGCCGACGTGCCGGGCCTGATCGAGGGCGCCCACACGGGCCACGGCCTGGGGCACCAGTTCCTGCGGCACGTGGAGCGCACGGCGGTCCTGGTCCATGTGGTGGACGTGTCCGGCGCCTCCGGCCGCGATCCGGTCCACGACCTCGACGTCGTGCGGCGCGAACTGGACCTCTTCGACGCGGCCATGATCGAGAAGCCGCAGCTCGTGGTCGCCAACAAGATCGACGCCCTGGACGAACCGGCGCGGCTCGACGCCCTGCGCGAGCGGGCCCAGGCGCTGAACCTGCCCTTCCTCGCGATCTCGGCGGCCGCCGGCACCGGCGTCGGCGCGCTGCTGGAGGCCGTGTGGCCGCACGTGGCCGCGGCCCGCGCCGAGGAAGCCGCCCGCGCGGCCGGGACCGACGAGGCCGCCGTCGAGGACGCCACCGACCGATGAGGACGGTGGGCGTGCTCGGCGGCACGTTCGATCCCGTGCACGTCGGCCATGTCGCGGTCGGCGTCGAAGCGCAGCGGGCGCTCGGCCTCGACGAGATCCGGTTCGTCCCGTCCAGCGTGCCGCCGCATCGGAGCGGACCGCGGGTGTCGGGCTACCATCGCTTCACGATGGCGGCCCTCGTGGCCCTCGGCCGGGAGACGTGGACGGTCTCCGACGCCGAACTCCGCCGAGACGGGCCGTCCTTCAGCTACGACACGCTGGCCGGCCTGGCGGCGGAGGGCCTCGCGCCGACGCAGATCTTCTTCCTGATCGGCGCCGATGCCTTCGCAGAAATCGCCACCTGGCACCGTTATCCCGCGGTGCTGGACCTGGCGCACTTCGTGGTCGTGGCGCGGCCCGGGACCGCGCTCGCGGCGCTCCGGGACCGCGTGCCCGATCTGGCGCCGCGTCTGGTCGATCCCGGCGCCGCGGGCGGGCGCGGGACGACGGGCATCGTGCTCGTGGACGCGGCGACGCCCGGCGTGTCGTCCACCGACATCCGCGAACGCGCGGCCAGGGGCGAGCCGCTGGCCGGCTTGGTGACGGAGCCCGTGGAGCGGTACATTCGGCGGCACGGGCTCTACGGTTCCGGCCCGCACTGGTAGGTGCCTTGCATGGCGAAGACGACGAGTGGACGAGCGAAGCGGACGCGCGTGCCCGCGGTCATCCTGGGCGCGGTCGAGGCGATGCGGGACAAGAAGGCCGACGAGGTCGTGGCCCTCGATCTCCGGCAGTCGGACGCCTTCACCGACTACTTCCTCGTCTGCACCGGCCAGAACCGACGGCAGGTGCAAGCAATCGCCGACGGCGTGGAGGCCGCGCTCAAGGCGCGGAAGCTCCGACCGAGCCACGTCGAGGGGTACGACCGTGGGGAGTGGGTGCTCCTCGACTACTTCGACTTCGTCGTCCACGTGTTCTCGCCCACGGCCCGCACCTTCTACAGCCTCGAGCGCCTGTGGGGCAACGCCACGCCGCTGGCGCTGCCGGAAACCACGCCGGCCGCCTGAACGCCCCCGGGGCACAGCACGCCGCGCGGACGCGGACGCGGCCGCGAGCCGGCCGTGCTGATGCGGACGCTGCTCGACGGCGTGCTCGCGGCGCTGCTCGCGCCCACCTGCGCCGTGTGCGACGCCGTGCTCGAGCAGCCGCTCGACGGCGCGGCCTGCCCCGCCTGCTGGACCCGGATCGCCCGCCACACGCCGCCCGTCTGCGCGCGGTGCGGCGACGCCCTGCCGGCGGCCGGCGCCGCCGAGTGTGCCCGGTGCTCCGTGGACCTCGGCCCGATCGCCGCGGCGCGGGCGCTCGGCCCGTTCGCGGGCGCCCTGGCCGACCTCGACCACGCCTGCAAGTACGGACGCCGGCCGACGATCGCGGTGGGCCTGGGCCGGCGGATGCAGGATCTGCTGCCGGACCTGGCGCCCGGCATCGAGGTGCTGGTCCCGATACCGCTCCACCCGCGGCGCGAGCGCGAGCGCGGCTTCAACCAGGCCGCCTGGATGGCCCGCGGGATCGCGGCGCCCGTCTGCCCGGCGCTGGTCCGGCGGCGGCCCACGCCCCCGCAGGCGGCGGCCACGGCCGCGGCCCGGCGCGCGAACGTGCGGGGCGCGTTCGCCCGCAGCCGTCAGGCCGGGGCGGTCTCGGGCGCGGTGGTGGCGCTCGTGGACGACGTGCTCACGACGGGCGCGACCCTGGTGGCGGCGGCCGAGGCGCTGGCCCCGGCCCGGCCCGCGCGGATCGTCGCCCTCACAGCAGCGCGAGCCGCGTTCCGACCGCGCTGACGACGTCGGCGTGCACGTCGGCGGCGGTCCGGGTTCCGTCGAGGGCGAGCCACCCCGCGCCCGCCGCCTGGCGCGTGTAGCTGTCGCGCACGCGCGACAGCAGCGGCAGATCCCGCTCGAAGCGATCGCGGGCCACCTGCTTGCGCGCCAGCGACGTCTCCGGGGCGATGTCGAGCAGGATCGTGAGGTCGGCGGGCGGCAGGTGCCGCTGCACGTCGGCCAGCCACGCGACATCGAGCCCCTGGGCCTCGCCGTAGGCGATGCTCGACGCCGCATAGCGATCGGCGACCACGACGGCGCCGTCGTCGAGCCACGCGCGGATCCGCGGGGCGTACTCGTACCGGTTGGCAATGTACAGCAGCTGCAGCACGTCCGGCCCGTAGGGGCGGCCGCCCTGCAACGCGGCGCCGATTTCGGCGCCGATGGTGGTGGCGTAGTCGGGAAACGACAGCGTCTGCACCACGCGGCCCGCGCGGCCCAGCGCCGCGACGAGCGCTTCGGCCTGCGTCTGCTTGCCGCTCTGATCCAGGCCTTCGAAGGCGATGAGCCGACCGGGCGCCACGCTACGTCTCCAGCTGCAGGAGCTCGTCGAGCGTCTGCCGGCGGCGGATCGTGGTCCACGTGCCGCCGTCCACGAGCGCTTCCGGCGGCAACGGACGGCGCAGGTAGGTCGATCCCAGCGCGGCGCCGTACGCGCCGACGTCGCGAATCGCCACGAGGTCGCCCACCTCCAGCGGCGGCAGCGCGCGGTCGCGCGCGAAGCGGTCGGTGGACTCGCAGATCGGGCCCACCACGTCGCAGGCGACGGGCGCGCCCGGACGGGCCCGGACCGGCTCGATGCGGTGGTAGGCGCCGTACAGCGCCGGACGCATCAGCTCGGTCATCCCGGCGTCGAGGACGACGAAGCGGCGCCCCCCCGGCACGTGCTTCACGTCCACGACCGTGGACAGCAGCACGCCGGCCGGCCCGACGATCGATCGCCCCGGCTCGATGACCAGCGTGAGGTCGGTGTCCCCAGCCGCCTCCACCAGCGTCCGCACGTACGCGCCGGCATCCGGCACCGGGGTCTCGTCGTAGGCGATGCCGAGGCCGCCGCCGAAGTCCACCTGCTCGATCGGCACGCCGTCGGCCGTGAGCGCGCGCGCCAGCGACACCGCCGCCTCGGCCGCGCGGGCCAGCGGCGCCAGGCTCGTGATCTGCGAGCCGATATGGACGTGGACGCCGACCGGCACGAGGCCGCGGCGGCGGGCCATGTCCACGAACAGCCCGTGCGCGACGGCGATCGGCACGCCGAACTTGTTGTCGCGCAGGCCCGTCGAGATGTGCGGGTGGCTCTCGGCGTCGATGTCCGGGTTCACGCGCAGGGCCACGCGGGCCCTGGTCCCGTGCGCCACGGCCAGCTGATCGAGGCGCTCGAGCTCGCCAGGCGACTCGACGTTGATGGCGTGGACGCCCAGCGCGATGGCGCGCTCGAGTTCGGCCGACGACTTGCCGACGCCGGTGAAGACGATCTCGCGCGGGTCGAAGCCGCAGCGGAGCGCGACGTCCACCTCGCCCATCGAGTTGGCGTCGGCGTGACTGCCGAGCTCGCGGAGCAGCCGCACGATCGCCAGCGTGGAATTCGCCTTCAGCGCGTAGTGGATGGCGTGGCGCCGGGCGCCGAACGCGGTGTCGAGCGCGCGGTAGGCCGCCCGGATCGCGGCGGCGCCGTAGACGTAGCACGGGGTGCCGAGCGCGGCGGCGACATCGGCGGCGGACACGCCGTCGATGGCCAGGCCGGGGTCGGGATCGGAGGAGAGCGGTGGGGACACGACGGAGGCGGCGATGATACCGTGAAGCGCGGCCCGAATCGAGGCCGGGCCGGGCCAACAGTGATATTCTGGCCGGCGTTCCGCCTTCCTGCCGATGCCACCAGACGCCTCGTCGGTCGAGCCCGACGCCATCGATACGCTGATCCAGCGCTGTCTGGCGGGCGACCAGTCGGCCTGGGACGAAATCGTGCGGCTGAACCGGCGCCGCGTCTTCAACATCGCGTACAAGTTCACGGGCCGCCACGACCTGGCCGAGGACCTGACGCAGGACGTGTTCGTCAAGATCTTCAAGTCGCTGAACACGTTCGACCGGCGGGCCAACTTCCAGACCTGGCTCGTCAGCGTGAGCCGCAACCTCTGCATCGACCACTACCGCAGCGTCCGGAAGGAGCGCGAGGCGATCGACCGCGACGTGGATCCGGCGACGCTCGCGCCCGTGTCCCACACGACCAGCCCGTACCAGTCGCTGGAACAGCGCGACCGGGCGTCGCTGCTGCGCCGGGGCCTCGCCGAGCTGGCGCCCACGCTCCGGGAAGCGGTGCTGCTGCGGGACCTGCAGGAACTCTCCTATCAGGAAATCGCCGACAGGCTCGGGCTGCCCGAAGGCACGGTGAAGTCGCGCATCAACCGCGGCAGGAACGAACTGGCGCGGCAAATCAGCCGGATCCGTGAAAGCGACGACAGGGCCGTCGCCGCGCGGATGGCGGGCGGCGGCCCGGATTCCCGCCGAAGCGGAGTCGTGTGAGATGAACTTCAGCATCGACCGTTCGAACGACGTCGCCATCGTGCGCCTCGACGAGGCGCGCCTGATGTATCCGCTGCTGGCCGAGTTCGCTGGCGCCGTGACGGGCCTGCTCGACGGCGGCGACCGCAAGGTCCTGCTCGATTTCTCGAAGGTGACCTACGTCGACAGCGCGACGATCGGCTGCCTGATGGATCTCTACCGCCAGACCAGCGGGAAGGGCGGCGCCCTGAAGCTGTCGGGCGTGCAGAAGCGCGTCGAGACCATGCTCACGATGACGGGCGCCCACAACTTCCTGGCCCTCCACGCCGACGAGGCGTCGGCCCTGGCCAGCTTCGGGGCCTGACGCCGATGCGGACGATCACCACCAGCCGCGGCGACACCATCGAAGTCGACGACACCGTCGACGTGCTCGCGATTCTCGAGGCGCTCTACCACGGGCGGTGGCGCGACGAGGACTCGTTCGACGCCGTGCAGCGGGAGATCGGCCACCTCGTCGGCCAGCTCACCGACGAGGAGTGCCGCGCGTACCTGCGCGAAGCGCTCTTCATGGGCTACAACACGTTCGAGAACGACAAGCTCGGCGCGGTGATGAAGAAGCTCGACACGACCGAGCCGTAGCCCGCCGCGCGGTCGCCGATGTCCCTCAACTACCTCGCCGAACGGTTCACCTGCGCCTGGCCCTGGTCCACGGCGATCCTCCTCTGCGACGGCCGGATCTCCTGCGGCTGTTCGGATCCGTACGGCAAGCGGATCATGGGCGACGCCCGGAAGGCCACCCTCGGCGAGGTGTGGCGCGGCCCCCTCGCCACCGAGCTCCGCGAGGACATCAATACCGGCGGCTCCCCGTTCTGCGGCGACTGCCCGCTCAAGGAGCCCCTGGCCCCGGAACAGGCGCCGCCGGTGCGCGACCTGAACGTCGCGCCCCTGCCGAACCGCCTCTACGTCGAGTGCACGGCGGCGTGCAACATCTCGTGCTTCCAGGCCTGCTGCGCGCCGGAGACCGGGATCACGCGCACGCGCCAGGCGGGCATGCTCGACTTCGATCTCTTCACGCGCGTCATCGACGAGGCGGGCCCCTCGCTCGTGCGGGTGGATTTCTTCAACTACGGCGAGGCGTTCCTCCACAAGCGCGCCGTGGAGATGTGCGAGTACATCAAAACGAAGTTCCCGCACATCTATCTCTACACGAGCACCAACGGCGGCGCCCTGAACGAGGAGCGGTCGCGGCGGCTGGTGCACTCGGGCATCGACGAGGTCACCTTCTCCATCGACGGCGCCTCGCAGGCCGTGTACGAGAAGTACCGCCAGCGCGGCAAGTTCGACGTGGCCACGGCCAACCTTCGCGCGATGGCCGACGAGAAGGCGAAGCACGGCCGGGACGTGCCCCAGATCAACTGGCGCTACATCCTGTTCCGGTGGAACGACTCGGACGAGGAGATGGAGCGCGCCCGCCGGCTCGCGCAGGAGTTCGGCGCCGATCGGCTCACGTGGGAGATCACCGATCACCCGGAGGACTCCTTCTCCCGCCGCTTCGCCCCCGGCACGCCGGACTTCGAGCGCATCAAGTACGAGGTGTGGGACCACTCGGGCCTGGGCAACGCCATCCCGGGCGCCACGCCGCGCGCCGAGATCGCCGTCGGGGCCGGCGGTCCGCTGTCGGGACGCGCGGGGGAGACGCTGACGGTTCCGACGCACGTCACGAACCGGTCCTCGCGGCCCTTCCGCAAGCTCGCCAGCTACGGCCGGCGCCTGGTCCGGCTCGGCGCGCAGCTCTGCGCCTCCGACGGCACGCTCATCAACCGCGACTACGCGCGCGCGTGGCTGCCGGACGACATCCCCGCCGGCGCCGGCGCCGACGTGCCCATCGACGTGCCCCTGCCGGCCGACGCCGGGCGCTACACGCTGAAGTTCGATCTCGTGAGCGAGGGCATCGACTGGTTCGAGAAGGCCGGCTCGCCGACGACCACGCGCGATCTGGTCGTGCGCTAGCCCGGTGACCGGCGCCACCGGCGTGCTGCTGTTCGGCGCGGGCGCCG
The DNA here is from genome assembly GCA_050187355.1 of Vicinamibacterales bacterium. Lineage (GTDB taxonomy): Bacteria > Acidobacteriota > Vicinamibacteria > Vicinamibacterales > UBA2999 > CADEFD01. The sequence goes on from JBFWXO010000003.1 coordinate 97,025, forward strand.
GCGCCGGCCTCATGAACGCGGTGGCCGGCGGCGGATCGTTCCTCACCCTGCCGGCGCTGGTGTTCGCCGGCCTGCCGTCGGTCACGGCCAACGCCTCGTCCACCGTGGCCCTGGCGCCCGCCACGCTCGCCTCGGTGTGGGCCTACATGAGCGGGCCCCGGCGCACGGGCCTCGTCGCCATCGGCGGCGTGCCCATCGTCCGGCTCATCGCCGCCAGCGCCGCCGGCGGCCTGACGGGCGCCGTCCTGCTGCTGTCCACGCCCGTCCGCCTCTTCGACGGCATCCTGCCGTGGCTGCTCTTCCTGGCGACCGGGGCGTTCCTCTTCGGGGGCCGCCTCAGCGCCTACCTGCGGGCGCACGCCGAGGTCGGCCCCGCGGCCGTCCTGCCGCTGCAGTTCCTGGTGGGGATCTACGGCGGCTACTTCGGCGGCGCCGTCGGCATCATGGCGCTCGCCGCCTGGTCGCTGGTCGACCGGCACGACCTGAAAGCCCTGCACCCCACGCGCATGCTCACGGTGGCCGCGATGAACGTGATCGCGGTCGCCTACTTCGTCGCCAGGGGCGAGGTGCGCTGGGCCGAGACGCTCGTGATGCTCGTGGGCGCCGTCGCCGGGGGCTTCCTCGGCGGCCGCCTCGGCCAGCGCCTGCCGCCGACGGTCACCCGCTACCTCATCGTGGGCGTGACCGTCGGCATGACGCTGGTCTTCTTCCGGCGCGCCTACTTCTGACGGCCGGCGCCGCGGCCGGCGCGGTCCCTACTTCTGCCGCGGATCGGCGAGGCTCACGCTCGCCGTCGAGCCCCTGAGCGCCGCGAGCTCCTGCTCGAGCCCCGCCAGGCGGTCGGCCATCGCCGCGCGCTCGCGCTCGAGCCGCTGCACCTGCTTGAGGAGCAGGGTGGGCAGCACCTGGTACTGCACGGTCTCGATCTGGCCGTCGGCGCTCCTCGAGACCAGCTCCGGCAGCACCTCGGCGACCTCCTCGGCGATGAGCCCGTACTGCAGAGGTGCCGAGCCGTCCGCGAACCGCGTCTTGTAGCGGAACTGCACGGGACGCAGGTCCAGCACCCGGTCGCCGGCCGCGCCGAGATCCTGGATGTCGTCCTTGAAGCGGCGCGACGAGTTGATGGTGCCGAGCTGCCCGTTCGAGTCGACCACCACCGGCACCGCGTTGCCGATGCCCGTCTGCACGCCGCGGATGCCGCCGATGAACGCCCGCTGCTGCTGGCCGCTGCCGATGCGCGTCGTGTAGTTGTCGAGGTTCACGCCGTTGGCGCCGATGTAGATGTTGTACGAGCCGGCGACGAGCCCGAATCCGGATTTCTGACCGATGCCGACGTTGTTGTTCCCGAGCTGGAGCTGGAACAGGGCCGCGTCGCCGAGGGCGACGTTGCCATCGCTGATCCGGATCCGTTCCAGGGCATCGGCGCCCAGCGCGACGTTGCGACTGCCGCTGATGTTGTCCTGCAGTGCAAACGCGCCGATGGCCACGTTGCCCTGTCCGTCCTCCACATGGGCGGCCGCCCGGTGGCCGACGGCGGAATTGAAGTCTCCGGTCGTGATCGCCCCGAGCGCCTGCCCGCCGATCGCCGTGTTGTCGTAGGCGTCGGGCTTCGGCGCCCGCAGCGCCAGCGCGCCCAGGCCCACGTTGTCGTTCAGGTTCACGGGCGTCAGGGTCAGCTCGCGCGCCACTTCGTCCCGGTCGATCTCGATGGCGGGTCCGGCCTTCGACGTCGGGGCGTACCGCAGGCCGTCGCCCACGAGGACGCCGGCCACCGACGTCCCGGCCGGCCGCGGGCTCCCGCCCGTGCCGCCGCCCGGCGCGAACGCGAACGTGCCGCTGTTGCCGGCCGTGTCGCGCCAGCGCCCGGACAGGGTGGCCACGTCGATCGTCGCGTCGATGGTGACGGGCACGCCGGTCGGCGAGGGCACCACGGTGAAGCCCAGGCCGACGCTGCCGTCGGGATTGATGAAGGCCGTGCCGTCCGTGGCCGCGAGCTTGCCGGACCCGCACTGGTCGTCCACGCCGTCCAGGGCGTAGACGCCGCCCTGCTGCGTGAGCGTCATGATCACGACGTTGCAGTACGGCTGCAGCTGCCACTTGAACGTGCCCAGCGTCTGGGCCTGCGCGCGCCCGGCGCCCACTGCCAGCAGGACGACCACACCAAGGACTCTCGATCCGAACCAGCGATCCATCACAGACCTCCAGGCGCGACCGTCGGCGGTCGCGATAAGACAGCACCCGCCGGGGCTTACCGCCGGCGGCCGAGCGTCAGCCAGTACGTCCGCGGCACCGTGATGCCCAGGTCCGTGGCGTACGCGTCGTGGAACGCGATGAAGTCCCGCTGGAGCGCCTCGCGGCGATCCGGCGGCAGGTTCGCGGCCAGCGTGCGCGTCGGGCCGTAGCCGGTGACGAAGGTCTCCCAGGCCGACTCCGCATCGGGCTCGCGGTAGTAGGACACGCCGTGCTCGAAGCCGAGCTCGAAGGCGCCCGCCAGCAGCTCGCGCAGGCGCGCCTGCCGGCCCCACTCGAAGGGCGACGGCGGGGCCGAGGCCGGTGGGGGCGGCATGTAGACCTTCATGACCTGGAACATCCGGTGGACGCTGCTGTCGTCGGTCCAGGTCGTGAGTGCGAGCCGGCCGCCGGGGCGGACGACACGGGCGAGTTCGGCGGCCACGGCCTCGGGCCGGCTGGCGAACATGACGCCCACCGTGGACACCACCGCGTCGAACTCGCCGTCACCGAACGGCAACGCTTCGGCGTCCCCGACCTGGTACTCGATCGGCAGGCCTTCGACGGCGGCGCGGGAACGGGCCGAGGCCAGGAGCTCGGAGGCGATGTCCACGCCCGTCACCGTGGCGCCGCGCCGCGCCACCAGCCGGGAGGTCCAGCCGGTACCGGTGGCGACATCCAGGATGCGCTCGCCCGGCAGCGGCGCCAGCCGAAGGACGCAGTGCTCGATCGAGTCGGCGATCCCGCGGCTGATGGCGTCGTAGTCGGCCCCGCCCGCGCTCCATACGGCGGCGGGACGTTCGTTGTGGGGCTGGATGGGACGCAGGGTGGTCATCGTCATGATCGGAGTCCTCGCGGAAATCGGTTGCCAATACGTGCGCCACATGAGCGGGCCTGTCTGGACATCGGAAACGGGCCGCGGAAGCCGCCACCGCTCATTTCCGGGCGCGTTCGAGGGCGTCGAGCCGGGCCCGCAACGCCTCCAGCACGCTCCGCAGCTCTCCGTTCTCGACGCGGAGCGCCTCGTTCTCGACGCGCGTGCGCGCCTCGAGTGCCTGGATGGCCCGCAGGGCGATGCCGTCGGCGTCGATGGTGCTGATGCGCAGCGGGTCTTCGCCCAGGCCGAACGCGGCGGCGAAGTCCTGCGCCGTCGGACCGACGTGACGGATCGCGGCATCCTGCGCCTTGTAGTTCCACTCGCGGATCGGCATCCGCGCGATCCTGGCGAGCACGTCGGCGCCATCGAGGTCCTTGAAGTGCTCCTTGCTGTTGGCGTCGGACAGCGACGACCACGCACTGGCGTTGGAGGCCAGCTTCACGCCCGTCGTGAGCGCGGCGTTCGAGTAGAACGTCGTGCCGCCCGCCGCGCGCGCCTTGAACTCGTTCGGGAAGAACGACACCATCGTGTTCTGGCTGGAGGCGTCGCCGAACACGAACGAGCCGACGGCGGCCGACGTCGTGGCGGCGTTCGTGCCCAGGGCCACGCTGGCGCTGCCCGCGGCGCTCAGGAAGTTGCCGATGGCCACCGCCTGGTGCGCGTCGGCCAGCGTGCTGCGGCCGAGCGCGACCGCGTCCTGCGCGGTGGCCGTGGCGTTATGGCCGAAGGCGACGCTGTAGTCGCCCTTCGCCACCGCGTCGAGCCCCAGGGCCGCGCTGGCGTAGCCGACGTTGCCGTCGTCCCACTGCTGGCCGGTGACCTCGCCGGCACGAAACGCGGCCTTGCCGGGATACCACATCAGCCGCCGGCCGTGCCCGGACCACGGGATGCCGCCGTGCGGCAGCGCGGTCTGATTCAGCACCAGCCCGTTGGCGTGCGAGATGTCGGCGGCACCACTGGCCGTCTGTTCCATGCCGGGCTTGCAGAGGACGCTGCCGTTCTGGCCGATGCCCTGTATGACACCGCCCTGGGCGCACGGCGGTCCGACCCGCTGCTGAATCTGCGTCGTGTCGATGGCCGCGACTCCGAGGCCCTTCGACGGCCGGAGGCTGCCAGGCACGGGGTTCCCCGACAGCAGGGTGAAGGCGCCGGTGTGGCCGGCGTCGTCCTTCCAGGGGCCGCCGAACGTCCTGAGATCCAGCGGCACCGACAGGTGCGACGACGCGCCGCCCGGCGAGGCGACCACGTCGAGGGCGAACTGGATCGTGCCGTCCGGATTGGGCACGGCGGCGCCGGTCACCGGCGCGCGCGTGGCGGAGTCACACTGGTCGTCGAACCCGTCCAGCGTGTAGACGCCGTCCACCTTCGTGATGGACACCGTGATGACGTTGCAGTACGGCTGCGTCTGCCAGCGGAACGTCCCGACCGGCTGAGCGGAGGCCCCGGTGGCCATTGCCGTGGCGAGACCGACAAGCGTGAGTGAGCGAAACATGGCAGATCTCTCCTGTGTCGACATGCGAAGGGATGACGCCCGGGGTCGGCCCTAGCGCGGGCTCGCCTCGGGCGGGGTGACGCGGGCGCGCAAGGCCGCGAACTCGGCCTTCAGCGCCGTCAACTGCGCGGCGAGCGCCCGGTTCTCGTCGGCGAGCGCCTCCATGCGTGCGCGGAGCGCGTCGTCGGCGTCCACGAGCGGGCGCGTGCGCGCCTCGAGCGCCTGGATGGCCCGCAGGGCGATGCCGTCGGCGTCGATGGTGCTGATACGCAGCGGGTCCTCCCCCAGGGCGATGGCCTCTCGACCGATGGCCACGCTGAAGTCGCCGGACGCGTTGGGCCCCACGCCCATCGCCACGCTGCCGTAGCCGGTCGACAGGTCGTTCCAGTTCCCAGACTTGTCCTCGCCGGCTCGAAACGCCGCCTTTCTCGCGTTGAAGGTGAACGTGCCCGTGTTGCCGGCACTGTCCTTCCACGTGCCTCCCAGGGTGGCCACGCCCAGCGGCACGGCCAGGTGGATGGGCGCGCCGCCGGACGTGACGATCGTGAGACCGAACTGGATCGTGCCGTCGGCATTCGGCACGGCAAGGCCGGTCACGGGAGCGTGCGTATCCGAGCCGCACAGATCGTCGGAGCCGTCCAGCGCATAGGTCGAGCCCTGCTGCGTGATCGTGAGCGTGAGGACGTTGCAGTAGGGCTGCGTCTGCCACGTGAACGTGCCCACGGACTGGGCCGACGCAGCGGCCGCGGTCAGGACCACGGCCATCAGGACAATCGTCGAGCGGAACATGACACACGTCTCCTGTGAAGAGTCGACAGAGGAGAACAGGGAACGGAGGGAGCGCTACCGCCGGGCGGCGTCGAGCGCGTCGAGCCGCGCCTGCATCGCGGCGAGCTGCGCCCTGAGCGACTCGTTCTCGGCGCGGGTTCGCGCCTCGAGCGCCTGGATGGCCCGCAGGGCGATGCCGTCGGCATCGATGGTGCTGATGCGCAGCGGGTCCTCGCCCAGGCCGAAGGCCGCCGCGAAGTCTTGCGCCGTCGGGCCGACGTGACGGATCGCCGCATCCTGCGCCTTGTAGTTCCACTCGCGGATGGGCATGACTGCCAGCTTCGCGAGGACCTCGTCGCCGTCCAGGTCCTTGAAGTGCTCCTTGCGGTTCACGTCGGATACGGACGACCAGGCGCTGGCGCCCGGCTTCAGCTCGACGCCGGCCGTCAACAGGGAGTTCGTGTAGAACCCGACGCCGCCAGTGGCCCGGGCGTTGAACTGGTTCTGGCCGGAGGTGAAGAACGCGTTGATCTGGTCGGCGAACGTGAACGACCCGTTACCGGAGCGCGCGTTCGATCCGAGCGCCACGCTGGCCGTGCCATTGGCGGCGGAATTGAAGCCAGCCGCGAAGGAGGCCGACCCCTGCGCGATGGTGCGCGCCCCGAATGCCGCGCTGAAGAAGCCCACGGACGCGTCGTCCCACTCCCCGCCGATGACCTCGCCGGCCCGGAACGCGGCCTTGCCCGCGTGCCAGACCATGCGGCGGCCGGCGCCCTGAATCGGGTTGATGTCCGGGTCGTTCGCGTCGCCACGGGCGACGAAGCTGCCCTTTGGCTGCGCGATGAAGGCGGGCGGCAGTGGCGGGGCCGGAGGGACGGGCCCAGGCCGCGGGCCGCCGCTCGTGGACGTCGGACCGAACGTCAGCTGCCCCGAGTTGCCGGCGCTGTCGCGCCACGTGCCGCCGAGGCTCGACTGGCTGATCCCGGCCTCGAGATTGACCGGCGTGCCGCCGGGCAGGACCACGATGCTCAGGCCGATCGTGATGCTGCCATTGGCCTGCGGCAGCGCGACGCCGCGGACCGGCTGTCTCGGGTTGCCCCCGCACTGCTCGTCGAAGCCGTCCAGGGCGTAGACACCCCCGATCGGCGTGACCGTCACCGTAATGACGTTGCAATACGGCTCGGTCCGCCACTTGAAGGTACCCAGGGACTGCGCCGGCGCGTCCGTCGCTCCCGCGACGAGGCCCGCCAGCACGACGAACGACGAAACGACCCACGACCGCTGCATGGCTGCTCTCCCAGTGCGTGACGTCCACCAGTGGACGTCTCCTGCCCTGGAATCGAAAATCGTCCCGGCCCGCCGCCACGGCCCGTGCGGCCCGGCGCCCCACGGCCGCCGTGCGGCTGCGCTAGACTCGCTGGCACCCCTATGGCCACTCCTTCATTGACCGCCCTCGTCGAGGCTGCGGACCGTGGCGACCCCGGGGCTGCCGAGCGGCTGTTCACGACCCTCTACGGCGAGCTCCACCGCATCGCCCGCCAGCAGCTGGCCAGGCACGGCTGGGGCGTGAGCCTCGGCGCGACCAGCCTCCTGCACGAGGCCTACATGGACCTCTCCAAGCAGGATGGCGACCGGTTCCCCGACCAGCAGCGCTTCCTCGGCTACGCCGCCCGGGTCATGCGCGGGCTCATCATCGACTACGCCCGGAGCCGCCAGGCGCAGAAGCGTGGCGGCCAGTTCGAGCTGACTGCGATTAGTACCAATGTGGCGGAGGCGGTGGCCGACAGCACCGAGCTGTCGGCGCTGGGCGCGGCGCTGGACGAGCTGGCGGCCGTCGATCCGATGCTGGCCGACGTCGTGGACCTGAAGTTCTTCTGCGGGTTCACGGTGCCGGAGATCGCTGCGATGAAGGGCGTCTCTGAACGCACCATCGAGCGAAGCTGGCAGAAAGCGCGCGTGTTCCTGCACCGGATCGTCCGCGGCGACTTGCTGGGCCAGTAGTCCCGCCGGCGGGCGCCGAGCGCCCGAAGGGAGAATCATGGCAACGCCGTCGCCCGAGCACTGGAGCCTCATCAGCAGACTGCTGGACGAGGTCCTGGACCTGGCGCCCGAGGCGCGGCCCGCGTGGCTCGACGCGCTGGCGTCGCGCGACCCCGAGGCGGCGGCCGCCGTGGCGCCGTGGGTCGGCGAGTTCGCGGCCATGGAGTCCCGGGGCTTCCTGGAGGACCGTGCCGCGCCGGCGCCCGCGGCCGCCGCGCTGGTCGGGCTCGAGGTCGGCGCCTACCGTCTCGTCGAGCTCCTCGGCCAGGGCGGCATGGGGGCGGTGTGGCTCGCCGAGCGCAGCGACGGCCAGTTCGCCCAGAAGGTCGCGGTGAAGCTGCTCCACGCGGCGCTCACGGGCTCGGCCGGCGCGGAACGCTTCGCGCGCGAGGCCGCCATCCTGGCGCGGCTGACCCACCCGAACATCTCCCGTCTGCTGGACGCGGGGCTGTCCGCCGTCGGCGCGCCGTACCTCGTCCTGGAGTTCGTCCAGGGCGCGGCCATCGACGGCTACTGCGACGCGCGCCGGCTCGGCGTGCACGAGCGGCTCTACCTGTTCCTCGACGTCCTGGCCACCATCGGCCACGCGCACGCGAACCTGGTCGTGCACCGCGACATCAAGCCCGGCAACGTGCTCGTCACCGACGACGGCCACGTCAAGCTGCTCGACTTCGGCATCGCGAAGCTGCTGCAGGCGGATCCGGACGCGCCGACGGTGGCCGCGACGCAGGGCACGGCGGCCATGACGCCCGCCTATGCCGCGCCGGAGCAGCTCACGGGCGGCGCCATCACGACGGCCACCGACGTCTACGCGCTGGGCGTCCTGCTGTACCAGCTCCTGACGGGACGCCACCCGTCGGTGGACGAGGCCACGACCCCCGCGTCGCTCGTCCAGGCGGTGCTGTACGAAGAGCCGGCCCGGGCGTCCGAGATCGTCACGCGCGGGCCCTCGGGCGACGGCCCCACGCCCGAGGCGCTCGCCTGGGCCCGCGGGGCGACGCCCGATCGTCTGGCGGCGCGGCTGGCCGGCGATCTCGACACGATCCTGGCGAAGGCCATGAAGAAGGCCCCGGCCGAACGCTACGCGTCGGTGGCGGCCTTCGAGGACGACCTGCGGCGGTGGCTGCGGCACGAGCCGATCGCCGCACGGCCCGATACGCTCCGGTACCGCATCCGCAAGTTCGCGCGCCGCCACCGGGCGTCGGTCGCGTTCGCCGCGCTGGCCGTCGTGGCGCTGCTGGCCGGCCTGGCCGGCACGCTCACGCAGGCCCGCCGCGCCACGGCGCAGGCCGCGCGCGCCGACGAGCAGGCCGCGGAAGCAACGGCCCAGCGGGACTTCGCCCGCCGCCAGCTCGCCAGGGCCGAGGCCATCAACGACCTCAACGCGTTCCTCATCGCCGATGCGGCGCCGCTCGGCACGGCCTTCACGCCCCGGGAGCTGCTGGAACGCGCCGAGCGCATCGTGGGCCGCCAGGGCGACGACCGCGAGGAAACGCGCACCGACTCGATGATCGCCATCGCCGGCATGTTCGGGAACGTCGGCGAGACGACGCGCGCGCTCACGCTCATGCGGCGCGCGTACGAGGCGGCGCGCACCTCGCCGGACCCCACCCTCCGGGGCCGGGCCGCCTGTGAGCTGGGCCGGGAGGTGGTGAAGACCGGCGACATCGCGCGCGCACGCCAGCTCGTGGAGGAAGGCCTGGCCGCCATCCCGGCCAGGCCCGAGTTCGGCCTGGCGCGGGCCGCCTGCCACCTGGACGGCGCGAGCACGGCGATCTGGGCCGACGATGGCGACGGCGCCGTCGCCCACGCCGAGCAGGCCCGGCTGGCCGCGGAGTCGGCCGGCGTCGTGTCGCCGCTCATGGCCCTGAAGCTGGCCATGGAACGCGCGGAGGCGCTGCGCATGGCCGATCGGATCGCCGAGGCCAACACCGCGTTCGAGGACGCCTATCGGCAGCTCACGGCGCTCGGCCGCGAGGAGACCGAGCGCGCGGGCACGCTCCTGAACAACTGGGGCCTCGTGCTCGGCCGGCTGGGACGTCCGCTCGAGGCGGAGCGGATGCTGCGCCGATCGATCGGGATCAGCGTCTCCGGAGGGTCCGACGCGCGGGTGGAGGCGATCTCGTGGGCGAACCTCGCGCGGGTGCTCACCGATCTCGGCCGCTATGACGAGGCGCTGCCGCTGGCCGAGCGGGCAATCCGGCTGGCGCGCCGGCGGGGCGACACCGTCGTGGCGGATCAGGCCCAGCTCCAGGCCGCGAGGACCAACGTGCTCGCCGGCCGGCTCGATCGGGGAGCGGCACTCCTCGACGACGTGGAGGCGCGCTTCCGCCGGATGTTCCCGCCCACGCATGCCGCCTTCGCGGCCGTGGCCATCGATCGCGTGCGGATCGCCCTCGCGCGCGAGCGGGTCGACGAGGCGTCGCGCCTGGCCGACGCGGCCGTCGCGTTCATGGAAAGCGACCCGCGGCTCGGCCCGTCGATCCCCCTGGCGCTCCGCATGCGTGCGACGGTGCGCCTGCGCGCCGGCGATGTCCCCGGGGCGATTGCCGACGCGGAACGGACGCTGCCCCTCGTCAAGACCGACGCGTCGGGCGGCCTGCCGTCGTCCGCCGTCGCGGCGGCGTACCTGACGCTCGGCGAGGCGCTCGCGGCGGCCGGCCGGCCGCAGGACGCACGCGCGGCCTTGACCGAGGCTCTCAAGGACACCATCGACGCGGCGGGCGCGGAGCATCCGAACGTGAAGCGTGCGAGAGCGATCCTTGCCGGCCTGTGACCGTGTCGCGCCGCGGCCGTGCTACCCTGCGGCGGAGGCACGCCGCGCGCCCGGAACCGCCTGGCAGGGATCCGCGTCGAACACCGGGGGGTCGCCGACGCGCCCTCCCGCCATGCCGCCTCCCCGGCGCCGGCGATCTCCAGAAGGTTCCACGCCAATGCGAACGTTGGGTCCCCTGTCCCTCCTCTCCCTGCTCATCGCCGGCGTCGCCGCGCCGGCGGCGGCGCAGCCGCAGCCGTCCACCCGCGAGGCCGAGATCGCGGCCGCCCAGAGCGAGAAGGCCCAGGCCCTCGAGCCGTACGAGCCGAGCAGGGGCGAGGCCCTCGTCATCAAGGCCGAGGAGTTCCTGAACAACACGTTCCGGTACTGGCATCCCTACCTGACGCCTGCCTACCAGGGCGGCGGGTTCGCCCCGGGCGCCGGATACACGTTCTACACGAGCCCGTTCACCACGCTGGACCTCCGCGGCAGCTATTCCGTCCGGTCCTACAAGAAGGCCGAGGCCGAGTTCTCGGCGCCGCGCCTGCTCAGCCGACGCGCCTCGCTCTCGATCGCCGCCGGCTGGCGCGAGGCCACGCAGGTGGCCTTCTTCGGCCTGGGCAGGGACAGCCGGGAAGGCGACCGCACGAACTTCGGCTTCGAGCAGCCGTACGTCTCGGCGTCCTTCAGCGTCAGGCCGGCCCGCAAGGTCCTCACGCTCGAGGGCGGCGCGGAGTGGACGCAGTGGAAGACGCGGGCGGCCAGCGGCGGGCGGGCGCCCTCGATCGAAACGCGATACGCCGCCGACGACCTCCCGGGCCTCGGCGCCGACGTGACCTACCTGCACGCCCAGGGCAAGGTGGCCCTCGACTGGCGGCCCGAGCCCGGATACGCCCGGCGCGGCACGTACCTCGGCGTCGCGGCGCACGAGTACCGCGATACCGACAACCGGTACGGGTTCCGCCAGATGGACTACGACGTCGTGCAGCACGTGCCGATCCTGCGGGAGGCCTGGGTCGTCTCCCTCCACGGCCAGCTGACGCAGACCGACGCGAAGCACGGCCAGGAAGTGCCCTACTTCCTGCGGCCGTGGCTCGGCGGCGGCACGACGATCCGCGGCGTCAACAGCTTCCGCTACCGCGACCGCAACGCGCTCCTGCTGCAGGCGGAGTGGCGGATCATGGTCAACCGGTTCATGGACACCGCGGTCTTCTACGACGCGGGCCAGGTGGCGGCGAAGGTGGGCCAGATGAGCACCCGCGACATGGCGACCTCCTACGGCTTCGGCGTCCGCGTGCACACGCTGGTCAACACGGCGTTCCGGCTCGACCTGGCGAAGAGCCGCGAAGGCTTCGCCGTGGTCTTCGCCTCCGGCGCGGCGTTCTGAGGGAGCGGCACACATGACGACCACGCCCCGACCGACCGTCGCCCGCACGGGCCTCCGCACGAGCCTCCTCGCCGTCGCTCTCGTGGGTCTCCTGTCCGCGCCCGCGTCGATGCAGCGGCCGCGCTTCTATCCCGACGACCCCATCGGACGCGTGCCGGAGACGCAGGACGCCTCCAAGGCCGCGGCGTATCAGCAGCCGGACATGTACGAGATGGTCCGGAACCTCTTCTCGAATCCCCGCTACGAACCCACGGGCGTCCGGGCCCGGAACCTCAACACCATCGACGAAGTGCCCGACTCGAGCTGGTTCGTCGACCGGATCGGCCGGCGGCCGATCGGCGCCGACGAGCTGTTCCGGGGCCCGCTGGTGGACCCGCCGCCCGACCCGTCGACGTGGACGCTCGTGCGCGAGAAGACGGCCGGCGCCCATCCGGGCTTCACGGCCCGCGACGGCCGCGGCGACACCTACTTCCTGGAGTTCGATCCGCCCTACTTCCCCGAGGGCGCCACCGGGGCGGTCTCGATCGCGACCAAGATCTTCTGGGCGCTCGGGTACAACCAGGTGCAGTCCTACCTGACGACGTTCGATCCCCGGCACATCGCCTTCGAGCCGACCGCGACGCTCAAGCGGCCCAACGGCGAGCGGACGCCGTTCACGCGGGACGACGTGAACGAGATCCTCGAGCGCGTGCACCGCAATCCCGACGGCACCTACCGCGTGATCGCGGGACGCCTGCTCCCGGGCCGGGTGCTGGGCCCCTTCCGCTACGAGGGCACCCGCCCCGACGATCCGAACGACATCGTGCCGCACGAGCACCGGCGCGAGCTCCGGGCGCTGCGCGTCTTCGGCGCCTGGACGAACCTGACCGACTGGAAGGACGCCAACACCCTCGACACCGTCGTGACCGAGAACGGCCGGTCGATCGTGCGGCACTACCTGCAGGACGTCGGGTCCACCTTCGGCATGTGCAACGACCTTCACGAGTGGGACCTGAGCTACGAGCACTTCATCGAGCGGAACTCGTCGCTGAAGCGCCTGTTCTCGTTCGGCTTCGCGCTCAGCCCGTGGCAGACGGTGGACTACGGGGAGTTCCCGGCCATCGGGAAGTTCGAGGGGCGGGAGTTCGAGCCGCGCAAGTGGCGGCCGCAGACGCCGACGATCGCCTACATGGAGATGCGCGACGACGACGCGTTCTGGGCGGCGCGGCGCGTGGCCGCGTTCAGCGACGAGCTGATCCGGGCCGTCGTCAAGGCGGGCCAGTACAGCGATCCCACCGCCGAGAAGTACCTGGCCGACGTGCTCATCGAGCGGCGGGACAAGATCGCGGCGGAGTACCTGCCTGCCGTCAACCCCGTCGTGTCGCCCCGCCTCGGCGTGGACGGCCGGCTGACCTTCGCGAACGCCGCCGTGGACGCCGGCGTGGCGCGCGCGCCGGAGGGGTACCGGGCCGCGTGGGCGGTCTTCGACAACACGGCCAACACGACGCGCCCGATCGCCGACACCTCCGGGCCCACCACGAGCCTGCCGGCCCCGGCCGGCCTGCCGGCGGCCGTGGGCAGCTACGTGGCGGTGGACCTGAGCGCGGACAGCGCCGAGCACCCCGCGTGGAAGCAGCCGGTGCACCTGCACTTCCGGCGCGACGCCGGCGGCTGGACGCTCGTGGGCCTGCAGCGCCTTCCCGACGTCGCGCCGGCGGCCGGCTACACGGGCCGGCCGACGCTGCCGCGATCGACCCGGTAGGCGGCGTACGGCGCGGCGACGCCGGTCAGCGCGCCATCGACTTCCGGATGGCGTCCACCGTGACCTTCGTCCGGAACTCCACCATCCGGCGGCCGTTGGCGATGGTCTTCTCGATCGGCGCGAGCGGCACGCCGTTGATGACGAACTTCCCGGCCTTCACGCGCTCGGGCATCCGGATGGCATCGGTATCCACCGTGGCGATGATGGCCGAGATGTAGTAGTCGTCGTGCAGGCCTTCCATCTGCTCGTGGATGCCGAGCTCGGTCTTCTCGAACTCCTCCACGTCGGCGTAGTTGTAGTACTCGGGGATGAAGTGGGCCCGGGCGCCCGATCCGGCCCACGCCGTGTTCAGGGCCTCGGCGGTCTCCTTCATCGGCGTGAGGTTGCCGCCGCTGTCGCCCAGGAAGACGACGTCGGTGAAGCCCTGCGACTTCAGGCTGTTGGCCATGTCGCCGAGCACGGCCTTGTAGGTGGCCGGCGAGAGGAACACCGTGCCGGGCGAGAGGTTCGGCCGGAGCGGATTGCCCGGCTCCAGCGTGACGATGGGCGCCACGAGCGTCTTCCCCAGCGCCCGCGCGATCGACTCGCCGGTGGCCTTCAGCACGTTGTTGTGCTTCCCGGTCGTCAGGTAGGGCCCGTTCTCCTCGATGCCCCCGGTGAGGATCAACGCCGTCGTCGAGCCGGCCTTGATGAGGTCCCGCACTTCCAGCATGGTCAGGTTCTCGATCCACACGCTGTCGTGCATGTCGATCGGCCGGGCCATCGCGTGCGCGTCCACGCGCGGCTGCGTGTTCACCGAGGCGGTGCGGCCGCCGGGACGGGCGCCCTGGCCCGACGGCGGGGTCTGCGCGGGGGCGGTCCGCGGCAGCATCAGGGCACACAGGAACAGGACGGACGTCACGACGCGCATGGGCAACTCCTCCGGGCCGGCCCTCATTGAACCACAGACCGCGCGTGGCGCGGGCCGCCTGGCGGCGGTCCCGGATCAGAGGCGGTCGAGATAGTGCGGCAGCATCTTCCGCCACCAGGGCCAGTCGTGGTTCACGTCGTGGCCCCACAGCTCGAGCGCGTGGGGGATGCCGCGCGCGCCGAGGATCCCGGCCAGGTGCTGCGAGGCCGCGGGATGCTCGTAGGCGCCCTGGCCCGTGACGAGCACGATCCGGCAGGCGGTCTGCAGCAGGTGCAGCCGGCCGCCGCCGACGTCGCGGAGGTACCAGGCCGGGTTGTTCTGGTAGCAGTTGTCGTCGCCGTAGCCCTTGAGATAGCCCGGTTCGAGATCGTAGAAGCCGCTCATGCCCAGGAGCGCCTCGAAGAGGTCCGGCCGCCTGAAGAGCGCGTTGGCGGCGTGGAACGCCCCGAAGCTGGCCCCGGCGGCGGCGAGGCGCACGTGGTGATCGGCGCAGATGTGGCGCACGTACGGCACGACCTCGTCCTCGACGTAGCGGCTGTACAGGGCCTGGCGCCGCGCCTGCTCCTCGACGGGCACGGTCGGGTCCATCCACGAATGGCGGTTGACCGTGTCGATCGAGAAGACGCGCACCTGCCCGGCCGCGAGCGCCGGCTCGATCGCCTTCACCAGGTAGAAGCGCTCGTTCTCCAGGTAGTCGGCGGCCGCCGTCGGGAACAGCAGCAGGGGACGTCCGCGGAACCCGTAGCACACGATCGGCATGTCGAGCGCCAGCGCCGGGCTGTGCCACCCGTCGAGCCGCCGCGGCAGTCCAGGGTCGACGTAGTCCATCGCCGTCCGGGTCCGTCGATCAGTGGGGCGGCGCCAGGACGCGGCCGGGGCGCGCGCCGCCGGCGGCCGTGCCGTTCCAGACCAGGCCGCCGTTCACCCACACCTTCGTGATGCCCGTCGACAGCGACCGCGGCTGCTCGAAGGTGGACGTGTCGGCGACGGTGGCCGGATCGAACAGCACCAGGTCGGCCTTCATGCCGGCCGTGATGGCGCCGCGGTCGGCCAGGCGCATCCGGGCCGCGGGCATCGACGTCATCTTGCGGATCGCCTCGGGCAGGGTCAGCACCTGCCGCTCGCGGACGTAGCGGGCCAGCACCCGCGGAAACGTCCCGGCGCCGCGCGGGTGGTTGTTGTTGATGCCGCCGTCGCTCGCGACCATGACCCACGGCTGCCGGTAGAACGTCTCGAGGTCCGACTCGATCATGGCGTGGCCGATCATGCCCGCGTCCTCGTCCTTCGCGAAGCGGATGTACGCCTCCACGTCCGAGAGGCCCTCCGCCCGGGCCACCTGGTCGAGCCGCTGGCCGACGTAGCGTTCGTAGCCCTTCCAGCGCGTGATCTGGACGTTCTTCGCGCCGCCGATGTCGTCGAGCCCCTTCTTGACGCTGGCCGGATCGTCGTAGCGCTTGTTGGGCACGAGCACCCGCGGCGTGGATTGCCAGGCCAGGTACGGGTAGGCATCGGCGGTCACGTCCACGCCGCGCTTCCTGGCAGCCTCCACCAGCGCGACCACCTCGTCCGCCTTCCCCCAGACGCCGACGGTGCCGAGCTTGATGTGCGTGATCTGCACCGGCAGTTTCCCGCGCTCGCCGATGGCGATGGCCTCGCGCACGGCGTCCATCGTGAGGTCGGCCTCGTCGCGGATGTGCGAGATGTAGAACCCGCCGCGCGCCCCGGCCGCGCGCGCCATCTCGACGACCTCCTCGATGTCGGAGTACGAGCCCACCTCGTATTCGAGGCCCGACGACAGGCCGAAGGCGCCCTCCGACATGGCCCGATCCACGAGCGCCCGCATCTTCGCCACCTCCGCGGGCCGGGCGCGGCGCTTGTAGTCGTCGCCCATGACCTGCCGGCGGATCGTCGCGTGCCCGGCCAGCATCACGACGTTGACGGCGGGCGGGTTCGCGCGCAGCCGGTCCAGATAGTCCGTGATCGGCCAGGGGGAACTGCCGTCCTGCCCGATCGCGAGCGTCGTGATGCCCTGCGACACCTGGGTGACGGCGTCCCGATCCTGTTCGAGGCCCTCAGTGGAGTGGTTGTGCGCGTCGATGAAGCCGGGCGCCAGGACCAGCCCCGTGCCATCCACGACCGTCTCCCCCGGCTGTGGCGTGAGCGCCCCGACCTCGGTGATCCGGTCGCCCTCCACCCGGACGGCGGCCGCCCGCAGCGGCGCTCCGGTGCCGTCGGCCACCTGCGCGCCCGTGACGACGAAGCCCCGGGCCTGAGTGCGCGCCGGCGCGGAGGCGCCGGCGGCGAGCGCGATGACGGCCACGAGGGTGACGGCGCGGGACGACATGCGGAGCAGTATAGCGGCGGGGCGCGGCCTTGCCGCGCCGTCAGGCGTCCACGAGCGACACCACCTGCGGACCGTAGGCGGCCAGCATGTCGCGCAGGGTCCTGCCCGGCTCGTCCTCGAACGCCCGGCCCAGCGTGGCGTCGGCGATCCGGTCCAGGCGGAAGTTGCGGAAGTCGCGCCGCAGCTCGCACCACGCCGACAGCGTCCACGTGCGCCCCCAGAAGAACACGCCGAGCGGCCGGACGGTGCGGCGGCTGCCTCGTCCCGACTCGGCCGTGTAGCGGAACCGGAGTCGCCGATGCTGCACGAGCGCCTGCCGCGCGACGCCGAGGCGGGCCGCGCCCGCGTCCCGGCCGAGCGCGGGCGGCGCGTAGAGCCGCGTCTCGGCCAGGAACGGCGTCAGGTCCCCGGGCATCACGGCGGCCACCTTGTCGAGAATGGCGGCCGCCGCAGCCGCCAGGGCCGGATCGCCGATCTGGCGCACGATGCGCACGCCCAGGACGAGCGCCTGGACCTCCTCACGCGAGAACATCAGCGGGGGCAGGTCGGCACCGGGCTTCAACCGGTAGCCCACGCCAGCCTCTCCGTCGATGGGCGTGCCGGCGCCCACGAGATCGCGGATGTCGCGATACACCGTGCGCTCCGACACGCCGAGCCGCGCCGCGAGGGCGGCGGCCGTCGTCACCGACCGGCGCCGCCGCTGCAGCCACTGCACGATCTGGAACAGCCGGTCCGCCCGCCGCATGCGCGGATTCTGTCACGCCCCTACGTCGCCTCGACGAGCCCGACGACGTGGCCCTCGGGATCCTCGAAGAGGCCCAGCGTCACGTCGGGCAGCACCGTCCGCGGCAGCACCACCGTGCCGCCGAGGCCGACGGCGCGCTCGAGCGACGCGGCGACGTCGGGCGTGCCGACGTAGAAGGTGACCCACGACCGGCCGATGCCGGGATACGGCTGGCCGATGCCGCCTGGAATGCCCCGGCTGTCCGGGGGATCGAACGTCCGGTAGCCGGGAGCGGCCGCCGCGTCCTTGCCCTGCCAGTCGAACAACGCGCCGTAGAACGCCTGCAGGCGCGGACCGTCGTTGCCGATCACTTCGAACCACATCACGGGGTGTGCCATGTGCATGCTCCTGAGCCGCGCGCCCGATGCGCGCAGGAGCAAGGCTAGAGCCCCCCTCCTGACACCGTGCTGTCAGGAGGGCGAGTCGGCCGGTCCGTGCAGCGCCGCACGGCCTGCCACACTTCTTTCACTGGACGCCGCCTGGGCGCGGCGCCCACACTCCGGACGTGACTGAGCACGCGTGGAGTCGTTCCCCGGCGCCGTGGATCCTCGTGATGGCCGCCGTCGTCCTCACCGGAGCCGTGCGCGTGGCGGGCCAGCGCGGTCCGGGCGGGCCGCCCGGCCCCGTGGCGCTGGCGGGCCTCAGCGTGGAGGAGCGCCAGGCGTTCGACGCCGGCGCGCGGGTGTTCGCCCGGACCTACGACGTGGCCGAGGGCCTGGGCCCGGTGTTCAACGACGCGTCCTGCAACGCCTGCCACCGCGGGGGCAACGGCTCCAACCGCACCGTGACGCGCATCGGCCGCGCGGCGGACGGCGGATTCGATCCGCTCGACGCGGTCGGGGGATCGCTGCTGCAGTCGCGGGGCATCGGCGAGATCGCGACCGCCGACGGGACGTACGACTTCCAGGGCGAGACGGTGCCGCCGGAGGCGACCACGGTGGCCCGCCGCCGGTCGCAGCCGCTGCTCGGCCTCGGACTCGTGGACGCGGTGCCGGACGAGGTATTCCACCAGATCGCCGGCGACGAGCGGGATCGCGACCCGGCCACGGCGGGCCGCGTGTCGGTCCTGTTCGATCCGGCGACCGGCGGGGAGCGGGTCGGCCGCTTCGGCTGGAAGGCGCAGGTGCCGTCCCTTCGCGCCTTCTCGGCCGACGCCCTGTTGAACGAGATGGGCATCACGAGCCCGGGGTTCCGCGACGAGGTGTGCCCGCAGGGCGACTGCGCCGCCCTGGCGTTCAATCCCACGCCGGCGCTGAACGACGACGGCGGCGACGTGGCGGCGATCGCCGACTTCATGACGCTGCTGGCGCCGGCCCCCGCGGGGCCATCGACGACCAGGTGCGGGCGGGCGAGGCGACGTTCCACGCCGTGGGCTGCGATGCCTGCCACCGGCCCTCGCTCACGACCGGACCGAACGCCATCCGGGCGCTGGACCGCGTGACGTTCCTGCCGTATTCCGACTTCCTGCTGCACGACATGGGCCCGCTCGGCGACGGCATCGTCCAGGGCGCGGCGGGACCGCGCGAGATGCGGACGGCGCCGCTGTGGGGCCTGCAGCGCCTCACCCGCTTCCTGCACGACGGATCGGCGCGGACGCTGGACGAGGCGATCCTCAGGCACGGCGGCCAGGGCCGGGCGGCGCGCGATCGCGTCGAGGCGCTGTCCCCGGGCGAACGCGACGCCTTGCTGGCCTTCCTCGCCTCGTTGTAGCGACCTCGCCGGCCGCCGGCTCCACCGGGGCGCGGCGGTGGTATCGTGGCGGACCACGATCCCATGCGACACCCCGTGATTGCCGACCACGACGTGCCGCACGCGGCCGACCAGCGATGGCAGCACGCCATCGACACCTACGCGAGCGAGACCAACAAGGTGGCCGACGTGTGGGGGCGCTTCGGCGACGCCGATCTCGCCTTCGCGCCCTACCCGCGCTCGAGCACCGTCGAGGCGATCCTCCGGCACCAGCTCCTGTCCGAGCGTCGCTTCTTCGGGGAGTTCCTCGGCCTGGCCGAGCCGCCGCCGGACCGCGTGGTGCCGGCGCCGCTGACGGTGGCGGCGGCCGTGGCCTCGCTGGCCGCGCTGGCCCGGCCACGGCTGGAGGCGCTGGCCCCGGCGACCGACGCCTGGTGGCTCGCGCACGTGCCGTTCTTCGACGTGGAGCGGGAACGCGCCTGGGTCTTCTGGCGGCGGGTGCTGCACACGGCGCACCACCGGACGCAGCTCACGGTGTACCTGCGGGCCCTCGGGCGCGCGGTGCCGTCGGTGTACGGGCCGACCGCCGACGAGACCTGGGCCGGCGCGGATCCGACGACGAGCGTCGAGGCCGCGGGCCGTCCCCGGGGCTGACGGCCGCCGGCCGGCCCCTCGGCCCGGGACGCGGCGCGCAGCGCCGTGCAGCCGTCACGGCGCCGCTGGAATCCTGGCGTCGTCGGCCGATTGACTCCGGGAATGGTCCCTGGAGCCGCCATGAACGAGCTTCGTGTTCCCACCACCTGCCTGCCGGTGGAGATCCGGTGCACCGACGGGCGGCTGCTGCTGGGCGACATCTTCATGCCCGCGCACTCGTCGCGCCAGCCCGGCCCCATGCGGCCGGACGAGTGGTGCGACACGGTGCAGACGTTCTTCCCCGTCCGCTCGCGCGACGCGCGCACGACCACGCTGCTCAGCCGCGACGCGGTCGTGTCGGTGACGGTGCCCGCCTCGGCCAACGAGGACGACGCGGAGTCGCACATGGACAGCCCCGTCGCGCGCGTCGTGGTGGAGGCCGCGGGCGCGCGCTACGAGGGCGACCTCGTGGTCGACATGCCGCCCGGCCACCAGCGCGTCGCCGACTGGCTGAACGCGCCGGCCGCGTTCATCACCCTCAGGGCGGGAGTCGCGCACCATCTCATCCAGAAGCGCCACGTCACCGCCGTGGTCGAACTGGACGGAGGCCGTCGATGAGCACGCCCCCCACCCCCACGCCCGCCGCGGCCGGCAGCACCGCCCCGATGGACACGCTCCTCAGGGCGATGGTGCAGATGAAGGCCTCGGACCTGCACCTGTCGGCCGGCACGGTCCCCCAGGTGCGGCACGACGGCGAGATGAAGGCGGTGCCGGGCGCGCCCACGCTCTCGGCGGCCGACACCGAGCGCCTGCTCCTGTCCATCGCGCCGCCGCGGGCGCGCGAGGAGTTCCTGCGGCGCCACGACGCCGACTTCGCGTACGAGATCGCCGAGGTCGGCCGCTTCCGCGGCAACCTCTTCGTGGATCGGAAGGGACCGGGCGGCGTCTTCCGCATCATCCCGAGCCGGATCCTGACGGCCGAGGAGCTGGGCCTCTCGGCCGAGGTGCTCGAGCTGTGCCGGCTGCCGAAGGGACTGGTGCTCGTCACCGGGCCGACCGGCTCCGGCAAGTCCACGACGCTCTGCGCCCTCATCGACTACATCAACCGGCACCGGGCCGACCACATCATCACCATCGAGGACCCGCTGGAGTTCGTGCACGAGAACAAGCAGTGCCTCGTGAACCAGCGGCAGGTCGGCGACCACACCGACTCGTTCAAGGACGCGCTGCGGGCGGCGCTCCGCGAGGACCCCGACGTGGTGCTCGTCGGCGAGCTCCGCGACCTGGAGACGATGGCCATCGCCATCGAGACCGCCGAGACCGGCCACCTGGTGTTCGGCACGCTGCACACGTCATCGGCGCACGGCACGATCGACCGCATCATCAACCAGTTCCCGTCGGAGCGGCAGCAGCAGATCCGGATGATGCTGGCCGACGGCCTGAAGGGCGTCATCAGCCAGATGCTCTGCAAGAAGATCGGCGGCGGACGCGTGCCGGCCATGGAGATCATGGTGGCGTCGCCCTCCATCTCGAACCTGATCCGCGAGGGGAAGACCTTCCAGATCCCGTCGATCATGCAGTCGGGCAAGAAGCTCGGCATGTGCCTGATGAACGACAGCTTCGTGGACCTGGTGAAGAAGAGCCTCGTGAAGCCCGAGGACGCCTACGCCAAGGCCGTGGACAAGGCGGGCCTGCTGGCGCAGTTCAAGCGCAACGGCGTGGACACGTCGTGGGCGCCCAAGGACGCGGCGGCGCCGGGGCTCGCGCAGACGGCCTAGCGGCTCAGTCGCGACGGCCGCGGGACGCCGTGGACGCAGGCGGCGACCATCCGGGCGGCGGCGAGAACCCACGGTAGACGGTCACGTCCGCGCTGTCGCCGGGCATCGGATAGAGCTCGCGGGTGAGGTAGTACTCGCCCGTCACCGGGTTGTAGGCGCCGCCGCCGGTGTAGCCGAGCGACTCGCCGGGCTGGGAGCCGGGCAGCGTCACGACATCGTACGGCTTGACGTCCCACGGCGCCATGTTGCCGTTCTTCACCTCGACGAAGTCGTGCAGGTCGTACAGCTTGGCGACCAGCCGGTACGGATAGCCCATCGGCGCCTTCTGCATGAACGGGTCACTCAGCGAATAGCAGTACACCGCATCCATGAACGGCGTGCCGTGGTCGGCGAGGTTCCGCGTGGCGTAGCCGTAGCACGTCGGACCGTCGGCCTCCCGCTCGATGGCGATGAAGGTACGAGTGCCCGAGACGATGAACCCGCCGCCCGATTGCTCGCTCCCGTTGTAGATCCAGAGGCTCTGCGGCGTGTTCCAGGTGATGCAGGACTCCTCGGAGTGCGGGCAGCCGAGCAGCATCGTCATCGGGAAGTCGTCGCGGGTGACGTCGGCCGCCGTGAACACCGTGAACGCGGCGCCGTAGCTCGACCGCGAGATGATGCTCATGTAGCCGGCGGTCACGTAGGCGTCGCCGCCCAGCATCGACTGCCACTCCCTCGGCACGCGGCCCATGTAGGACTTCACGAGCCCGGGCTTCACGGTGCCCGAGAACGGCCCCTGCAGCCGCGTGAGCGACGTCCCGGACCAGTGGCTCCGCACGGTGCCGCCGTCCGCGTCGTAGGAGATGTACGCGTCCACGAGGAGGCGTCCGCCGATCTCGAGGATCCCCCCGAGGAACGGCTGGTAGGCGTTCGGGTCCGGATGGATCCGGCCCAGGGCGGCCATGGTGAGACCCTCGCACGGGGCGATCTCGTCCGCCCGGGCGCCGGGCTCGGGGATCGCCAGCTTCGCGACGAGGCCTCTGGCCGGCTGGCCCGTGGCCGTCTGCCGGCACGAGACGTACAGGCTCTTGCCGTCCTCGGACACGCCGACGGCGGACCCCCCGTAGTTGATCATCGTGCCGCGACTGTCGGTGCCGGGAATCGAGAACGTGCCCGCAAGCTCCACTCCGGACATGTCGAAGCGGGGGAACGCGCACGGGCCGGAGGATTCGCCCGTGCAGGGATCGCTGGACGGGACCTGCGGCGTGGAGAACAGCTCGGCGTTCGACGACGACTCGGCCAGGCATCCCGCCAGGGCGACGGCGAACAGGACGACGGCGTGGCTTCTCATCCGGCGACGCTCAGACACCGCGCACCGGGCAGGTCCCCGGCGCGCGCGACCCTCTGACTGTCCTCCAAATGGGTGGGCACAGGCAAGGCAGGTGACGCATCGACGCACCGCTACTTCGGGGCGCGCATCACCACCGCCCGGCCGCGCCGGGCGGCCACGTCGATGCCCCGCGCCCAGACCGGCCGTCGCGCGCCGCCGCGCGGGACCACGAGCTGGACGTCCACCCGCGCGACGCCGGCGGGCACGCCCACGTGCACGGGCAGGTCGCTCTGCGCGTCGTAGCCGGATCCCGCGTCCACCAGGCGCGCGCCTAGAAGGCGAGACGAGCCGGCGGCGAAGACCCGCACTTCGGCGCCGGCCAGCGTGGACCGGCCGGCGGCATCCTCCACCCGGACGTGGAGGCCGCGGCCCGCCTCGGTCGCCGACAGGTCGTTCCGCAGCACCAGGTGCATCCCGTCGGGCCGCGATCCGGTCAGCGCCAGATCGAGATCGCCGTCGCCGTCCACGTCCGCCCACTGGACGCCGTGGTCGGCCTGGAGCGCCCTGAGCGACGGCGGCGTGACGTCGACGAAGGCCGTGCCGGTGTTCCTGAACAGGAAGTCCTGCCAGCTCACGCCGCCCGTGACCGTGCCGTTGACGTAGAGATCGAGCCGGCCGTCGTGGTCCACGTCGGCGGGCGCGCACGAGTCGTACCGCGAGTCGATCGCCAGGCCCCACGCGGCGGCGCGATCCTCGAACCGGCCTCCGCCGCGATTGCTGAAGTACCCGAGCGGTCCGTAGTTGGCGGCCACGAGGTCCAGGCGTCCGTCGGTGTCCAGGTCGGCGGCGCACACGCGCACGGTGCCGTAGGCGGCGTCGCCGGGCGCCCGGCCGCCCCATTCCACGCCGGCGGCCCGCGCGGTGTCCGTGAAGCGGCCGCCGTCGTTCGTGAAGAGGCCGTTGGCGTCGCCGTCCATGTTCGCCACCGCGACGTCGAGGTCCCCGTCCTCATCGGCATCGAACCACACGGCGCCGACGCTCTTGCGGGGATCGGCCAGGCCGACCGACGCGGCGATGTCGGTGAAGGCACCGCCGTCGTTGCGGAAGAGGGCGTTGGGCCGATCGCGGAAGGCGACGAACAGATCCAGGTCGCCATCGCCGTCGGCGTCCACCCACGCGGGCTGGCGGACGGCGCCGGTCGGCACGACGAGCCCCGCGGGCCGGGTGGCATCCGTGAAGCGCCCGCCGTCGTTGCGGTACAGCCGCAGCACCGGACCGGCGGGCGATGGCGTGAAGCCGAGCAGCAGATCGGGATCGCCGTCGGCATCGTAGTCGCCCCAGGCGGCGGCCCGCGTCGGCCGGGCGTCGGCCACGCCGGCGGCCGTGGCCACATCGGTGAACGTCCCGCCGTCATTCCTGTACAGGCGGTTGGCGGCGCCGTCGAACCCGACGAACAGGTCCGGGTCGCCGTCGCCGTCGACGTCAGCGAACGCGTTGACCAGCGACCGGCCCGCCGCGAACTGCTCCCCTTGCAGCGGCGTGAACGGCGGCAAGGACTGGACCAGGGCAGCCGCGGTGGTGGCCACGACGAACGAGGCGAGCGCGACGCGCCGGAACATGAGCGCATCTTACCCTCGCCCCGCGCACGCCATCGCGGCTCACCGGTCCGCGCCGGCGAGTGGCGCGCGAGTTCACCCTGCCGGCGTCTCCACCGCGCTCGTTCCGGGCCCGTGGCGCCGCCTTGCGCCCGTGGACCCGCCTCGCTACAGTCTCGCGATGCCCGTGGCGCGTTCGCCGAGGCCGACGTCGACGATCGCCCCGGTCCCTGGTCCCCGGTCCCTGCCTCTCTTTTCATCGAGCCCCGCCATGACCGCACGCGCCGCCGTCACCTGCCTGCTGCTCGTCGCCGCCACCGTCACGCCCGCCCGAGCCCAGCGCCTCGACGAGGGCCAGTTGCAGGCCCTCCAATGGCGCGCCATCGGCCCGGCCGTGATGGGCGGGCGCATCGACGACGTCGCCGTCGACGAGCGCCACCCGTCCACGATCTACGTGGGCTCCGCGTCGGGCGGCGTCTGGAAGACCACGAACGCCGGCACGACGTGGACGCCGATCTTCGAGCACCAGGGCACGTCGTCCATCGGCGACATCGCGCTCACCCCGGCGAATCCGTCCCTGGTGTGGGTGGGGACGGGCGAGCCCAACAACCGCCAGAGCTCCACCTTCGGGGACGGCGTCTACAAGTCGCTCGATGGCGGCACGACCTGGACGCACATGGGGCTCACCGAGACGCAGCACATCGGCCGCGTCCTCGTCGATCCGGTGGACAACGACATCGTGTACGTGGCGGCGCTCGGCCGGCTCTGGGGTCCGAGCGAGGAGCGCGGCGTCTACAAGACCACCGACGGCGGGCGCACCTGGGCGAAGGTCAAGTTCGTGGATGCCGACACGGGCTTCGTGGACATGGCCATGGACCCGGTGAACCGGCAGGTGCTGTACGCGGCGGCGTATCAGCGCCGCCGGGCGCCCTGGGGCTACAACGGCGGCGGTCCCGGCAGCGGCCTCTACAAGACCGTCGACGGCGGCCGGACGTGGACGAAGCTCGGCGGCGGCCTGCCCGACGGCACCGTCGGCCGGATCGGTGTCACGGTGTGGCGAGGCGATTCCCGCGTGGTCTACGCCACCGTCGAGCACCGGACCAACGGCGGCACCTTCCGCTCGGACGACGCGGGCGCCACGTGGCGCAAGGTGAACGCGCTCAACCCGCGGCCGATGTACTACAGCAAGATCCACGTGGATCCCACCGACGATCGGCGCGTGTACGTCCTCGGCGCCGACTTCTTCATGTCCGACGACGGCGGCCGCACCTTCGCCGATCCCGTCACCAGGAAGACGGGCGCCAACACCACGATGAGCCCCAGCTACGACGAGGGCGTGCACGGCGATCACCACGCGCTCTGGATCGATCCGGCCAATCCGGCGCACCTGATCCTGGGCAACGACGGCGGGCTCTACGTGACGTGGGACCGCGCCCTCACCTGGGACAAGGTGAACAACCTGCCGATCGGCCAGTTCTACGGCATCAGCGTGGACATGGCCGCGCCCTACAACATCTACGGCGGCCTCCAGGACACGCACTCCTTCGGGGGACCGAGTGCGACGCGTCACTTCCTGGGCATCCTCAACGGCGACTGGGTCCAGATCAACACGGGCGACGGGATGTACGCGCAGGTGGACCCCACGGATCCCGACACCGTCTATACCGAGTCGCAGGACGGCACGATCTCGCGCTTCCACCGGCCGACCGGCGATCGCAAGTCCATCAGGCCGGCCCCGCCCGCGGGCGAACCGGCGTACCGCTTCAACTGGACGACGCCCATCGTCATCTCGCCGCACGATCCGAAGACGCTCTACCTGGGCGGCAACCGCGTCTTCGTCTCCACGGACCGGGGGGACACGTGGACGGCCGGGCCCGACATCACGCGGGGCGAGAACCGCGACACGTTCCCGATCATGGGCGTGCTGCCCGGCCCCGACATGCTGGCCAGGAACGACGGCGTCGGCGCGTGGGGCACCATCACCACGCTGGCCGAGTCGCCGCGGCAGGCCGGGCTGCTCTGGGCCGGCACCGATGACGGGCTCGTGAAGCGCTCGGCCGACGGCGGCCGGACGTGGACCGACGTGACGGCGGCCCTGCCCGGGCCCGCGCGCAAGGGCCGCGTCAGCCGGGTGGAGCCGGGTCACGCCGGCGCCGACGTCGTGTACGTCTCGCTCGACCGCCACCAGGACGACGACTTCGCGCCGTACCTGTTCGTCTCGCGCGACGCCGGCCGCACGTGGAAGACGCTCTCCGGCGGCCTGCCGGCGGCGGGGTGGGTGAACGTCGTCAAGGAGCACCCGGCGAACCCGAACGTCCTCTTCGCAGGCACCGAGACCGGCCTCTTCGTGTCGCTCGACGGCGGGCAGGCGTGGACGCGCTTCACGCGGGGCTTTCCCACCGTCCCGGTGGACGACCTCGTGATCCACCCGCGGGACAACGACCTGGTGGTCGCCACGCACGGCCGCGCGCTCTGGGTCCTCGACGACATCACGCCGCTCAGCGGGATGACCGCGCGTGTGGGCGAGGCCGACCTGCACGTGTTCCCGCCGCGCCCGGCCGCGATCGTCCAGCGGTGGAAGCACGAGAGCTACAGCGCCCAGCGCGTGTTCGCGGGGCCGAACCCGCCCGAGGGCGCGATCCTGACCTACGTCCTGAAGGCCGGGGCGCCCGACGGCGCCACGATCGTGATCCGCGATCGGGCCGGCGCCGTGGTCCGCGAGCTGACCGGCGCGGCCGGCGCGGGGCTGAACCGCGTGGCGTGGGATCTCCGGAGCGCACCGCCGGCGGTGCTCCGCGACGCGCGCGGCCCCTTCGTCCTGCCCGGTACCTATGCGGTCACGGTCCGGGCGGGCGGGCGCGAATCGACGGTCGACGTGGAAGTGCGGCCCGACCCGGCGTTCCCGGTGCCCGAGGCCGAGCGGACGGCCAGGCGCGAGTTCCTCACGGGCGTCCAGACGCTGCTGGCCGACCTGACGACGGCGGCCGCCGCGGCGCGATCGGTACGCGATCAGGTGACGGGGCTGGAGGAGCAGTTGAAGACGCAGGGCGCCGCCGCGGCGTCGGCGACCGACGCGGTGGCGGCCCTGCACAAGGCCCTCGATGCCGCGATCGCCCGCCTCGGCGGCGGCGGTGGGGGCGGCGAGGAGGGCGGCGGATTCGGCGGCCTGCGAGGCCGCGTGAACGGCCTCTTCACCGAACTGGACGGGTCCGGCGTCCACCAGGGCACGCTGTCGGGGCCGACGGCCGCGCAGCGCCAGCGCCTCGAGGCCGCGCGCGCGGACGTGCGCGCCGCGGTGGAGGCCGCGGACCGCGCGCTCGGCCCGGACCTGACGGCCGTCAACGACGCCATTGCCCGGCTGAAGCTGCCGCGCCTCGTCCGGCCGCGGTAGCGGCCCTCAGCGGGCCGGCGGGCGCGGGAACGGCTGATCGCTCATCGCCGCCTGATACAGCACCGTCGCCATCACGACGGCGGCCTGCTTCAGTGCCTCCGGGGCGATCCGCTCGGCCGTGTCCATGTTGGTGTGGTGGGTGCGGACGTCGTAATCGACGTAGTCCTGCACGGCCTGGAAGCCCGGCACCCCGACCGCCAGGAACGACAGGTGATCGGTCGCGCCGATGTGGCCGGGCGTGGTCGCGGTGGCGCCCAGGTTCTGGACCGGCGCGAGCCACCGGTGCATCACCTTCAGGCCGGGCTCGTTGCCCTCCATGTAGAACCCCGTAACGGGCGGGTAGCCGTTGTCGAGGTTGAAGTAGACCGACATCCGGTCGCGGGCGGCCTTGTTGGCGTCACCCGCGAGGTGCTGCGCCACCCAGGCCTTGGACCCGAGGAGCCCCTGCTCCTCCCCGGCCCAGAGCGCCACGCGGATGGTGCGCCTGGGCTGCACGCCGACGGCCTTCAGGATGCGCAGCGCCTCGATCGCCGTGGCGACGCCGTCCGCGTTGTCGGTCGCGCCCGTGCCCGTGTGCCAGGAATCGAGGTGCGCGCCGACCATCACGACCTGGTCCTGGCGGGCCGGATCCACGCCAGGAAACTCCGCGACGACGTTCGCCGTGTTGGCGTCGCTCTCATCGAAGGTGGCCCGGACCTCCACGGCGAGCGTCACGGGCACGCCCCGCTCGAGCAGGGACGCGACGAGGTTGTAGTGTTCGGAGGCGAGCACCACCGACGGCACGCCGTTCGGGCCCATGTCGCGGCCCGTGACGAACACCGTGCCGTGCTCGCCGATGTTCGGTTCCAGCAGGACGCCCACGCCGGCCGCCTTCAGCGCCGCCAGCCGCTCGGCGTTCAGCTGCGGCGGACGCGGCGGCGCCGGCTGCGGCGCCTTCAGGTCGCCCGAGGCGGGCGGGCGATCGGCGCGAATCGCGTACGTCTGCACGGGGCTCGTCATGACGATCGCCCCACGAAGCGCGGTGCCCTTCGCGGCGACGGCCGCCGGCTCGAGTCCCGGCAGCCAGACGGGCGCCGCCTCGAGCCGTCCGGCCGTGGACGGCGACCAGCCCTTGGCGTACCCGATGAGCGGCATGTAGCGCGGCTCGACCATCTCGACCGACAGCTTGTCCAGCGTCCACCCCCGGCCGAACGCGAACGGCTCGGCGCGGACCTGGCTCAGGCCCTGCCCGCGCAGCACCTCCTGCACGTACGCGATCGCGCGCTTGTGCGCGGGCGAGTTCGTCAGGCGGGGGCCGATCACGGCCGTGAGCTGGGAGAACACGTCGAGGACGTGCGAGCGTTCGAGCCCCTCGGCCCGGATGCGCGCGAGGACGTCCGCGTCCGAGGGGGCCTGGGCCCGGCCGGGCTGCAGGGTCGAGACGGCGGCAACGGCGAGGCAGACGATGGCGGTGCGCATGCGCGGATTCTACGCGCTGCGCACCTGGGCTACCATCCCGGCATGCGCACGTGGAGCCCGGCCGTGCTGGCGGTCCTGACCCTGTGCCTGGCCGCGACCCGGCCCGGTGTCCTGGCCGCGCAGCCGACGGCGGGACCGCGCACGATGCGCGTGGACTACTTCCACACCGGCGGCGCCACCCAGGAAGTCTTCGCCCTCGACCGCGTCGCCATCGAGCCGGCCCCCTGGCCCGGTCCGCGGAACGCGCCGGCCGATCGCTTGGGCTACGGGGCCTACGGCTTCGACGTCCACGACGCGGCGACGGGCGTTCTCGTCTACTCGCGCGGGTTCGCCTCGATCTACGACGAGTGGGCGACGACGGACGAGGCCTCGACGACCACGCGGACCTTCCACGAGTCCCTGCGCTTCCCCGCCCCGGCGGCGCCGGTCCGCGTGCGCGTCCGGAAGCGGGGCGCCGGGAACACCTGGTCCCCCCTCTGGACCACCACGGTGGACCCCGCCGGCATGTTCGTCGACACCGCCGCGCCGGCGCCCGCGCCCGGCCCCGTGATCGAGATCGAGCGCCACGGCGATCCGGCCGGCAAGGTGGACCTGCTCCTCCTGGGCGACGGCTACACGGCCGCCGAGCGGGGGAAGTTCCGGGCGGACGCGCACCGGCTCGTGGACATCCTGTTCGCCACCTCGCCGTTCAAGGAGCGCCGGCAGGACTTCAACGTCTGGGGCCTCGTGCCGCCGGCGGCCGAGTCCGGCATCTCGCGGCCGTCGCTGGGCGTGCACCGGGCGAACCCGGTCGGCTCCACCTACGACGCGTTCGGGTCCGAACGCTACGTCCTGACGTTCGACAACCGCCGCTTTCGCGAGATCGCGTCCTACGCGCCGTACGACGTCGTGGAGATCGTCGTGAACGGCCGCACCTACGGCGGGGGCGGCATCTACAACCTCTACTCCACGGTGGCCGCCGACAACGCCTTCGCCCCCTACGTCTTCGTCCACGAGTTCGGGCACCACTTCGCGGCGCTGGCCGACGAGTACTACACGTCGCCGGTCGCGTACCTCCCGGCGACGGCGCGCGAGGAGCCGTGGGAACCGAACGTCACGGCGCTCCTGGACCCGGCGTCGCTCAAGTGGAAGGACCTGGTGAAGCCGTCCACGCCGCTCCCGACGCCGTGGGAGAAGGACGCCTACGAGCACCGCGCCCGCGAGACCCAGGCCACCCGGGCCGCGCTCCGGAAGGAGAAGCGGCCGGAGAGCGAGATGGAGGCCCTCTTCACGCGGGAGAAGCGCCAGGACGACGCCGACTTCGGTCAGGAGCGCTACGCGCACCAGGTGGGCGCCTTCGAGGGCGCGAAATACGAGGCCCGCGGCTACTACCGGCCGGAGGCCAACTGCATCATGTTCACGCGCACGGACTACTTCTGTGCGGTCTGCCGGCGGGCCATCGAGGCCGTCATCGACACGTACGTGAAATAGCCGCCCGGCGTCTGCCTCGGTCCCGATTCCCACGATGTCCAAGCCACCCCTGCGCTTCGAAAGCCGCGCCGTCTTCTACCCGCCCGACGAGGCGACCCGATCGCTGTCGGCGCCCCTGGTGCTCGGATCGGCCTTCCAGTACGACGCCGGCATCTACCAGCGCGTGGTGGACGGCGAGCGCAAGGCCGTCAACATCTACGGCCGCTGCGGCAACCCCACCGAGTACCAGTTCGAGGCGCAGATGGCGGCCATCGAGGGCGCCGACGCCTGCCTGGCGACGGCCTCGGGCATGGCCGCGGTGGCGGTGGCGCTGTTCGGCCTGCTGAAGCAGGGCGATCACATCGTGTGCGACTGGACGACCTACAGCTCGACCCACGAGATGCTGGACCACCGCCTGACCGACTACGGCATCACGACCACGTTCGTGGATACCGCGGACGTCGGCGCGGTGGCCGCGGCGATCCGGCCCGAGACGAAGGTGATCTACGTGGAGACGATCGCCAACCCGTCGATGAAGGTCGCGGACCTGTCCGCGCTCGCCGCGCTGGGCGCCGACCGCGGGCCGGTCGTGGTGTGCGACAACACCTTCGCGAGCCCCTACGTCGCCCGCCCGCTCGAGCACGGCGTGGACCTGGTGGTGGAGAGCTGCTCGAAGTTCATCGGCGGCCACAGCGACGTCATCGGCGGCGCCATCGCCATGAAGTCCACCCGCCTGCCCGCCGACTTCCTGGAGCAGATCCGCTGGAACACCATGGTGAAGTGGGGCGCGCCGCTCGCCCCCTTCAACGCGTGGATGCTGCTGCGCGGCATCCAGACGCTGGCCGTGCGCGTGGAGCGGCAGTGCCAGACGGCGCTCGCGCTCGCCCGCGTCCTCGAGGCGCACCCGAAGGTCCGCCAGGTGTGGTACCCCGGGCTGGCGTCGCACCCGCAGCACGCGCTCGCCGCCCGGCAGATGCCGTCGTTCGGCGCCATGTTGACCTTCGACGTGGGCAGCGCCGAGGCGGCCCTGCGCGTCGTGGATCACCTGCGCCTTGCGTGCTTCGCCGCGAGCCTGGGCGGGACGCGCACCATCACGCAGATCCCGGCGACCATGGCGTTCCTCGACATCCCGGACGCGGAGCGCCGGCGCATGGGAATCGTCCCCGGCATGGTGCGCGTGTCGCCGGGCCTGGAACACGTCGACGACCTCGTCGCGGACTTCGACCAGGCGCTGGCGCATGCCTGACGGCCAGCCGGGCCGGGCGGGCGCGCTCCAGCGGTCGCTCTCGTTCTGGGACGTCTTCGCCCTGGCCCTCGGCCAGATCATCGGGTCGGGCATCATGGTGCTCGTCGGCATCGCCATCGACTTCACGGGCTATGCGGTGCCGCTGGCGTTCCTGGTGTCGGCGGTGCTGTCCACGGTGAAGCAGCTGCCCGTGGCGTTCATGGGCTCGGCCATGCCGGCCACCGGCGGCCTCTACGTCTACTGCAAGCGGGTGCTCGGCCCGCGGCTGGGGTTCTTCTACCTGGCCGTGCTCCTGGTCACCCACATCCTGATCGCGCTCTTCGCGCTCGGCTTCGCGCAGTACGCGCTGGCGCTCGTCCCCGCGCTGAACGCGCGCGCCACGGCGCTGGCCGTCCTCGTCCTCTTCTACCTGGTGAACCTGATGGGCGTGAAGCAGGCGGCCTTCGTGCAGCGCGTGATGGTCGTGGCGCTGCTCCTGGGCCTCTCGGCGCTCGTCGCCTTCGGCCTCGTCGAGGTGGATGCGGCGCGCTTCACCGAGTGGCGGGGCCTCTTCAGCAGGGGCTGGTACGGGTTCGGCCTGGCGTGCGTGGTGCTGTCGTTTGCGACCGGCGGGGCGCAGTACGTCTCCGAGCTCGGCGGCGAGATGACGCATCCCGAGCGGGACCTGCCGTGGGCCATGGTGGGCGCCACGGCGCTGGCCGCCGTCTTCTACACCTTCGTGTCCGTCGTGGCGGTGGGCGTGCTGCCGCTGGAGCGCACGGCGGGCAAGCCGCTGGCGGAGGTCGCGAGCGCGGTGCTGCCGCCCGCCGTCTACGTCGCCTTCGTGGTCGGCGCCGGCATGTTCGCCCTGACGACGAGCATCAACTCCACCTTCTCGTGGGCGACCAAGTCCGTGCTCATCGCGTGCGAGGACGGCTGGCTGCCCAGGGGGCTGGCGGTGGTGAACCGCCGCTACAACACGCCGCACCTGCTGCTCACGTGCCTGCTGGTGCTGGGCGCCGCGCCCATCGCCGCCGGGTGGGACCTGCGCTACATCATCATGCTCGGCGGCGGCCTGGTGTTCGTGTACGACCTCCTCCCGCTCGTGGCCGCGTTCCTCCTCGCCCGCCGCCTGCCCGACGTGTTCGCGGGCGCGCGGTGGCGGATGCGCGAGGCGACCGTGAAGGCCCTGAGCGCCGCCGGGATCCTGGTGCTGCTCGTCCAGGGCGCGCTCTCGTTCTCGGACATCGACCGCACCGGCTGGCTGCTCGCCGCCGGCTACCTCGTCCTGGTCGCGGCGTACATCCGCTGGCGGGCGCCGCGAATCGAGGCCGGGCGCCGCTAGCGCGCCGGCGCCGGGAGACCCCGGCCGCCAGATTCGTCGACGAATCCCCGGCCCGGGACACTAGAATGCGGCCGGCGGCGCCCCATGACCACACCCCTGCTCGGCCTGCACCACGTGACGGCGACGGTGGATCAGGCCCAGGCCGATCTGGACTTCTGCCTGGAGCTCCTGGGCCTCCGCCTGGTCAAGAAGACCGTGAACTTCGACAACCATCACGTCTACCATTTCTATTACGGCGACGCACACGGCCGGCCCGGCACCATCTGGACGACGTTCCCGTACCGCGGGCACGGCGTGCCGGTCGGCGTGAAGGGCGCGGGCCAGATCACGACCACGTCGTTCTCCGTGCCCGCCGGCGCCCTGGACTGGTGGGAGGCCCGACTCGCCGCGGCCGGCCTCGCCGTGCCCCCGCGCGAGGCGCGCTTCGGCCAGGCGTCGCTGACGGTGGCGGATCCCTCGGGCCTGCTCATCGAACTCGTGGAGGCGGACGCCGATCCCCGCGATCCGTGGACGGCCGTGGCGGGGGCCGCCACCGCCATTCGCGGACTGCACTCGGTCACCATGACCATCGCCGACCCCGGGCCGACCATCGCGTTCATGGAGCGCTGGCTCGGGGCGCAAAGCGCCGGGCGCGACGGCGCGGTCGTCCGGATGGCCGTGGGCGCCGACGCCCCCGGCCACCGGGTGGAGATCCACCACGGCCCCGACGCCGTCCGCGCACGCAACGGCCTGGGCACCGTGCACCACGTGGCCTTCGCCATCGGGTCGCCGGAGGAACAGCTGGCGCTGCGCGAGGCGCTCGTCGCCGCCGGGGTCGGCGTGACGGAGGTGCGCGACCGGCAGTACTTCCGGTCGATCTACTTCCGCGAGCCCGGCGGCGTGCTGTTCGAGGTGGCCACGATTCAGCCGGGCTTCGCGGTGGACGAGGCGCCCGAGGCGCTCGGGCGGGCGTTGAAGCTGCCGCCGTGGGAGGAGCCGTCGCGCGCCGCCATCGAGGCCGGCCTCGACGCGGTGAGGTACCGGGCATGACCGGCGCGGCGGATCCCCACGCGGGCATGCCGGTCGCCCACGACGGGCGCGCGCTCGGCGAAGGGGCGGTGACCGTGATCCTCCTGCACGGCCGGAACGCGTCGCCCGCGAACATCGTCGAGATCGCCCGCCGGCTCGACGTCGCCGACGCCACCTACCTGATGCCGGCCGCTGCCGGCCGCACCTGGTATCCGCACACGTTCCTGGCGGCGCGGGAGGCCAACGAGCCGGCGCTGTCGTCGGCCCTCGCGCTCGTGGACCGGCTCGTGGGCGCGTGCGCGACCGCCGGCGTCCCGCGGTCGCGCGTGGTGCTCATGGGCTTCTCGCAGGGGGCGTGCCTGTCGGCGGAGTACGTCTACCGGCACCCGGCCCGCTACGGGGGCCTCGTGGCGTTCAGCGGCGGCCTCGTCGGTCCCCCCGGCACGACGTGGACCGGCCAGGGCGGACTGGACGGCACGCCGGCATTCCTGGGCTGCAGCGACATCGACGGGCACGTGCCGAAGGACCGGGTCGAGGAGAGCGCGGACGCGCTCACCCGCCTCGGCGCCGCCGTGACGCTGCGCCTGTATCCCGGCATGGGCCACCTGGTGAACGAGGACGAGATCGCCTGGGCCAGGGCGATCCTCGATCGGGCCGCCGCGGCCCCAGCCTAGCCGCGGCCCGTGACCACCGCCCAGCCCCTGGACCTCGCCGTCGTCGTCGCCTACGCGCTGACGATGCTGGCCTTCGGCCTGTACTTCTACTTCAAGGTCGAGAAGTACTCGGACTACTTCGATGGCGGCCGGCGCTGGGGCGTGTGGATCGTGGGCTGCGCCGTCGCGGCCACCAACATCGGCGCGGGCAACTCGATGGGCGCCGTGGCCATGGCCTACCGCGACGGGTACGCGGCCATGTGGTACGTCACGCTGCAGGCGCTGGCGTTCATCCCGTTTGCCTGGATCGCCGTCCACAAGATCCACCCGCTGAAGGAGACCACGCTCGCCGAGTACCTGGAGTCGCGCTACGCGCGGTGGCTCCGGCCGATTTCGGCGGTGGCGCTCGCGCTGGCCACCTTCGCCATCCTGCCGGCCCAGATCGTGGGCGGCGCCACCGTGCTCACCTCGCTCCTCGGCGTGGACTACACGGCGGCCTTCTACCTGGTGGGCGGCACGCTCATCCTGTACTCGGCGCTCGGCGGGCTGCCCTCGGTGACCTACGGCGACGTCTACCAGTGGGTGCTGATGCTGGGCGGCTTCCTCGTCGGCGTGCCCGTCGTCGTGGCCGCGGCGGGCGGCCTCTCGCACGTCCTCGGCAGCGTGCCCCCGACCCACGCCTCGTGGTGGAGCGGCGCCACCGGGCAATGGAACCCGCCGACCATCGCGGCCTGGCTCATCACGGTGGTGATGGCGCGCTTCGGCAGCCAGGAGTGGTACCAGCGCATCCGGGCGTCGCGCTCGGCTGCCGCGTCGAGGCGCGGCTTCATCCTGGGCGGCCTCATGGCCGCGCCGTTCGGGTTCCTGACCATGCTCATCGGCCTGGCGGCCCTCCAGCAGATGCCGGACCTGGCCAATCCCGAGGAGGCCTTCGCGCGCACGATGATGGGCGCCGTGCCCGTGGGCCTGCGCGCGTTGATGATGACGGCCATCCTGGCCGCCGTCGTCACGAGCGGCGAGAGCAGCGTCAACGCGGCCACGGCGCTCTTCGTCAACGACGTCTGCAAGCGCCTCGTCCCGGGCCGCCCGGACCGTTTCTACCTCCGCCTGTCGCAGGTGTCGTGCGCCGGGCTCGGCGCCGTGGCCCTCGTGCTCGCGCTCGGCGCCCCCCGCATCGTCGAGTACATTCGGCTCGGCTTCATGATCCGCACGCCCGTGGCCTTGACCGTGCTGCTCGGCCTCTACTGGCGGGGCGCCAACGCGGCCGGCGCCGCCGCCGCCATCGTCATCGGCACGGCCACGGTCCTCGGCTGGCAGACCGTCGGCGACCCGCGGGCGCTCGATCCGTTCTGGATCGCGGCTCCCGTCACCGTCGTGGTGCTCGTCGGCGGCTCGCTGGCGACACGCCCGCGTTCCGCGCGTAACATGTCGAGTCCGGACTCCGTATGACCGATCGCGCCCCGCTGACCCGCCTGCAGGACTCTGTCGACGCCTCGACGCTCGCCCGCCACCTCGAGTGGTTCTCGCACGTGGATCGGGACACCGGGGGCGAGGGCGAGGACAAGGCCGCCGCCTACCTGGCCGGTGAGCTGGAAGCCGCCGGCGTGCCGGTGACGGTGCACGAGTTCGACGCGTTCCTCAGCTATCCGCGAGAGGCGTCGTGTCGCGTGGAGGGACCGCACGCGCAGGAGCACCGGTGCGTCACGCACTCGTTCGTGCGGTCGACCGGGCCGGCCGGCGTCACCGGCCGGCTGGTGCACGTGGCGGACGGCCGCTTCGAGGCGGCCCGGGACGCGATCGCGCTCGTGGACGGCCTGGCCACGCCGGTGACGATCCTGCAGGCCAGCCAGGCCGGCTGCGCCGGCATCGTCTTCGCGAACGAGGACCGGTTCATCCACAACATGATCGGGACGACCATCTGGGGCACGCCGGACCTCACGCAGGTGCCGCGCATGCCCACGGTGGCCGCCGTGTCCGTGGACGTCGAGTCCGGGCGCGCGCTGAAGGCGCTGCTGGCCGGAGGCGCCGTCACGGCCACGGTGACCACGCGGCTCGACACCGGGTGGTACCGCTCGAAGCTCCCCGAGGTGCGCATCCCCGGCACGCGCGAGCCCGAGCGCTTCGTCCTGGCGGGCGGCCACTACTGCGCCTGGCACGAGGGCATCACCGACAACGCGACCGGCGACGCGTGCCTCCTGGAGATGGCGAAGCTCCTGTGGCGGGAGCGGGCGTCGCTCGAGCGGTCCGTGCGCATCTGCTGGTGGCCCGGCCATTCGCACGGGCGCTACAGCGGCTCGACGTGGTACGCCGACACGTTCTTCACCGATCTGGCCGAGCACGGCCTGGCCTACTACAACATCGACTCGCCGGGCGTGAAGGGCGCCACCGTCTACTTCTGCAGGAACACCTGCGCCGAGTTCGAGGCCTACTGCCGCCAGGTGATTCAGACGGTGACCGGCCAGGCCGGCGCGCCCGCCTTCCGTCCCGCGCGGGCCGCCGACCAGTCGTTCCTGGCGAGCGGGATGCCGTCCTTCTCCGCCTATCCGTTCCTGGCCGACGGGCATCTCGACAAGCGGCCGTGGACGGGCGGCTGCGGCAATGCCTGGTGGTGGCACACCGAGTTCGACACCCTGGACAAGGCGGACGTGGACATCCTGGCGACGGACGTCAAGGTCGGCCTGGAAGCCGTCTGGGGCCTGGCCAACGCGCCGTACCTCCCGCTCGACTACCGGGCCACGGTCCGCGAGATGATCGACACGGTGACGGGATTCGCCGCGGCCGCGCCGCAGGTGGACTTCGCGCCGCTCCTCGACGATGCCCGCGCGCTCCTGGCGCTGCTCGAGGCCTTCGAGGCGCGGCGCGGGAGCACGGACGACGGGCACGCCGAGGCGTGGAATGCCACCGCGATGCGCC
Source organism: Vicinamibacterales bacterium (assembly GCA_050187355.1). Lineage (GTDB taxonomy): Bacteria > Acidobacteriota > Vicinamibacteria > Vicinamibacterales > UBA2999 > CADEFD01. Next base: position 134,798 of record JBFWXO010000003.1, read on the forward strand.
TCGGCCGCATCCTGAATCCCGTGATGTACACGAAGGGCGGGCGCTTCCAGCACGACCCGGCGGAATGGTCGCCCATTCTCAGGGCCACGAAGCGGTTCACGATGCCTGGGCTGAACGCGGCCGACGGGCTCGCGGCGCTGGCGGGCACGCGGGACCGCGGGTTCCTCGAAACACAGCTCCTGCGGGAGGCCAACCGGGCGCGGACGGCCGTGCGGGAGGCCGCGCGGGACCTGCGCCGCTGAGACGGAACGACGCCGATGAGGACGTACACGAACGATCGGCCCGCGACGGGAGTCGCGACGACGACCCTGCCGGCCGGCTACTACACCGACCCGGCGTACTTCGCGCGCGAGACCGACGCGATCTTCCGCCGGCTCTGGCTGTTCGTGGGGCGCGACGACGACGTGCCCGACCCGGGGTCGTTCGTCACCCGGCAGATCGCGGGCGCCCGGGTGCTGATCGTCCGTGACGACGCGGGCCGGCTCAGGGCCTTCCACAACGTCTGCCGCCACCGCGGCACGCTGCTCTGCCCCGAGCCCGAGGGCCGCGTCCGCGGGATGATCCAGTGCGCGTACCACTCCTGGACCTACCGGCTCGACGGCCGCCTGCACAAGGCCCCGCACATGGAGAAGGTGGAGGGCTTCGCCGTGGACGACTGGCCGCTCCAGTCGATCCCGCTCGACGTGTGGGACGGCCACGTCTTCGTGTACCTCGGCGATCCGGGGGCCCCGCGTCCGTCGCTCGCCCAGTACTTGGACGGCGTCGACGCGCGCTTCGCGAACTGGCGGATGGGCGAGCTCAGGACCGTGGCGCGCCGGACCTATCAGCTGCACGCCAACTGGAAGCTCGTCATCGCGAACTACCACGAGTGCCTGCACTGCGCCAACGCGCATCCGCAGCTCGTGAAGCTCTCGCACCCGCTCTCGGGCGACAACGAGCCGCCGCATCCCACCTGGCTGGGCGCGTCAATGGACCTGCTGCCCGGCTGCGTGACGATGTCGTCGCTCGCCTCGCCCCCGCGCGGGCCGCTGCCGGGCCTCGACGCCGACGAGCGGCGGCACGTCTACTACTACGCCCTGCTGCCGACGATGCTCCTCAACCCGCACCCGGACTACGTGGTCACCTTCGCCCTCACGCCGATCGCGCCGGACCGGACGGACATCACCTGCCACTGGCTGATGCACCCCGACGAGATCGCACGTCCGGATTTCGACCCGACCGACGCGGTGGACTTCTGGGACGAGACCAACCGGCAGGACTGGCGGCTCTCGGACATGGCGCACGCCGGCATCGGCTCGGCCGGGTACCGGCCGGGGCCGTACTCGAACCGCGAGGAACTGCTGGCAGCGTTCGACCGCTGGGTGATCGAACGCACGGGCCCGCTCTGAGGGCGAGCCCGCGGGCGCGGCGCCCGGCGCGTCAGGCGACGCCGATCCGCACCGTGTCCCTGGCCGGGTCGAAGGGCCGCTTGAGCAGGGCGTTGTACACGGGCAGCGCCGGCACGACCTTCTCGGCCAGCAGCGCGTCGAGGTCCTCCCATCGCTGCCAGCGCTCCACCAGCATCACCGTGTCCGGCGCGCCCACCTTGACGCCGAAGTCGTAGGACACACACCGGTAGGCCAGCGCGTCTGGCCGGCCGTGCGCGGCGAGCGCCGCGAGGCACCGGGCGGCATGCGCCTCGTCCTTGCATTCGAGCGTCACGAGGTGCATGAATGAGGCGTCGCGAGATGGGGTCGGCGTGGTCATGGGGACGATCTCCTTCGGTGAGGGAGCCCGGAGGCCCGTGGCGGATGATCGTCGACTCCGGCGCCCGTCCCTGTCTTCGAACGGCCAATGAGTGTCGACAACCTGCCAACGTTGGATCTGCCGCAGCTCGACGATGTCCGCGACCCGGGCCGGCCCATCCTTTCATTCGGGTGGCGCACGCCGGGGCCCCACCGGGCCGCCGCCCACCGTCACGCGCGCGGCCACGTGATCCACCCGGAGTCGGGCGCGTACTGGGTGAGCACCCCCGAGGGGACGTGGCTCGTGCCGCCGGGCCAGGCCATCTGGATTCCCCCCGACGTGCACCACGAGGTGTACTCGCACGGCGCGGTCACGGCGAAGATCCTGTTCGTCGATCCGGCCCACGTCGGCGCCCGCACGGTGCGGGACCGTATCGGTGAGCCCGCTGCTGGCACGGCTCCTCGAGCGCGCCGTCGCGTACGGCAACGCCTATCCGCCGGACGGACCGGCCGCCCGCCTGGCCCGCGTGATGCTGGACGAGCTGGCCGCCATGGAGCTGGCGCCGCTGCTGCTGCCCATCTCGAAGGACCCGCGACTCGCCCGGGTGATGGCACGCCTCATCGCCGATCCCATCGCTCCGGCCGGCCTCGACGAGCTGGCGAAGGAGGCCGGGGCCAGCGCCCGCACGTTGGCCAGGCTCTTCAACGACGAAGCCGGGATGTCGTTCACGCAGTGGCGGACCCAGCTGCTGCTCATCGAGTCCATCGAGCGCCTGACGCGCGGCGCCACCGTCACCCAGGTGGCCGTCGACCTCGGGTACAGCAGCACGAGCAGCTTCGTGTACATGTTTCGCAGCCGGCTGGGCGTGTCGCCCGGACGGTATTGCGCCGCGACGGCGGCCGCCCCGACGGCATGACCGCGGTGGCGGTGCCGCGGGCGGTGGCGAAGTGTGCAGGGTCGATCAGGGTAAGCCTTGCAGACCGCGCGATCGATGACGGACGATCGTGACGCCGGGCTCACCCACCCATGTACTTTCCGCTCACCTCCGCCAATCTCGACGCGATCGTCGCCGGCTACCAGCGCGATGGCGTCGTCGTCCTCACCGATGTCGATCCGCGTCCGCTCGACATCCTGACCCGCATGCTCGCCGGGCAGAGCGGCCTGTCGCCGGAGGCGATCCGGTCCGCCGGCCAGGCGGGCGGCGTCGAGATCACGGACGACGTGCGCGCACGCCTCGCCCGCGGCCACATGACCCCGGAGCTCCGGGACGCGAGCCGTGCGGTGTTCGGCGAGCTCCTGCTCAGGCTCGTCGGGCCGATCGTCCACACGAGCCAGACGTTCCACTACCAGCTCAAGGCGCGGACCCAGCGTGACGTGATCCTCCACGGCTACCACGGCGACGGCCGCGAGGTGCAGTCCCTGTACGGCATCCACAACGAGTTCACGGCCGCGCGCGTGCTCACGACGCCGAGCGCCGTGGTGTGCTGGGTGCCGCTCAACACGTTCGACGGCAAGGCGTTGTACTTCTACCCGGGCTCGCACCGCCACGGGCTGCTCGCCAACCGGTGGCTGCCGCGCCACGACGCGTGCGAGGGCATCGAGCGCGTCGGGCCGGTGGTGGAGTACCAGCCGCGCCTCGGGGAGGCCGTGATCTTCAACTTCCTGGTGCTGCACGGCAGCGGCGCCGCCGTGCCCGGCGAGCCCGCGCCGGGGCCGCAGCCGACGCGCATCAGCTGCGACCTGCGGTTCTTCCCGTTCGCCGGGATCCTCGACTCGGAGGCGTCGCTGCTCCGGCCGCATCCCGTCGAGTGGATCCGGGAGCAGGAACGTGCGCTCGACGACGACCTGCTGCGGGCGCCGCTGTGGGAGACGCTCGCGTACCTCGGCGAGCCGATCCACTGGCCCTCGCTGCCCAGCCACTCGGTCGCCCACTGGGGACGGTTCGTGGAGGGGCTGGTGCGGGGCGATGCCGCACAGCGGGACGACGCCATCCGCCGCCTGGCCAACACCACGATCGGCTTCGACCCGATCGAGCCCTACCTCGAGCGGTTCGCGCCGGCGGCGCTCACGCGGGCGCCGTATGCGTCGATCGCGCCGCAGGTGCCGCAGGCGGCGCACATGCTGCGGGCGATTCCGGCCTAGCCGGCAGCGACCGCGGCGTCCATGCGGGTCCGCCCGCCCGAATCTCGCGCGGACGCGTGGGCGCCTTCTTGCACGTGCCCGGCCGCGGGGTACACGGGTGCGGGTTCCTCGATCCCCCGGGGAGGATGCCGTGGTGTCCTGGCGCGTGCGGCGTGGTCGGCCGGCACGGCGGCGCGTGCGCGCCGTTCTGGCCGGACTTCTCGTTCTCGCGGCCGCCGCGGCGGCTCCGGCGACCGGTGACGCGCAGCCGATCACGGCGCGCGTCAGCATCGGAAGCGGCGAGGGCGATGCGGACTCGTCCTCCGCCGCCTCGAGCGCCGATGGCCGGTGGGTGGCATTCGCCTCCTGGGCCGCCACGCTCGTGCCGAACGACACGAACGACGCCCAGGACATCTTCCTGCACGACCGGGCGGGCGGCGTGACCACGCGGGTCAGCGTGGGGCCCGGTGGGGCGCAGGCCGACTTCTCCAGCTACGACCCGGCCATCAGCGCCGACGGCCGCTGGGTGGCCTTCTCCTCCATCGCGTCGAACCTGGTGCCCGGCGACACCAACGGCGAGGGCGACATCTTCGTGCACGACCGTCTCACGGGCACCACCACCCGCGTGAGCGTGGGCGACGACGGCGCCGAAGGCGCGCACGCGAGCTTCGGGCCCTCCATCAGCGCCGACGGGCGGTCGGTGGCCTTCCACTCGGACCATCCGTTCGTCGCCGGGGATACGAACGGGGAGGCCGACGTCTTCGTCCACGATCGGCAGACCGGGCGCACCGTCAGGGTGAGCGTGGGGCCGGGCGGCGCCCAGGCGAACGCCCAGAGCGCGGGCCCGGCCATCAGCGCCGATGGCCGCCGGGTGGCATTCTGGTCGTGGGCCAGCAACCTGGTGCCGAGCGACACGAACGGCGCGGCCGACATCTTCGTGCACGACCGCCAGACGGCGACGACGACGCGCGTCAGCGTGCCCTCCGGCGGCGGCCAGGCCAACGGATCCAGCTTCGGCCCCGCCATCAGCGCCGATGGCCGGTGGGTGGCGTTCGAGTCGCTGGCGAACAACCTGGTCTTCGACGACACCAACGGTGAGACCGACGTGTTCGTCCACGACGGCGTGAGCGGCACGACGGCGCGCGTGAGCGTGGGGCAGGCCGGCGCCCAGGCGGACGGCTCCAGCCGCGCAGCCGCGATCGGCGCGGACGGCCGCCGGGTGGCCTTCCAGTCGCTGGCCGGCAACCTCGTCGCCGGCGACACGAACCAGGTCGACGACGTGTTCGTGGCCGATCGGCAGGCGGGCACCACGGCGCGCGTGAGCGTGGCGAGCGACGGCACGCAGGCCAACGGCGCCAGCGGCGGGGCCGCGATCGACGCGGGAGGCGGGGCGGTGGCGTTCGCCTCCCTGGCCTCCAATCTCGTCTCGGGCGACACCAACGGCGTCGCGGACGTGTTCGTGCGGGATGACGGCGGCGCCGGCTGCGCGCTGACCGTCGTTCCCGCCGTCCAGCCGCTGCCCGCCTCCGGCGGCACGGGGAGCGCGCTCGTGCTGGCGCCGGCGGCGTGTGCGTGGACGGCCGCGTCCGCCGATCCGTCCTGGCTGGTGGTCACGGGTAGCGCGAGTGGCGCCGGCGCCGGCATCGTCGGGTTCAGCGCGGCGCCAAACGCGGGCGCGTCCCGCACGGGCCACCTGACCGTCGGCGGCCAGACCGTCGCCGTGCCCCAGCCCGATGCCGCCTCGCCGCTGGCGCCGACGGCGCTGGCCATCCGCGAGATCGCCGGCAACGTGGTCACGCTGCGCTGGACGATGCCGACCGGCGGCCCGGCGCCAACCGGCTTCGTGCTCGAGGGCGGGCTCCTGCCCGGCGAGGTCCTGGCCTCGGTGGCCACGGCCAGCCCGGCGTCGACGTTCACGATGACCGCCCCCTTGGGATCGTTCTACGCGCGGGTCCGCGCGCTGAACGGGACCGTGTCCGGTCCGCCGTCGAACGAGATCGCGATCCACGTGAACGTGCCGCTCGCGCCGTCGCCGCCCCGGGACCTGCTGGGCCTGGTGGCGGGCTCGACCCTCTCGCTGGCCTGGACGAACACCTTCGACGGCGGGACGCCGGCGTCGCTCGTGCTGGAGGTGACCGGCACCACGGTGGCGTCGGCCGCACTCGGCCTCGCGGACGCGTTCAGCGTCCCCGGCGTGCCGCCGGGCACCTACCGGATCGCGCTGAGGGCCAGGAACGCCGCCGGGACGAGCGAGCGATCCAGCGCGGTGACCGTGACCGTGCCGGCGTCCTGTTCGGGACCGCCGGTCGTGCCGGCGCAGGTGTTCGCCTACGCGTCCGGGACGGTCGTGTCCGTGGACTGGTCGCCGGGTCCCACCGGGCCGGCCCCGACGGCCTACGTGGTCGTCGTCACCGGCACGTGGGTTGGGGCGCTGGCCACTCCCGGGCGCGTGCTGCTCGGCACCGCGGCGCCGGGCGCGTACGATCTCCGCGTCCTGGCGCTCAACCCGTGCGGCGCCAGTCCCGCCTCGGCGCCCCTGACACTCGTGGTGCCGTAGCGCGGAGGGCCGCCCGTCACCGCGCCGCCAGGCCCTCGAAGGCCCGCCGGTCGTCCATGAGCCAGCGCCACGCGTCGTACCACGCGCGGAACACGGAGAAGAACGCCAGGGGCAACAGCCACAGGTAGCGCCTGGCGCGATCCGGACGACCCACGTACCACCAGTGGGCGCCGCACCATCCGAGCGTCAGCGCGAACAGCACGGCAATCGAGCGCCGCGGCATCTCGATCCAGCCGTGGTCCAGGCGCGCGAGGGTCCGCCGGCTGGCGGCCCGGAGCCCTGGCGCGTAGGGACTGAGCTTGTAGACGTGCACGAGATCGCGCGGATGCCACTCGAACGCCCGGACGAACTCGACCGACGGGTCCCCGTGCGGCCCGAACGCCACGAAGGCGCCGATGGGACGGCGGAGGCCGTCCAGCGTGACGAGGTAGCGCAGCCAGCGGCGGCCCGCGGACTCCTGGCGTTCGAGCGGGTCCAGCGGGAGATCGACCCCCAGCCGCCGCTCGAGCGCAGCGATGGCGGCGGCGATGTCGCGCCCGCTCCCCATCACGAGGAACAGGACCTGGCCGCGGGGCACGCGCGCGAGCACCTGGTCGATCTCCCACCGCACCCCCTCGGAGGTGCCGAGGCGCACGACGACCAGCGCCGCCCGATCCAGGAGATCGAGGATCGCCGCCTGCCAGCGATCGTGGGGCACGTAGAACCTGGCGGCGCCCAGGTCGGGGACGGGTTCGCCGGGCCGCCCGATGGCGACGACCGGACCGACGCGCCGCAGGATGGCCGCCAGTTCCTGTTCGATGCTCATGGCGGATGCGGCGGCGACGATCGCGCTCATCCACGCCGGCAGCGGGGTGACCCCGCGGACGACCATCTGCCCGTCGTCCTGGAACGAGCGCAGGTAGACGACGGGCGCGCGGGCATCGGCGGCGAGCGCCTGGGCGGCGGAGTCGGCGTGGTGCCTCTGGTGCGCGCGAAGCTGATGGATGGCCAGCACGCCCGCCGCGCCGCAGCCCACGAGCAGCCCCATCCCGATGGCCTCGCCACGGGCTCCCAGGAACGCGAGCGACGGGTCGTCCTGCAGGGCCGCGAACGGCGCCCCGAGTGCGGCCACGTTGAGGCCGCCGATGGCCCGCCGCAGGATCCGCCACTGCCCGGCGCCGGACGGGATCCGGGTGACGCCGAACCCGACGCCCAGCAGGAATCCGCCCAGGACCGCGAGGTTGACCGCCGCGACGAACGCCAGGAACGCCAGGAGCCAGTCGGTCGCGGCGGCCTCGGCCCAGCGTCCGGTCAACGGATGGTTGTAGAGCCACGCGGCGGGTCCGACGGCGAGCAGGCAGAGCCAGGTGCCCTGCAGCTTCCGCCGCCGGTCTTCACGGCGGTAGGGCCGCCCGTCGGGCGAACAGCCTCCAGGCGAGGGCGCCTCGGATCGAAGGAGCGGCGCGCCGCCATCGACGGATGCCGCGGCCGATGCCTCGGGCCGACGCACGGGCGGAGGATAGCACCGGCGGACGCGGTGGGCGCGGCCCTCGACGGCCAATCCTGCGCGTTCCGACGCGAGTCGCTCAGCGCGCGGGCCAGGCGGTGGTCCAGCCGACCGACAGCGCGTGGCGCCTGTCGCGAAGGCCGCGCGCCAGATCCGCGCGCAGTTCGCCGGCGCCGCCGGGCAGCACCAGCCGGAGGCCGACGCCGGCATCCGAGAGCCAGACCGGACCCGCGGCGCTCCGGTGCCAGGCCCGGGCGGTGTCCGAGAACACGGCCGCGGCGAGCGTCCCGCCGGCGACCGACCGCACGGGACGTCGGTACTCCAGCGTGGCGTGCGCAAGTCCCCGGCCGAACGCCGGCCCCGTCACGACCCCGGCGTCCAGCAGCGGATGGCCGCGGAGGAGCGGCGCCCGCGCGAGGCCCACCCCGGCGCCCTCCCACAGGTCCGGCGGGGCGGCGGCGCCCACCTCGACCACGCCGGTCTCGAGACGCCAGCCGGCGGCGCCGGCCCGCACGCTCGATCGCGCGGCCAGCGTGAGTGCCCCGCGGACGAAGCCTCGCGCGCGTCCCCCCGCCCACCCGCCGAATTCGCCGCCCAGCGCGACACGACCGCCCGCCAGGCGCAGGTCGACCGCGAGATCGCCACGTCCGTACGCCGCGGTGCCCCAACGGTCGAGCGCCAGCCCCGCACGCCAGCGCACGCGGCCGGTCGCCCAGTCCTCCAGGTGCAGGCCGGCGGAACGGCGGACCGTGGACACGGGGTCTGGCGGCGCGCTGGCCGCCGCACGGGCGTCCGGGGTGCCAGGCCACGCGTAGGCCGCGCGTTCCCAGGCGCCGTCGATCGTCAGCACGCCTGGCAGGCGCCGGGGCGCCGGCAGCGCCAGACGGAACGACGCCCGCGGCCGCCGGTCCCACCATCGCCAGCTCGCCGACCACAGCTCGCCGCTGCCCGTCGGCGACGCCACGTCGAGCCGCGCTTCGCGGGTGACCGCGGCGCGCGCCGCCGCCGCCACCGCGGCGAGGCCGCGCGGCACCCGCGGACGCTCCACGACCACGGCCTCGACCGCCGCGCGCCCGTCGTCACCGGGCTGGAAGCGAAGGGCCGTCCGCGCGGCGGCCGGGAGCGCATCGAGCCGACGCGCGGCGCGCCCGAACGCGGCGGGCGTGAGCCGCGTGCGCGGCGCGAGCCCGAGCGCGTCGGTCACCACGGGCTGGCGGGTCCGGCGCGCGCCGGTCACGCGGACGACGTCCACCTGCGGGCGGCCGATGTGGTTCCACGAGGCGAGCGCGTCGAGCGGGCGGCCGTCCAGGAACTGGCTCGTCGCCAGGAGATCCCAGCCGGCCTCGTCCGACGGATCGAGCCGCGCCGCCCGGCTGGCCAACGCCGCCGCCTCGGACCACCGGGACTGGAGGAAGCGGACGCCCGCCAGCTCGCGTAACGGCGCGGCCGCGTCCGGGCAGAGCCCGGCGGCCGCGTCGAGGCCCCGGGCGGCGCCGCTCAGGTCCCCGTCCGACGCGCGCGCGACCATGGCGTCCACGAGCGGCCCGCAGGCGCTGGCTGCCGGAGCCGCCGGAGCAGCCGCGCGACGGGCCGCGGCCGGCGGCGCCGCGTGTCCGTCCGGCACGGACGCGACGCGCGAAGACGGCGACGCCGCCAGGGTGGACGCGTCCCCGCGCGGCACGATGAGCAGCGCCCAGCGGCCGGCGCCGGCCCAGCCGGCGTCGAACTCCGCGGGCGACAGCACGCGGAACGGCGCGCGTGCCGGGTCGTGCACGACGACGGCGGCGTCGGTGACCGCCACGACCACCACGTAGTGATAGCGGGACGGCGCCACCTGGACGAGCGCGATGATCGGGCGGCCGGCGTCGACGTGGCCGCGGACGCGCCCGAGGCCCTCGCCGGGCGCGGCCTGGAACGGCAGCGACTGCCAGCCGCGCTGCTCGACGTCCCGCGCGAGCGCGCCGGCGGGGATGCCGTCGCGCGCGCGGTCCAGCAGCGGCTCGAAGTCGGCGGGCAGCGTGCGCGGGTCGCCCCAGTAGCGCAGCACCATCGCCGCCGCCGCGCCGCCGCACAGGTCCTCGGTCTGCGGCAGGAACGGCACGTCGAGCAGACGGCCGGCGGAGCCGGCCGGGGCGAGGTTCGGCGCCGCGGCACTCGGCGGCCCCGCCTGGAGCGGCGGTGCGGCGCGCACCGCGCTCGGGAACAGGAGGACCGCGAACACGGCCGCGGCGCCTGGGGATCGGCGCATGCCGGTCGCCCGCTACTTGGCCAGCAGGATGACGATGATGAGGACGAGCAGCAGCGTGGTCAGCGAGATGGTCACCGAGCTGGCGCCGCCGGCCAGCGCGACGTCCACCGCACCGGCCCGCTCCGCCGCGGCGGCGAGCTGACCGCCCGAGAGCGTGGCCACCGCCGAGCGGGCGTCGACCAGATCGAGGCCCAGGCTCGCGGCGAGCTGCTGCACCTCGGCGCGATCGAGCACGCGGCGCACCTGTGCCCGCTGGGCCTCATCCGCCGCGGCCTGATCGGCCAGGGCCTTGTGCAGCGCGGCGCCATCGACGACGCGCGCCTGCTGGGCGAACGCCGGAGAGGCCGCGAGGAACACCGGCAGCAGGAAGACCGCCACTGGCTTGAGGGTGTTGCGCATCTGGTTACACCTCCTGGGTAATTCGCTACCCATTCAGCGCCACGGTTGAGCTGTGTGTGGGCGCCTGTGAAGGCGGAGTGCAAGCAGGCGGCCAGTCCTCGTTCCTGAGTCCGAGTGTCGAGCGCTGCTGGCAGTAGCTGCGCCGCACCTCGAACTGCTCCAGACCGTCGTTCGTCGCCGGCCCCCCGATGCTGTCGACGGCCGCGATCTGCGGGACGGCCCACGCGATGGCCGCGAGGGCGGCGGCGCTGAGGAGCGCCGCCAGGAGGACGACACACCGTCGCGGGCGTCCCGGGATCACGGCGCCCGGCCCGTGCCCCGCGCCCCCGCGTCCGTTCGACAGGCGGCGGGCGACTCGCTTCTCTTGTCATCCCACAGGAGAATGGACTAGGCTCCTCCTGGCAACCCACAGGAGACGGGCATGGCAGACGACAAGTCGGACATCCTCCAGGGCACGCTGGACCTCATGGTGCTCAAGACGCTGCACGCCATGGGCCCCATGCACGGCTACGGCCTGGCGCGTCGCATCGAGCAGCTCAGCGAGGACGCCCTGCAGATCAACCAGGGCACCCTCTACCTGTGCCTGATCCGCCTGGTCCAGAAGCGGTGGGTGAAGGCGTCGTGGGGCACCTCCGACAACAACCGCCGCGCGAAGTACTACGCCCTGACGAAGGCCGGGGAGAAGCAGCTGACGGCCAAGACCCGGAGCTGGGAGCGCCTGGCCGGCGTCATCGGGCGCCTGCTCACGCTCGAGGGGCGGAGCTGACGTGGCGGCCCTGGCGCGGCTCGCGGCCCGCCTGCGTGCGTGGCTCAACGGTCGGCGGCTCGACGAGGACTTTGCCGCCGAGCTCGACGCCCACGTGGCGATGCTGACCGAGACCTACGAGCGGCGGGGGCTGCCGCCGGACGAGGCCCGGCGCGCCGCCCGCCTTCGGGTGGGCGCGGCCACCAGCCTGCAGCAGGCCCACCGCGACGCGCGCGGGCTGCCCGGTGTCGACGCGTTGGTGCAGGACGGGCGCTTCGCGCTGCGTCTCCTCGCGAGGGCGCCGTGGTTCTCGGCGGCGGCCGTCACCGCCATCGCCCTCGGCCTCGGGGCCAACGCCGTCGGCTTCACCATCGTGAACGCGGCGTTCGTGCGAGGCTTCGGGTTCGACGGCAACGACCGCCTCCTGGGCCTCGCCTGGCGCAGCGACACCGGCCGGCGTCGACCCGTGTCGGCCGTCGAGTTCGACGAGTGGCGCGAGAGCGTGCGCGCGTTCGCGGGCCTGGCCGGCTATCGCCGGGCGGCCGTGAACGTCAGCGACGACCGGGCCGTGCCCGAGGAGACCGCCGGGGCCTGGGTGACGGCCAACCACTTCGACCTGCTGCGCGTGGCGCCGGTCGCGGGCCGCGGCTTCCGTCCGTCGGACGAGGGCACGGGCGCCGAGCCCGTGGCGCTCATTTCCGATGACCTGTGGCAGTCGCGCTTCCAGCGCGACCCGGGAACGATCGGCGCCGTCCTGCGCGTGGACGGCCGGCCTCGCACCATCGTGGGCGTCATGCCCCCGGGCATGAAGTTCCCGGAGGACGCCGAGGTCTGGATGCCGTACGCCCCGTCGCTGGAGCCGCGCACGCGCACCGACCGATCGCTCCTGGTGTTCGGGCGGCTGGCCGACGGTGCGACGCCGGCCCAGGCCGATGCCGAGATGCAGGCGCTGGCCGGCCGGACGCGGGCCGCCCACCCCGACGCGATGGCCGGCCTGTCGGGGGTCCTGGTCGAGACCTTCGTGCAGCGCTACCTCGGCGGCGCGGCGCGGCCGATGTTCGTCGCGGTGATGGGCGCGGTCCTGATCCTGCTGCTCCTGGCCGGCGTCAACGTGGCCAACCTCCTCCTGTCGCGATCCGCGCACCGGGCGAGGGAGATCGCGATGCGGATGTCGATGGGCGCGACCCGTGGGCGCATCGTCCGGCAGCTGCTCGTGGAGAGCGTCCTCCTTGCGGGCCTCGGCGGGGTGTGCGGGCTCGCGCTGGCGGCGGGCGCCGTGCGGGCCTTCGACGCGGCCGTGCGCCAGACCGGCGCGCCGTACTGGCTGCGCTTCACGATCGACGCCCGCGTGCTGGCCTACGTCGCCGCGGTGTCGGTGCTCACGGGCATCGCGTTCGGCCTCGCCCCGGCGCTCCGGGCGTCGAGCGCGAACGCCATCGACGTGCTGAAGGACGGGGGACGCGGCGCCCTCGGCGGCCGGCGCGCGCAGCGCGTCGGCAAGACGCTGGTGGTCGCCCAGCTGGCCCTCGCGCTCGTCCTGCTGTCCGGCGGCGGCCTGATGATCCGCAGCTTCCTCACGCTGGCCGCCGTGGACCCCGGGATGCCCATCGAGGGGCTGATGCGCATGCGCCTGCAGCTGCCGCCGGCCACCTACCCCACCGCCGAGACGCGGCGCGCCTTCTTCGATCGCGTGGCGCCCCGCCTCGCCGCGATTCCCGGTATCGCCGGCGTCGCCGTCACCACCGGAGTGCCGCCCCTGGCCGGCGAGTCGCGGCGCGTGCAGGCCGACCCGGCCCCCGACGCCGAGCCCGTGTGGGTCTCCACCGTCACGGTGTCGCCCGAGTACTTCGGCGTCGTCGGCGTGCCCGTCGCGCGCGGGCGCGACTTCACGCCCCACGACGGCGCGGCAGGCGCCCGCAGCGCGATCGTGAACGCGTCGTTCGCCGCCCGGTTCTTCCCCGGCGAGGATCCCCTCGGCCGCCGCATCCGCTTCGTCCGCCGGGACGATGACGACGGCAACCAGGCGCCCGACCCGGCATGGCGGACCATCGTCGGCGTGAGCGGCGCCGTGCTGCAGGGACCGCCGTCGGACGCCTTTCGCGCGGATGTCGTCTACCTGCCCTTCAGGGACGAAGCGCCCCGCGCCTCCTCCCTGCTGCTGCGCGCGGCCATCCCGCCGGCCGCCGTCATGGACGCGGTCCGTCGCGAGGTCCAGGCGGTGGACCGCGACCAGCCGGTCTTCAGCGTGCAGACCGTGGACGAGATCCTGGCCGGCGAACGCAGCATCTACCGGATCTTCACGGTGCTGTTCGGGCTGCTGGCGGCCGTGGCGCTCGGGCTGTCGTCGCTCGGGCTCTACGCGGTGATGGCCAACGGCGTGGCGCGGCGGACGCCCGAGATCGGCGTGCGGATCGCCATGGGCGCCGACCGGCGGCAGGTGTCGTGGCTCGTGCTCAAGGAGGGACTCGCGCAGCTCGCCGTCGGACTCGCACTGGGGCTGCCGGCGGCCCTCGCCCTGGCGCGGGCGGCCCGCGTCCGGCTGGTGGAGGTCGAGCCCACCGATCCGGTGACGCTGGCCGCGGTCTCCGGTCTCCTGACGGCCGTGGCGGTGGCGGCGTGCCTGGTGCCGGCACGCCGGGCCGCGCGGGTGGAGCCGACGGAGGCGCTCAGGGCCGACTGAGGTCTCCGGGCGGCGTCAGCAGATCAGCTGGTCGACGGGCACGGGCCGCCCGAACAGGTAGCCCTGCATCACGGTGCAGCCCAGCTGCAGCAGCGCGTCGCGCTGCGCCGGCCGCTCCACGCCCTCGGCCACGACGTCCATGGCGAGGCTGCGGGCCACGCCGATGATGGCGGTGACGATGGCGGCGTCCCGTTCGTCGGTCGTGATGTTGCGCGTGAACGACTTGTCGATCTTGAGCGCGTCGAGGGGCAGCGCCTTGAGGTAGGTCAGCGACGAGTAGCCCGTGCCGAAGTCGTCGAGGACGATCGAGAAGCCGGCATCCTTCAACAGGCGCAGCGTCGGCACGGCGCGGGCGTGATCGGCCAGCACGCTCTCGGTGATCTCCAGCGACACCGACGACGGGGCCAGCCCCGAGGCGATCACGGCGCCCACCAGCGTGTCCACGACGTCGGGGCGCTTGAACTGCTGCGCCGAGATGTTCACCGACACGCGGACGCCCCGCGAGTGCCAGCCCCGGGCCACCGACTCGGTGCTCGCCTTGCGCAGGATCCAGCGGCCCATCTCGTGGATGGATCCGCACTCCTCGGCCACGTGGATGAACTGCGCCGGCGGGACGAGGCCGGCCTCGGGCCGGTGCCAGCGCATCAGCGCCTCGACGGCCACGACGCGGTTCGTGCGGCCGTCCACCTGCGGCTGGAAGAACGCCACGAGCTCGTCGTTCGCGACCGCCCGGCGCAGGTGGCCTTCGAGCAGCAGCCGCTGCAGGGCCGCGTCGTTCACGGCGCTGCTGAAGAACTGGAAGCAGTCGCGGCCCGAGTCCTTCGCGTGGTACAGCGCGGCGTCGGCGTTCTTGAACAGGTCCTCCACCGTCTCCCCGTCCTGCGGGAAGAGGCTGATGCCCATGCTGGTGGTGACGCACACGTCGCCGTAGGGCGCCAAGGCGATGGGCTGCTTCAGCGCGTCCTGCAGTCGGCGGGCGATTCTGGGTACGTCCTCCACGCGGTCCAGGTCGCCGATCGCCAGGATGAACTCGTCGCCGCCCAGCCGCGCCACCGTGCCCACCTCGCCGTCGCCGTGCCGGTCGCGCGTGAAGAGGTCGGTGTCGCGCAGCGTGTCGCGGAACCGCGCGGCCACGGCCCGGAGCAGCTCGTCGCCGGCCGAGTGCCCCATCGTGTCGTTCACGCTCTTGAAGTTGTCGAGATCCACGAACAGCGTCGCCACGAGCTGATTGCGCCGCCGGGCCGTGCCGAGCATCCCGCGCAGCCGCTCGGTGAAGAGCATGCGGTTGGGCAGGTTCGTGAGGGCGTCGTAGTAGGCGAGGAAGCGGATGCGGCTCTCGGCGGCGTTGCGCTCGGTCACGTCCTGCAGCGTGCCCATCACGCGCTCCGGGCGGCCCGCCTCGTCGTAGGCGGCCTCGCCCTGGGCGTGCAGCACCTTGGCCTGGCCGTCGGCGTGCGCGATGCGCAGGTCGAGGGCGAAGGACGAGGCGCCGGCCTGGATGGCCGCCAGCGTCCGGCGGGCGCTCTGCTGGTCGTCGGCGTGCACGCGCGACAGGAACTCGGCCATCGTGATGGCGCCGTCCCCGTCGGCGAGGCCGAGCAGCCGCCGCACCTCGGCCGACGAGGCCACGCGATCGTCCACGGGATCCCAGACCCAGTTGCCGATGCGTGCGATGCGCTGCGTGTGGGCGAGGCTCGACTCGGTCTGCCGCAGGGCCGCCACGGCCCGGGCCACGCGGAGCATCTCGCGGACCCGGTGCACGAGCAGGGACACGGGCGCCGTGCGCGTGGCGACGTCGGCGGCGCCGGCCGCGAGCCCCGCGTCCACGAGCGGCGTGTCGTCGGCGGGCACGAGCAGCAGCAGCGGCCGGTCGCCGGCGCCGAAGGCCTCGACGGCCGCCAGGACGTCGGCGCCGCCGCCCAGCGCCGCATCCAGGACGATCGCAGCCGGCTGGGCCGTCGGATTCGCGGGCGCCAGGGCCTGGAGGCTGCCCGGAAGGGCCGTGGTGAAGCCCTCGCGCTCGAACGCCGCGGCCACGTCGGGGCGGCGGTCGGGCGCCAGGGCCAGCACCACGTGCGGCGGGGAGGCCGGACGGGGATCGGTCACTGCTGGGCTCGACGGACGGCGGTCACTGCAGGAACCTATCGGCCCCGGTCCCCCCGTCGAATAGCCGCCGCCCGCCGCGGTCCCGGCGCCGCCCCGTGCGCGGGGCGCGCACTCAGCGGACGGCCAGTTCCTCGTCGAGCTCGGCCAGCGCCGCCAGGAACTCGGCCAGAATCATCGCGGTCGCGCCCCACACCTTCGCGCCGTCGATGGCGAAGTACGGGACGTCCATGAGGTCCGCTGGCGGACGTTCGCGCACGCGCTGCTCCCAGTGCACGGCATCCGGCGCCCTGAAGCGCGCGACGGGCACCTCCAGGAGGCGATCCACCTCGGCCTCGGCGATCCGGAACGCGGGCCGCGCGGCCGCCACGCCGACCACCGGGTGCAGCACGTGTCCGCTGACGGGAATGTGGAGGGGCGTGAGGCGGCCCACCACCTCGACGGCCCTGACGTCGAGGCCCACTTCTTCCTCGGCCTCCCGGAGCGCCGTCTGCTCCATCGACTCGCCGGGATCCACCCGGCCGCCCGGCAGCGACACCTGCCCGGTGTGATGGCGGAGCCGGGAGCCGCGGACCGTCAGCGGCACGTGCCACTCGCCGTCGTGCGGGTAGACCAGCAGCAGGCCGGCCGCATCGCGCAGCCCGCCGGGCACGGTCCGGGGATCCCACCCCGGACGGGGCCGCGGGGCCATCCGGAGCTGCGCGTCCACGCCCGGCAGCGGGCCCGACAGGCGGCGTCGCAGCGCGGCGGCCAGGGCATCCATGCCTCACCATCGTACCGCGGCGGCGGGCGGCACCCGTCCGGACGGTTGACGGGACTCGGCCAGTCCGGCCACAGTGCTCGCGTCGCGCCCGGAGCGACAAGGAGGATGTCCGTGCCACGTCTGGAAATGCGCCTTGGCGCCGCCGTGCTGACGGCGGCGATCGCCGCCGCGGGCTGCAGCAGCGCGCCCGCCGTCGAACCCGCCACGCTCGTGCTGCGCAACGGCAAGATCGTCACGATGGACCCGGCCACGCCGGAGGCGCAGGCGCTCGCGGTGCGGGGCGACCGCATCGTCGCGGTCGGCACCGTGGAGCAGATCCAGCCCTACGTCGGGCCGGCCACCGAGGTGGTGGACCTCGCGGGCCTCACCGCCGTGCCGGGGCTCATCGAGGGGCACGGGCACTTCATGGGCCTGGGGCAGTCGCGGATGGTCCTGGACCTGATGGACGTGGCGAGCTGGGACGAGATCGTCCGCCTGGTGGGCGAGGCCGCCGCCAAGGCGCAGCCCGGGGAGTGGATTCGCGGCCGCGGCTGGCACCAGGAGAAGTGGACGTCGGTGCCGCAGCCCAACGTCGAGGGATTTCCGCTGCACGACGCCCTCAGCAAGGTGTCCCCCAACAACCCCGTCCTGCTCGAACACGCGAGCGGCCACGCCGCGTTCGTGAACGCGAAGGCCATGCAGGAAGCCGGCATCACGGCGTCCACGCGCAACCCGCCCGGGGGCGAGATCCTCAAGGACCGCGCCGGCCGCCCCATCGGCGTGCTGCGGGAGACCGCGTCGGGGCTGGCCGCCCGCGCCCTCGGCGCGTGGCAGGCGACGAAGACGCCCGAGGCCCAGGCGGCCGACCAGCGCCGCCAGATCGACCTGGCCGTCCAGGCCGCGCTCGAGAAGGGCGTCACGTCGTTCCAGGACGCCGGCGAGCCCTTCGCCACGGTGGACGTGCTGAAGCAGGCGGCCGCCGACGGCGCACTCGGCATCCGGCTCTGGGTGATGGTGCGCGACTCGAACGAGAACATCGCGGCGAAGATGGCCTCCTACAAGGCGATCGGCCTCGCCGACAACCACCTGACGATTGCCGCGATCAAGAAGACCATCGACGGGGCGATCGGATCGCGCGGGGCGTGGCTGCTCGAGCCCTACAGCGACCTCCCCACCTCGACGGGCCTGAACACGTCGCCCGTGGAGGAGGTGAAGGCGCTGGCCGAACTGGCGGCCGCCAACGGCGTCCAGCTCGGCGTGCACGCCATCGGCGACCGCGCCAACCGCGAGGTGCTGGACATCTACGAGGCCACGTTCAAGGCGCATCCCGACGTGACCGACTGGCGCTGGCGCATCGAGCACGCGCAGCACCTGAGCGCGGCCGACATCCCCCGCTTCGGCCAACTGGGGGTCATCGCCTCCATGCAGGGCATTCACGCCACCTCCGACGCGCCGTACGTGACGGCGCGCCTGGGCGAGGCCCGCGTGAAGGAGGGCGCCTACGTCTGGCAGAAGCTGATGAAGAGCGGCGCCATCGTGTCCAACGGCACCGACGTGCCCGTGGAGCGGATCGACCCGATGCCGAACTTCTACGCCACGGTCGCGCGGAAGATGAAGGACGGCACGCCGTTCACGCCGGATCAGGCCATGAGCCGGGAGGAGGCGCTCCGCTCGTACACCCTGAACGCGGCGTTCGCGGCGAAGGAGGAGACGGTGAAGGGCTCGCTCTCGCCCGGCAAGCTCGCCGACGTGACGGTGCTGACGCGCGACATCATGACCGTGCCCGAGGACCAGATCCCGGACACCCGCGTGGCCTACACGATCGTGGGCGGCAAGATCCTGTACCGGGGCGCCCCCGCCACGACGTCCCGCTGATGGCGGACGGCGGGGGCCGGCGTGTGCCGCCCCCGCCACTCGCCCGCCGGGCCGGGAGCTACTTCTTCAGCGCGTCCCGGATCTCGCGCAGGAGCAGGACGTCCTCCGGCGTGGGCGGCGGCGGCGCCGGTGCGGCCGGCTCGGGGCGCCGGGCCGCGTTGATGCTCCGCACCATCAGGAAGAGCACGAAGCCCACGATCACCAGGTTGATCACGGTATTGAGGAACGTGCCCACGTTCAACGTGACCGCGCCAGCCTCCTTCGCGGCCGCCAGGGACGCGTAGGGGCCCGCCGTCGCGCCCTCCTTCAGCGTGAGGAAGATGTTCGAGAAATCGGTGCCGCCCGTGACCAGCCCGATCGGCGGCATCATGATGTCGCTCACGAACGACCCCGCCATGGCGCCGAACGCCCCGCCGATGATCACGCCCACGGCGAGGTCGAACGCATTGCCCTTGACGATGAATTCCTTGAACTCGTTCAGCATCACACCCTCCTGTACACGCAACGGCGGCACGAGTACATGAAGCTGTCCGCCTAACCGATGTCCCTGGTCCCAGGTCCCCGGTCCCTACTGAGCACTACTCAGAACTTGTAGACCACCGACAGCACGATCGCCTGATCGGACTTCTGCAGCGTGGGATCCGTCAGCTTGTTCTTGAACGTCGACAGGAACTCGGTCTTCAGGTCGAAGTTGCCGGCGATCGACGAGAGGAGGCCTGCCGAGAACGTGTAGAAGGCGTCCTCCATGTCCTGCATCTTCCAGAGGCCGGTGGCCGCGTGCGTGAGTTTCGACTTCTCACCGAACTTGTAGGTGAGCGTCTCGCCCGCCAGGATCGCGCCGCTCGTCGCCACGTCGCGGCCCCGGTTCTTCTCGAACACGAGGCCGAGACTGCCGTCGGTCGTCCACTCCACCCGCGAGGCGGCCACCACCTTGTAGCTCAGGCCCGCCGTCGGGGCCGCCAGGTAGTCGATGGCCTTGAAGCGGTCGCGCGCGAAGGTCCCGAGGCCGAAGGCCGACAGGCGGGGGGACAGGTGGTAGGTCGCGCGGATGTCGGCCTGCGATCGATCCACGTTCGACTCGCCTTCGCTCGAGCCCTTCAGGACGAGGCCCGTGGACTTGAAGACGAACTCCGTGCCGAAGTCCCGCAGCACGTCGTACCCGATGTTGGTCGTGGACGTGTCCCTGTTGCCGCTCGTGACGGCGAGGCCGCCGCCAATGGACCCCGCCCAGCCGGGCGGTGGGGGCGGAGGCGCCGGCGCCTGCGCGAGCACGGGCGCCGAGAACAGGACTGAAAAGGACACGACCACCGCGCCGCGGCGCGTTACACCACACGTGAACACGAACCCCTCCTGTGCAGTCACTCGACGCACGACCGAGGGGGGAACGGCGGCAGGCGGAAACTACAGGCGTAGAAGATAACTGATCTTGAGGAAGAACCCGTCGGAGCTCCGGCCGTAGGCGGGACGCCGGCCGGGCCGCGTCAGCTCGTCGTCGGCCGCGAGACTGCTGCCGTAGCCCGCGAACACGACGGTGCCGGGCGTGGGCTGATACGAGAACAGCGTGTCGAGCCGCAGCCGCCGCGTCGAGATCCGGCTGGCGGGCGCAAGGCTGCCATCGGGCCCGCGGATGACGATCGGCAGGTTCGTGCGCGAGTCGTCCCGGAGCCGGTCCTGGAAGTTGGCGTCCTGCTCGGCGATGACGCGCACGAAGATCGGCCGGGCCACCTGGTACTCGACCCGCAGCCGGGGAATACGCCGGATGCCCGCGTAGGACCGGTCGGACCGCCGTTGATAGGACTGCAGCTGGTAGCGGCCCTCGACGCGCAGCTGGTTGGTGGGACGCCAGGTGGCCAGGGCGTCCAGGAAGACGATGTCGGCCGACGACCACTCGAAGAAGTTCTCGTCCTTCCCCCAGACGGCCAGGAGCGTGCCGTTCAAGCCCCGGCGCGTCGGTGTCTCGGCCGACAGCACGTAGTCGAGGTTCGGCAGGCGGCGCGTGCCCACATACGGCTCGTAGCGCACGGCGCCGTCGGGGCCGGGCACCGCCACCAGGTAGTCGCGGTAGAGCCGCTCGTCGTAGCCGAAGGACTCGAAGAGCACCGAGCCGCCCACCTTCCAGCCGCCGTTCAAGGTGAGGTTCTGGTTGAAGTGGAGCTTCCGGTCCTGCGACGCCTGGCCGGCCACGAAGCGGTCGTACACCCAGGTGCCGTCGACGACCACGTCGCTCGAGAAGCGCTGGAACCACTGCCCGGCGCCTCCCAGCGCGACGAGCTGGTTCGTCATGGACAGCTGGGCGATGCCCCCGCGCGTGATGAACCCGGCCTGCGCCTGGAAGTCGGGATCGATGCCGCGCGCCTGCACCCGCAGGCCGTAGCGCCGGCCCGCTCGGTTGAACGTCGCCTGCCAGAGCGGGGCGGTCATCACCGCCGCCGCCGTGTCGGTGCGGCTGGCCGCCCCCTGCAGCAGCAGCGAATAGATGTCCTTCCAGACCAGGCGCGCGTCGAGCCCCAGCACCCGGTTCGAGCGCGGCCCGTCCACGCGGTCGGTGTAGACGAGGCCGAGCTTCGAGGACGTGCCGACGTCGCGCTGCGCCCTGAGGACGTTGAACACGGGGTGGTCGCGGCCGCTGGCTGAGACCGACGTGTCGTCCACGGCCGACAGGTACGCCACGCTCGTCGACGGCGTCAGGCGGCCCGTGACCTTGGCGGCCGTCAGCGGCGCCACCACGCGGCGCGTGTAGATCAGGTTGTTCGGGGTCGCGTACTGCTCGATGCCGTCCAGGAAGAAGGGCCGCTTGTCGGGGAAGAACAGCGCCTGCCGCGGGTCGAACTGGAACTGCCCGGCGTCGGCTTCCACCTGGGAGAAGTCGGGGTTGACGGTGCCGTTCAGCGTCAGCGTCTGCGTCACGCCCCAGCGCACGTTGAGGCCCCAGTCCGGCCGTCCTCCGTCGTAGGACCAGCCGCCGCCGGCGTCCGATGGCGCGCCGTCCACGCGCGAGGTGACGACGGGGTTCAGGTCCAGCACCAGGCCGCGGCGCAGGTCGTGCAGCCCCTCGAGCGTGCCAGCCTGGGAGAGGAACGAGGCGCCTTCCCGCCGCGCCGGTGCCCAGGAGTCCTCCACGCCGGCCCGGGGGCTCACCCGGGTGACGTGGAGCCCCCACCGCTGCCGCTCGGCGGCCTGGTAGCGCAGGCTCTTGAAGGGGATCCGGATCTCCACGGTGTAGCCGTCGGCGTCCACCTGCCCCCGCGACTGGAAGACGAAGTCCGGGCTGCGGTCGAACTCCTCCCGCCCCGCGGCCAGCCCCGAGAAGCCGCCGCCCGACGAGCGCAGACCCTCGACGAGCGCGCCGTCCATCTGCACGCCGAGCGGATTGACGGCGAAGACGAACGCCTGCCGGCCATCGCCGAACGTGCTGAGGAAGATCTGGACGTGATCGTCGGCATCGATGCGGTCCCGGTCGGCCAGCGTGGCCTGCACGCCGTCCGGGCCCGCCCTGGCGGTCACGCCGAAATAGATGGCGGTGGGCGAATACCACACGAGGATGTCGGTCTGGCGCTCGGCGGCGCCGCCGTCCACGGGCGCATAGCGGGAGAACCCGGTGAGCCGGGCCGCCGTCTGCCACACGGGCTCGTCGAGCTGGCCGTCGATGGCGGGCTCGGTCTCCACCCTGGGCGGATCCACCTGGAGCCGGCGATCGAGCCCCGAGAAGACCATGCTGGCCGCCGGCGCACCGTTCGGCGTGGGCACCGGGGGCGCCTGCCCCGCGGCCGCGGCCGGCAGCCAGGCTGCCACCACGGGGACAAGGACGGCCGTCCGGCGAATCACGCCGATCACGGTATCAGAGCCGGCGCCCGCGCCGGGACCGGCTGCCGAAGCCAGGGGTGACGGCCGGTGTGACGGGCCCGGATCTGTGGAATTCTTGGAGCGGTACCGGACATCCAACGGGTAACGACCATGCGCGACACACGATGGTGGCTGGGAACGACCGTGCTCGCGGCCCTGGGAGCGGCCGCCGTAGCCGTGCCGTGGGTCTCCCGGGCGTCGGCGGCCCCCGAGGGACCGCGGACACCCGTGATCGTGGAGCTCTTCACCTCGGAGGGCTGTTCGAGCTGCCCGCCCGCCGACCGGCTCCTGCGCCACCTGGCCGAGGCCCAGCCGGTCGACGGCGCCGAGGTGATCGTGCTCAGCGAGCACGTGGACTACTGGAACCGCCTCGGGTGGCGGGACCCGTTTTCGTCGTCCGTCTTCACCGGCCGGCAGACGGCGTACGTCTCGCGGCTCGGCGCCGAGTCGCTCTACACGCCCCAGGCCGTCGTGGACGGCGCGTTCGAGATGATCGGCAACGACCAGCCGGCCGTGCTCGAGGCGGTGCGCAAGGCCGCGCGCCGTCCCAAGGTGGCCCTCGACGTGGCCGTCGTCCCCGCCGGCGCCGATGGGATCCGCGTCTCGGTCAGCAGCGGGCCCATCGCCGGCAGCCGGCTGGATCTGCTCATCGCCGTGACCGAGCGCGACCTGACCGTGAAGGTCACGCGCGGCGAGAACGCCAGGAAGACGCTCGCCCACACGGGCGTGGTGCGCTACGTCCGGGCCTCGACGGGCCTCGACGGGCGCCAGCCGCTCGAGACGCCGCCACTGGAGATCGCCCTGGATCGCGCCTGGTCCCGCGACGCGCTGCGCGTGGTCGCGTTCGCGCAGTCGGCAGGTCAAGGGCCGGTGCTGGGGATCGGCACGGCGGCCGTGCCCGCCCCGGACGCCCGCTGACGGCGGCGCGCCGCTCCCTACCGAACGACGATCCGCAGCGCCAGCGTCAGGAGCGCAACGCACGTCGCGAGGCCGAGGGCGCGGCGCGCGCCCGGACGGCCGAGGACGGTCCGGAGCCGATCGAGGGCCAGCGTCCACGAGGCGTGGCAGCCGAAGGTGAGCGCGACGTGGCAGACGGCGAGGACGCCGTAGGCGCCGCGCGGCCACGACGGCCGGATGAACGTCGGGACGGCCGCCAGGTAGAACGAGAAGGTCGCCGGTCCCAGGAGAGCCACCGTCAGTCCCTCCCGCCAGCTGCGATGCGGCATGCCGTGCGCGGGCGCGAGGGTCGCCACCAGCGTGGGCGCGGCGCGCACGGCGAGCCAGCCGCTGCGGATGCCCAGGTAGGCCAGGTACGCGGCCCCGACGAGCCGGACGGTCTCGAGCGCGCCCGGCCACACCCGCAGCAGCGTGGCGCCGCCCAGGCCCGCCGCCGTCGCGTGCGACGCGTTGGCGCAGGCGGCCCCCAGGGCCGTCGACAGCCCGGCGCGGCGTCCGCCGTCGAGGGTGTTCTTGACGACCACGGCGGTGGTGGACCCGGGCGTGGCCGCGAAGAGCAGCGCGTAGCCGAGGAACGCCGCGAACAGCGGGTCGGTGAGCATCAGGCCGGCCGGGCGGCCGCGGCGGACGACGGCGCCGGCCAGCGCCAGGCGATGAGGCCCAGCGCGGTCAGCGCGCCCAGGAGCACGCTGGCCGTGGTGAGGTGCACGACCTGGGCGGGCGGAGGCAGGGCAAAGGCCGTGAGCGTCATGCCCGCCGCGATCTGCACCGCCGCGGCCGCCAGCGCGATGTGCGCGGCCAGGCCCAGGGGACGATGCCGCGGATGCGCCAGCCGGGCCCACATCCACAGTCCGACGACGGCCAGCACGACCACGGCCGCCACGTCGCGGTGGGTGGCGTCGATCGCGCCCACCGTCTGCAGGGCCTCGGCCCGTGGCACGTCCGGGAGCGCGTCGTCCACGCGGCCGCGGACCTGCGTGCCGAGCGCCACCTGCGCCAGGAGCAGCGCCGTGGCCGCCCAGGCCGCCCACCCGAAGCGCGTGAGGGCGGGCGACCCGGCGGCGGACGCCGTCGAGCCGCCGGGGCGGCGCGACACGTCCTCGAGCAGCGATTCCACGGTCGCCCAGAGGAGCAGCTGCACGATGACCAGGGCCACCACCATGTGGGCGGTGACGATCCAGGGTGCGAGCGCGTGCGCCACCACCCGCCCGCCGAGCCAGCCCTCGTAGCCCGTGAGCAGCACGGCGGCCACGACCGGCCACAGGATGCGCGGCGACCGGCGATGGCGGCGCCAGGCCGCGACGGTCGTGCCGAGAATCGCGAAGCCGACGCTGACGCCCAGCAGCCGGTTGAGGTACTCGGTCCACATGAGCGTGGGATTGAACTCGGCCGGGTCGAAGCCCGCCGGCAGTTCCGCCGCCGAGGCCGGCGGTATCCACGACCCAAAGCACCGCGGCCAGTCCGGGCAGCCCAGGCCGGCGCCGGACGCGCGCACGAGGCCGCCCACGGCGATGAGGAGGTAG
The DNA here is from genome assembly GCA_050187355.1 of Vicinamibacterales bacterium. Classification (GTDB taxonomy): domain Bacteria; phylum Acidobacteriota; class Vicinamibacteria; order Vicinamibacterales; family UBA2999; genus CADEFD01. The sequence goes on from JBFWXO010000003.1 coordinate 159,802, forward strand.
GTCAGGGCCGTCGTGGTGACGGCCAGCCGCTGGAACGACGTGAGGCGCATGGGACGCTCCGCGCGATCGTACATCGCGCGGGCGCCCGCGGCACGGGACTACGCGCTGGCGCCGGCCGGCTCGCCCGCCGGGGCCTCGGCTTCGGGCTCGGCCTCGGTCGGCGGCGCATCGTGCGCCTCGAAGGTGGCGTAATCGAGCTGGCCGAGCATGCGGCTCGTGACGGTGCCGGCCGTCATGGAGCCGCTGACGTTGATGGCGGTCCGGCCCATGTCGATGAGGGGCTCGACCGAGATGAGCAGGCCGGCCAGCGCCACCGGGAGGTTCAGGGCCGACAGCACGACGATGGCGGCGAAGGTGGCGCCGCCGCCGACGCCGGCGATGCCCACCGACCCGAGCGTGGCGATGCCGATGAGCGAGGCCATGAAGGGCAGCGACGTGGGATCGATGCCGGCGCCCGGCGCGATCATCACCGCGAGCATCGCCGGGTAGAGCCCGGCACAGCCGTTCTGCCCGATCGTGGCGCCGAAGCTGGCGGCGAAGTTCGCCACGGCCGGCGGGACGCCGAGGCGGGCGACCTGCGTCTCCACGCTGAGCGGGATCGTGGCGGCGCTGGACCGCGACGTGAACGCGAAGGTGAGGACCGGCAGCACCTTCTGGTAGAACTTCACCGGATTCAGGCCCGTCCCGGTGAGGATGGCGGCGTGCATCAGCAGGATGATCGCCAGGCCGAGGTAGGACGCGACGACGAAGCCGCCCAGGTTGTAGATGTCGTTGACGTTCGACGTGGCGACCACGCGCGTCATGAGGGCCAGGACGCCGTAGGGCGTCAGGCGCAGCACCATCCGGACGAGCCGCAGCACGAGCTGCTGCAGGGTGTCGATCCCCGCCTGCACGCGCTCGCCCACCTCCGGTTTCTCCCGCTTGAGCGCCAGGACCGCGAAGCCGAGCATCGACGAGAAGACCACGACGGCCATGATCGACGTGGAGCGCGTGCCGGCCAGGTCCGCGAAGATGTTCGTCGGCACCATCTGCTGCAGGAGCGACGGCAGGTCGAGCTTGGCGGCCTCCGAGACCCGGTTCTCCAGCATCGTGCCCCGCTCGAGCTCGCGGGCGCCCTGCACGATGCCCTCGGCCCGCAGCCCGAAGAGGGTCGCCATGCCGATGCCGATGCCGGCCGAGACGGCCGTGGTCAGGAGCAGCAGCCCGATGACGCCGCCGCTGATCTTCCCGAGCGCGCTCGCATCGTGGAGCTTGGTGACGGCGCCCAGGATGGAGACGAAGACGAGCGGCGTGACCACCATCTGGAGGAGCCGGACGTAGATGCCGCCGACCACGCCCACCCACGTCATCGTCCCGGACACGGCCGCGCTGCCCAGGCCCCAGGCCGTCTGCGCCAGCGCGCCCAGCACCACGCCCAGCAGCACCGACAGGAGCACGTTGCTCGAAATCGAGGCGCCGTGCTTCCGCCGCTGGTAGAGGTAGCCCATCGTGAGGACGAAGACGGCCACGTTGACGATGACGGGTAGATTCATGGCAACTCCAGCAAACGGCGGCTCCTCGTTCGACGCGGGGGCGGGAGGGAAGGTGTCGCCGGCCGGAGTCTAGCCCCTGGCCGCGGCCGGGGTCAACGCAGGCCGGGCCGCCGATCCACCACCACCCGACCGTCCTTCATCACCCATCGGACCCCCGTGAAGAGGACGTCGATCCGGGTCAGGGGGTCGCCGTCGACGGCCACGAGGTCCGCGAGATAGCCAGGCGCGACCCGGCCCAGCCGATCGCCCATGCCCAGCATGGCCGCGGGAATGATGGTGGCCGTTTCCAGGGCCTGCGCCGGGGTCATACCCGCCTGGACGAACCAGCCGAGCTCGCGGGTGTTCTGCCCGAACATCGAGTACACGGCATCGGACCCCATCGCCATCGGCACGCCGAGCGACACGGCCGCTTTCACCGACGCCAGGTTGCGCTGGATGTAGTCCCGGAGCTTCCCCTCGGCCTCCGGCTCGAACCCGTACTCGTCCTTCGCGTCCACGTAGTAGCGGTTGTGGTCCACCGTGGGCACCCAGACGACGCCGCGCCGCTTCATCTCGGCCAGCGTGGCCGGGTCCACGTCCGCGCCGTGCTCCACCGAGTCGGCGCCGGCGCGCACGGCATCGGCGACACCGCTCGGGCCGTAGGAGTGGATCGCCACCTTCTTGCCCTGCGCGTGCGCGGCGTCGACCACCGCCTTCATTTCCTCGAACGTGACGGTCTGCGTGCCGTCCACCACCTCGAAGCTGCCGCGCGAGCCGAACACCTTGATCCAGTCCACGCCGGCGGCCACGCGCGCGTCCACCAGCTTCGCCATCGCGGCGGGATCCGGCGGCGCACCGGCGCGCGCCGACAGCCCCGGACCGGAGGCGAAGATCCGGGGCCCGACCATCGCGCCGGACGCGGTCAGTTCGCGCATCGCCAGGTCCATGTCGTTCCCGGCGTTCAGGTCGCGGACGGTCGTGACGCCGGTCTCGAGCGTCCGGCGGGCGTTGTCCTGCGCCAGGAAGACCGTGACGGCCGGCAGGCGGCGCTGGCCGCGCGGCCGCGTGCCCGGCGCGCGGTCCCAGTAGTAGGTGATGTGCGTGTGCGCGTCGATGAGTCCGGGCAGGCCGACGTACGGCCGGAGGTCGACGACGGTGGCGCCGGGCGGCACCGCGCCGTCGCCCTGCCCCACCGCCCGCACGCGTCCGCCGTCCACCACAACCACCGCGTCCGGCACGCGGCGCTCCCCGTCCCAGAGCGCGCCGAAGCGGACGGCCGTGGCCTGCGCGGCGGCGTCCCACGCGGCGCCCAGCAGCAGGGCCATCGACACGGCGGCGAACAGGAGGCGGCGCTGCGGCATGCAGCCGGAGCATGCGGGGCCGCCCCGTGAAAGTCAAGGCAGGGCACGACTGCGCGGATAGGTCTCAATCCCGGCGGAAAACGGCGAGAAGATTGCTTTTCTGATTCCGGGGCGGCGCGTGCTGCGCACGTTCACCGCCAGGTGCCCGATCCTCGTGTTCATGGGTGGGCAGAAAGGATGCGTATGCGTGTAGGAATTGCATGGCTCGGCCGCGCCAGCCGGACATGCGCCGCGAGCGCGGCCGGAGTTCTGGCTGGGTGCGCGATCGCCAGCGCCCAGGTCACCCTCCCTGACCTCAGCGGGGCCGAGAGCTTCGCGGTGCTGGGAGCATCGGGCGTCGCCAACAGCGGCGCCTCCACCTTCGGCGGCGATGTCGGCGCCGCGCCCGGCGGCACGGTCAGCGGCGTCACGCCGGCCATGCTGGCCCCGGGCAGTACGGTCCACGCGGGCGATGCCGTCGCGGCGCAGGCGCTCCACGCGGCCACGGCGGCCTACGCCGATCTGGCCGGGCGCGCGTGCCCGCCGGCGAACCTCGACCCGGTGCTGGGCGGCGCGTCGCTCGCCGGCGGCGTCTACTGCTTCAGCGGCGACGCCGTCCTGAACACCACGCTCACCCTGACCGGCGCCGGGCCCTGGATCTTCCAGGTGGACGGCGCGCTCACGCTCGGCCCGGGCGCGACAATCGTCGCCCCGCCGGTGGCGCCGGCCACCTGCCGCGGCTCCGACGTCTACTGGCAGGTGGGCGATGCCAGCGCCGGCACTCCGCCCACGGCCGTCACGCTCGGCGCCGGCGCCGTCTTCATCGGGAACGTGCTGGCCGAGGGCGACGTGACCCTGGGCGCCGCGGCCACGGTGGATGGCCGCGCCCTCTCCATCGGTGCGGGAGCCGCCGGCGGCAGCGTGACGACGAACGCTGCGGCGGTGACGGCTTGCAGCTACGGCCAGCCGCTGCCCACGCACCCGACGTTCAAGGTCACCGGCGGCGGCAGCATCAACGTGCCCAGCGACCCGGCGAACACCGATCCCGACGCGACCGGCACGGGCTTCGCGAACTACGGCTTCAACGCGGAGCCGGGCGCGACGGCCGGCGCGGCGAGCGGCACCTTCAACTACGTCAACCACATCCGCGCGGCGAACCTCCACATCAACGGGCCGGTGACGGCCATGGACGTCGTGGCGATGAATCCGGACGGCACGCCGAAGACGGCTCGGATCTCCGGCACGTGCAATGCCGTCCTGCCGGCCTGCAGCTTCAGCGTCGTCACCGAGGACAACGGCGAGCCGGGCAGGACCGACACGTTCGGCGTCACCATCGTGTCGAACGGCCAGGTGGTGGAAGCCCGGTCGCTCCGGACCGTCCGCAACGGGAACATCCAGTTCCACTCGGCCACGCTCTCCACGACCGTCAACGCGCCGAAGCTGAAGACCGGGCAGACGATGCGCCTGCACGCCACGCTCCGGAAGGACAAGACGGCGACGCCGGCGGATGCCTACGTCGTGCTCCAGCTCCCCAACGGGCAGACGCTGTCGTGGACGGGCGCGGGGCTCGTCCCCGGCCTCGTGCCGCTCGCCCGGAACTTCGTGCCCATCGACTGGGACGGCGACATCCTCGCCCTGCCGATCCCGCCGGGCGCGCCGCCCGGCGTCTACGTGTGGATGTCGGCACTGACGCGGGCCGGGACGTTCGACCTGCTGTCGGGAATCGCGCAGCGCCCTGTCACGATCGCGCCCTAGGCCACGCGCGTCCGCATCACCTCACGCCCGCGGTCCCGCGTCCGGGATCGCGGGCGTCGCCCTGTACGGCGGGTCCCGGGCCTGCTAGAGTGAGCCGGCGTCCGGGACACGGCGCCTCGGACGCCCGCATCCGGGTTGTCCGACAGGGCGGATCGCCCGCCCGGCGGGAGGACGATGCCGATGCGGAATCCGATGTCACGACACGGGCTGGCGCTGGTGCCCGTGGCGCTCGCGGCGGCGTGCACGACGCCGCCGCCCCCCGCCGCCGGACCTCCGCCTGCCCGCACCGACGCGGTGGTGGACACGATCCAGGGCGAGACGTTCCCCGATCCCTACCGCTGGCTCGAGGCCCAGGACGCCCCGGAGACGCGCGAGTGGCTGGCGGCGCAGGCGGCCCATGCCGACCGGGTGCTGCCGCGCGACGCGCTCCGCCGGGCGCTCGAAACACGGATCGCCGCGCTGACGGATCGCGCCGACATCGGCGCGCCCCGCCGCGCCGGCCGTTTCGAGTACTTCACGCTGCGCCGGGTCGGCGAGGAGCTGGCATCCATCGTCCGGCGGCCGGTGCCCGACTCGGCGGCCGGCCCCGGCGCCGGCCGCGACGTGATCGACCCGACCGCGCCCTACGAGGTCGTGATCGATCCCGCCCCGCTCAGCGCCGACCTGACGACGCGCGTGGAGCTGACGGCCGTGGACCGGCAGGGCCGCTACCTCGTGTACGGCGTCCGGGACGGCGGCCAGGACGAATTCGCGTGGCGCATCCGCGACCTCGGCACGGGCCAGGATCTGCCGGACCGTTTTCCCGCCGCCCTCTACAGCAGCCTGGTCCTCACTCCCCGCGGCGACGGCTTCTACTACAGCCTCCGCTCCCGCGAGACGGGCGCGCGCATCCGCCGGCACGTGTGGGGCACCGATCCGGCCGGCGACGCGCTGGTGTTCGGCGAGGGCTACGGGCCGACGGCGTTCGTCTCGGTCCTGCAGTCCGACGACGGCGCCTGGCTCGTCTTCACCGCCCAGCACGGCTGGGCCACCACCGACGTGTTCGCGTTGGACCTGACGAGGAAGGGCGCCGCACCGTTCGCCGTCGTGGAAGGCGCCGACGCCCGCTTCTATCCGCGCTTCGTGAACGGCGAGCTGTGGATGCGGACGGATCTGGAGGCGCCCCGCAACCGCGTGGTGGCCGTGGACCTGCGGCGGCCGGCGCGGGCCGCGTGGCGCACGGTCATCGCCGAGCAGCCCGAAGTGATCGAGGACGTCTCGGTGATTGGCGACACCGTCGTCGCCCAGGTGCTCGATGACGGCGCCAACCGCCTGCTGACCTTCAACAGGAACGGCGAGCGCACGGGCGAACTGGCCGTGCCGCCGCGGCACTCGGCGTCCATTCGCGGCGACGGCCCCGGCGGCGCGCTCGTGACGCTCGAGTCCTTCGACGCGCCCGAGACGACGTGGCGCGTCGATCTGGCCACGGGCGCGCGCGAACTCGAACGCGCCGCCGAGATTCCCTTCGACGCGTCGGGCCTGACGGTGAGCCGCGGCGACGCCACGTCGACGGATGGCACGACGGTGCCGGTGTGGGTGCTGCACAGGAAGGACCTGGCCCTCACCGGCAGCACCCCCACCCTGCTCTTCGGCTACGGCGGGTTCTACGCCGCGCAGAAGCCCTCGTTCTCGCCCATGGCGGCCGCGTGGGTGGAGGCCGGCGGCGTCTACGCGATGGCCGTGCTGCGCGGCGGCAGCGAGTTCGGCGAGACCTGGCATCGCGCCGGGATGCTCACGAACAAGCAGCACGTCTTCGACGACTTCATCGCGGCCGCCGAGTGGCTGGTGCAGGAGCGCTACACGAGCCCGGCGACGCTCGGCGTCATGGGCACGAGCAACGGCGGCCTCCTGGTGGGCGCCGCGCTCACGCAGCGGCCGGACCTCTTCCGCGCCGTGCTGTGCGGCTTCCCCGACGTGGATATCCTGCGCTTCAACCAGTACACGGCGAACAACAACATGCCGGCGCTGCTCGAGTACGGCGATGCCGCCATCAAGGCGCAGTTCGACGCGATCAAGCAGTACTCGCCGTATCAGCACGTGCGCTCGGGCACGGCGTACCCCGCCGTCATGCTCTCGTCGGGCGACCACGACACCCGCGTGCCGCCGCTGGCGGCGCGCAAGTTCACGGCGCGCCTGCAGGCCTCGTCGATCTCCGGGCGGCCGATCATCCTGCGCTATCACCCGAAGGCCGGCCACGCCGCCAACCGCGGCCTGCCCTTCTCGCGCCGGGTGGAGGACACGGCCGCCGAGATGGCGTTCATGATGCGGGAACTGGGCCTGGAACGGCAGGACCGATGACGATCATCCGACCGACGGCGCGGGCCTGCAGACGGGCGTACACGCGGCCGGCGGTCGCTCCGCTCCAGGCGGCCGACACACCACGCCCGCCTCTCGCGGGTATGCTGGCGGGGTGAGCCTCGACCTCCTGGCGTTCGGGCCGCATCCCGACGACGTCGAAATCGGCATGGGCGGCACCATCCGCCGGCACGTGGCCGAGGGCGGCCGGGTGGGCTTGTGCGATCTCACGGCCGGGGACATGGGCACCAACGGCACGCCCGACGACCGGGTGCGGGAAGCGGAGGCGGCCCGGGCCGTCCTGGGCGCCGAGTTCCGGGAGAACTTCCGCTGGCCGGACCGCGGCATCGGCCGGGCGCCCGACCACCTCGATCGCGCGGTGGCCTTCATCCGCCACCACCGCCCACGCACCATCGCCGTGCCCTACTGGTCCGACCGCCACCCGGACCACGTGGCGGCGAGCGCGCTGCTCACCGAGGCCGTCTTCAACGCCGGACTGCGCCGCTACGGCACCGGCGAGGCGTGGAAGGCCGACTGGATCTGCTTCTACTTCATCAACGACGACGTGCCCCCCTCGTTCGTCGTGGACGTCTCGGACCACTACGACGTCAAGCGTCGCGCGCTCGACTGCCACAGCACGCAGTTCCGGCCTCCCGACGCGGAGACGGCCGCCACGCGGTTGAACTCGCCGCTCTTCCGTCAGCTCATCGAAAGCCGGGACGCGCACTTCGGGGCCCGTGCCGGCGTCCGATGGGCCGAGGGCTTCGTCGTGCGCGAGCCCGTCGTCCGCGCTGGCCTGCTGAGGCCGGAGCGATGAGCAGGGGCCGGTGACCGTCGGCATCCTCTGCTACGCGTCGGTCGGCGGCAGCGGCATCATCGCCACCGAGCTTGGCAAGATGCTGGCCGCACGCGGCCACCGCGTGCACGTCTTCAGCGCGGAGCCGCCCGTGCGGCTCACCGACTACCAGGCCGGGCTCTCGTTCCACCGCGTGGAGACGCCGGCCTATCCGCTCTTCAGGGAGCCCCAGTACCTGCTGTCGCTGGCCAACAAGGTGGTCGAGGTGGCCTCGCAGGATCCCTTCGACCTGCTGCACGCGCACTACGCGATTCCGCACGCCACGGCCGCGTATCTGGCGCGGCAGGTCCTGCTGACGAACCCGGCCACGCGTGCGCCCAGGGTCGTCACGACCCTGCACGGCACCGACATCACGCTGCTCGGCGCCGACCCGTCGTACCGCGACATCGTCGCCTTCAGCATCAGCCAGTCCGACGGGATCACGACCGTGTCGGAGAGCCTCAAGGCCGACACCCGCGCAAACCTCGGCATCACCAGCCGGATCGACGTGATTCCGAACTTCGTGGACTGCCAGTTCTACCGGCGGCGCGAGGTGCCCGGGCTGCGCGCGCGGCTCGGGCTCGAGGGGCGCCGCGTGCTCATCCACGTGTCCAACTTCCGGCCGGTGAAGCGGCCGTCCGCGGTCGTGGAGGTGTTCGCGGATGTCCGCCGGCACGTGCCGGCCACGCTCCTGATGGTGGGCGATGGTCCGGAGCTGGCCGGCGCGGTCCATCGCGCGCGCGAGCTCGGCGTGGCGGCCGACGTGCAGTTCCTGGGCATCCAGGAACAGGTGGTGTCGCTGCTCTCGCTGGCCGACGTCTTCGTGCTGACGTCCACCCAGGAAAGCTTCGGGCTGGCGGCCCTGGAGGCCATGGCGTGCGGCGTGCCGGTGGTGGCCTCCCGCGTAGGCGGCGTGCCCGAGGTGGTGCAGGACGGCGTGAGCGGCTTCCTGCACCACGTGGACGATCTGCACGGCATGGCGGCCTCGTGCCGGCGCGTGGTGACCGACGACGCCCTGCGCGCCGGTCTGGGCGCGGCCGCCAGACGCACGGCCGACGAGCAGTTCTGCGACGGACGCGTGGTGCCCGAGTACGAGCGCTGCTACGAGCGCGTGCTGGCCGGAGCCTGAGCGACTCTCCCTGCCGGCTCTTCTTTCCCGTCGGAGGTGTCTTCCCTTCGGGAGCCGCCTTCTCGTCTGCCGTCTCGGCGGCGACGGGCAGCAACCGCTTGACGGTATCGGCCGGCGAGTCCGGCTCATGCGATGAGGCATGGCTCCGTTTTCATCTTCGTCACCGAGGCGCGCTACAGTGGAAGCTCTCGTTCGCCGCGCGGCGCAGCGCCGGCGGCCCTCGAGACTCGCACACGAGAAGAGGACTGGCGTGACTGTCAAGAAGACGACTCCCACACGGACCCGCAAGACCGCCGCCGCGGCCAAGACCCCCACCTCGCGGCCCGCCGCACCCCGATCGAGGACCCGCAAGGCGGCGCGGCCGCCGGCCCCCGCGGATACCTCCGCCGCCGACCGGCCGCTCGCGGTGAGCGACGAGGACATCCGCGTGCGGGCGTATTTCCTGGCGCTGGAGCACCAGGGGCGCGGCGACAGCCGGGACTTCTGGCTGCAGGCCGAGCGGGAACTGCGGGCGGCTGCTCAGTCCGGACGCTGACACGGCCGGCGCCCCTCCCGGCGCGACTGGTTCCGTTGGCCTGACGCGGTCCGGGACGAATTCGCGCACCCATCGAAAAACCGCCGGCCGGCGTCCGGTCCTGGTTGGGTTCACGCGCCGATCCGGGGTGCCCGGTGGGCACCCGGATTGCGTGAGCTGGTCGGGGGCGTATGCCGATGTCCAAGAAGCCCGAGTCCGTCGAGCAGTTCCTCAGCGGCCGGCGATTCGCCGTGGCGGGCGTGTCCCGCCAGACGGGACAGGCCGCCAATGCCGTCTTCCGGAAGCTGAAGCAGGCCGGGTTCGACGTGGTCCCGGTCAATCCCCACGCCTCGGAGGTTGAAGGGGTGCCCTGCTACCGGAGCATCACGGCGATCCCGCACCCGCTGGACGGGGTGGTCATCGCCACGGCCCCGGCGGTGGCCGCGAACGTGGTGCGCCAGTGCGCGGAGCACGGCGTGCGCCACGTCTGGTTCCATCGGTCGTTCGGGACCGGCAGCGTGTCCGACGACGCCGTCCGCGAGTGCCACGACCGAGGCATCACGCCCATCGTGGGCGGCTGCCCGTTGATGTTCTGCGAGCCCGTGGACGTCGGTCACCGCTGCATGCGCTGGTGGCTTCAGCGGCAGGGGCGGGTGCCTGCGTAGGAGCGGAGGGGACGAGGCACCTGGAAGCACGGGCCCTCGGGGCGGCCCGGCGCGGGAGCGTACGTCGGTCGGTCTCGGCTCTACGGGCGACCGCTGAGTTCCGCGTAGAACGCGTCGAGCGCGGCGCCGGTGAAGGCGAAGTGCCAGCCGAGGTCGTCGGTCTGGAGCCGGGTCATCAGCTGCGCCTTGGGAACGCCCTGCTTCACCAGGCGGGTGGCCCGCGACACCAGCGTGTCGATCTTGCCCTTGAACGCCACCACGTCGGCGCGGGTCACGGGCGGCCCCGTGCCGGGCACGGCGACATCGAAGTCCAGCTTCAAAACGTCATCGAGCACCGGGCCCCAGCCCACGAGGCTGCCGCCCGCAGCGAAGTCGGGATCGGGGGTGGCGGCGTACAGGTCCCCGACGGCCACGACGTTCAGGTTCGTGAAGTACACCACCGAGTCGGCGTCGGTATGCGCCTTCCCGAAGTGCAGCAGCTGCACACCAATCCCACCCAGGGTCAGGCTGAAGTGATCGTCGTAAGTCCTGGTGGGCAGGGCGGTGGCGGCTCCCGTGGCGTTGGCGGCACCGAGATGGCGAGCGACGTTGGCGTGCGCGAGAATCTGCGTGCCGTCGGCGGCGAACTGCGTGTTGTTGGCGGTATGGACCCGGTGATGATCGGTCGTGATCAGAAGCCGGATCGCCTGGTCCGAGATTCGGTCGATCTGTTCGGTCAAGGCGTCGTAGTGGTCCCGGGCCTGGCCATCCACCACGATAAGGCCGTTGGAGCTGAGGCGCAGCAGTGTGTTACTCGCGCCCGAGAACATGTAGAGGCCCGTCTTGATGAGATGTCCCGTCAGCGGGTTCTTGCCGGCGCCTTTGGCCGGCGCAGGCCGCGAGTACTGCGCGGAAAGCAGCGATCCAGAAAGCAGCCCCACCAGAACAACGGAGGATGCCTTCGTGACGGGACGCGTCCTTGTGAACATCAGGCCTCGGCGCCAAGGTTGGTGTGACAAGACGCAGACCCGAGGAGGGTGAGTCCACGGGTCTGCCCCGTCGTTCTAACTCTTCGCCACGAACGCGAAGAACTTATTGCTCCCGGTGTAGCCTGGGATACCCAGGTGCGTGTACCCCGCACCCCAGTAAATGCTGTCACCGACGATGGCGGCGCCGGCGTTGACCGACGCGCCCGCGGCGAAGCTCCAGAGGATCTGGCCGGTGGCAGCGTCCCGCGCCAGCATGGTCGGTGCGCTGGCATCGCCAGCCATCGACCCCCCGTACACGACGCCGTTCGACACGGACAGGGGGCCAAGCGCGATCGAACCGTTGGGATCTGCCGTCTGCCACAGGATCTGGCCGGTGGCCGGATCGAGTGCCGCCCAGGACCCACCATAGCCGCCGAGGTGCGGAATGCCGTAGAAGTTGGCGATCTGGACGTAGATGCGCTTGCCATCCGATGCCGACCCCCACTCCATGCCGCCCAAAGACGACCCGGGGCCAACCTGCGTCTGCCACAGCAACTGACCCGTGTCGGGGTTCATCGCAGAGTAGATGCCGCTCTTCTGTCCCGCGCCCAGGATGGTGACGGGACCGTTGGCACCCTGGTAGGTGATCAGATTCGGCGTGGACCCAAAGTCGTAGTCGGGGCCGGGGTTGCTCGGGCAGGAGGGACCACCGAAGAAACAGTCGACGTTCCAGTCATCACTGCCGTCCGTGACGCCGTAGCCGCTCTGGTTCCAGGTGACCAGCTTCTGGGACCACTTGACCGCGCCGGTGCGCATATCGAGCGCCACCACGGCATCGACGTGGTCGTTCGGCGAGTTGCAGGTGGCGGCATTGCCTCCCGCGGCGATGCACTCCCCGTAGGTCTGGCCCGGCTGGCTGGACTCGGCGCTGTCCGCCGGATGGATGTAGTTATTGCCGGTGCTGACGAACACCGTGTTGCGGGAGGCGTCCACGACCGGGTTGCTGCCCCACACGCCACCGCCGCTGTAGCCTTGCGGCACCATGTACGTCTTCCACATCAGGACACCAGTTTCCGCATCGACCGCCACCGCGCTGCCCCTGACCTCGGGAACCGGATAGATGCCATACGCGATACCGCCCTCGGCGATGGAAGCAACCCCGCTGTACACCACCCCGTTGTGAACGGCCGGCGACGTCGTCACGATTGCGTACGGGTCGGATGGCTCCATGCGCGTCTTCCACCGCAAGGCTCCGGTGGCGGCGTCAATCGCCAAAAGGTATGCGCCCTCCTGGGTGCCCAGGTAGAGCGTCCCACCCACGACCGCCGGAGTCGTCCGCGAGTGATACACGCCGTTGGAGCTGCCGGACAAGCCGTAGTCGGACAGTTGATGCGACCATATTTTTTTTCCGTTCTTGGCGGCCACGGCCCAGAGGTTTCCGCCCCAGTCCGGAAAATAGACGACGTCATTCACCACGGCGGCCCGTGCGGACACGTCGCCGCCGGTCGTGATCGCCCACTTCACCCGCATGTCACGAACGTTTCTTGTCGTGATGGCTGATGAATTGCTCGCAGTGTTCGACAGGTTCTGACCGAACATCGGCCAATCCGCGGGCGCCGTCGGCGCCGCCACCAAAGCCGCCGCGGCTACCAGCGTTCCCACGAACAATCCGAGCGCCCACGTGCGCGCTCGTGATGTCAATCGACCGTTCTGCCTCATGTGTCCTCCCACCGCGGCGCTGGGGGCGCCGACGCGGTTGCAAACCAAAATGCCGATGGCGCACGACCAGGCGCTTCCGAGAGCCGGCGAACGTTCACCGTCTCCATGGGCCAAGTTCACCTCCTGGGCAGACTTTCCTGCCCTGGCGGGAACCATCCACCTGGACGAACCCGACTGATCCACTCGCGTATGCGAATCGGGAGGGCCGATCCCCTCATGTCTGGACCCGTGCCCTGGCGGCCGAGCCGGGTGGTATGCTCGCCGCGTTGGGTGCCCCCCCGGCATGCCCGCCTGGCAGCGCGTTCGCGAAGTCTTCGACGAAGTCGTGTCGCTCCCGCCGGAGGACCGGGCGGCGCGGCTCGAGCGCTTGTGCGGCGGCGACCACGCCCTCCGCGACGAAGTGCAGTCGCTGCTGTCGCACGACGGGCCGGCAGACCCGGTGGCCTCCATCGTCGGCCGGGCGGCACGAGAGGTCATCGAGGCGGGACCGGAGCTGCACCCGGGCGACACCCTGCTGCACTACGTCATCGGCCCGCAGGTGGGCGAAGGCGGCATGGGGGTGGTGTGGCGGGCGACCGACCGCTCGCTCGGCCGCGACGTCGCCCTCAAGGTCCTGCCCCCGGCCGTGGCCCGCGATCCGGCGCGGCTCGCGCGCCTGGAGCGCGAGGCGCGCGTCCTGGCCACGCTCAATCACAGCAACATCGCCACCGTGTACAGCGTCCACGACGCGGGCGGCCATCGCTTCCTGGCCATGGAGTACGTGGACGGCGAGGACCTGGCGACGCGGCTCGGGCGAGGGCCGCTTCCCCTGGCTGCGGCAGTGCGGTTCGCGCGGCAGGTGGCCGACGGACTCGAAGAGGCGCACGCCAAGGGCATCGTCCACCGCGACCTCAAACCCGCGAACATCAAGATCACGCCCTCCGGCAAGGCCAAGGTGCTGGATTTCGGCCTGGCGAAAGTCTTCGAGGGCGACACGCCCCCGCCGGCCGCGCAGGACGAGCGCCGCCCCTCGGCCCTGGAATCGCACGAGGGGCTGGTTCTGGGCACGGCCGCCTACATGGCGCCCGAACAGGCGACCGGGCAGGCCGTGGACGAGCGCGCGGACATCTGGGCGTTCGGCGTCGTCGTGTTCGAGATGATTGCCGGCCGCCGCCCGTTCGCAGGGCCCACCGTCACCGGTGCCCTCACTTCGGCCGCCGGTGCCGACCCGGACTGGACGCTCCTGCCCGCCGAGACGCCGGCGCAACTGGTGCAACTGATTCGCCGCTGCCTGGTGAAGGACGCCGGCGACCGGCTGAGCGACATCGGTGAGGCACGGCGGGAACTCGAGATGGTGGAGCGGACGCTCGAGTCCGGTGGCAGGCAGCCGTCTTCTGGCGCGGCAGCCGCCGCCGCGCCAACCCGCCGCTGGTGGCCGGCCGTGGCGGCCGCCGCGGTCGTGGCGCTGGCCGCGAGCGCCGCGCTGCCGATCTGGCGCGGGTCGTCGAGCGCCACCGACGCGCCCCCGAGGAGGATCCTGGCAGTGCTGCCGTTCGACAATCTGGGCGCGCCGGACGACGACTACTTCGCCGACGGCGTGACCGACGAGGTGCGCGGCAAGCTCGTCGCGCTGCCCGAGCTGCAGGTCATCGCCCGCGCCAGTTCGAACCAGTACCGGGCGACCGACAAGTCCCTGAAGCAGATCGGCCGCGAGCTCGGCGCCACCTACCTGCTCACCGCCACCGTGCGCTGGGACAGGGAGGAGGGCCGCAGTCGCGTGCGGGTGAGCCCGGAGTTGGTCGACGCGGCCACGGGCGCCACGCGCTGGCAGCAGCCCTTCGACGCGGTGCTCTCGGACGTCTTCGACGTCCAGGCCCGCATCGCCGCCGAGGTGGCCGCGGCGCTCGGCGTGGCCCTCGAGCAGGGAGACCGGGCGCGGCTCGACACGCGTCCCACGTCGAACGTCAGCGCGTACGAAGCCTACCTGAAGGGCAATGCCGCCACCGGCGGCGTCGTGTCCCAGGCGCCGGTCGACCTGCAGATGGCGGTCACCGCCTACGGGCGGGCGGTGGCGCTCGACCCGGCGTTCGCGCTGGCCTGGGCGCACCTGTCCCACGCCCACTCCCAGCTCTACGCGTTCGGCGTGCCGGCGCCACGCGACCGCGAGCAGGCGCTGCGGGCGGCCCAGCGCGCGCTGGCCCTGTCGCCGAATCTTCCCGCGGCGCACCTGGCCCTCGGGCGCTACTACGACCTGATTCTCAAGGACTGGCCGAGGGCGCTCGAGCAGTACGCCCTGGGGCTGCAGGCCGCGCCCGGCGACGTGGACCTCATGAGCGTATCGGCTCAGGTCCAGCAGCGGGCGGGTCTGTGGGACGCGAGCCTCGCGTCGCTCCGCCGCGCGCGCCAGTTGGACCCGCGCTCGGTCGCCGCCGCGCGCGATCTGACGCGCATCCTGCTGCGCCTGCGCCGCTACGACGAGGCAGCGGCGGTGGCGGACGAGGGGCTGTCCGTGGCGCCGACCTCGCTGGATCTCATCGAGTTCAAGGCGATGGCCTCGCTCGGCCGGGGCGATCTCGACGGCGCCCGGGCCGTCATCGCCAACGCAACGCGGACGATGGATCCCGCCTCCGTCGTGGCCTACGTCGCCACGTATTGGGATCTGGCCTGGGTGCTGGACGACGAGCAGCGTGCGCTGCTGCTGCGACTCGGGCCGGAGGCGTTCGGGCGCGACGCCATGAGCTGGGGCATCGCGCTGGCCGACGCGTCCGCGCTTGGAGGCGACCGGGCCGGAGTCGCCACCTACGCCGAGGCCGCGCGTGCCGCCGCCGCGGAGCAACTGGAGGGCGCGCCCGAGGACGGCCAGCGCCACGTGTTTCTCGGCCTCGCGCTGGCGTATCTCGGGCGCCGGGCCGAGGCCGTCCGCGAGGGCGAACGGGCGCTCGCCCTGCTGCCGCCCGAGCGCGACGCCTCGGCCGGCGCCTACCTGCTGCACCAGCTGGCGCGCATCTATGTTCGCGTCGGACGGCACGACCAGGCCATCGACATCCTGGAACGCCTGCTCGCCATGCCGTACTACGTGTCGCCCGGCTGGCTCCGCATCGATCCGGAATTCGCGCCGCTGGCCGGCAATGCCCGGTTCGTCAGGCTATTGGGCGGGACCTAGCCGTGGCGGCACGAGCCACGTAGTACGATCGGACTGGCCACGTCGTCATGGAGCCCGAATCGCCAGAACGACTGCTCCGCGACTGGCGGGACGGTGACGTCGAGGCGCTCGACCGCCTCGTCCCGCTGGTCTATCTGGAACTGAAGCGACTGGCCCGCGGCCAGCTCCGGCGCGACCCGGGCGCCCATTCCGTGCAGCCGACGGCCCTCGTGCACGACGCCTACCTGCGCCTCGTGGGGGCCAGGGTGGACTGGCGGGATCGCACGCACTTCCTCAGCGTGGCGGCCCGGGTGATGCGACGCATCCTGGTGGAGAAGGCGCGGGCGCGTCACGCGACCAAGCGCGGCGGCGGCGACGTGCGGGTCACGCTGAGCGACTCGCTGGCGGCACACCAGGGCGAGCCGGTCGACATCCTGGTACTCGACGAGGCGCTCGATCGCCTGCACGCCCTCGACGGACGCCAGGCGCGCGTCGTCGAGCTCTGCTACTTCGGCGGGCTCACCTACTCGGAGATCGGCGATCTGCTCGGCGTCTCGGAAGCTACCATCGATCGCGACCTCCGCCACGCCCGCGCGTGGCTCCGCCGCGAACTGGCGCCAGCCCACTGGGCCGGCCGCTGAGTGGAGACCGCGGGATCGGCTCCCGCGATCAGCGAGTACCGGCTGCCACGGTCATGTTGACGGTGGCCACCGTCTTCTCCCAGGCCACCGACAGCGTCGCGCTCGTGGCCGACACGTTCACGAAGCCGATCGTGAGCTGCTCCACCGAGGCGTCGCTCTGCCGCACGGTCATGGGGGCACGCAGCACGTCGAACTTCGGATCGTAGTTGTAGGAGCCGTACAGCAGCACCTTGTCGTTCGGGTCGTACTTCGGCTGGCGGGGCTGCGTGCTGAGGACGAGCGTCCAGGCGCCGGGCTTGAGCTCAGCGAAGGCGTTGTAGACGCCCGGCTGGAGGGTCTTGCCGCCGATCATCAGCGGGACCTGCGTGGTGATGGTCGTCGTGTCGTTCGCGCCCATGCGCCACACGGGCTCGCCGTCGCTCACGGTCTTGCCGTAGTCGGCGCCCGCGCCGAGGATGTCGGTGCGGCCGCGGAGGAGCGGCCGGCCGTAGTCGACCACCACCCACTTCCCGTCCACGTAGCGCTGGCCGCCGTTGTTCTTCTCCCAGTGGCCACCGAGCTGGATCGCGGCCGAGCCGCGGGGCGACGGCGGCAGCTTCACTTCGGGCACCGCCTGCGCGGCGACGACGATCGCCAGGGCGGCGACGAGCGCGGGGACGGCGGCGACACGAACGGCGGGCTGGACGCGCATGGGACTTCCTCCAGCCCGCGATTCTACCGTCGAACCGAGACGGCCGGGAGGATTCCGGCGCGGACGAGCTTGCCGCCCCACGCCCCCACCCTGCGACACCGGGCGAACCGGGCCGGGCCGACGCCGCCCCGCGGCGCGTTCACTTCGGGGCGTCGGTCACCGGCGACAGCCGCAGGTCCTGGAAGTCGAAGCTGAAGTCGGTCAGTGTGGACACGGGCTCCATCCGCACGTCTCGAATCCGGCCGTCCGGATCGAGGGCGAAGGTGACGAAGGCGTCGGCGTTCAAGCCGCGCTCCCGCCACCGGACGATGAAGGTGTCGTGCTGCCAGTGCTCGAGGTCGCCGAGCAGCTCCGCGGTCTTGCTGAACTGCATCTCGAGGTGCCCGGCGCCCTGCCGGATGACGACATCGCCGTACCACGGGTCTCGATACGTGCCGGCGTACTTCGCCAGCGGCAACGACGGCGTGCTGTTCGCGTCGCGGGCGGCGAGGTGCTTCTTCAAGTCCGCGTCGGCATCGCCCTGCGCCTTCGCATAGGAGGCGGCGTAGGCCTTCAGCCAGTCGTGCCCGGTCGTGCCGAGCATCATGTCCAACGCCTCGTAGGTGATCGCGTTGAAGGCGTGGCCGATCTCGGCGCTCGTGAGCACCACCACGCCGGTCTTCTCGTCCGGCAACAGCGTCAGCCGCGAGACCTGGCCGGGCCAGCCGCCCGTGTGCCACACCATGCGGTGGCCGGCGTAGTCGGACAGGTTCCAGCCCTGCCCGTAGCCCATGAAGTTGGGCATCATCGGCGCCAGCTCGGGGACCGAGGGCCGGCCGACCGGGATCGGCGTGAGCATCGTCCACATCTCGCGCTGGCGCGCTTCGGAGAACAGCCGCTTTGTCGAGTCGCCGCTGCCGGAAATGACGCCGCCCGCCAGCTGCAGGTTCATCCACCGGGTGAGGTCGTGCACGCTGGAATACAGGCCGCCGGCACCGGACACGTTGCGCCAGCTGGTGACCCCCACGGGACGGAGGTCCTTGAAGTCGAATCGGGCGTGGCCCGTGGCGGCGTTGTCGCCGGCCGCGAGATCGTCGCTGTTGTAGCGCGTCTCGGTCATGCCCAGCGGCTCGAAGATGCGCGTCTGCAGGAACTGCTTGTACGGCAGGCCGGAGGCCTGCTCGATCACCAGCTGCGCGGCGCCGAACAGGATGTTGTCGTAGGCGTACTGCTCGCGGAATCCGCCGGTGAGCGGCACGTCCTTCAGCCGCTCGATCACCTCGCGGGAGGAGTAGGTGGTGGTCGGCCAGTAGAGCAGGTCGCCCGCCCCCAGGCTCAGGCCGCTCCGGTGCGCCAGGAGATCCCGGATGCGCATCTCGCGCGTCACGTAGGGATCGCTCATGCGGAACCACGGCAGGTGGTCGATGACGCGGTCCGTGGTCGTGAGCCTGCCGTCGTCCTGCAGGATGTTCAGCGAGGCCGCCGTGAACGCCTTGGTGTTGGAGGCGATGGCGAACATGGTGTGGGCATCCACCGCGGCCGGCTTGCCCAGCTCGCGGACCCCGTACCCGCGCTCCATCACCACGCGGCCATCGTGAACGATGGCCACGGCCACGCCCGGCACGTCGAACTGCTTCCGCACGGCCTCCACGAACGCGTCGAACGTCGCCAGCCGCGCCGCATCGGGCATGCGCGGGGTTGCGGCGGCCGCGACGGCGCCGCCCCTGAGCTGCGGCGCCTGCCCGGTCTGCGCCAGGCCGGTGGCCGCGGGCGCCAGGCCAATGGCCAGGGCGAGGACGAGGGACTGTCGGATCGATGGCATGCACGGTCTCCGGTTGAACGCTGACGCTGCCACGGTCGCCGCTCGCGGCTAACGCCGCACGACGACCGCCGGGATGTTCCTGGCGCGGACGAGCGTGTTGAACTCCTCTACGCCGTCGCCCAGCGCCGCGGCGAGCGCCTTCTGCTGCGCCTGCCACCGTTCGCTGAGGTCGGCCAGCCGTGCCTGCTGTCCGTCGGTGATCCCGGACTGGCTGTCGTCGATCGCGCCGCGCAGGTACAGGTAGAACTCGTTCATCCGCATCGTGTAGTTGATGACGGTCTGGCCGTCCACGACCTTCTTCTGCACGAGCGTGTCCTCGAGGGCGTTCAGCCGGTCCACGAGCGCCGTCCCGGCTTTCTCGATGGCCGCGCCGCCGTCCATCGTCTTCGCGCGCGACACGAGGTCCTCCACCTGCGCCCGGGCGTTCCTGAGCCGGATCACGCCGCGGTGGATCTCGTTCACCTCGGTCTCCACGCGCGCGCCCAGCGTGTCCTGCGCGACCAGGTCGGACATCGGCGTCGTGACGCGCGGGTCCAGGCGCACCGTGAGCGGCGCCGTGAGCGTCTTCCCGGCTGCGCGCAGCCGGACCTGATAGGCGCCGGGCAGGGCCTGCCGTCCGCCCGTGAAGCCGAACGTGTAGAGCCCGGGAACGGGCACCACCGGCGCCCGGCGGACGTTCCACACCACGCGGTTCAGCCCGGCCTTCACGGTGAGCGTGGCCGGCGGCGGATCGAGCGATGGCGGCGCCGACGCGTCGGGCTTCTTCGTGCTGAACGCGCGCACCACCTGCCCTCCCGCGTCGAGCACGTCCATCGTCACGTCGCCCTCCGGCACCTTGGCGAGCCAGAAGTCCACGATGGCCCCGTTCGGCGGATTGGCGCCGGCCGTCGCGCTCCCGCCGCCGAAACCACCGGCGAAGACGCCCGTGCGATAGGCCTCGCGGGGCGTGAACAGGCGGACGTCGGTGGCGGCCGTCTCGTCGGACCACTGCCGGAAGGGCGCCAGGTCGTCCAGGATCCAGAACGCGCGGCCGGCCGTAGCGGCCAGGAGGTCGCCCTCGTGCACCTTGAGGTCCGTGATCGGCGTGACGGGGAGGTTCATCTGGAGCCGCGTCCACTGCCGGCCGCCGTTGAACGAGAGGTAGAACCCGGTCTCGGTGCCCAGGTAGAGCAGGTCGCGCCGCACCGAGTCCTCGCGGACCACGCGCGCCCACGCCTCCGGCTCGATGCCGTTGACGATCGACGTCCACGACGTCCCGAAGTCCGTCGTCTTCACGACGATCGGCGTGAAGTCGTTGAACTTGTACTTCGTGAACGTCACGTACGCGGTCCCGGCCGCGTGCGGCGACACCTCGATGGCGTTCACCAGCGACTCGCCGATGTCGGGCGGCGTCACGTTCGTCCAGGTCCTGCCGTCGTCGCGCGTGAGCTGGACGAGCCCGTCGTCCGTGCCGACCCACAGCGTGCCCTTCGCGTGCGGCGACTCCGCGATGTAGTGGATGACGCCGTAGGTCTCGCCGCCGGCGCCCTCGTTGGTGATGGGCGCGCCGCCCGGCCCCTGCTTGCTCTTGTCGTTCCTGGTCAGGTCCGGGCTGGCCTCGGTCCACGTCTTGCCGCGATTCGCCGATCGCAGGAGCACGTTGCCGCCGTGGTAGATCACGTTCGGGTCGAACCGCGAGACCACGATCGGCGCGCTCCAGTTGAAGCGGTACTTCATGTCGCGCGGGGCGATGGCGGCCGGCATGCCCGGCCACGCCATGACGTCCCGGGCCGTCTTCGTCACGTCGTCGAACTCGCTGATGATGCCCATGTAGCAGCCGGCGTAGACGTAGCGCGGCTTGTCCGGATCGAAGGCGGGCACGGCGCTCTCGCAGCCGCCCACGTCGTACCAATCACGCTCCGTGATGCCGCCGGGCGAGGCGCTGGCGATCTTCACCGACGTGTTGTCCTGCTGCCCGCCGTACAGGTTGTAGGGGAAGAGGTTGTCGGCGTTGACGCGGTAGAACTGGGCCGTGGGCTGGTTGGACTGCGTGGACCAGGTCCGGCCGCCGTTGAACGACACGTTGGCGCCGCCGTCGTTCGACTCGATGAGCGTGTCCGGGTCGTCCGGGTTGATCCACAGGCTGTGGTTGTCGCCGTGCGGCGTCCGCACGGACGTCCACGTCTTGCCGCCGTCGATCGATCGGCTCACCGGCGCGTTCAGCACCCAGACGACGTCGGGGTTCTTCGGGTCCGCCACGATCTTCAGGTAGTACCAGGCGCGCGCGTGCAGCGACCACGAGTCGCTCATCAGCGTCCAGTGCTTGCCGGCGTCGTCGGAGCGGTAGACGCCGCCCTTGGGGTCCGCCTCCACCACCGCGTAGAGCCGGTCCGGGTTCGCGGACACGTCGATGCCGATCTTCCCCACCGGCGTCGGCAGGCCCTCCATCACCTTCTGCCAGGTGGCGCCGCCGTCCGTCGTCTTGTGGATGCCGCTCCCGGGGCCGCCGCTCCGCACCTCCCACGGCTGGCGCAGGTGGTCCCACATCGCGGCGTACAGGATGCGCGGGTTGGTCGGGTCGATGGCCAGGTCCGACGGGCCCGTCGTCTCGTTCACGAAGAGCTGCTGCGTCCAGGTCGTCCCGCCGTCGATGGACTTGTAGACGCCGCGGTCCTTCGTGGGGCCGTACGGCGCGCCCTGGGCCGCGACCCACACCGTGTCGGGGTCCGTGGGGTGGACGCGGATCCGCGAGATCTGCCGCGTCCTGTCGAGCCCCATGTGGGTCCACGTGCGGCCCGCGTCCGTGGACTTGTAGACGCCGTCGCCGTGCGACGTCATCACGCCGCGGACCGGATGCTCGCCCATGCCCACGTAGATCACGTTCGGATCCGAGGGCGCCACCGCGATCGCGCCGACCGACGACGTCTTGAGCTGGCCGTCGGTGATGTTGCCCCACGTGACGCCGCCGTCGGTCGTCTTCCACACGCCGCCGCCGACGCTCCCGAAGTAGAACGTCCGGGGCTGCTGCGGCACGCCGGCGACCGCCACCGCGCGGCCGCCGCGGAACGGCCCGATGTTGCGCCAGGCCATGGCGGAAAACGACGCGCTGTCGAACGCCGGCGCTTTCGCCGGAGCTTCCGGCCGGGCCGCCGGGGCCGTGGCCGGGGCCTGTCGGGCGGCCAGCCCTGTGCCGGCGGCGGCGATGAGGGCGAGGCCGAACAGCAGGCGAGCGAGACGGGGACGGCGGGAGAGGACAAACGGCATGCGCTCATTGTAGGGGCCGGCCCTCCCTGTCGCGGGTCCGTGGCTCAAGCCGCGGCCCCCGCTGCCGATTCCCCCCGGTGGAGGTCTGCGCACCGGGGGTCGAACACGGCCCGGTGGCCGGCCCCGGGGGAGGCTCATGGTCACGATCGCAATCGGCGCCCGCCGCCTGGAACTCCGGGACGGCGAGACCGTCCTCGATGGGCTCCTCCGTCACGGTGTCGACGCCATGTACTCCTGCCGGAAGGGCCACTGCCACGCGTGCCTCCAGCGGTGTGTCAGCGGCGACGTCCCCGTCCACGCGCAGCGCGGGTTGACCGACGCGCAGCGCGCCAACGGCGACTTCCTGGCGTGTCAGTGCCGGCCGGCCGGCGTGCTCGCCATCGCCGATCCCGAAGAGGAACCGCGCGTCTTCGCCAAGGTCGTGGCGAACGACCGGCTGACGCCCACCGTGGCGCGCCTCCGCGTGGCCCCGGCACAGCCGATGGAGTACCAGGCCGGACAGTTCCTCACCGTCGTGCGCTCGGAGGACGGCGTGGGCCGGCAGTACTCCCTGGCCAGTCTCCCCGCCGATCCGTATCTCGAGCTGCACGTCCGACGGCTGGAGCACGGCCGGTTGAGCCGCTGGCTGTACGACGAGGCGGCACCGGGCACCTGGCTGGAGCTGGGGCCGGCCTCGGGCACGTGCTGCTACACGCCGGGACAGCCGGACCGCGGGCTCCTCCTGGTCGGCACCGGCACCGGGCTGGCGCCGCTGCTGGGCGTGGCGCGCGACGCGCTCGCGCAGGGGCACGAGGGGCCGATCCACCTGTTCCACGGCGCCGTCGATCTGGCCGGCCTGTACCTGCAGGACGACCTCTTCGCCATGAGCTGCGAGTACCCGAACTTCCTGTACCACCCCTCGGTGCTGCAGGGCCCGACGACGTTCGGGATCCCGGTGGCGCCGCTGACGTCGGTCATCGCGCGTGAGGCGCCGCCGCTCGCCGGCTGGCAGGCCTACGTGTGCGGGAACGACGACATCGTGCAGCAGCTGCGGCGGCACCTGGCGCGTGCCGGCGTGGCCGCGAGCGCCATCCTCAGCGACAGCTTCCTGCCGGCGGCGGCGTAGCCGCGGCGCCGCCGCCCGACGTACTGAGCCGGCCGCGGTGCCTCACAGCCCCACCGCCAGCGTCGCCGACATCACATGGCTGCGCCGGGCGTCGCCGGACGCACTGCGCCAGACGACGTTCACGTAGCCAACCTCCAGGCTGCTGCGGGACGTCAGGGGCCGGGCGACCCCCACGAAGACGCGGTTGCTGTCGAACCCGCGCAGCCCGAGCTTCGTGGAGTTGGCTCGCACGAACAGTTCCTCCGCGACCACGCCACGCAGCCCCTGACGTGACGGAAGCGGCCACGTGACGCGCACCTGCTGGCGCACCCTCAGCGCCATCGACTGCTGCCCCGTGACAAACCGTTCCTCCACACGTGTCTTGAGCGACAGCCACCGACCGACGCCTCCTCCGCTCCACAGGTACTGCTGGACGAACCGATGTTCCCGAAGCGAGCCGCCGTCGGGAAACCCCTGTCCGTAGGCGTAGCCGATGCCGACCGAGGATCGCGCCGCCACGTCGCGGGTGAACACGACGCGCTCGGCGACGAAGTCGAGCGTGCCCGCCCCGTCCCTCGCCCGGACGAGCGAGTCCGATGTCCACCGCCAGGGCGAACCTGGGCCGACCCGGCCCTGAATCGACACCCCCGTCCAGGTGCGCACGTCAGGCGGGTCCTGCCCCGCCGCCGGAGCCGCCACGCCCACGGCGATCACGCATCCCGCGATCACCGCTGCTGCCCGTCTACGTCGCATGCCAGCCATGTCCCGCTCCTTCCGTCGTTGCCGTGCGGGCCTGGGGGTGCGTAGAATTGCGCCGGTCCCCGGTCCGCCCCGCCATTAGGCGCGACGGCGCGAGGCTGCGTCCTTGAGCCGGACTGGATCCTTCGTGAAAGAGTTCTGAATTGGCCACCGACGAAGCCGTCTACGAGTTCGGCGCCTTCCGGATGGACATCCGCGAACGGCGCCTGCTGCGCGACGGCGCGCCGGTCCCCTTGACCACGAAGGTGTTCGAGACGCTCCGCGCGCTGATCGAGCGCCCGGGCCGGCTGCTGACGAAGGACGAGTTGATGGGCCGGATCTGGCCCGACACGGTGGTCGAAGAGAACAACCTCAATCACAACATCTCGGTCCTGCGACGGGCGCTGGGAGCGCCTCCGGGCGGGCAGCCATTCATCGAGACCGTACCGCGCGTCGGGTACCGCTTCGTTGCCGAGGTCCGGCGCTCCGGAACCGATGGCGGCACGGATCGACTGGTGGCGGCGCCACCGGCTGTCCGCACGCTGCGCCAGGACATTCGCTTCTGCACGTCCAGCGACGACACGCGCATCGCGTATTCCACCGTGGGCGCGGGCCCGCCCATGGCCAAGGCCGGCAACTGGTTGAGCCACATCGAGTACGAGTGGGACAGCCCTGTCTGGAGCCACTGGATGCGCGAGATCGCCCACCGGCACCAGCTCGTGCGGTGGGACGAACGAGGATGCGGCCTGTCGGACTGGAGCGTCGACGACGTCTCGCTCGACGCGTTCGTGCGCGATCAGGAGGCCGTCGTCGACCGCCTGGGCCTCGAACGCTTCGCGCTGCTGGGCATCTCGCAGGGCGGCGCGGTGGCAGCGGCGTATGCGGCGCGACACCCGACGCGAGTCAGCCACCTCGTGCTGTGCGGCGCCTACGCCCGTGGCTGGCGAGTTCGGGCCGACCCGGACGAGAGCGAAGCGAGGACGGCCCTGCTCAACCTCACCAGGCTCGGCTGGGGCCAGAACAACCCAGCCTTCCGTCAGCTGTTCACGGCGCGGTTCATCCCCGAGGCGAGCGCCGCCGAGATGGAATGGTTCAACGACCTCCAGCGCGTGTCCACGACGCCCGAGAACGCGGCGCGGCTGATGGAGGTGTTCTCCCGCCTGGACGTCAGCCCGGTGCTGTCCGCGATCTCGGTGCCCACGATCGTCTTCCACGCCCGCCACGACGGCGTCGTGCCGTTCGACGAGGGCCGGCGCCTGGCGGCCGGCATCCGGGGATCGACCTTCGTGCCGCTGCCAAGCCGTAACCATCTCCTGCTGGAACACGAACCGGCCTGGCCGCTGTTCCTCCGTGAGCTGGGGGCGTTCCTCGGCTGGGAGGAGACGACCACGCGGGCCGCCGGCTCGTAGCCGCGGCGAGCGTGGGCGGCCGGCGGGCATCTCCGCCGCCGGTCCAACCTGACGCGCCTCGTCGATGCGATCGTCAGGGCGCGGGCTTCACCGGCGGCGGCATCGCCTCGCGCGGCAGCTTCTCGTCGCGCATGGCCGCGTGCCAGGCGAAGCTGGCCATCACGACGGCGGCCTGCTGCAGGTCGTCGGCGATGGCGGCCTCGTACCCATCGAGGCTCGTGTGGTGCGTGGCCGATCCGTAGTCCAGCGGATCCTGCAGGAACTGGAAGGCGGGGATGCCCACGGCGTCGAAGATCTCGTGATCGGTGCCGCTCGTGTTGGCGGTGGTCAGGGTCGTGGCGCCGAGGTATGCGAACGGCGCGAGCCAGGCGTCGAAGATCGGCCGGACCGCCTCGTTGCCCTGCAGGTACACGCCGCGGATCTTCCCCGAGCCGTTGTCCAGGTTGAAGTACGCCGCCACCTTCGCCTGATCCGGCAGGAGCGCCTTCGTGTCCGGATCGCCGAAGTGCTTCTTGACGTAGCCGATGGACCCGAAGAAGGCCTGCTCCTCCCCACCCCAGAGCGCCATGCGGATCGTGCGCCGCGGCTTCACGCCGATGGCCTTCAGGATGCGCATCGCTTCGAGGACCACGGCGCTCCCGGCGCCGTTGTCGGTGGCACCGGTGGCTGCATGCCACGAGTCGAGGTGCGCGCCCAGCATGACGAGCTCTGAGCCGATCCCTGGATCCGTGCCCGGGATCTCGGCGACCACGTTGTAGCCCTGGAGGTCCGTCCGGTCGAAGGCCGTCTCCAGGGAGATGTCGAGCGTGACCGGGATCTTCTTCTCCAGCAGGCGCAGGATGCGGCCGTAGTGTTCCTTCGCCACGACGAAGGCCGGGAACCAGGGTGGGTCGTTCGACAGGTAGTAGCCGGGCGAGGCCGCCTCCACCGACAGCCCGTCGCGCACGCTCGGCTCGAGCAGCACCGCGATGCCCTCGTCCTTCAGGAACGCGAGCACGTCCTTCGTGAGCGCCAGCTCCTTGTCGAACTCGGCGAGCTCCTCCTGGAAGCTGGCGGGACTGCCGGGATGCAGGGCGCCCTGCCGCGCGGCGAGCTGTTCGTCGGTGAACCGGCGCGCGGGCGCCGTGAACCGCGACACGGGCGCGGTCGGACGGTTCAGGAGCACGATGGCGCCCTTCAGTTTCCCCTTGTACTTGGGGATGTCGTCCTTCGTGGCGATCTCGACGAGCACCGGCGAGCCCGTGACGGTGCCGGGCGTGCTCCGGGTCCACGCCTCTGGATACGCGATGATCCGCGTGTAGCGCGGCGCGTGCATCTCGATCGAGAAGCGCTGCACCTCCCAGCCGGGACCGAAGGTGCCCCACGGCTCGAGGGCGGCATTCGACAGGCCCCACGTGGTGGCCTGCGCCTTCGCCCACTCGGCCGCGGCGCGGTAGCCCTTGGAGTTGGTGAGCCGGGGCCCGTGGACATCGGACAGCCAGCTCAGGGTGTCCATGACGTGCGAGCGCTGGAAGCCCTCGGTCTTGATGGCGGCGATCGTGCGGTCGTCCACGCGCTCCTGGCCCGCGAGCAGGACCGGCAGCACGACCGTAGCGGCGCAGACGAGGACGTACGGCATGCGGGGGCGGGTCACGATGCGACTCCTCTCGGACGGACTATCCCTGCAGCGCCGCCAGCACGCGCGCCGGCGTCAGCGGCACGCGCCGGAGCCTCACGCCCGTGGCGTCGAACACGGCGTTGGCCACGGCGGCCAGCGCCGGCTTGCACACGGTCTCGCCGGCACCGTAGTGCGGCAGGTCGCCGCGGGTCGGGTTGGGGTCGCCGTTCACGATCACGACGTCGAGGCGCTCGGGCACGTCGGCATGGGTGAAGGTCGGCGAGCTGACCCAGTTCACGGACGTGATCTTCTGGCCGTCGTATTTCACCTCTTCTTGCAGCGCGCGGCTCAGCGCGTGCAGGAAGCCGTTCTCCACGGTGCGGGTGAGCGCCTCGGGGTTGATGACGAGGCCGCAGTCGTGCGCCACGACGGCCCGCTTCACCCAGACGCGGCCCGTGCGGCGGTCCACCTCCACCTCGACCATCTCGGCCACCACCGTCTGGCTGCGGTACGAGTACGCCACGCCCCGGCCCGTCAGGACGTCGCCAGTCGCCCGGCGTGTGGACGCCGGCCGGGACTCCCAGCCGAACGTCTCGGCGGCCGCCTTCAGGCAGGCGATCGACCGCACGCGCTTGAAGCCGCTGTCGTCGCCCGTCCCGGCCTCGAGCAGCTGCAGCCGGAACGCCAGCGGATCGGCCTTGGCCGCCGCCGCCATCTCGTCGATGAAGCTCTCGGCCGCGAAGGTGACCTGCGGGCCGTCGGGATCGCGTAGGTTGCCCGTGCGCAGCGGCGTCTCCCAGACGAGCGGCAGGGGAACGACGGCGCCGGCGTGCCGGCGGTTCGGGATCTGGTAGGCGTCGGTCGGGAACGACGCCCGCCCGCGCGCGGGCTCGGTCTTCCGGCGGCCCGTGAGCTGCGCGATGAGCACGGTGTCGTGCTCGTTGTAGCCCAGGTGGTTGTGGTCGCCGGACCGCGCGTCGTAGTCGAGGGCCACGAGACGCCCCTCGGCATCCAGGCCGCCGCGCATGGTGATGGCGTAGGCGGGGCCCTTCGTGTCCCAGGCGGTCTCTTCCTCGCGGCTCCACTGCACGCGCACGGGGCGCCCGAGCGTCGTGGCCAGGTAGGCCGCCTCGAAGCCGGCGTCGTCCGCGGCCGTCCGGCCGTAGGCCTGCGGGCCGTCCATCCACACCACGCGGACCCGATCGCGCGGCATGTCGAGGAAGCGGGCCACGCCGTTCCGGAGCCCGTACGACTTCATGTCGTTCGAGTAGATGGTGAGCTGGCCGTCGGAGGGATCCGCCATCGCGTGCGCGGGGCCGAACGCCGTGTGCCCCTGGTACGGCACCTCGTACTGCGCCTCGATTTTCGTCGCCGCCGCGGTCATCGCCGCATCCACGTCGCCGGTGGCCTGGGGCTTCTCCACCGACGCCAGCGCCGTGGATCGGAGGTACGTGAAGAGGCCGTCCGACGTCGGGAACGCCGGCCCGGCCGGCGCCTTCCACTCGGCCTTCAGCTGCCGGGCCGCGCGGATCGCCTGCTCTTCGCGCTCGCAGACCACGGCCAGGTAGTTCCCCTCGCGGACGACCTTCACGAAGCCGGGCAGCCCGCTGACCGACGACTCGTCCACGCCGGCCAGGGTGGCGCCCGCCAGGGGCGGCCGGACGTGGCGCGCGTGCACCATGCCCGGAGCCTTCACGTCCACGGCCCACTTCACCGAGCCGTCCACCTTGCCGGGGATGTCGTAGCGCCGGGGCGACGTCCCGACGTGCTTCATGTCGCGCACGCTCTTGAGCGGCGCCTGTCCCGTGGTCGCGTCGGTGTTCCGGCCCGTCAGCGTGACGTTGAACTTCTTCCCGCCGATGAGATCGCCGTAGGTGACGGTCTTGTCCGACGAGTCGCCGATGCTGTAGGTCACGACGCCGTCGCTCACCGTGAGCGCCGTCACCGGAACGCCGAAGTGCCGGGACGCCATCTCCAGGAGCACGCGGCGGGCCTCGGCGGCCACGCGCCGCATGGGGTAGCCGTCGGTCTGGAGCGCGTCGGACCCGCCGGACCCGCCCTGATCGACGGTCAGGTTCGTGGTGCCCATCACGCACGTGGTCTTCTCGAACGCGATGTCGAGCTCGTCGGCCATGATCTGGCGGAAGGCCGTGCCCGTGCCCTGCCCGAGATCGGTCTTGCCGACGAAGAACGTCGCCGTGTTGTCGGGCCGGATGACGATCCACGAGTCGAGCTGATGGAAGTCCGGGTCCGGATAGGGTCCCGCGGCCTGCGCGGCCTGGGCGAGGACGGCGCTCACGCCGTCGAGGGGCACGGCGGCCACCGAGGCCACCAGCATGCCGCCCGTCTTCAGGAAGTCGCGGCGAGTGGTCGGGGCCGGCATCACGCCATCCTCCGGGCCGCCAGCTTCACCGCGGCGTTGATGCGGTAGTAGGTCATGCAGCGGCACAGCGTGTTCTTCATGCCGTCGCGGATCTGGGCATCCGTGGGATTCGGCGTCTTCGTGAGGAGCGCCGCCGCCGTCAGCATCTGGCCGTTCTGGCAGAAGCCGCAGGCCGGCACCTGCTCGTCGATCCACGCCTGCTGCACGGGATGCAGCACCCCGTTCTTCGCGAGGCCCTCGAGGGTGGTGATCTCCACGTTCTGCACCTGGCCCACCTGGCGCACGCACGAGCGCACGGCCTCGCCGTTGATGAGGACCGTGCAGGCGCCGCACTGGCCGAGGCCGCAGCCGAAGCGCGGGCCGGAGAGATCGAGGTCGTTGCGCAGCACGTAGAGGAGGGGCGTCGTGGGTTCGACGTCCACCGTGTGCCGCGCGCCATTGACGAGCAGGGTGATGGCGGCCATCCGGGGATGATACGGCAGCGCGGCGCGGGACGCGTGGGATCCGGACCGCCGCGGCTAGTCGGGCGCGACGGTGGCCGCGGCCGTCGCCTGCGTCCGGGACAGCAGGTCGTCGAGCGCCGCACGGTCGAGGTACTGGCCCTTCAGGACGACGGCCCGAATCGCGCGCGTCGCGCGGATGTCGTCGAGCGGGTTCCGGTCGAGGAGCAGGAGGTCCGCGGTCTTGCCCACGGCCACCGCGCCGGCACGCTCCGACGCGCCCAGGAAGGCCGGGCCGTTCACGACCGACGCGGCCAGGGCCTGCTGCGGCGTGAGCCCGTACTGGACGAGCACCTCGAGCTCGTCGTGCAGGCCGATGCCGGGATAGTTGAACGAGTTCAGGAACCCGGCGTCGGTGCCGGCGAGGATCGTGACCCCGGCCCGCTGCAGCAGCGGCAGGAGCCGCGCCGCCCGCTCGAACCGGTCGTGCCGGCGGGCCACGGCGGCGGCGTCATCGGCGGCCGCGCGGTCCACCCGGCCCTTGTAGGTCGCCTTCAGGCCGGCCCCCAGGTATTTCAGATAGTCGTCTCCGGCGTGCGTGTCCCGATCCAGGTAAGCCAGCACGCGGCTGCCGTTCAGCGTGGGCGTGACGGCGGTGCCCCGCCCGGCCAGCCGGCGGAAGGCGGCCA
Source organism: Vicinamibacterales bacterium (assembly GCA_050187355.1). Taxonomy (GTDB): domain Bacteria; phylum Acidobacteriota; class Vicinamibacteria; order Vicinamibacterales; family UBA2999; genus CADEFD01. The sequence continues at coordinate 190,388 of JBFWXO010000003.1, forward strand.
GGGCCGTCTGCTCGTCGAAGCCGTCCACCATGGCGGTGAGGGCGTCGGCGGCCGGCATGCGGCCCGCGGCGACGGCCGCGCTGAGCTCGGCCTCGCGGGGCGAGCCGCCCCGCAGCAGATACGACATGTGCTCGATGGAGTCGAGGCCCGCCTCGGACGCCTCGTCGAGCGTCACGGCCACCGGCACGTGCGCCGAGGTCTTGTAGCCGCGGGCCGCCGCTTCGCGCAGGCTGAAGCGATACAGGTCGGGCGTCAGGGTGTTCTCCGTGATCTTCACGAAGTCCACCTTCATCGCGTCCAGCGTGTCGAGGGCCGCGCGGACCTCGGCCTCCGATCCCACTTCCAGGTCGCCGGGCCAGATCGAGGCGATGCCTTCGATCTTCGGTCCCGACGTGTAGATCGTGGGCCCCTGCAGCGTGCCGTCGGCGACGGCCGCGCGCCAGTCGAGCACACTCCGGCTGAGGTCCCCGGCCGCGTCGCGAACGGTGGTGATCCCGTGCGCCACGTACAGCGGCAGCAGCTGGCGATTCTCCTCGATGAGCGCGTCGCCACCTCCGAAGTGCACGTGCATGTCCCACAGGCCCGGCATCAGGAACCGGCCGGCGGCGTCCACCGTGCGCGCGGGCGCGTAGCCGGCGGCCGAGTCGCCGACGTGCACGATGCGGCCGGCCGCGATCACGACGGTCTGGCCTGGCGCCACCCGCCCCTGCTGCACGTCCACCACGGACGCGCCGGTGATGGCGACGTCCGCGGGCGTGCCCGCGGGCCCGCAGGCCGACGCGCTCGACAGGGCCAGCACCCACGCCACGGCTCGCGATATCGTCACGGGCGCCACCCTATCACGGGCCCGCATCGCGAAGCCCGCGCGCGCCCCGGACAACCGTAGAATCCTGCATGCCTTCGACCGGCCCGCGGCTCGCCGCGCCCTTCGCGCGCACCTGCGCCCTCGTTTCGCTCGCCACCGTCGTCGGCACCGCGGCGGCGCAGTCCCCGCCGCCGGTGCTGGCGGCCAGCGCGTCGGTGGAACAGACCTCGCCCGGCACCCGGCCGGCGCCGGACATCGTCGCGTCGTTCGACGGGCTGGGCGCCACGCTGCACGCGGGCGACACGCCGCCGCGCAACCCCTCGGACAACAGCCTGGCAGTGGGGCGCGACCACGTGATGCAGACCGTGAACTCGCAGGTGGCCGTGTTCACGAAGGACGGACGCGCGGTGTACGGCCCGGTGGGCACCCACACCTTCTTCACGGGGTTCGGCGAGGTGTGCGGCAGCCGGCCCAACGGCGATGCCGTGGTGCGCTACGACCAGCTGGCCGACCGCTGGCTGATCGTCATGCCGATCTTCCGGCGGGTCGTCGTGCGGGCCGCCGGCACGTCGCAGACGACGCCCGCGCCTCCCGGCGTCGCCGCCAGGCCCGGCCAGGCCTCCGATCCCGGCCCGGCCGCCCGTCCCGGACCGCCGCCGCCCACGCCGCCCACGCCGCCCTCGACGCCCTCGACGCCCTCGACGCCCCCGGCGGACGGTGCCCTCTACGCCCTGTGCTATGCGGTGAGTGCCACCGCCGATCCCCTCGGGCCGTACTATCGCTACGTCTTCGAGCGCGAGCTTTTCCCGGACTATCCCCGGCCGGCCGTCTGGCCCGACGGCTACTACCTGCCGACCAGCACGGGCGACGACGTCATCCAGAAGCACGTCTGCGTGGTGGACCGCGCGAGGATGCTCGCGGGCCAGCCCGCCACCGAGCAGTGCGTCGTGGTCGACGGCGTGAACTTCCTGAACACGTCGGATCTCGACGGCACGACGCGCCCGCCCGACGGCGCCCCGAACCTCGTCGTGGCCACGGGCGGCGCGCAGCTCCATGGCGACGTCGACGACGACGGCCTGTACGTCTGGAAGATGCACGTGGACTGGACGCATCCGTCCGGCACGCACCTCGAGGGCCCGCGCAAGATCGCGGTCGCGCCCTATCGCTACCTGTGCGGCGGCCAGCTGACCCACTGCGTGCCGCAGCCGGGCGTGGAGCGGCGGCTCGACGCGCAGGGCGACAAGCTCATGGCGCGGCTCGTCTACCGCAATCTCGGCGCCGCCCAGTCGCTCGTGGCCGTGCACTCGGTGGACACGGCGGCTGGAGGCGGCGGGGTGCGGTGGTACGAACTCCGGCTCGATGCCAGCGGCGATCCGCAGCTCCAGCAGCAGGGCACGTACGCGCCCGACGGCGCGTATCGCTGGATGGGCAGTCCCGCCATCGACCAGGCCGGCAACATCGCCATCGGCTACTCGTTCGGCAGCGCGTCGGAGTTCCCGGGACAGCGGCTCGCCGCGAGGCTGGCGGGGGACCCGCCCGGGCGGCTGACGCTCGGCGAGGCGGTGCTCGTCACGGGCGAGGCGTCGCAGACCACGACGCTCCGCTGGGAGGACTACACGCAGACGGCCGTGGACCCGGCCGACGACTGCACGATCTGGTACGTCGGGGACTACCTGAAGTCGGGTCAGGCCAGCTACTCGACGCGCATTGCCGCGGTGCGTCTGCCGGGCTGCGGCCGGTAGCCCGGCGCGCCCCGTCGACACGGCCCCGGGTGGACACCGTGGCCGGCCACCGGCATCCAACGCTCGGCGACACTCGAACTCCCGCCGCGAAGGACGTCCATGGCCGAAGCCCGCCCGCTCGACATCCCCGTGATCCTCGGCACCACCCGCCAGGGCCGCGCCAGCGCGCATGCGGCCCGGCTCCTGGTCGACCTGCTGAACCGCCGCCGCGGCGTGGCGAGCCGGCTCATCGACATCGCGGCGGTGCCCCTGCCCGTCGACGACGCCGGCGAGTCGATCAAGGACGCCGCCTTCGCCGCCGCCATGCAGGCGGCCGATGGCCTCGTGATCGTGGCGCCGGAATACAACCACAGCTTCCCCGGCCTCTTGAAGCACGTCCTGGATTCGTGCCTCGGTGAGTACATCCACAAGGCCGTCGGCCTGGTCGGCGTCTCGTCGGGGCCCTTCGCCGGCATCCGCGTGGTCCAGGGCCTGCTCCCGGTGATGCGCGAGCTGGGGCTCGTGACGATCTTCTGGGACATCAACATCGGGCAGGTGGGCAAGGTGTTCGCCGAGGACGGGCGGCTGCTGGACGAGGCGTTCGTCCGGCGATCGGACCGCTTCATCCGCGAGCTCCTCTGGATGGCAAAGGTGCTGAAGGTGGGGCGCGAGCAAGTGAGCATCGACGACGAGGCCGCCGAGGCGGCCCCGCCGATGCCGTGCCCGGAGTGCGGCACGCCGATGACGCACCACGCGGACAAGGCCGTGCCCGCGGCCGGCACCGACACCGAGGTGACGGTGGCCGCCGCGATGGCGTGCGGCGGGTGCGGGACAGGCGCGACGGCGCTGACGACGGCGCCGGCCACCGACGTGCCGGCGTAGCCGGCGACGAGGGCCCCGGGCCGCCGCCGCGAGGCCCCGTGGCGGCCCTACTGCGAGCGCTGCGCCGTGCGCAGGATGTCCACCATCGCCGGCGACATGTCGGTGTGGTGGTGCACGATCCTCCAGCCCTGCGGGCCCCGGCGATAGACGTTCGTCACGCGGTTGTGGCCGATGTTGATCTGGTGGCCCGCCAGCTTCAGCGTGCCGCGCTCCACGCCGACCTCGCAGGCCATGTCGCCCGCGAGCAGGAGGTGCTGATCCTCCAGGGCGACCTTGCCTTCCGACGACAGCTTCGCGACCGCCTCCCAGGAGCCGCGGACGTCCTCCCAGCCCACCTGGCGGCCGCCGATCGGGTGCAGGGTGGTCACGTCCGGGTCGTGGGCCCAGACGTCGGACAACGCACGCGCGTCGCCGTTGACCATGCGGTTCAGTGCCGAATAGAACTGCTCCGAGGCCTTGCGGACTTCATCCAGTGCCATGGTTCGCCTCCGCCGTCCGTGAGGGGATGAGGCGCGCGCGTTCGCGCGTCAGGCCGCATGTTACCCCCGGCCGGCGCGCCACGCGCCGTACACGTCTGTAAGGCTCACGCGTCGCGCCTGGCGATGCGGCCGTTGACGCGAATCCAGCGGATCCCGCCGCCGGCCTCCCGGATGAACTCGTACGGCATGCCCAGGTACTGGCCGGCCGTGGCGTAGGCGACGTCGGGGCCGTAGAAGACAATCGGGGCCTCGGCCTGGCCATCGCCCGCCGCGACGACCAGATGATCCCCCTCCCGCCGGACCTGGACCGTGCCGACCGGCGGGCGGCGGTAGGTGCCGGCGTAGGCGTCGAGCGCGGGCTGCACGGCCAGCGGCCGGGCATGGAACGTCATCGCCTCGTTCACGCCGCGATGCCCGATGCGCTGACCGGGCTCGAGCGCGAGGCCGGCGTAGCTCTTCAGGATCGCGGCCTCCACGTCCTGCACCAGCCGCCACCCGTCCACGTGGTTGGTGAAGACCGCGAACGCCAGGTTCCGGGCGGGCACGAGCTGCAGGAGCAGGCAGTGCCCGTTCAGGGTGCCGCCATGGGCCAGGGTCTTCACGCCGCCCAGCGTGCGGACGTGCCAGCCCGCGCCCATCTCGTCGGTGGTCGCGTTCTTGGGGACCTGCGCCGTCCGCATCAGCTCCAGGAGCGCGCGTGAGACGTGCGGCGTGCCGTCGGCGGTGCGGCCGTCGCCCAGGTGGAACCGCGCGTAGCGCATCACGTCGGCGATGGAGGTGAGGACGCCGCCCGCCGTAGTGCTCGACGTGGTCTGGAACGGCCGGATCACCTCCACGACGCCGCCGCGGGTGCGGTGGCCCAGCGTGAGGCGCCGGGTCATGGCGTCGGTGAGGCGCGTGACGGTGCGCGAGAGGCCGAGCGGCGCGAAGACGAGATCGCGGAGCGCGTCGTGGATGCCCAGGCCCGTCACCACCTCGATGAGGCGGCCCGTCAACGCGAAGCCCGCGTTGTTGTAGCTCCACACCTGCCCGGGCGGCGCCAGCTGCGGCAGCGCCGCCATGACGGTGCCCGCGAAGTGCGCCAGGGCCCCCGCGCCGCGATCCTCGGTGGTGAGCTGGCCTTCCCATCCCGGCGTGTGCGTCAGGCAGTGCCACAGCGACACGGTGCGGCTCGCCGCCGGATCGAGGACGCGGAACCCGGGCACGTAGCGCTGGATCGGGGCGCGCAGGTCCACTCGGCCGTCCTGCACCAGCTTCATCACCGCCGTGGCCGTGACCGTCTTGGAGATCGACGCGATCGTGAACAGCGTGTCGTCGGTGACGGGCCGGGGATCGTCGCGGTCGGTCACGCCGAGGCCCCGCAGCGTCACCTCGCCGTCGGCCAGGATCCCCAGGCCGACGCCCGGCACGCCGTACTCCGTCATCTTCGCGGCCGTCAGCTCGGCCACGGCCTCGAAGCGGGTGTCGCGGCGGGCAGCGGCCCGGCGGCGGGCGTGACGGGCCGGGACCGCCAGGGCGGGGAGCGCGGGCACCGGCGCCAGCGCGAGGAAGTCGCGTCGCAGCATGCGGGACAGTCTACGATGGCGTCTCGCGGCGCACCGACGCCGGGGGAGGTCCACCGTGTTCACGTCCGTCGAGGTGTCGTGGCTGGCGTTCGCGGGGCTGCTGGCCGCGCCGGTCGCCGCCGTCCTGGGCGTCGCGAGCGCGCAGCCGCCGGACGACGCCGCCGCCATCCGCGCCGCGCGCGCGGCCTCGAACGCCGCCATCGCCGCGCACGACGTCGCCGGCATCGCCCGCCACTGGCTGCCCGACGTGCACATCGTCACGTCCACCAGCACGCAGGGCACGGGACCGGAAGTGAACGGCCAGCGCATGGCGCAGCAGTTCCAGCGCCGCCCGGACACCGTCTACGTGCGCACGCCGGCCACGATCGACGTCTTCGCCGACTGGAACGTTGCCTCGGAGCGCGGCGAGTGGACGGGACGCTGGACCGAGCCGGACGGCGTCGTGGACGTGGGCGGCACCTACCTGGCGCAGTGGCGGAAGGTGGACGGCGCGTGGCGCATCCAGGCGGAGCTGTTCGTGCCGACGCGGTGCCGCGGATCGAAGTACTGCGCCGCCCATCCCTGACGGCGCGGGAACTATTTGGGCTTGAGCTGCTCCAGCAGCGGCAGCGTCGCCGCCGCGGCCATTCCCGGCTGCGCGCGCAGGAAGGCGTAGATGTCAGCCAGCGCGGCGTCGGGCACCGAGGCCCCGGAATAGGGAGACATCCGACCCGACGGCTGTCGGACGTAGCGGCTGAAGCTCTCGAAGCTCCTGGGCGTGCCGGCGATGCGCGGGCCGATCGCGGGCCGGCTGCCCTGCCCCTCCGTGCCGTGACAGTAGTAGCAGACGTACTCCCGGAACCGCTGGCGTCCACGCTCGGGACTGCCGGCGGGCGCCGCGACCTGCGCGTTGCCGCCGGGTGGCCGGCCTGGCGCCGGCGCACCCGCCTGGCCCAATGCCGTGGCACCGGTCGTCAGGGCGACGAGACCGGTGATGACGAGCGCGCCACATCGCATGACGTCCCTCCTCATCGCGGCTGGGTGAGCACGTCCACGAGCACGGGCTCGCCCGCGAGGACGATCTCGACGGCGCGGCGGAGCGCCGGGCCCAGGTCTGCGGGCCGGTCGATCGGTCCGATGCCGGCAACACCGTAGGCCTTCGCCAGCGTGGCGTAGTCGATGTTGGGTTCCGTCAAGTCGTTGCCGATGCCGGCGCGCCGGACGTCGCGCCGGGTCCGCCCCGCGATGTCGGTCACATACATCCGTTCCTGGTGGTAGGCGCGGTTGTTGTGCATCACCGTGAGCAGTGGAATCCGGTGGTGCGCGGCCGTCCACAGGACCCCCGGCGCGTAGTTGAGGTCCCCGTCGCACTGGATGTTCACGCTGAGGCGCCCGTGCGCCTTGTTCGCCAGGGCGGCGCCCACGGCCGCGGGCAGGCCGTAGCCGATGCCGTAGCCGCCGGACCACCCGATGTACTGATGGTGCTTCGTGACGTCCCACAAGAGCATCGGCCAGCCGCTGATGAACGACACGTCCGAGACGAGCGACCAGTCGTGGTCCTTGATGGCGTTCCAGACTTCGGCCGAGAGCCGCGCGGTGGAAATCGGACTCGCGCCCCAGCCCGACGCCGCCGACTCCACGACGCGCTCGACAGCGGCGCGATTCGCGGCGGCGATGCGGGCGCCCCGTTCGTCCATCGCCCGGCGGCGCTCGGGCGTGATGCGCCGGCGGCAGGCCTCGACCAGCAGCGGGAGCGTCGCCTCGGCGTCCGCGACGATAGCCAGGTCCGCCTCGATGTAACGCCCGAACTCCTGGTAGTTGCTGCGCGTGAGGAGCGGGGCCGACGAGAGGGTCGCGATCTTCGTGCCTTCGGCGAACAGAGGCCGCGACGTCATCCCGTAGCGGTTTTGCGGCGTCATCGCGTAGAGATTGCCGTAGAACTCGGGGTGCTCCAGGCCCAGGATCACGTCGGCATCGGCCACCGGCGACCCGGGCAGCATGCGCAGCCGGTGCCGCGTCGGGAAGTTCATGCGGAGCGTGAACCGCATGTCCTGCACGGGCGCCTGCAGCAGCTCCGCCAGCTCGACGAGCGACGCCAGGCCGCTCGGCGTCCTCGCGACACGGCCCGCGATGAGGCGCGGGTTCGACGCCTCGACGAGCATCGTCGCCAGCGCGGCCACGGCGCCCGGGTCGCCGGCAGGCGGCGACGTGGAGGCCCGCTTCGGAATCCGGAGCCGCGGGACGTCGGCCGCGGGAATCGGCTCTTCCTGCATCACGGCGTCGGCCACGAGGACGACGGGCGCGTGGGGCGCCGTCATCGCGACCGTGTAGGCACGGACGGCCGACTCGGCGAAGTGCGTGAGCGAGACGGGCGTGTCGTCCCACTTGATGTAGTCGCGCACCATCGCGGTCGCGTCCTGCACCGCATGCGCCCACTCGACGTCTCCGCGCCGGTACGCGGCATCGAGGATGTTGCCGATGACCAGATACACGGGCACGTGGTCGGCGTAGGCGTTGTAGAGCGCCATCGACGCGTGCTGCAGGCCGACGGTGCCGTGCGCCATGACCATCATGGGGCGGCCCGCGATCTTCGCGTAGCCGTGCGCCATGGCCACGGCCGATTCCTCGTGCAGGCAGGTGAGGAGCTCCGGGGCGCGATTCCCACCGTAGTTGATGAGGGACTCGTGCAGGCCGCGGAACGACGAGCCGGGGTTCGCGGCCACGTACTCGAAGCCCAGCGACTTCAGCACGTCCACCATGAAGTCGGCGCCCGGCCGGCCGGCATGGTGCGGCGTCGCGGGGCCGTCGACGGGCACGGGTGTGGCGGCGGTCTGCCCGGCCGGCGTCTGCGCCGCCAGTGCCGGCGCCGCGAGCGGCGGGGCGGCGTAGGCGGCCGCGCCTGCGGCGGCACCCGTCAGGAACGTCCGGCGACCAACGCGGCGTCTCGGGCGTGACACGCGATCTCCTTCCCGTCCTGGCGCGTCCGCGCCGCCTCCCGGCGAGGCGTCCGCGGCCTCCGGCCCGCGCGAGCCCCGGGGCGGCGCCTCGCCGCCCCGGAGGCGGGCCAGTCTAGTCGTTCTTGGTCTGGTTGCTGATCTGCAGGTCCCAGCCGTCGGGATCGTAGACGTGGAAGCTCCTGAAGTTGTCGCCCACGAAGTCCTCGCGCGGGTTGAGGCCGCGGCGCGTCAGTTCGGCCTTGACGGCCTCGGTGTTCCAGGGCTCGATGCCGTACGACACGTGATTGATGACGCCCGTCACCGGCGGCCGGTTGGTAGCCTGCGCGCCCTGCCCGGGCCCTGACGGCGTGGCGCCGCCGTCGGGACGCCGGTTGTTGCGGATGATGATCTCGCCGACGTCGCCGATCTTCAGCGTGGCCTGGTTCTTGCCGTTGTCGTTCTTGATCTCCCAGCCCATCAGGCCGGCGTACCACTCCGCGCTCTTCTTGTAGTCGGTGACGGCGTACGAGATGTGATCGAGGTGCACCGTCTTCCACGGCGCCTTGTCGGCGGCCGCGGCACCGACCGGCGCCGCCGAACCGGCGAGGGCCAGGGCCGCGAGGCTCTTGATCAGCTGCCGCCGATCCATCCTGCCGGTCTCGAAGTCCTTGATGAGCGTGGCGATCGTCTGTTCCATGGCAGTCCTTTCAGCGCCGGCCCGTGCGGGACAGGCCTGGTGCGGCGCATTCTACGCCCAACCGGCTCCCGGCACTCCTGGGGGATGATGTCGCCGGCGGCCCCGCGCAGGTGCCCGCCGCCCATGTCCAACTACCGCGCCATTCGCCCGTCGCTCCGGGACCGCCGGTCGGCCGCCTCGCCCGCCCTCCGCGCGGCGTCGGCCATTCGCAGCGGGCGGGGCATGTCCGACGCGGCATTCGATCAGTTCCTGCCGCCGGAGCTCCGCCACGTGTCGGACGACTACTGGACGCCGCTCCCGGTGGTGCGCCGCGTGGCCGCCTGGCTGCGCGCCGAGCGCATCGGGACGCTGGTGGACATCGGGTCCGGGGCCGGCAAGTTCTGCGTGACCACGGCGCTCCTGGCGCCGTGCAGGGTGATCGGCCTGGAGCAGCGGCCCTCGCTCGTGGCGGCCGCGGAGGCGCTCGCCTCGCTGTTCGAGGTGGACGATCGGGTGCGCTTCGTCACCGGGGCCTTCGGCGACGTGCCGACGCCCCTCGGAGACGCGTACTACCTCTTCAACCCGTTCGGCGAGTACGCCTTCTCGCCGCTGCAGGACGCCGACGACGCCGTGACCTTCTCGGAGCAGGGCTACACGAGAGACGTGGACGCCACCACGCGGTTCCTGGCGCGGGCCCGTCCCGGCACCGTCGTCATCACCTACAACGGCTTCGGGGCCGACCCGCCTCCGAGCTACGAGCAGACGCGCGTGGACCTGGGCTTCCGCGGCGCGCTCCGCCTCTGGAAGAAGCGCCGTCCGTCGACGCGGGCTCGCACGTCGTTTCGCCTCCACCTGCCCGAGACCGAGCCGATCGACGAGCACTCCTCGTGAAGCCGGCTGTCTTCCCAGCGAACGGACGCGCGAAGGAGAAGGGCTCGCGGCCGCGGTGCTCCTTCGCGTTGGCACTCGCAGGTCCTTCAGCCATCCTTCGCCCTGACGTGGGGCTTCCCCACGGCGCTCGAGTGCAGTTCACGTTCGGGCCGTACGTGTTCGACCGCGCCGGCGCGAGCTTCGCCGCGGCCCCGACCCTGTCCACCTCGCTCCGAGGCGTTCGATCCCCTCGGCCTGCTCTCGGCCACCGTCCGGACGCCGTTTCCCAGGCGGATATCCATCGGGCGCTCTGGCCCGCCCGGGCGGGGTGTGGCGCCCAGGATCTCTATGTGGCCTGGCGCCGCGACAAGCGCGACGACGTCGAATGGGAAGCGCCTGCGTCGTCAACAGCCCGTTCGTGCTCCTCGAGCGAGCCCGCGTCGAGCTTGCGGACGATGACGTGCCACTCCTCGGTGGACATCGCGGCGACCTTCGCGAGCACCTGCTCGACGCTTACGTCGCGAAGTTCTCCTTGGCGTGCACGTCCGACAGCGACGCCCAGGAACTGCCGTTCTTCGCCAGTTCCACACCGGTGCTCTGGTGCGACAGACCCTAGAGCCGCCGCGTAGCGGCCACGTGCTCTGGCATGGATGTGCTTGGCACCACGTGCTGTCGCGACAGGGCGAACACGTCTCCTCCTCTCGCGAGGAGCACCCCGTCGTATTGAGCGTGCCCGGCGCCGCACGCGCCGGCCACGTCGCTAACGGTACCGGTAGCCGATGGCAGTGACGCGTTCCACGTCGCGTGGACTGACGCCGAACGGAGCCATCGCGCTGTCGGCGTTGTTGCCTTCGTGCCCGGTGCTGGGCGCGTACGTCTTGCCGGGGTGCGCCGCCTGCCACTCCGCCCAGAGGCGATCGACATTCGCGTGGTGGAGAAAGAACACGGGATCGTTTGGCGAGGTCGAGAGAAACATCGTGCCTCGAAGCCGCGGGCGCACGGCGGCGGGCGTGATGATGCCGGCCACCCAGACGTGCACCAGGTTGTGCATCGTGTTCGGCCCCGAGCCGGTGAGCGGCGTCACCCCGAGCATGGACTCGAACGCCATCCAGCCGTCGGGACCACAGCGCATCGCGGACCCCTCCCCGTTACCCTCGATCGCGTTGCGGAAGCTCTTTGCGGGATCGCTCTCGATGTTGAAGGGCGCCGCGTCGTACTCCTCGGCAGCGAGCACGGCCTCGACTTGCGCCCTCGTGGGGAGTGTCTCGGGACGGCCCAGGTGGCGTGAGAGGTAGGCGGTGGCGGCGGAGGCCCAGGTGACGCCCTCCGGCTGCACGTTCAGCCTCCAGGTGCCCTTTTTGAATGGCCCGGTGGTGACCGCATACTGCTCGTCGGGGCTGCCGTCGCCCCCCATGAAGTCGTCCCTGAAGACCGCGTTCGCGTTGTTCGGATCGATGCTCCCGGGATCGGTCCAGTCCCAATAGGGCAGCGTGACGTCCTTCCCGCTCACCTCACGAAGGGCGGTCTCGAACCGGTTGAGCAGCTCGCGATGCCAGGGCAGGAACATGGGCCCGGTGTGGACCATCGGCATCGTGTGCGTCCCCGGCGGCGGTTGGTCCACTCGACAGACATACCGTTCCTTGTGCCACTGCACGAACTGATCGTAGTAACTGAGAGACGGATTGTGCGGCGACCTGGCGGCCTTGAGGGCCAGAACCGCGTCGACGAAGTCCCGCCTCTCCGTGGCGCTGAGCGCCGCCACGCTCTTGCGGACCCGGACCGCAGCCCCCCCGGACGGACGTCTCGGTGACGCAGCACTCTGCGCGGCCGAACGCACCGACGCCCTCGTCGTGGGCTGCCAGACTGGTGTGCCTGCTTCCCACGGGTTGTCCGTGATCTGCTGCACGTCGGAGCCGTCGTTCCGCATGGTCTCGGACGTGAACACGATCCCCTCGGGAGCCGGCGTCTGGGCGAGCACGAGACTTGCGGCCAAGACGAGAACCGATCCGCGCATCACGACCTCCAATCCGTTCGCCGGGATGATGCCACAGAAGCGAGCCTGGACCGCGCTCGTGGCGCCGAGCTCTCGGCGCTCCTGGGGGCGGCCCTGATGTCGTATATGGAGCAGCGAATGTGTCTGGTGAGCGGACGCGAGCGCGACGTCCGCAGGCTGCCCGAAGAGGCCTGGAAGGCCGGACGGGCGCTGATCGCCGCGCGGGCGATCCGGCTGACGCCGGAGGACACCGCGCGCTCCGTTCAGTACCTCCAAATCGGTTCGCTCAACATGAACGACCGCAGCATGCTGCTCGACGGCGGAGTCGAACTCACGGTCTCCGAGCTTGGGGCCCGGTCCGGGCTGCTCGACTTCGCGGTGGTGTGCGGACTCACGACCTGGCTCGATCGACAGGAGCAGATCGACGCGCTGCTGCCGCCGTCCTCCGCGCTCCACCGGCGGATCGCCCGATGGGGCCGCAGCATCCTGTGAGCGGCCGACCGTCGATGACGGTCAGGGCCGCATCGCCGCGATGAGCACCGGATCGATGCGCCAGGTGGCGCTTGGGTCCGCGGCCACCCAGACCGATCCGTGCGCCACCACCACGGCACCGCCGCCGCTGCCCGTGAAGCGCTGGGCCACGCGGTTGCGCTCGGAATCGATGCGCACGAGCGGGACGCCCGGCGCGCTGATCCACACCGATCCGGCGCCGGCGGCGATCTCGCCGTCGGCCACGTCCGCGCCGACGGCCACGGTGGCCACGACCTTGTGCGTCTTCGGATCCACGCGCGAGACGGAACCGTCGCCCCGGTTGAGGACCCACACCGCGCCCTCCCCCACCGCGAGGCGTCCGGGCCGCGGGCCGACCTTCACGGTCTCGACGACGGCATTGGTGTGGGCGTTCACGTGCGTCAGGGCGTCGCCGGCGGCGCTCGTGATCCACAGCGCGTCGTCGGCCGCCACGATCGAGGAGGGCTCGCCCGCGACGCGGACCTCCGCGACCACCGCGCCCCCCTCCGGATCCACGCGCGACACCACGCCCCGGCGATCCGAGGCCACCCACAGGCTGCCCACGCCGGCGGCGATCCGTCCGCCGGGATCGGCGGCGGCGAGCGGGATGGGCGGGCCGACGGCCGACGTCTTCTGGTCCACGCGCGCGATCCGGCCGTCACCGCACAACGGGACCCAGATGGCGTCGAGGGCCGCGAGGAGATTGGCGCACGGCGCTCCGACCTCCACGGACGGCGCCGGGACGTTCGTAGCAGCCGGGACCCGGACGAGCCCGCGATCGACCGCCAGCACCAGGCCGTCGGGCGTCTCGGCGGCCCCGGGGCGGAGGGCGACCGGCACGACGGCGGCGGCTTTGAGGCGCGAAAACGGGATCTCGTCGGGCGGACGGGGGGGCTGGGCGTGAAGCGCCACCGCTGACAGCGCCGGGAAGACCAGGGCAAAACCGAACCAGCGGCCGACGATTCGCGCCTGGGGTCGTCCCTCTGCAAGAGCATCCATGCCCGTGGATAATACCCACTGGCCCATGCGCGCATCGATTCCCCTCCGAAACGGCGCTCTCTGGACCGTCGCGGGCCTGGTCACGCTGGCCCTGGCCGACGGCCACCTCGCTGCCAGGCAGCGTCCGGCGGCCACACCGCCGCCCGCCGCGGCGCAGTCTCCCGAGGTGTTCGAGAGCCGAATCCGGCCGCTGCTCGCCGCGAACTGCTACGCGTGCCACGCCGAGGCCGCCGAGGGCGGCCTGCGCCTGGACTCGCGGGACGCGCTCCTGAAGGGCAGCGACACCGGTCCGGTCGTCGAGCCCGGGAAGCCGGAGGCGAGCACGCTCATCAAGGCCGTGCAGCACGCCGCCGGTTACCCCGCGATGCCCAAGGGCCGCGCGCCGCTCGCGCAGGCCGACGTCGATCTGCTGGTGGAGTGGGTGCGCGCCGGCGTGCCGTGGCCCGCGTCCGCCGCGTCCACGGCGGAGGCACCGGCGGCCGCACCGCGCGGAAAGGTCGTCACCGCCGAGGACCGCGCGTACTGGGCGTTCCAGCCCCTGGCGTCGCACGCCGCGCCGGCCGTGCGCGACACGGCGTGGCCGAAGACCGACATCGACCGCTTCGTGCTGGCCAGGCTCGAGGCCGAGGGCTTGGCGCCGGTCGGCCCGGCGGACAGGCGATCGCTGCTCCGCCGCGCGACCCTGGACCTCACGGGGCTCCCGCCGACGCCTGACGAAATCGACGCCTTCCTGGCGGATCGGTCGCCCGACGCGTTCGAGACGGTCCTCGATCGCCTGCTCGCCTCCCCGCGCTACGGCGAGACGTGGGGCCGGAAGTGGCTCGACGTCGCCCGCTACGGCGAAGACGACTACCGCAGCCTCGATCCCGAGGGCCGCGGCTACAACCCGTACCCCAACGCCCACCTGTATCGCGACTGGGTGGTCACGGCCCTCAACGACGACCTGCCCTACGACCGCTTCGTCACGGCGCAGCTCGCGGCCGACCTGCTCGACGCGCCGGAGCGCGTGCGCAACCTCCCCGCCCTCGGTTTTCTCGGGCTCGGGCCCTGGTTCTACGACAACGGCGCGGTCGAGATCACGCACGCCGACGAACGGCACGACCGCGTGGACGCGGTGAGCCGCGGCCTGCTGGGCCTCACCGTGGGCTGCGCACGCTGTCACGACCACAAATACGACCCGATCCCGACCACGGACTATTACGCCCTGGCCGGCGTCTTCCTGAACGCGGAGTACCACGAGTACCCGCTCGCGCCGAAGGCCATCGTCGCCGCGCACAAGGCGAAGGAGAAGGCGCTCGAGAAGAAGCAGGAGATGCTCGGCGAGTTCCTGCGCGTGGAAACCGAGCAGCTCGCGGCCACCCTGGCCTTCCAGACGGCCACGTACATGAAGGCCGCCTGGCAGGTGACGGGCGAGCCGAAGAAGGAGAAGGCCGAGGTCATCGAGAAGGAGAAGCTCGACTACGAGCTCTTCGACCGCTGGCTGGAGTTCCTGTCGCGGCCCCCGACCTATTACCCGTTCCTGAAGGACTGGCAGGCGATGATCGCCAAGGGCGGCGGCACGGCGAAGGAGGCCGACACCCTCGCTGCCGCCTTCCAGGAGCTGCTCGTGGGCCTCGTGCTCGAGGAACGGGACGTCCGCAAGGAGAACGACATCATCAAGGCCCGGGCCCTGCCGACGGCGAAGCCGAAGGAGCCCGCGAACCTGCCGAACGAGTTCAAGACGAACGACGACTTCTGTCCCGGCTGCAGCCTGGAGCTCCGCAGCATGACCAAGGAGCGCACGGCGCTCTTCCGCGACGTGTTCGTCGTGGACCTGCGCACCGAGGGGATGGTGCCGGGCACCCGTCGGCCGCCGGGCCTGCTGCGCTTCAGCGGCTGGGGCCTGGAACAGCGCCTGGGGCCGGATCGGCGCGCCACGATCGAGGTCCTGCGCAAGGACATCGAGGCCGCCGAGAAGGCGATGCCGCCGAAGTTCAGCTACGTCCACGGCGTGCAGGACGCCGCCGAGGTGCACGACATCCAGGTTCACGTGCGCGGCAATCCGCTGCGCCTCGGCGACACCGTGCCGCGCGGCTTCGTCACGGTGCTGGGCCCGGGCGATCGCGCCACGTTCTCGAAGGGCAGCGGGCGGCTGGAGCTGGCGCAGGCCATTCTGGCGCAGCCGATCGCCATGCGCGTCATCGTCAACCGCGTGTGGAAGGAGCACTTCGGCACGGGCCTCGTGAACACGCCCAGCAACTTCGGCAGGAACGGCGACACGCCGAGCCATCCCGAACTGCTCGACTACCTGGCGCGGTACTTCGTCGAGCACGGGCAGTCGCTGAAGGCGCTCCACCGCGAGATCCTGCGGAGCGCCGTCTACCACCTGAGCGCCGACGACCAGCCGGCCGCGCGCGCGAAGGACGGGGGGAACCGGCTGTACTGGCACGCGAACCGCCGCCGGCTCACGGCCGAGCAGATCCGCGACGGCGTGCTGTTCGTGTCCGGCGCGCTCGACGAGAAGATGGGCGGACCGTCGATTGCGCTGACGCCCCTGGCCGCGCGGCGCACCCTCTACGGCAAGGTCAGCCGGTACAAGCTCGACGAGTTCCTGCAGCTCTTCGACTTCCCGAGCCCCAGCCAGACGGCCGAGCAGCGCTTCAGCACGAACGTCCCGCTGCAGCGGCTGTTCTTCATGAACAGCGACTTCGTCCAGCAGCACGCCGAGCGCCTCGCCGCCCGCGTCGCCGACGAGCCCGACGACAGTGCCCGCATCCAGAAAGCCTACCGGCTGGTCTTCGGCCGCGCGGCGACACCGGACGAAGTGAAGGCCGGACGCGAGTTCCTGGCCGGCGAACCGCTGAAGCAGTACGAGGAGCGGCAGACGAAGGCCAAGGCGGCGCCCGACGCGGACGCGCCGCCAGCGGCGCCGTCGGGCCGCGAGTCCGGAGCGCCGACGCCGGCGGAGTCGGGCATGATGGCGGGCGTCACCCCGGGAGCGTCCGGGCCCGAGGACGAGAAGCCGAAGATGCTGCCGGTGACGGCGTTCGGCCGGTACGTGAAAGTGCTGCTCAGCTCGAACGAGTTCGTGTTCGTGAACTAGGAGACCCGACGATGGCCAATCGTTCCCGCTCTCCCGTGACACGACGCGACGCGCTCTGCCGGATCGGCGGCGGGTTCGGGATGATGGCCTTCGCCGGGCTCGTCGGCGACTCGCTGGCGGCGGCCGGCCTCACCGCCGGGGCGCCAGGGCCGAAGCTGTCGAAGGGCCTGCACCATCCCGCGCGGGCCAAGCACGTCATCTTCCTCTTCATGAACGGCGGGCTGTCGCAGGTGGACAGCTTCGATCCGAAGCCGATGCTGGCCAAGTACCACGGGCAGCCCCTGCCGGGCGGCCCGGTGGCGACCGAGCGCAAGACGGGCACGCTGATGCAGTCGCCCTTCACCTTCACCCGCTACGGCAAGAGCGGCCTGGAGGTGAGCGAGCTCTTCCCGCACGTGGGCGCCTGCGCGGACGACATCTGCCTGATCCGGTCGATGTACACGGACATCCCGAATCACGAGCCCTCGATGCTCATGATGAACACCGGGCACATTCAGGTGGGCCGTCCGTCGATCGGGTCGTGGCTCACCTACGGGCTCGGCACCGAGAACCAGAACCTGCCGGGCTACGTGGTGCTGTGTCCCGACGTGCCGACCACGGTCGGTCCCCCGCTGTGGAACAGCGCCTTCCTGCCCGCCGTGCACCAGGGCACGTTCATCTCGAGCAAGACCGAGCGGCCCGATCAGATCGTCGGGAAGGACTTCGACCCGAAGAAGCTCGTGTCGTTCCTGACGAACGAGGAGTTCACGCTGGCCGAGCAGCGCCGCGAGCTCGACCTGCTGAAGACGCTCGACGGCATGGGCGGCGACGTGGCGGATCCCCAGCTCGACGCCGCGATCAGCGCGATGGAGACGGCCTACCGGATGCAGACCGAGGCGCCGGAGGTGTTCGACATCCGCAAGGAGTCGAAAGCGACGCTGGACCTGTACGGTCCGGGCAGCACGGCCCGCGGGTGTCTCATGGCCGTGCGCCTCGTGGAACGCGGCGTGCGGATGGTGCAGGTGTACTACGCCAAGGGCGATCCGTGGGATGCCCACAGCGACATCCAGCAGCACCGGAAGAACGCCAGGGATTCAGACCAGCCGTTCGCGGCCGTCATCAAGGACCTGAAGTCCCGGGGGCTCTTCGACGAGACGATCGTGGTCTGCGGATCGGAGTTCGGCCGGACGCCGGTGGTGGAGGTGGGCGGGATGGCCGTGGCGCAAAGCGGTCGCGATCACAACCCGTTCGGCTTCAGCGTGTGGCTGGCCGGCGGCGGCTTCAAGGGCGGCATGACCTACGGCGCCACCGACGACTTCGGCTTCAAGGCCATCGACAAGCCCGTGCACGTGCACGACCTGCACGCGACGATCCTGCACCAGCTGGGCATCGACCACACGAAGCTCACCTACCGCTACAGCGGACGCGACTTCCGTCTGACCGACGTCGCCGGGACCGTCATCCACGACATCCTGGCGTAGCGCCGACTCCGTCCATCGGCCCGCGCAGCCGCGCCTCGGCCGTGCTACCGTGCGCGCCATCCGCATGCGGCTCACGATCGAACTCGACCACGGCAGCATCGTCATCCACCAGACGGTGATTCCGGTGGCGCGTTACGTCATCGGCGTGCCGCTGCTCCTCGGCGGGTTGTGGTCGGCCGTCGGCGTGGTGACGTCGCTGACCGAGGGTGTGCGCCAGGGGAGCGTCGAGGCCATCCTCGGCGCCGCGCTCGGCGCGTGGTGGCTCCTCCTGCTGACGGCCATGGTGCTGCCACTGGGCTGGTGGCTCACGTGCGCCCGCCGCTACATCGTCATCGAGCCGGCGGGGCCGCAGGTCGTCGAGGTCCACGACTGGCGCGTGGGACGCAAGACGACGCGCACGCCGGCGGCGGCCTTTCGCGCGGTGCGCGTCGCGGCCGAGCCCGTGGATTCGTCCCCCGGCGGGAACGACGGCCCCACCACCTACTGCCAGCAGATTCGCCTCCTGGCGCGCGATCCGGCCCGGCAGCCCTCGATCGAGATCGGCGCCGTCGAGCTGACCGCGCGGGCCGACGCCATCGCCGCGGCGCAGCGCGTCGGCAATGCGCTCGGATTGCCGGTGGAAGTGGCCGACGCCGATGCCCGCCTCGACAGCCCCGCACGTGAGGCCGCGCTCGCCGAGGTCGAGGAGGACGACATGGAGGCCGCCGACGAGATCGACGACGGCCGCGGCGACGACGGGGACGGCCAGGACGCCGGCGACCCGGACGCGCCGCCGCACGCCGAACGCTGAGGCAGGGAGGCGGCCGGGGGCCGCCGTCAGGACGCCGGCGCGGGCCGCCGGCCCATCTGCCGCACGAATTGATAGTGCGACTTCAGCGCCGCGGCCAGCGTGACGTTCTCGCGGCAGGGCACGCCGTGTTCGGCGCACACGGCCTGCACCACGGCCGACAGCGCCGGATAGTGGACGTGCGCGATCTTCGGGAAGAGGTGATGCTCGCGCTGGTAGTTCAAGCCGCCGAGCAGCAGGGTCGCCGCCCGGCTCGAGGTCGCGAAGTTCGACGTGGTGGCGATCTGGTGGACGACCCATTCGGGGCACCGCTCCCCGCTTACCGGGTGCTCCACGTTGTCCACGCTGTGGGCGAGCTGGAAGACGACACTGAAGACGAAGCCCATCGTCATCGACACCAGCAGGTAGCACGCGACGACGCTGGCCGGGTCGTGGCGCCAGAGGGGAATCGCGAAGGCCGCCGTCAGGAAGAACGCCTTGCCCCCGAGCAGCCACGCCATGTCGGCGCCCTTCGGATAGCCGGCGCTCAGCCCGTCGTTCTTCCCCAGGCACAGCCGCTGCAGATCGCTGTACAGGTAGCGCAGGTGCACCCCCCCGTACAGCACCCACAGGTACACGTGCTGGTAGCGATGCCACCAGAACCACTCGTGATCCACGCTGAGCCGCGCCATGGGCCCGAGGTTGATGTCGGCGTCCTCGTGCGGGATGTTCGTGAACACGTGGTGGTTGTGGTTGTGCTTGTCCTTCCAGAAGTACGAGCTGGCGCCGATCAGGTCCAGCGTGAAGCCGGCGAGGCGATTCACCCAGGCTCGCCGCGAGAACGACCCGTGATTGCCGTCGTGCTGCACGTTGAAGCCAATGCCCACGAGCCCCAGCGCCAGGACGACGGCTGCGCCGATGGCCGCGGCCGGCGTGGCCGCGTGAAAGACCAGCGCGACGTAGGCGGCGACCGAGGTGCCCAGGAGCACGGCCGCCTTCACGTACATCAGGGGGGCGTCCGCGCGCGTGTGCTCGCCGATGAAGGCGTGCGCTCGCCGATCCAGAGCCAGTTTCAGGATTGCGGGGGTCGCGAAGGTCGGACGTGGTCGGGGCAGGGTGTCGCGACTGTACCACGCCGGAGCCGCCGCGTGCGTCTTTCTGCGTCCAGCTGATGCGCGCGCCACGGCAAGGACCGGCGAAGCGCCATGCGCGGCCACAGGGCCCACGGGGCGCCCGCCGTCAGCCGTCGGCGGCCGTGTCGCCGGCGGCCTCTGGGTCCGCGAGCAGCCACGGCGCCGCCGACGCGTGGAGCAGGGCCGTCACGGGCAGGCCGGCGCCCCCCGACACGGCGTCCCGGACGATGTCGCGCTTCGCCGCGCCGAGGGCAACGACGCACGCCAGGCGCGCGCGGACGAGCACGTCCATCGCCAGCGAGAAGCGGGCCGCGGGCGGCTTCGGCGCCGCCCCGTCGAAGAGCACGCCGCCGGGAGCGTCGTGAACGTGGCCCGGGAAGAGCGAGGCGACGTGCCCGTCCTGGCCCACGCCGAGGATCACCACGTCGAGCACGGGCGGGTCGCCGGCGACCTCGCGCAGGGTCGCCGCGTAGCGCCGGACGACCTCCCCGGGTTCCGCCAGGTCCGCGGGGAGCCGGTGCCACCGGGCGTCGTCCATCGCCGTGCCGGCCGTCGCCGTGCGGCAGGCGCGCCAGTTCGACGCGTCGTCGCCGGCGTCCACGCGGCGCTCGTCCGCGAAGACGACGTCGCAGGCGGTCCATGGCAGCGGCTGGCGGGCCAGGTGCGGCAGGACCGACGCCGCCACCGATCCGCCTGGCACCGCCATCGTCCAGGCGCGCGCGCCGCGGGCTGCCAGATCGCGGGCGATCCGCACGGCGATTCGCACGGCCAGACGAGGGGCGTGATCGATGGTGACGGTCATCGGCCGGTATATGGTGGACCTCAGGCTATCAGCTCCCGGGCTGACCCCAACGGCGCGGCGACGCGGGAAGGAACGCGAATGGACATCGGAATCGTGGGACTCGGCCGCATGGGCGCGAACATGGCGCGCCGGCTGATGCAGGGCGGCCATCGCTGCGTGGCGCACGACCGCTCGGCCGAGGCGGTGGCCGCGCTCGTGGGCGACGGCGCCGTGGGCGCCGGAAGCATGGCCGCGCTGGCGGCGGCGCTGCCCGCGCCGCGCGTCGTGTGGCTCATGGTGCCCGCCGGCGTCGTCGAACGGGCGCTCGCCGACCTGACGCCGCACCTGGCGGCCGGCGACATCGTCGTCGACGGCGGCAACTCGAACTTCCAGGACGACATCACCAGGGCGGGCGCGCTCGCCAGCCGCGGCGTGCACTACCTCGACTGCGGCACGAGCGGCGGCGTGTGGGGACGCGAGCGCGGGTATTGCCTGATGATCGGCGGCGATGCCGGGGCGGTCGCGCGGCTGACCCCGATCCTCGCCACGCTCGCCCCCGGCGCCGATGCCGCTCCGCGCACGGCCGCGGGCGCCGTGGCCGCGACGACGGCCGAGCAGGGGTTCCTGCACTGCGGGCCGAGCGGCGCCGGACACTTCGTGAAGATGGTGCACAACGCCATCGAGTACGGCCTCATGGCCGCCTACGCCGAGGGCTTCAACCTGCTGACGCGCGCCGGCGCCGGCCTGGAGGCTCAGCACCACGATGCCGAGACGACGCCGCTCCGGCATCCCGAGCACTACCAGTACCGCTTCGACGTGGCGGCCATCGCCGAGCTGTGGCGCCGGGGCAGCGTCATCCCGTCGTGGCTGCTCGACCTCACCGCGGGCGCCCTGGCCCGGGATCCCGACCTCGCGGCCTTCGCGGGCCGCGTCTCCGATTCCGGCGAGGGACGCTGGACGCTCGCGGCCGCGAACGATCTCGCCGTGCCCGTCCACGTCCTGGCCAGCGCGCTCTTCGAGCGCTTCACCTCGCGCGGCGGGCAGGACTTCCAGAACCGGCTGCTCTCGGCGCTCCGCCAGGAGTTCGGCGGACACGTGGAGAAGGCCTCGTGAACGGGCCGTCGTCGGACGCGCTGGTCTTCTTCGGCATCACGGGCGATCTCGCCTACAAGAAGATCTTCCCCGCGTTGTACGCGCTCGCCCGCCGGGGCGCCCTCCGCGGGCCCGTCATCGGCGTGGCCTCGTCGTCCATGTCGCAGGACGCCCTGGTGGCGAGGGCGCGCGACAGCCTGCGCGACGCCGGCGTGGAGGTGGACGACGCCGTCTTCAAGGACTTCGCCGATCGCTTCAGCTACGTCCGCGGCGACTACCGCGACGCCGCGACCTTCCAGGGCCTGAAGCGGGCCCTGGCCTCGGCCGGGCGGCCCCTGTACTACCTGGCGATCCCGCCGTCGCTCTTCGGCGCCGTCGTCGAGGGGCTGGCCGATGCCCTCTGCCTCGGCCAGGGACGGGTGGTGCTCGAGAAGCCGTTCGGCCGCGACCTGGCATCGGCGCGCGACCTCAACCGCACGCTGCACGCGAGGTTCGACGAGGCGTCCGTGTTCCGCATCGACCACTACCTGGGCAAGGAGGCCGTGCAGAACCTGCTGTACTTCCGCTTCGCGAATGCGCTCTTCGAGCCCGTGTGGAACCGGCACTACGTGGAGAACGTGCAGGTGACGATGGCGGAGGAGTTCGGGGTGGCGGGCCGGGGCAAGTTCTACGAGGAAGTGGGCGTCGTGCGCGACGTCATCCAGAATCACCTGCTGCAGGTGATCGGCTTCTTGGCCATGGAACCGCCGAGCGGCGCCTATGCGGAGGCCATCCGAGACGAGCAGGCCAAGGTGCTCCGGACGATGCGCCCGCTGGATCCAGCCGATGTGGTGGTCGGCCAGTACGACGGCTACCAGGCGGCGCCGGGCGTCGCGGCCGGCTCGATCGTGCCGACCTTCGCCGCCGCCCGCTTCCACATCGATTCGTGGCGCTGGGCCGGCGTCCCGTTCCTGGTGCGCGCGGGCAAGAAGCTCGCGGCGACCTGCACCGAGGTGATCGTGGAGCTGAAGGCGCCGCCGCAGACCGTGTTCGCGGAGGCCGCGCCGGCCATGGGGAACTACGTGCGGTTCCGTCTCGGTCCGGACGTCTCGATCGCCGTCGGGGCGAGCGCCAAGCGACACGGCGACGGCATGGTCGGCGAGGTCGTCGAGCTCTCGTTCACCCGCCAGCGCACGGCCGACGAGATGGACGCCTACGAGCGCCTGCTCGGCGACGCCATGCATGGCGACGCCACGCTCTTCGCGCGCCAGGACGCCGTGGAGGCGGCCTGGGCGATCGTGGAGCCCGTGCTCACCGCCCCGAACCCGCCGCTGATCTACGCGCCCGGCACCTGGGGCCCCCCCGACGCCGATCGGCTCGCCGCCGACGTCGGCGGGTGGAATCCGCTCTGAGGCGCGACGTCCGCGAAGGCCTTGCACGGCTGAGCTGCCTGGGCTAGATTTGCCAGCCGGGTCATGGGCGGCGATTCCCCTCGCAGCGTCCTGGCCGAGCTGCGAGAGCCCGGCACGTCCACGAGCAGCACGCTGTTCCCGCTGCTCTACGCGGAGCTGCGACGGCTGGCCCACCGCTACCTGTCCCGCGAGTCTCCGGGGCACACCCTGCAGGCCACCGCGCTCGTGCACGAGGTCTACCTCCGCCTGATCCCGCAGGCCGAGGCCACCTGGGAAGATCGCGGCCGGTTCGTCGGCATCGCCGCCCACGTGATGCGCGAGATTCTCGTGGAGCACGCCCGGAGCCGCCGCCGCCTGAAGCGGGGCGGGGATCGCGAGCGCCTGCCGCTCGCCGACGAGATCGCCGCGGTGGACGCCGAGGCGGACCGGTGGGAAGACCTGGATCGGGCGCTGGACCGGCTCGCCGCGCTCGACCCGCGGCAGGCCAAGGTGGTCGAGCTCCGCTACTTCGGCGGCATGACGGTGGAAGAGGCGGCGCGGGCGCTGGGCGTGTCGGAGAAGACCGTCAAGCGCGACTGGAGCGTCGCGCGGGCCTGGCTGCGGCGCGAACTGGAGATGTGACCCGCCTCGGCGACCGACGTCGCACTGGTGAAAGAGGCGCACGACGACGCCGTGCCGATGACGCCCGACACGTGGACCCGGATCACGGCGCTCTTCGAGCAGGCACTCGAGCGCCCGCCCGGCGACCGCCCGGCCTTCCTGGCCGGCCTCGGCCGGCAGGACGCCGAGGCCGCCGCCGAAGTGGCCTCGCTGCTGGAGGCCCACGATCGGCCGGGCGCCTTCCTGCCCGAGCTGCCGTTGCCGCCCAGCCCGTGGCCCGACGCAGGGGACCTCACGGAGCGGACGGTCGGCGCCTATCGGCTGCTCGGGCTGCTGGGCACGGGCGGCTCCGGCGCCGTGTATCTCGCCGAGCGCAGCGATGGCGCGTTCGACAAGCGTGTGGCCGTGAAACTGCTGTCGGCGGCGTGGGTGCAGTCCCGCGAACGCTTCGTGCGCGAACGGCAGTTCCTGGCCCGCCTCGACCACCCGAACATCGCCCGCCTGATCGATGGCGGCGCCACGGCCGACCACCTGCTGTATCTGGTCATGGAGTACGTCGACGGCCTGCCGATCGACCGCTACTGCGCCGAGCGGCGGCTGCCGGTGACCGAGCGCTTGGCGCTGCTCCAGCAGGTGTGCGCGGGCGTGGGTCACGCGCACCGGCATCTCATCGTCCACTGCGACATCAAGCCGGAGAACCTGCTCGTCACGCCGGACGGCACGGTGAAGGTGGTGGACTTCGGCATCGCCCGCCTGCTCGGACCGCCGGGGGCCGTGACCCGGCTCAGGCCGGCCACGCCCGGGTACGCCAGTCCGGAGCAGCTCGGAGGCGGCGACATCTCGACGGCCTCCGATGTCTTCTCGCTGGGCGTGGTCGGCTACGTGCTGTTGACGGGCAGCGGACCGTTCGCGGGCGTCTCCGACAGCGTCGACGCGGTGGTCCACGCCACCCTCACGGCCGAGCCCCACCGGGCCAGCACCCTCTGCGGCACGCCCGCGCTCGCGCGCAGCCTGCGCGGCGACCTCGACAACGTCCTGGCGAAGGCCGTCGCCCGCGACCCCGCCCGCCGCTATCGGTCGGTCGAGCAGTTCGCCGACGATCTCGAGGCGTACCGACGGGGGTTCCCGGTGCGCGCCCGCCCCGATACCTGGGCGTACCGGTGCCGCCGGGCCATCGGCCGGCACCGGGTGGCCTACGCATTCGGCGTCACGCTGGGCCTCGGGCTGGTCGCCTCGACCACGCTCAGCGTGTGGCAGGCGCGTCGTGCCGAGCGGCGTTTCGACGACCTCCGGTCGTTCGCGCGCGCCGTGGTGTTCGACGTCAACGACCTGCTGACGCCGATCTCCGGGACCACGGCCGCGCGACAGCTCGTCGTGCAGACGGCGCTGCAGTACCTCGATCGGCTCAGCCAGGACGAGGTGACCGACACGGACCTTCGCGAGGAGCTGGCCGCCGCCTACCTGCGGATCGGGAAGGTGCAGGGCGGCGCCTTCGTCCCGAACATCGGCGATTCGCCGGGTGCGGCCGCCAGCTTCAGCAAGGCCATCGCCGCGGCTGGCGACGGCGGCACGGCGGCGCTCGAACGACTGCGGATCGACGGGCTCATCAGCCTGGCGCAGCTCGCGCCCGATCCCCTGACCGGGGCCCACGGGTTCGACGAAGCCATCGCCGCCGCCGGACGGCGGCTGGCCGCGGACCCGGGCGATGCCGAGAGCGTCCGCCTCCTGGCCGATGCCGTGCACGGCCGCGCCACGGTCGCGCACCTCACCGCCGACGTCGAGCATCACCTGGCGCTGGCCGAACGGGAGGTCCGCGAGCGCCTGCGACTGCGCGCGCTGGCGGGCGACCGGTGGCAGGACGACCTCGGCCTCGCCAGGGCGAGGGCCCAGGTGGCGCTCGCGCGCGATCAGCGCGATGACGCCGCCGGCGCCCTGGCCGAGCTCGATTCGGCGCAGACCGCGCTCGACGCCGCCGTGGCGGGGGCCGGACCGAACCAGCTCTTGCAGCGCGGCCTGGCCGAGATCCACTCGCGGAAGGCCTCCGTGCTGGTCGCACTCGGCCGCCCCGCCGATGCGGCGCGCGAGGCCAGGACCGGGATCGGCCTCCTGCAGCCCCTGGTCGCGTCCGACGCCGCCAACGTCCAGTACAAGGCCGACCTCGCGTTCGGCTACGTGCAGCTCGGTGACGCGGCGCGCGCGGACGGACGCCTCGCCGAGGCCCTGGATCTCCATCAACGGGCCCTGGCGATCCGGCGCGAGCGCGCGGCCCGCTTCGGCGGCTTCATCTTCGTGCCCTGGGAGCTGACGCGGAGCCTCAACAGCGTGGCCGACCTGCTGCTGACGATCGCCCCGCCAGACGTCGACGGCGCGGGCGCGCTCTTCGCCGAAGCCAGGGCCGTGGGCCGCCGGACCCTCGAGGCCGCGCCCAGCTACACGCAGGTGCGGCGACAGGTGGCGGTGGCGGAGGCAGGCCTGGCCCGGGTCGCGGAGGCGCGGGGCGGCCGGCGTCCGTGACCCCGTTTCGCCTCCGACGTCGCAGTCCCTGACTGTGGCCGCACTCCCGGGATCGGCAGCGCTCCAGCGGAATCACGCGGGCGCGTCCCTCTCATCGTGCAGTGCAACGCCCGTGCGCAAACGTTGGCGGCGCCTCACGTGGGAGTCACCCGGTATGAACATCGACACGCGTCTGTCCTGGATCACCGTCCGCGGATCGGCCCTCGCATGGGCGCTGATCCTCGGCACATCGCACGCGGCGCTGGCACAGGCCCCGCCCCCCAGTCAGCCGGCCGCGCCGGCCGCGAGGTCCGCCGACGTCGCGGCGGCGGGCGGGCACCGGGTGGGACTCGGCCTGCACGCGTCCACCCTCGGCCTGGGCGCCGAGGTGGCCGTGCGGGTCCACCGCAAGGCGAACGTGCGAATGGGCGTCAACCTCCTCGACTACTCGCGCGAGTTCGACGACGGCGACAGCGGGATCACCTACACCGGCGCCCTCGAACTGCGGTCGGCCGAGGCGTATCTGGACTGGTTCCCCTTCGGCGGCGGGTTCCACATCAGCCCCGGCCTGACGGTGCGCAACCGCAACCGCCTTCGCCTGAGCGCCGCGGTGCCCGCCGGTGAGCGCATCTCGGTGGACGACGTCGACTATTGGAGCGCCAGCGCCGATCCAATCCGCCTGGCGGGCGCGATCGTGGTGGCGTCGACCAGGCCGGCGCTGCGCATCGGGTGGGGCAACCTCGTGCCTCGCAGCCGCCGCTTCAGCGTGCCGTTCGAGCTGGGCGTGATCTTCCAGGGCTCTCCCGTGGCCACGCAGTCGTTCACCGGCATGGCGTGCGACGCCCGAGGGCTCGACTGCCGGGACATGGCGACGGACGCCACGATTCAGGCCCACGTGCGTGCCGACGAAGCGGCGCTCAACGACGACCTGCGCCTGGGCGTGCTGCGCTTCTACCCGGTGATCTCGTTCGGCTTCGGCGTTCGGTTCTGACGGCTGTCGCGTGGCGGAGCGCCCGCGCCGTCCGGTGTTCAACGACGCGATGGACCGGGGGCCGGATTGCACGGGCCGCGCCGGTTCTCGATGGCAAGGAGGTTTCCGGTGACGACTCGACTCCCCCTCACGCTCCTCGTCGTGGCCAGCTGCTTCGCTGGCCACTCCGCATTTGCACAAGTACAGGACAACAACCGTTCGGCCTGGGCGGTCACCAGCCAACTGTTCGATGTGACGCGCGTCGACAACACGCTGTACGTGGCCGGTGTCCCGCAAATGGGTGTGGCGTACTCCGACGACAGCACCGAGCCCTTCCTGTTCGTCGATCCGGTGACCGGGGCGCCGACCGCCACGGTGTTCACCGCGTCCGTCCCACGTGACGGGAGCGTCAACGCCATGGTGTCCGACGGGTCGGGCGGGTGGTACGTGGGCGGCAACTTCACGCGCATCGGCAGCGGGGGCGGGAGCGGATGGAGCGGCCTGGCGCACCTCACGCCGCCAACGGTCGACATGACGTTCAAGCCGAGTGTGAACGGTTTGGTGAACGGGTTGTGGAGGCAAGGCAGCACGCTCTACTTGGTGGGCCGGTTCGACCAGGTGAACGGCCAGGCGCGGGGCGGCGGCGCCGCGTTCGACGTGACGACCGGGGCCCTCCTGCCCTGGAATCCGGCCCTCGACACCGCGTCCAACGGGAACAACGCGGCCGCCATCATCGTGAGCGGCAGCACCGTATTCCTGGGCGGCAACTTCACCACCGCGTCCGGCAACGCGCGCCCGGGGTTCGCGGTCGTGGATGCGACCACTGGCGCCCTGCTGGGAACGCCGGCGACCACGCTGAGCACCGGCGCGGTGGTGGGCGCCCTGGCGCTCAGCGGGAACACGCTGTATCTGGGCGGCATGTTCACGGCCATCGGCGCCGTCACCCGCGCCAACTTCGGCGCCATCGACATCACGAATGGCAACGTCCTCGCCTTCCAGGCCGACACCAACAGCCCGGTCCGGAAGCTGCTGATCGACGGCAGCCGTGTGTACGTGGGCGGCAACTTCACTTTCATGGCCGGGCAACCACGCGGCGGTCTCGCACGGGTCGATGCCGGCACGGGCGCCCTCGACGCCTGGTCGCCCGGTGCCAACGGCGCGGTGACGGCTTTGTACCTCAATGGCTCGACGCTCCACGCGGGCGGCGGCTTCTCGAGGATCGGCGGCACGCCGCGCGTCGGTGTGGCGGCCTTGTCGACGACGACTGGTGCGGCCCTGCACTTCAATACCGGGGTCGGCGGCGGCGTCGTCAACCAATTGGTGCCGAGCGGCGCCGATCTCATCGTCGCGGGCAACTACACGCATGGGGCCGCAGTATCCCGGCCCGGCGTCGCAGCGATCGACCTCGTGACCAACGAACTGCTGCCGTTCACGATCGACATCAGCGGCCAGGTGCGCGGCATCACGGCGTCGGGCAACACGCTCTACCTGGCCGGCGCCTTCACCACCGTGAACGGACAGGCGCGGATGAACTTCGCCGCCGTCGATCGCCGGACCGGCGAGGTGCTGCCCTGGAACCCGAATGCCAGCGGCATCATCGGCAGCAACCTCGGCGGCCGGACGGTCGCCGTGAGCGGCGGCGTCGCCTACATCGGCGGCTACTTCACGACGGTCGGCGGCGCCGGACGGGTGGGCTTTGCCGCCGTGGACGCCGTCACGGGCGCCGTGCTGCCGTTCACGGCGGATACCACCGCCGGCGGCATCAACAGGCTGGTGCTCTCCGGCCAGACGCTCTACCTGGGCGGCAACTTCACCGGCATCGGCGGTCAGGCGCGGCAGGGCCTCGCCGCGTTCGACCTGACCACTCCCACGCCGACGCTGACGCCGCTCGCGATCACGCTGACGAGCGGCGTCACGCCGGCGATCAACGCCATGAAGATCGCCGGATCGACGATGTACCTGGCCGGCCTGTTCAGCTCCGTCAACGGGACGTCGCGGTTCTCCGCCGCGGCGATCACGCTGCCTGGCGGGGCCGTGACCGCCTTCGCACCGGGACTCAACGGTCAGGCCTTCGACATCGACGTGCTGGGTCCCGTTGCCTACCTCGCCGGCGGGTTCAGCCAGGTGAACGGCTTCTTCCGGCCCTCGTACGCGGCCGTCGACGCCGCGACAGGCAGCGTGCTGCCCTTCGTGGCCAACATTCCGGCGGGCGTCGGCAACCGCGTGATTGCGGCGCCCGAGGGCCTGGTCGCGGTCGGGAATATCTTCGGTGCGAATTTCAACTTCTTCCCCGCCAGCGGCCTGGCGGGCCTGCCCGGGCGGCCCACCGCGCCAACGGCCTTCCTGATGCCGGGGCAGGCGCTCTTCCTGGGGTGGGGGCCGCCCGCGGTCGGCGGAGACGTGACGAGCTATCGGCTGGAGATCGGCACCGGGCGCGGCCTGGCGAACATCGCCACGATACCGACCTCGGACGACAACCCGTCGTTCGACTACATCGGCGCCGTGCCGCCCGGCACCTACTACGCGCGGGTCCGCGGCGTGAGCGCGAAGGGCGTCGGCCCAGCGTCGCAGGACATGGCGTTCACGGTCGCTGGCAGCGCCTGCCTCGGCCCCTGGCCGTCGCCGATCCCGACGGCGACCGTGAACGGCGGCGCCGTCACCATCAGCTGGCCGGACCCGGTGGCGTCCGCCCCGATGACCTACGACCTGAGCGCCAGCACGGTGAGCGGGTCTGTCAACATCGGCACGTTTCCCATGGGCGCGGCACAGCAGTTCGCGGCCGCCGCGCCGCCCGGCGCCTACTTCCTCCGCGTCCAGGGGCGGAACGCCTGCGGTATCCCGGCCGCGTCTCCTGAGCTGCTGGTGTCGGTCGGGGGCGTGTTCCCGCTGGATGCGCCGACGCTCACGGCACAGGTCAGCGCCGGCGTCGTGTCGCTGAACTGGACGGCCGTCCCCGGCGCGGCGGGTTACCGGCTCGAAGCCGGCCTGGGCCCGCTCGACTCGAGCATCGCCCGGCTGCCACTGGCCGGCACGAGCGTCGGCGGCGCCGTCCCGCCGGGTACCTACTACCTGCGCGTCTACGCGCTCGGCGGCCCGACCGGCGAGTCTCACGCCTCGAACGAAGCCGTGCTGGTCGTGCCCTAGGACCCACGGACATAGGGCGGCGGCGGATCGGGCGCTGCCGCCCGCGGCGCTCGACCCGCTCGCGCACCCGCCAGTCCGGCGCGCTACGGGCGAACGGCGGGGTCGCCGGGCGTCGCGAAGACGGCCGGTAGAATGCTGGCGGCATGGCCAGGGTGCTGCTCGCGTGCTGGGGATCGTTCGGCGATCTGTTCCCCTCCATCGCCGTGGCCGGCCGGCTTCGCGCCGCCGGTCACGAACCCGTCGTCGCGACGTGCCCTTTCTACCGCGAGATCGTGGAGCGGGAAGGCCTCGCCTTCCGGCCGGCCGGTCCCGACGTCCGCCCCGACGACGTGACGCTGATCGCGCGCATCATGGATCCCCGGCGAGGGTCGGAGGTCCTGATGCGCGAGATCCTGATGCCGGGGCTCGACGACAGCTTCGCCGACCTGGAGGCGGCGGCGAGCGACGTGGATCTCGTGGTGTCGCACCCGGTGACGTTCGCCGCGCCGCTCGTCGCGGCCCGGCGCCGGATGCCGTGGCTCTCGAGCGTCCTGGCGCCGATGTCGTTCTTCTCGCCCACGGACTTCCCGGCGCTGCCGAACCTGCCGGCCGCCGTCGGGCTGCGGCGCCTCGGCGCCTGGACCGGCCGGGTGCTCGGGGCCCTCTCGCGCAGGGTGACCGCGCCGTGGATGGCGCCGGTGGCGGCGCTCAGGCGACGGCTGGGGCTCCCGCAGGGTGGGCATCCCCTCTTCGAGGGCCAGTTCTCGCCGCTCGGAACGCTGGCGCTGTTCTCCAGGGTGCTCGGGACGCCCCAACCGGACTGGCCGCCGCAGACCGAGGTGACGGGCTTCCCGTTCTTCAACACGGCGATCGCCATGCCGCCCGCCGTGACGGCGTTTCTGGACGGCGGACCGCCGCCGGTCGTCTTCACGCTCGGATCCTCCGCGGTGCACGCTGCCGGCGGGTTCTTCGAGCAGAGCGTGGCCGCCGCGCGGCGGCTGGGCGTGCGGGCCCTGCTCCTGGCGGGCCCCTCGGCCGCCGGGGCGCCGCCGATGCCCGAGGGCGTGCTCGCGGTGGAAAGCGCCCCGCACGATCGGGTGTTCCCGCGCGCGGCCGCGATCGTCCACCAGGGCGGCGTGGGCACCACCGGGCAGGCCCTCCGGAGCGGACGGCCGCAGCTCGTCGTGCCGCACGCGCACGATCAGTTCGACAACGCGGTCCGGGTGGATCGTGCGGGCGTCGGGCAGGTGCTGTCCGCCGCACGCTACCGGGCCGACCGGGCCGCGTCCGCCATCGACGCGCTCCGCGCCGACGCGGCCTACGCCGCCCGGGCGGGGGCCGTGGCGGACGTGGTGCGGGCGGAGGGCGGCGCGGATCGGGCGGCCGAGTACATCGGCGCGGCGATCACGCGCGGCTGACCTCGCCGCGAGCGCGCCCGATCAGGGCGCGGCGCACGCCGTATTGCCGGCCGCGTCGGTGGCGCACACCTGGAAGGACGTGCCGGCGTCGAGGTCCACGGGGCCATCGGACGCCCACAGATACTCGCCCATCCACGTCATCGGCGTCGGCGGCCGGCCGGGCCGCTCCACCCAGACCCGCCGCCACTCGGTGGCCAGGCTCGGGCTCTTCCTGTCGTGCACGCGGGCCATCACGCGCGGACGACCGGCGGGATCCGTCACGCGGCGTACGAGCGTCACCGACGGCGCGGCCGTGTCGGGCGCCAGCCCGCGGCCGGCAAAGACGCGCTCGTCGGTGGCCTTCGGATTCTCGCCCTGGCCCTGGACGACGTCCATGCGGCCGTCGCCGTCGAGGTCGACCAGCGCCAATCCGAGCGTGCCGGGCGTGTCCGGGCCGCTGAAGGCGTCGAGCCGTACGGTCAGCCGGCCGGTGCCGTCGTTCACGAGCAGGCGGTCGGGACCGCTCAGCGAGCCGACGACGAAATCCGCGTCGCCGTCCGAGTCCACGTCCAGGAAGGCGACCACGTTGTCGTCCTCCCCGACGTTCGAAGACGGCGGCCACCACGCCGGCGTCTGATCGCGGAAGCGGCCCTTGCCGTCGTTCCTGAAGACGTGTTCCCGCCGGCTGAAGGGGCTGGTTTCGCTCGTGATGTCGCCGTCGTTCACGGTGACGAGATCGAGAAAGCCGTCGCCGTCGAGGTCCATCGCCTCGAACTCGTAGTTGTTCGTGTACTGGGGCAGTCCTCGCGGGTCGTCGGCGAACCGGCCGGTGCCGTCGTTCCGGAACAGGAGGCTGCCGCCACACCGCTTGCAGGACACGAGGATGTCCAGATCCAGGTCGTTGTCCACGTCGGCCAGTTCGAGGTCCCACGAGAAGCGGACCGCGATCGGCGGCATCCGATCGGCCGTGGCATCGACGAAACGGCCGGCGCCGTCGTTCAGCCAGAGCCGCGTGACGCCGCCCCCGTTCGTCATCGCGTCGCCGGGGCCCCAGTCGGCCAGCACCAGATCCAGGTCGCCGTCGCCGTCCACGTCGCCGGCCTCCAGATCGCCCACACTCAGCGGCGCGTGCGGCAGCTGCGTGGCCGTGGCCTCGCGGAAGCGGCCCCCGCCCGTTCCCAGGAACAGGCGCGACTGCGTCTGGTACGTGGTGCCGACCACGATGTCGACGATGCCGTCGCCGTCGAGGTCGCGGGCCTTGACGACCCGCGCCAGGTCCGGCGTGGCGCCGAAGACGCGTGCGGTCACGTCCTCGAACGTGAACCCGGGCCCGGCGTTCCGGAAGACCTGGTTGGGCTCGGGCGTGCCCGGCGTGGAGTAGTCGCCGCCGTTGGCGAAGAGCAGGTCGGGCCGGCCGTCGCCGTCGATGTCCGCGATTTCGACCTTGTTGGTCCAGTACGCCGTGGACGGCAGTGCCGCCCTGGTGACGTCGACCCACAGCGGACCGCCGCCCTGGGCCTCCAGCCCGGCGGCCACCGCCAGCACGAGCAGACCCGCCGGCCACGGCCTCCGCCGGCGCTGTCGCTCCGCCCCGGTCGTCGCCGCTGTCACCCGCGCATTCTACGCGGGACGGCCCCGGGCAGGACGGCCGGATCTGTCGTCGGTGACAGGCGCGAGGCAGCACGCGGGCGGACGGGCCTTCCGGCGATGTCGCCGTCCGCCCGCCGGGCGGCGCTACGGTACAGTCCGCGCCGTCCGCGCCGCTGGCGCGCCCCGACCGCGGCCGGACCGCCCGCGGTCTCGCGCTATAATCCGCGCCCACTGGCGCCGGCCGCCAGGGCGGCACGTCCCCGGATCGGAGTGAGGTAGATGCAAGGACTCCCGGAACTGAGCGTTGGACTCTGGCTCCTGGCGTGGCTGCCCATCGTCGTCGTGCTCGTGCTCATGATGGTGCTGCGGATGAGCGGCGGCAAGGCCGGCGCGGTCGCGTGGGTGGTGTCGCTGGCAATCGGCGCGTACTTCTTCGGCGGCGACGCGCGCCTGCTGGCGTCGGGCACCATCAAGGGCCTCTGGACCACGGTGTTCGTGCTCTACATCGTCTGGGGCGCCATGACCCTCTACAACGTCGTGGAGGTCACCGGCAGCTTCAAGCAGATCGCGGCCACGTTCACGCAGCTCACCCACGGCAACAAGCTGCTCCAGCTCCTGGTGCTGGGCTGGGCGTTCCCGTCGTTCATCCAGGGCGTGTGCGGATTCGGCGTCCCCGTCGCCGTGAGCGCGCCGCTGCTCGTGGGCCTGGGCTTCGATCCCATCGTGGCCGTGGTGACGGCGCTCATCGGCCACTCGTGGTCGGTGACGTTCGGGTCGCTGGGGTCGTCGTATTCGGTCCTCGTGCGGCTGACGGATCTCGACCCGACGCGTCTGGCCACGTTCGGCGCGCTCTTCCTGAGCATCTGCTGCGTGATGTGCGGCGTCACCATCGCCCACTACTACGCGGGGTGGCGGGGCGTGAAGGAATCGGCGCCGGCCACCATCGCGATCTCGCTCACGATGGTCGGCATCCTGAACATCATGGCGAACCTGGTGACCCCCTACGTGGGCTCGTTCGTGGCGGGCATCGGCGGGCTGCTCGTGGGGGGGCTCGTGGTCACCAGGTTCCCCGCCTACCGGCCGAAGGAGAGCGAACCGCCGCACCCGGCCATGATCGGCGCGTTCCATCGCGCCTTCTCGGCCTACTACATCCTCATCGCGGTCGTGTTCGTGGTGTACCTGATTCCGCCGCTCAGGGCCTGGCTGAACGGCCTGTGGGAAGTCGGCATGCCGTTCCCGGAGACGCGCACGGCCTACGGCTACACGAACGCCGCCGTGAAGGTCTACGCCGGCATCCGGATGTTCACGGCGCCGGGCACGCTGATCTTCATCTCGGTGCTGCTCGCGTACGCGTTCTACCGGTCGATGTCGATGTGGCCGAGCGACGGCGGCCGCCAGGTGCTCCACCGCACCACCCGCCAGGCGATCGGCGCCACGCTGACGGTCATGACCATGAGCATGATGGCCGTGGTGATGATGGAGACCGGCATCACCAGCTACCTGGCCAACGGCATGGCGCGCTACTTCGGCAGCGGGTACGCCATCGTGTCGCCGTTCATCGGCGTGCTGGGCGCGTTCATGACCGGCAGCAACACGAACTCCAACATCCTCTTCACCGGCCTCCAGCGCGAGGTGGCGGGCCTGCTGTCCATCAGCCCGTTCGTCATCCTCGGGCTGCAGACGACCGGCGGCGCCATCGGCAACATGTTCTGCCCGATGAACGTGGCGCTCGGCACGGGCGTGACCAACACCGTCGGACGTGAAGGCGAGTGCCTCCGCGCGACCACGCTCTACACCGTCATCCAGTGCCTGACGGTCGGGATCCTGGCCTGGTTGATGCTCTACGTCTTCGCGCCGGGCATGCGATAGGGAGCAGCGGCACATGAGCAGCACGGGGTCGACGACCGCACCGACGTCGACGGCGAAGGCGCCGTCGTTCAAGCGCCAGTACAAGCTCCAGGGGATGATCGCGGGCGTGGCCATCATGTGGGTCGACTACGCCCTCATCTACCGCGGGCTCGTCGCCGGCGACACGACCCTCATCACGGCGGGCATGATCGTGATGCTGGGCGGGGCGGCGGTCGCGTACTACTTCGGGTAGGGCGCACGGCGAGCGGGGCCCTCGCACCGATCGCGACGTCGACGCGGCAGGCCCGCCCCGGCGCGGGCGTCGAGGGTGCTGCGCGGTCTCCGGATCACCGGGGCTGCGTTCCACCGACCAACGGTGTGATGCTATAGGGATGCAGCAACAGCATTTCATCGGCGGGACGCGGACCGCCGGGACCAGCGGCGAGACCCTTCCGGTGGTGGATCCGAGCACGGGCGAGCGGTTCGGCACGCTCGCGCGCGGCACGGCCGACGACGTCGCCAGGGCCGTCACCGCCGCGCGGGCGGCCGTGGGCCCGGCGCTCGACGGCCCCTGGGGCCGCATGTCGGCCGCCAACCGCGGGCGCCTCATGATGCGGCTCGCCCAGGCCGTGGCCGATCGGGCCGAGGAGCTCGCGCAGCTCGAAGCGCGCGACACGGGCAAGTCGCTGAAGACGGCGCGCGCCGACGCCACGGCCCTCGCCCGCTACTTCGAGTACTACGGCGGCGCCTGCGACAAGCTGCACGGCGAGACCCTGCCCTACGAGCCCGGGTACACGGTGCTCACGATTCGCGAACCGCACGGGGTCACGGCGCACATCATCCCGTGGAACTACCCCATGCAGATCTTCGGGCGGACGGTGGGCGCCTCGCTGGCCGCCGGCAACGCGTGCGTGGTGAAGCCGGCCGAGGATGCCAGCCTCTCGATCCTGCGGCTGGCGGAGCTCGCCGTGGAGGTGGGATTCCCGCCGGGGGTGCTGAACGTGGTGACCGGCTACGGCCACGAGGCCGGCGCCGCGCTGACCGCGCACCGCGGCGTGGACCACATCTCGTTCACGGGCTCCACCCTCACCGGGCGCCTCGTGGCCGCCGCCGCGGCCGAGCGGCACTGCCCGGTCACGCTGGAGCTGGGCGGCAAGTCCCCGCAGATCGTGTTCGACGACGCGGACCTCGACGCCGCCCTGCCCGTGGTCGTCAACGCCATCGTCCAGAACGCGGGCCAGACCTGTTCGGCCGGCAGCCGCCTGCTCGTGCAGCGCGGCGTATACGAGACGGTGCTCGACCGCCTGGCCGAGCGCTTCCGGGGCCTGCGGGCCGGCCCGCCGGCGCTCGAACTCGAGATGGGCCCGCTCGTGAACGAGAAGCAGTTCGCGGTGGTGGACCGCTTCGTCCGCCAGGCCGAGGCGGCGCGGATTCCGGTGGCGGCCCGAGGCACGCTGCACCCGGACGCTTCGGCCTCGGGCTACTACCACGCGGCCGTGCTCTTCCGCGACGTGCCCCCCGACAGCGACCTGGCGCAGCGCGAGATCTTCGGGCCGGTCCTGGCCGCCATGCCCTTCGATGACGAGGCCGAGGCGATCCGGCTGGCCAACGGCACCGACTACGGGCTGGTCGCCGGTCTCTGGACCCGGGACGGGGCGCGCCAGTTCCGGGTGGCCCGCAGCCTGCGCTGCGGCCAGGTGTTCGTCAACAACTACGGGGCCGGCGGCGGCGTGGAACTGCCCTTCGGCGGCGTGAAATCCAGCGGCCACGGGCGGGAAAAGGGCTTCGAGGCGCTGCTCAGCTTCACCGTCCTGAAGACCATCGCCTTCAAGCACTGACGGGCACGGCTCCCGACCACGCGGGCCCGGCGTGCGGTATGCTGGCACGCCGGCTGCGGATGGCGCAGCCCTGCCGAGGATCGACTCCATGCGACATGTCCGCTTGTTCATCTGCACCGTTCTCGCCGCCGCCGCCGTGTCCGCCGCCAGCCCCGCCTGGGCGCAGGCCGAACTGCGCTTCGGGGTGTGGGACAACACGACCAACCCCAACAACGTCATGACCTACGAGCCCTTCGAGAAGGGCGGCAGCAAGCTGACGGTGAGCAACCCGAGCAAGCCGGAGGACGCCTGGAGCTACGTCACGTTCTTCGACGGCGTGTTCCGGCCCGTGCAGGGCCAGCCGGGGTCGGAGACGGCCGTCGAGCTCATCAACGGCAGCGGGAAGAGCATCCGGATCTACAACAAGCGCAACGGCGTGGTGTACCAGGTGGTGATCAACTCGTTGTCGGAGGACAACAACACGATCAGCAACGAGTACATCCGGATGGACAAGGACGGGAAGATCACGGGCGTCTCGCACGTGACCTACGTCCGCCGGAAGAAGTAGCGCTTCGCGCAGGCCCGGCGGCTGCCAGCGCGGCCGCCGGGACGCCGTGACTCAGGCCGCGGGCACCGCGCCGGCCTCCGGGCCCAGCGGCATCCGGATCGTGAAGGTCGTGCCCCGCCCGATCGCCGACTCGACCGAGATGGCGCCGCCGTGGCGCTCCACGACGGCCCGCGCGAGCGCGAGGCCCTGGCCCGACCCCTGCCCCACCGGCTTGGTCGTGAAGAACGGGTCGAACGCCCGTGCCTGCACGTCGGCCGGCATGCCCGGACCGTCGTCCGTCACCTCCACGACGCATTCGCCGGCCGAGCAGCGCGCGCGGATGGCGATCGTGCCCTTCGTGTCGCGCTTCTCGCTCGCGATGGCCTGGGCGGCGTTGACGATCAGGTTCACGAACAGCTGCCCGCACTCGCCCGCCGAGCACTGGAAGGTCTCCGGCAGGTCGCCGTAGTCGGTCACGATCTCCGCCACGTACTTCCACTCGTTGCGCGTCAGCGTGATCGCGTTGTCGACGATCCGCCGCAGGTCCACCATCTCGCGATCGGCCTGCCCGGGGTGCGCGAACTCCTTGAGCGCGCGGACGATGCGGCTGACCCGGTCGATGCCCTCGATCGATTCGCGCACGGCCAGCGGGAACTCGGCCCGCACGTAGGCCAGGTCCGCTTCCACGTCCTCGGCCAGCAGGTCGCCAGCCACCGTCCGCCAGCGGCTCCAGGCATCGATGTCGGCCCGGATGCGCTCCATGCCCTCGAGCAGGGCCGTCACGTAGTGCAGGTTGTCGGCCAGGAAGGTGAGGTTGTCGCCGACGAGCTGGAGCGGCGTGTTGATCTCGTGGGCGACGCCCGCCGCCAGTCCGCCGACGGCCTCGAGCCGGCGCAGGCGCTGCTG
Source organism: Vicinamibacterales bacterium (assembly GCA_050187355.1). Classification (GTDB taxonomy): domain Bacteria; phylum Acidobacteriota; class Vicinamibacteria; order Vicinamibacterales; family UBA2999; genus CADEFD01. The sequence goes on from JBFWXO010000003.1 coordinate 228,799, forward strand.
CTCCTCGTCGCGCACCTTCCGCTCGTTGATGTCGTGCAGCATGCCGACGGCGCGCCGCGCGCGCCCGTCGTCGCCCCGGGCGACGATCTGGCCCTTCGCGTACACCCACATCGCGCGTCCGCTCGCGTGGTACAGCCGGAACTCGCCGAGCACGACGTCCACGTCCTGCTGCGTCTCCACGCCGGACAGCGCGGCGCGCACCGCGACCTGCTCCGCCGGGTGGACGCGCTCGAGGAAGCGGTCCATCCGCTCGGTCGTGTCGTGGTCCAGTCCGAGGGCCTCCGCGAAGTGCGTGTTGAACTCGATGAGGCCGGTGTCGATGTTCCAGTCCCAGTACGCGTCGCGTGTGCTGGCGAGAATCAGGCTCAGGCGCTGCTCGCTCACCGACAGCGCCTCGGCCTGGTGGATGAACTCGGCGGCCTGCGCTTCCACGCGCAGGCGGTGTTCGTCCATGTCGCTCAGCATCCGCTGCACGGCCTCGTCGCGCTGGCGGAGCGCCGTGGCGTCGCGCAGGATGGCGAGCACGCGCCCCTCCGGATCGGCGGGGACCGGCACGAGGATGACCTCGCAGGGGACCGTGCCGTGCGCGGTCACGAAGTCCAGATCGACCGGCGCCGACCCGCCCTGGGCCATGTCGGCCAGCATCGCGCGGAACGCCGCCCACAGGTCGCGGCTCCCGGGCGCGACGAAGGTCTCCAGCGCGGCGCCGGCCAGCCCCCCGCAGCCCAGGAGGCGGATCGCCGCGGCGTTGGCGTGCCCCACCGATCCGTCCCGCCCGAGCGTCACGATCGCGTCCGGGACGACGTCGAGCGTGGCCGGGTCCAGGCGCACCACGCCCCGATCCACGGTCGAGCGGTTCTCGTCCCGCCGTTGTCTGGTGTTCATCACCAAGCGACTCAGCGTCGCGCGCCCCCGCCCGGCACTGGCAGAGCCGGACCGATGCCGGTCTCCGGCCAGTCCGGTAATCGGCCGGTCCGCGGTAAGGTGCAGCGGTCCCCCGCCTCGCGGCCCACACGCCGGCGGAGGCGGGCAGGTGCGTGCAGACGCGCGCCCGCGCGGTGGGCGCCGGCCCGGGCGAGTGGCCCCCGGGGCGGCCGTCAGTCGAGTCGCAGCGTCATGGCAGGGTCGACGCGGCTGGCGCGGTAGGCCGGGATGGCCGTCGCGAGGACGCCCACGGCCAGGACCGCGCCGGTGACGATGCCAAACGTCGCCGGATCGTACGGGCTGACGCCGTACAGCAGGCTGCCGAGCGCCCGGACCAGCGCGGCCGCCGCCAACACGCCCGCCACCGCCCCGGCGATGGTGGGCCGGAGCCCGTCGAGGATCACCATGCGAAGGACGGTCCCCGCCGAGGCGCCGAGCGCCAGGCGAATGCCGATCTCCCGGGCGCGCTGCCGTACGCCGAAGGCGAGGACGCTGTAGATGCCGACCGACGCCAGGAGCAGCGCCACCAGGGAGAAGCCCGCCAGCAGCCACATGGCCGTCGGCCGCTGGCCGAGCGAGTCCTCGACCACCTGCTCGAAGGGCTGGATCGCGAGCACCGGCTGCTCGGGATCGATCGCGTGGACGGCGGCCACGAGCGCCTGCGCCACCGATGCCGGCGGCACCGTCGTCCGCAGCGCGAGCACGGCGCCGGCGTAGGCGAACTGCCGTGCGGGCGCGTAGACGGCCGTCTCCGAGTCGGTCGCGCCGGCATCGAGGTCGCTCATCTTGACCTCGCCCACGACACCGACGACCTCACGCGGTTCCTCGCTCAGCATCTTGAGCGTGAGGTGCTTCCCGATGGGGTCCTCGCCGGGCCAGAAGCGCTCGGCCGTCCGCTCGCTCACGATCGCGACGGCGGGCGCACCGAAGCCGTCCGCCTCGCTGAAGTCCCGGCCGGCCAGGAGCGGGATGCGCGCGACGTGGAAGTAGCCGGGCGAGGGCAGACGGACGGCTGCCGTCGGCAGCTCGGCGTCGGAGGACGGCGGTCGTCCTTCGACCAGCATGAACTGCGTCGAGCCGCCCTGCAGGGGCAGGCTGTCGATCCACGCCGCCGCCTCCACGCCGGGCAGCGCGCCGGCCGCCTGGCGGACGCGGTCGAAGAACTGGTTGCGCTGGACCTCCGTGGAGTACTTCACGGCCGGGATGCCGATTTCGGCGGTCAGGACGTTGCGCGGGTCGAAGCCCGGATCGACGGCGCGCAGGTTGGCGAGCGTCCGCGTCAGCAGCCCGGCGCCGACGAGCAGCATCAGCGCCAGCGCCACCTCCGAGACGACGAGCAGGCTCCGGATCGTCCCGTCCGCGCCGGCGCTGCCGCGCTGGCTGCCCTGTTTCAGGGCCGCGCCGACATCGCGTCCGCTGAGCCGCCACGCGGGCAGCAGCGCCGCGGCCGCCCCCGTGAGCAGCGAGGTGGCCGTCGCGACGGCGAGAATCCGCCCGTCGACGGCCACGTCCTGGATTCGCGGCAGCGCGTCGCCGAACAGGCCGACGAGCGCATCGACCCCGAGCGCGGCGGCGAGCAGCCCGGCGGCGCCCCCGCCGAGCCCCAGCAGCACGCCTTCCGCCAGCAACTGCTGGACGATGCGCAGGCGGCTGCCGCCCAGCGCGGCCCGCAGCGCGATTTCCCGGCCCCGGCCGTGCGTGCGGGCCAGGAGCAGGTTGGCGAGGTTGGCGCAGGCGATGAGCAGCACCAGGCCGACGGCGCCGAGCAGCACCAGGAGCGCGGGCCGCGCGTCGCCCACGAGGTCGTCGTGCAGCGGCACGACCAGGGCGCCCCACCCGGTGTTGTCTTCGGGATACTGCGCTTCGAGGCGCCGCGAGACGAGGTCGAGCTCCGCCTGGGCCTCGGCCACCGTGACGCCCGGCCGCAGGCGGGCGAGCGCCCGATAGTTGTGGTTGGCGCGCTCGGCCCGCTCCTCCGCCGTCCACGCCAGGGGCATCCACACCTTCACCTGGTCGAGGAAGGACGGGGTGGGCACCACCCCGACGATCGTGTACGGCTGCCGGTCGAGGAGCAGCGTCTGGCCGATGGCGCCCGGATCGGCTCCGAAGCGCGACCGCCAGTACGGCTCGCTCAGGATGACGGTCGGCGCGGCGTCGCTGCGGTCGTCCGCCGCCGAGAAGTGACGGCCCGCCACAGGCGTGAGGCCGAAGATGGGCAGGAAGCTGGCCGAGACGCGCTGGATCACCACGGCCTCGGGCTCGCCCCGCCCCGTCACCGTGCGGATGCCGCCGCGCTGCATCGCCATGGCCTCGAACGCGCGGCTCTGCGCCTGCCAGTCGAGGAAGTTCGCGGGCGACAGCGAGAACCGGCGCATGCCGGGGAAGGCCGCCTGCGGCGGTGTGTGCCACAGGCGGACGATCCGGTCCGTGCCGCTGAACCGCAGCGGCCGGATGACGACCGCGTCCACCACCATGAAGATCGCGCTGTTGGCGCCGATGCCCAGCCCCAGGATCACGATGCCGGCCGCCGTGAAGCCCGGCGTCCGGCCGAGCGTGCGCGCGGCGTGGCGGAGGTCCCGGAGCAGCGAATCCAGGCTGGGCAGCCCCCGGCGGTCGCGATACGCCTCCTTGGCCGCGTCGGGGCTTCCCGTGGCGAGGAGCGCCTGCCGGCGCGCCTCGGCGGGCGCCATGCCGGCCCGCACGTTGTCGTCGATCTGGAACTGCAGGTGACTCTCGTACTCGTCGCTCAGGTCCCGCTCGGCGCCGACGCCGGCGAAGGTGCTTAGCAGGCGGTGAACCCAGGCGCGCAGGCGGCGCATGGATCAGTCCTCGGCCGGCGCGAGGAAGCGCGCCATGATGGCCGACGTCTCCACCCACTGGCGGGTGTCGCGGTCGATCTGCGTCCGGCCGGCCCGCGTGAGCTTGTAGAACTTGGCGCGCCGGTTGTTCTCCGACGTGCCCCACGCCGAGGCGATGAGGCCTTCCTGCTCCAGCTTGAGGAGCGCGGGGTACAGCGTGCCGTAGTTGATCGAGAGGCGGCCGCCGCTCGTCTGCTCGATGCGGCGGGCGATGCCGTAGCCGTGCTGCTCGCCCAGGGCGGCCAGCGTGCGCAGCACCATCAGCGACAGGGTCCCCTGCCACACGGCGTTCTTGTCGGTCGGTGCCATCTCCTATGGGTCTCCCATAGCAACGCTAGCATCGCTTCTATGGGATCGCAATACGAGACAGCCACACCGAGCGAACGCGGCAGGGACGAACGGCGGGGACGACCGAGGACGCAGCGGGCCCACCCCCGAGGCGGGCCCGCCCGTGGCGGTGGCAACTCAGCGCATCGGCTTCGTCGTGTCGAAGACCGCCGGCGCCTGCGGGATGGCGGCGCCGTCGTGGCGCGGTTCGGAGGCGCCGAAGTGCACGCCGCCGGGACCGTCCATCACGGCCTGGCCGTACCCGAACGTGCCGCTGCGCGGCTGGGCGACCTTCAGGGCGTGGCCGCGCGCCTGGAGCGCCGTGCGCGTGGCCTCGGGCACGAGCGCCTCGATGTCCACGTCGCAGCCCTCGAACGACCCCTTCGTGAAGCGGCCGGCCTCGAGCGCCTGCTGGATCGTGAAGCCGTGGTCCACGATGTCCGACACGAACTGCGCGTGCGCCTGCCCCTGGTTCCAGCCGCCCATGATGCCGAAGCCGATCTTGGTCTCGCCCTTCTCCATGAAGGCCGGGATGATGGTGTGCAGCGGCCGCTTGCGCGGCGCCAGCGTGTTCGGCTGCCCGTCCTCGAGCGTGAACAGGCCCCCGCGGTTCTGCAGCATGAAGCCGGCGTCCGGCGGCACCATGCCCGAGCCGAAGCCGCTGTAGTTGCTCTGGATGAGCGACACGATGTTGCCGTCCTTGTCCACCACCGACATGTAGATGGTGTCCTTGCCCTGCGCGTCGGTCACGCCGCTGAGGCGGCCGGGCTGCACGCTGCAGGCGGCGTGCGCCATGTCGATGAGCGTCGCGCGCTCGGCGGCCCGGCCCTTGTCGAGCATGGCGGCGGTGGGGATCGAGGAGAAACGCGGGTCGCCGACGTACTTCAGCATGTCGGCGTAGGCGAGCTTCTTGGCCTCGATCATCACGTGCATCGCGTCCGGGCTGTGGAACCCGAACTGGCCGAGCGGGAAGCGCTCCATGAGGTTCAGCATCATCAGGGCGGCGACGCCCTGGGTGTTGGGGCCGATTTCGTACACGGTCCAGCCGCGGTAGTCCGTCTTCACGGGCGTGACCCACTCCGGCTGGAACTCCGACAGGTCGGCCGCGGTGAAGGTGCCGCCCTGCTCCTTCGAGATCGACAGGATCGCCTCGGCCGTCGGGCCCTGGTAGTAGCCGTCGCGGCCGTGGTCGGCAATCCGGCGCAGCGACCGGGCCAGGTCAGGGTTCTTGAAGACCTCGCCCGCGCGCGGCGCCCGCGTGCCGTCGACGAGGTACGTCTTCCTCGAGTTCGGGTGCGCGGCGTGCATCTTCACCGACCCCGCCCAGCCGCGGGCCACGACTTCCATCACGGGGAAGCCGGTCTCCGCGTAGTAGATGGCCGGGGCGAGGAGCTCGGTGAACGGCTTGGTGCCGAACTTCGCGCGCATGGCGTCCCAGCCCGCGACGACGCCCGGCACCGTGACCGAGTAGATGCCGCGCTGGGGCATCTCGGTGATGCCCTTGGCCTTCAGGAAGGCCGGTGTCAGACCGCTCGGCGCCCAGCCGCTCGAGTTGAGCCCGTGGACCGTGCCGGTCTTCGCCTCGTAGTAGAGGATGAACAGGTCGCCGCCGATGCCGTTCCCGGTCGGCTCCATCAGGCCCATCGTGGCGTTGGCCGCGATCGCCGCGTCGATGGCGTTGCCGCCCCGCTCCAGGATCTGCACGCCGGCCCGCGCCGCCAGCGGCTGGCTGGCCGCCACGATGCCGAGCGTGGTCGCCACCACCGACCGGCCCACGACCGGCGGCGGCACCTTGGCCGCCTGGCGCCCGAAGGCCACGGCGCCCGCGCCACCCACGACCGCCACGACCGCCAGCACCGCCGCCGTCCCCGTCCGTGTCCGTCGCATACGGCCTCCCACCCGCGCGTGCTCGCGCGCAACCGCTCGATCGCGGGAGTCTACACCCGGCGGCCGTGCCCGGAAGTACAATCCGCGGCGCTTCCCGAGGTGCCCATGTCCGTCCCCATCCGGGCCGCCCTGGCCCTCGCCCTGCTCGCCGGCGCCGCGTATCCGCCCGGTACCGACGCCCAGCCTCGGCCGTCGACGGCGCCCCGCAACGACCTGCCGCAACCGTATCGCACGACCCGGGACTGGGGGCAGCTGCCGCCCGGCGTCACCTGGGCGGCGGTCACCGCCATCGAGCCGGCGCCGGACGGCACGATCTACGTGGTCCACCGCTGCGTGGACAACTCGTGCGAGGGCCGGACCGAACCGCCCATCCTGGTCTTCGACAGGGCGGGACGGCTGCTCCGCCGCTTCGGCCAGGGGATGTTCAACTTCCCCCACGGCGGCACCGTGGATCCGGACGGCAACCTGTGGCTGACCGACGCCCGCGGCGGGCACGGCCTCGGGCACCAGGCCATCAAGCTGAGCCCCACGGGCCAGGTCCTCATGACGCTGGGCACGAAGGGCGAGAGCGGCTCGGGCCCCCGCCACTTCGACCAGCCCACCGACGTGGTGGTGGCGCCCAATGGCGATCTCTTCGTGACCGACTCCCACCGCAACGGCCTCAACAACCGCGTCGTCCACTTCACGAAGGACGGCACGTACGTCGGAGAGTGGGGCACGAAGGGCTCGGGTCCCGGCCAATTCAGCGAGCCCCACACGATCGCCATGGACTCCCGCGGCCGGCTCTTCGTCGGCGACCGCGAGAACAACCGCATCCAGATCTTCGACCAGGCCGGAACGTTCCTGGCCGAGTGGCGGCAGTTCGGGCGGCCGAGCGGCATCGCGATCACGAAGGACGACACGATCTACGTAGCCGACTCCGAGTCCGGCGGCCGGGACACGGGCGCCCACGAGCTGCCGGGCATCAGGAAGGGCATCCGCATCGGCAGCGCGCGCACGGGCGAGGTGACGGCCTTCATCGAGGACATGGAACCGCTGGCGATCGAGCACGCCGGGGCCGAGGGCGTCGGCGTGGACTCGGACGGCACGGTCTACGGCGGCGTCGTGCGACGGCAGATGCTGGAGCGGCACGTGAAGCCCTGACGCGGCGCGCCGGTCGCCGTCGGCACCGGCGTCGTGGTACAGTGCCGCGCGGACTTCCGCTTGACCTCGACCACGCCCGTCCGCGTCGCCCTCGCCGCGATATCACTCGGGCAGCTCGTGTTCGGCGCCGCGTTGTTCGTCCAGGCGCCCTGGGCGACGGCCCTCTGGCCGTTCGAGGCCACGACCGCCGACTCGTTCATCTTCCTGTCCTCGATCTTCGCGGCGGCCGCGGCCTCCACCTTGTGGGTCGTGGCCACCGAGCACTACGGCGTCGTGACGGGGATCGGTCTCGACTACGCGGCCATCCTGGCACCGGTGGGCGTGCACTCGTTCCTGCTCGCACGCGCCTCGGGAAGCCGTGGGCTGCTGATCTACTCGGGTGTGTGCGTGGGCGGCGTGCTGATGGGGCTCGGGATGATGCTGTGGGGCCGCCGCTTCCCGATCCCCACCCGGGTACCGATGCCCGCGCCCATCCGCTGGTCCTTCGTCGTCTTCATCGTCGCGCTCCTGACCGTGGCGACGCGGCTCGTCCTGCGCACGCCGGACGTGATTCCCTGGACGCTGAGCCTCGACCTGGGCGTCGGCGTCGGGTGGATGTTCTTCGGCGCCGCGGCGTACTTCGCGTACGGGTTGTGGCGCCCCAGTTGGTACAACGCGGCGTCGCAGCTTTCGGGATTCCTGGCCTACGACCTGGTCCTCATCGGGCCGTTCCTGCGGCGCCTCCCCACCGTCGGACCGGAGCACCGGCGGGGCCTCATCATCTACACGACCGTCGTCGTCTACAGCGGCCTGCTGGCCATCTACTACCTGTTCATCCACCCTGCGACCCGCGCGTGGAACCCTCGCACCGCCGGCGCGCCACCGCGCTGCCCGGGCCTGCCCGTGGTCGGGAACACCCATCAGCTCCTCACGGACCCGCGCGGGCTGCTCGCGGCGGCGTATCGCGGCCTCGGCGGGGTGTTCCAGCTCTCGGTACTCGGCCGCCCCCTGAACGTCATTGCCGGTGATGCCGCGAAGACGTTCATGGCCGAGGGCCTCGACGAGCGCTACCTGACCAGGCACCGCCTGTTCGATCCGCTCGAGCGCGAGTTCGGCGGGGCGGACTTCACGATGGCGCATTCCGGGCCGCGCCACCTGCGCTTGAGGCATCCCCTGGCCATCGGCTTCTCACGGCAGGCGGCGTCGCCGTTCGTCGGACCGGCGCTGGAGGCGGCACGCGCGGTGGCCCGCGCCTGGCCCGCTGGAAGCCGCCCCGGGGTCACGGCCGCGGCGCGGGACCTGGCCGTCGCGCAGTGGCGACGCCTGCTGGGACCGGGCGCCGCCCATCTGCAGCTGCGTGACTGCGAGCGCCTCTCGGCGTCGTGGATGATGGTGGGCGCCGGGCTGCTGCGCCCGTGGACGTTCAGCTCCCCCTGGTATCGCGCGTCGCATCGGCGGGTGTTCGAGGTCTTCCACACGCTCGTGCGCCAGGCCAGGACGGCCCCCGCCGGGGACACCGCGCCGGAGTCGATCGTGCAGGTCCTCGCAGGGGCGCGCGACAAGGCCGGCGCCACGCTGACCGACGCCGAGGTGGTGACCTACCTCGCGTACGGCACGCTTGGCGCGTGCGCCTACGTCGGCCGGCTCACGGCGTTCATGCTGTACGAGCTCGCCCGCGACCAGACCCTGCGGGAGCGGGTACGCGCCGAGGTGCGCGACGCGCTCCGCGCCGGCCTGGACGATGCGTCGGACCTGCGGCAGATGCGTCTCCTCCAGGCGGTGTATCAGGAAACCCTGCGGCGCCACACGGTATCGCCGGGCATGCCCTTCCTGGTGGACCGCGACTTCGAGTACGGCGGCCACCGGCTCACGCGCGGCGAGAACGCGATCGTGTCCCCCGTGCCGCTGGCAGCCTCGGAGACGGCGTTTCGGGATCCCGAGCGCTTCGATCCAGCGCGCTGCCTCGAGCCGCGCAACGAACACCGGCGTGGCAACGGCCATCCCTTCGGACTGGGGAACCGCACGTGCGTGGCCGGAGGGCTCGTGGAGGTGATGGCCGTCACGCTCGTGGCGGGGGTGCTCGATGCCGGCGACGTCTCGTTGGATCCGCCCGACTACCGGCTCGGCCTGACGGTGCTCCCGCTGCCGGCGCCAAACGGGCGCTGCCGGGTGCGAGTCGCGGCGGCGCCCGCCCCCGCGGCGGCGGAGGGGGCGCCGGGGCCGCGCCCGAGGCCCGAGGAGGAGCAGCTCGCCGCGTTTCCCGGGCACGACGACCCGGACGTCCGCGACGCGCTGGCACGCGCGGAGCTGCGGAGCTTCGGCGCCGGGGTCGCCATCCTGCGCGAAGGCGATCCGGCAGACGCCTACTACCTGTTGCAGGCTGGCGGCGCGGTGGTGGTGCGGGGCGCCGAGGGCGAGCGTGTCGCGGACCTCGGCCCTGGCGACGGCTTCGGCGAACTGGGCCTGCTGAACAACGCGCCGCGGTCGGCGACCGTCCTGGCCGGCCCGGACGGGGCCACGGCGCTGGTGCTCGATCGCGAGTCGTTCCTGGCGATGGTCGCCGGATCGGACCTCGTCGCGCGGGAGATCCGCGGCCTGATGCAGAAGCGCCTCGCGTCGAACCGCCTGCGCCAGGTGGCCCCCGGGCTCACCGCCAGCGCCGTGGCGGAGGTGCTGCCCGACTTCACCTGGGAGACCCGCGAGGCCGGCGGCGTCATCGTGGCCGAGGGCGAACCCGCCGAACACTTCTTCGTCGTCGTCGACGGGCAGGTGACCGTGTCGCGGCGAACCGCCGACGGCGGCGAGCAGCCGGTCGCGGTGCTGGGCCCGGGCGAGTACTTCGGAGAGACCGGCCTCTTGCACCGCGCGCCCCGCAATGCCACCGTGCGGGCATGGACCGACGGCCCCGTGGCGGTGCTGCGCACCGACGCGGCGGGCTTCGACCGGCTGCTGCGGCGGACCGGGCCTGCGGGCCAGGAACTCGCCCGCGTGATGCTGGCCTGCGCCGAACGGCTGGGCGCCCCGTGAGGCGCGTCACCGGCCCGTGAGCAACCAGTCGCCGGGCGCGGCCCGCGGCGGCCGGACACGTCCGGACCGAGGGACGCAGCCAGCGTGAGGACGCGATGACCGACGAGAGCGTAGACCGACTGAATGCCATCGGCGTCCTGACGCGTCGGGAGATCGAGGCGCGCCTCCTGGCGCCGATCGTCCAGGCCCTCGGTGAGCGGTTCGGCCGGGACGAGGTCGTGGCCGTGGTCCGGGACGTGATTGCCGGGATCGCGCGCGAGCAGGGCCGATCGATGGCCGAGGCGCGCGGCGACACGTCGCTGGCGGGCTTTGCCGGCACCCTGGGACCGTGGCAGAAGGACGGGGCCATGCAGATCCGGGTCCTCACCGAGGCGCCGAATCGCTTCGAGTTCGACGTCACGCGCTGCCGCTACGCCGAGATGTACCGGGCGCTCGGCATCCCGGAGCTCGGCGACGTCCTGTCCTGCCAGCGCGACGCGGCGCTCATCGAGGGCTTCAACCCGGCGGTGACGCTGACCCGGACGCAGACGATCATGCAGGGCGCGCCGTGCTGCGACTTCCGGTATCGCCGCGCCGCAGAGGATCGCTGAGCGTCCCGGCGCCGCTGCCGTCCCGATCGGGAGCGCGGCGTGACGGGCCGGTTCAGGCGGGCGTCTTGTCCATCTGCTCGAGCGCCGTGACGCCCGTGCGCATGCCGAGCCACCACACGGCCACGCTCACGAGGGCGGCGGCGCCGAACGACAGCGCCATCGTCGCCTGCTGACCCGCCGTGAGCGCGGTGTCGCGGCTCTTCGCGAGCAGGTAGACTGCGGAGGGCCAGCCGAGCAGCGCGATCGTGACGACGATGTAGAGCACGGCCAGCACCATGAACGACACGCCGCCGTAGGACCCGGCGACCTGGCTCGGATTGTCGGCGGCGAAGCGCGGGTAGCGGGCGCCGAGGCCGGCGGCCAGGCCGACGAGCGCGAACGACATGAAGACGACGGCCACGGCGCCCTGCCGCTTCAGGAACGGGTCGCTGCCCAGGAACTCGTTGCCGACCACGGTCAGGACCTCGGTCAGCACGAGCACCGGCAGCAGGCCCGCCCAGAACTTCGACCACAGGAAGTCGCGGAGCGAGATGGGCGCGGTCCGGATGATCCAGAAGGCCGCGCCCTCGGCCGACACGGCCGGGAACACGAACCGGACGGCCACGGTGGCCATCACGAAGCCGGCCATCGCGAGGTTCAGGAACGCATAGGCGTTCTTGATGACGCCCGCCATGTAGGGGATCCGGTCCAGATCGAGCACGCGGAAGTTGTAGAGGTACACGAGCACGAGCGCGACGAGCAGGAGGAGCTGCGACCACTGGCTCACGTCGCGCAGGAACACCTTCAGGTCCTTCACCAGGAGCTGCTTCTTGACCGGGGCGAGCGGCAGCACGCCCACGGCGCGGTCCACGACGCGCCACTCGGCGAACCGGGCCTTCCGGGCTTCCTGCGCCTTGCTGTAGCCGGCGAAGTGCCAGCGCTCGAACGCGGCGGCCAGGCCCACCACCGCCGCGCCCGCGGTCGTCCAGAGCGCCGCCAGGTGCAGCCAGTCCACGTGGCCCTGCAGCCCCGAGAAGATCGCCTCGCCCGCCCAGAACGACGGCAGGAGCGGCGTGACCGGCGACTGCAGCGTGGCGAAGAAGTCCGCCACCACCGGCATCGACTCCACGCGGAGCAGGCGCTCCGGCCGGATGACGCGCAGCAGGATCACGAGGCTCGTCGCGAAGAGGAGGCTCATGAGCATCAGGATGTCGCGCGCGCGCCGGGCCGGGAACACGTTCACGAGCAGCAGCGTCACGGCCGTCCCGAGCGCCACCGGCAGGACGACGAACGGCGTGACGGCGAGCGTCGCCGTCGCGACGAACGACCACGGCGCGCACTTGGCGATGCCGATGCCCGTGAGCACGGGCACCAGGAACGCCACCACCATCCAGCCGGCCTGCGCGAGGGCGCGGGCGAAGCGGGCGAAGAACACGCGCCTGGCCGAGACCGGCGCCGCGAACACCAGCCGGAGGTCGTCGGAGAGGAAGAAGGTGGACAGGGCCGACACGACGCCGCTGAAAGCCAGGAACGACAGGAACGTGAGGAAGAGCCACGACAGCCCGATCCGGATCAGGTACTCGCCGAGCTCGGCGTACTGCGCCGCCTGGTAGGTGACGAAGAACGCGAAGCCGACGAGGGCCAGCACCACGACGAGGGCGATGGCCCCGAACACGCCGGCGCGCAGCAGATCGCCCCGCTCCCGGCGGCGGGCGCGGTTGCGCGACGCCCAGAGCGACGGCAGCAGCTGGAACGCGAACGGGCGCGCCCGCCGGCCGGCATGGCCGCCGGCCGCCGGCGGCGACGGCCACGGGGCCATGGCGCCCACGCCGAGCCCGCCCGTGCTCGCGCCGACGGCGGAGCTGCGCGAGTGGACGCCCGGCCCGTCCGAGCCGGCCATCCGCGTCGCTGGCCCCACGCCGCCGGCCGTCGACAGTTCACGCGGCATCTAGACGACCTCGTCGATTTCCTGGAGGCCGCTCCCGCCCGTGAGCTTCAGGAAGGCGGACGTCAGTTCCTCGTCGGCGGCCCCGGCCATCCCCCGCACCTCGGCGACGGTGCCGTGGGCGATGATCGTGCCCTTGAGGATGATGCTGACGAGATCGCACATCTCCTCGGCGACCTCCAGCGTGTGCGTGCTCATGAGGATCGCCACGCCGCGGTCGGCCATGCGGCGGAAGACGTCCTTGATCAGGCGGGCGCCGCGCGGGTCCAGCCCCACCATCGGTTCGTCCACGAGCACGGCCTTGGGCCGGTGGAGGAACGCCGCGCTCATCACGAGGCGCTGCTTCATGCCGTGGGAGAAGCTCTCGACCAGCTCGTGCCGCCAGCGGCCGAGCTCGAAGAGCTCGAGCATCTCGTCGATGCGGGTCTCGATGGCCGCGTCGTCCATGCCGTACAGCCCGCCGTGGAAGCGGAGGAACTCGCCGGCGGTCAGCTTCTCGTAGATGAAGGGCCGGTCCGGGATGAAGCCGAGCGCGGCCTTCGCGGCCTCCGGCTCCACCGCCGTGTCGTGTCCGTCCACCAGAATCCGCCCCGCCGTGGGCTTGAGCAGGCCGGCGATCATGCGAATGGTGGTGGTCTTCCCCGCGCCGTTCGGCCCGAGGAAGCCGTGGATCTGGCCGGCCGGCACTTCCAGGGACACGCCGTCCACCGCGGTGAACGCGCCGTACACCTTCCGGAGGTCGCGGACCGAGATCACCAGCCCCCCCGGCACGGCAGCGCCCAGCACCCGCACGTCTGACGCACGGGCAGGGCGACCGACAGCGGGCGCGTGGACGCCGCGTCGGCGAACTCGCGGCCCACGATCACGGGCGAGCTCTCCGGCGCCATCTGCACGTCGGTCACGGCGATGGTCAGGCGGCCGAGCAGCGGCAGGATCTTCGTCTGCTGGTCCAGGCCGCCCCGCAGCAGGCGGACGTGCGTCGTGTCGGCCGGGAACTGGTTGAAGGTGGGATCCACCGGCAGCCAGTAGCCGCGGCCCGACCCCTCGTCGATGTAGACCTCGGGCCACGCGTGGTAGTAGAACGCCCCGCGCACCAGCGCCAGCCCGACGTCGATGCGGGCGGGCAGGCCGGCGGCCCGCGCGAGCGCCACGTAGAGGGCCGTGTGCTCGTTGCAGTCGCCGACCTTCGTGCGGAGCACCTCGCGCGCCGACGGCAGGCTGACCGTGGGCTTCTTGTCGAGCATGGCGTTCACGGCGCGCACCAGCCGCTCGGCCCTGGCGCGCGGATCGCGCGCGTCGGCCACGATCCGGCGGGCCTCCGCCTGGATGTCCGGGTCGTCGCTTTCGATCAGGGTCTCGGGCTGGAGGAAGCCGGCCACGTCCGGATCGGCGGCGGCCGCCGTGAGCGTCCGCGGGTCCGTCAGCTGCAGCACGCCGCCCTCCCACCGCTGGGTTCCACCGGCCAGCGCGAACCCGGACAGGTCCGCGCCGTCGAGGGCGAGCGTGAGCCGCGTGACGTCGCGCGGCTCGTCGATGGGGGTCTTCATCACCGGGACGATGGCCGCCGCCTCGAGCATATCGGCGCGCACCCGTGCCGGCACGGCCGTGGCCATCGCCTGGTCGCGCGACTCGCGGACCGTGACGAGCCCGAGCGGGCTCTCCTCGCGCACGATGGCGCCCGTGTCGGTGATCCACGCCGTGGTGGTCAGCCCCGCGTACTCCAGGTCCACCTTGAAGGCCGGAATGGGACGGCCGCCGTTCACCACGACCTCGCGGTCGTGAACGCGGAGGGTCACGGGCTGGTTCGAGAGCGTGGCCGGATCGAACACCAGCACGCGGTGGACGGTCCCCGCGGCCAGCCCGGCCCCGGCCAGCCGCCGCGCCACGTTCAGCATGAGCGCCGGTGGCTCGGCCAGGTGCCGGCGCTCCGTGCGGACGCCGGCCCCGCTGCCGATCTCCAGCGTGAGCGTGAGGCCGTCCACCTGGCCGCGGATGGCCAGCGGCCCGGTGCCGGGGTCGAGGGAGAAGTCGAACGACCGGAGGGCGAAGGCCCGATCCACGCGCGCCGTGGTCGTGATGACGGCGGGCGTCGTGGCGCCCAGGAGGGACATCTGGAGGCGGCCGTCCTCGTGCAGTTCGAAGCCGTCGCCGGCGGGGACGACCTGCCCGACCGTGAAGCCGACCTTTTCGCCCCGATAGTAGACGCCCCGCCACTCCGCCTCCGTGCCGTACCGCGCAAGATCGGCCGCCAGGCTGACGGGGGCCGCCTGAAGATAGGCGCGGTGCAGCAGGATCCCCATGGATGCCGCCCAGCCGGCCAGCACCAGGTACGACAGGGGCCGGGTGACACGGCGAGGCCAGGCCCCGAACAGGCGGACGGGCGGCGGAGCAGGGTCGGACGGCACCAGCCGGGATATCGGCCCGGCGGGGTTCCGCCCCCAGGGGCGGCCGGACCGGGCGATCAGGACGCCTGCGTGTGGGGCGCCTGCGCCCGGGGCACCGGGGCGATGACGGGCGGCACGGCGCTCTTCCGCCACTCGGAGAGCTCGTTCGAGAAGCGCATCCGGATGAGGTGCGTGAAGAACTCCCAGCAGGTGGACATCCGCACGTGCGACAGCCCGTTGCCGCGCATCCGGGCGAACACGTTCAGCTCGAGCACGCGCACGCCGAGATAGTGGGCCTTCACGAGCATCTCGGGATCGAGGAGCCAGTTCGTGGACGACAGCCGCATGGCGAGGAGGACCTCGCGCCGCATGAGGCGCGGCTGGCCGTTCACGTCGAGCGAGCCCAGGCGCGGCCACAGCGTCCACACGAAGCCGTTGTAGGCCACCGAGATGATCTTCCGGATGAAGCCGTCCATCCGGAACCGGCGGCGCACCTTGGCCACGATCATCCCGTCGGTCGCGGTGGCGGCCTCGAACAACCGCACGAGGTCTTCCGGATCCACCTGGCCGTCCGCCGCCACGGTGCCGACCCACGGCGCGACCGCCGAGGAGATGCCCGAGAGGATGCCGTTGCCGAACCCGATGTTGGTGGCCACCTGCACGGGCGTGATGACGTCCGGGTGCTCCCGCTTGAACTGCTGGATGAGCTCCCACGTGCGGTCGCGCGACCCGTTGTCCACGGTGATGAGCTGCAGGCGGTAGTGCTCGCGCTCGAAGGCCCGGATCAGGCGAGGTACGGAGTACGGGATCGACTCCTCCTCGTTGTAGCAGGGCATGATGAGCGACAGGTGAGGCTCGTTCGGCATGGTCAGGGGGTCTGCAGGGAAAGCGTCATCGGGGCGCAAGGCCGCTCACGGCCTCACGCCGCGAGCCGCCGGGCCAGCGACGCCACCTCCGGAGCCGTCGGCGTGCGGGCCTGGAGCACCGCCAGCAGGTTGGCCAGCGTCTCCCGGTGGCGCTCGCGGTCGTGGAACTTCGCGTAGGTCTCCACGCCGGCATCGATGCCCTGCTCCACGTTGACGAACCTGGCGAGGTGCGGCAACGCGTCGCCGGGCGTCCCGTTCAGGAGCACGGTGACGTAGTTCGCCCAGTTCAGAATGGAGTGCGGCGGGCACGGCGTGGGCTCGGTGCGGAGGCCCAGGAACGCGGCCGCTTCGAGGTGCGGGGCCTTCAGGGTCGGCCCGTCGTGGCGGGCGAGGCCCGCGCGCAGCGTGGCGAGCGGGTCGGCGCCGAGCAGCCGCACGTCCGAGGGCAGGAAGGCCGTCAGCGGGAAGAAGCGCAGGTCGCAGCTCACGCGGCGGTGCGGCCCGGGGTTGCTGCTGGAGTGCAGCAGCAGCGAGTTGAAGATCACGCAGGTGCCCTCTTCGGCCACCACGTCCACGGGCGTCACGCCGAAGGCGGCCAGCCGCGGGTCCTCGAGCTTCATCCACTCGTGGCAGAGCAGGCCGAAGCGGTGCGTGCCGGGGTAGAGGCGCAGGTTCCAGTCCGGGCAGGAGTTGAGGGGCGTCCACAGCGTGACGCCGCACGGGCTGGTCGGCAGAGCGGCGCCCGCGAAGTCCTGGTGGATCAGGTACTGGCCCTGCACTTCCAGGTATTGCGCGTTCGGATCGTAGCCGCCGTGGTCCACGGGCTTGACGTCGCCGCCCTTGAACTGGCCGTGGAAGTTCGAGCTGATGTGCAGCAGGCCGCCGATGAGGCGCAGGAGCACCGGTTCCAGGTTCGACAGGAGCGCGCGCGCCAGGTCCGGGGTGGTCTCGATGCGGGACAGGCGCTGGCGCGTCTCGATGGGCAGGATGGTCGGCGGGCTGTTGGCATCGAGCAGGGCGTCCAGCTGCGAGCCCGT
The DNA here is from genome assembly GCA_050187355.1 of Vicinamibacterales bacterium. Lineage (GTDB taxonomy): Bacteria > Acidobacteriota > Vicinamibacteria > Vicinamibacterales > UBA2999 > CADEFD01. The sequence continues at coordinate 245,745 of JBFWXO010000003.1, forward strand.
CACCTGCAGCCGCTCCGCCACGAGCGGCCGGTAATGCCGGGTGACGGCGTCGCGCACGCCTTCCACCAGGAAGTACCCGCGCTCCTCGTATTCCCTGGCTGCCGCCTCCAAGGTGTCGGCAGAGGCAATGAGGTCGGTGTATTTGAAGCGCATGGGTTCCCTCGGGCGTCTCCGTTTAGCAAGTCTGGGGCCAGTTGACTACGGCTCGTCCCCGTTCGGCAAGGACGACAGGAACGCGTCAGTGGCGCGGACGCCTTCCGCAATGCCGGTGCCAGGCACCCAGCCGAGCCACTGGCGCGCCCGCGCCACGGTGACCTCCGCGTGCGCCATCTCCTCGGGCCGCGTGGGCAGCGCACCGAAGAGGAACCGTCCGGGCGGCAGGCCGAGCGCCTGCTCCGCCTCGGTCACGAACGCGCGCACGGTGTGGAGGCGCCCGGTGGCCAGGTTCACGATCGTCCAGGGCGCCGAGGGCTGGAGGGCGGCTCGGATCAGCCCCGCGGCGACGTCTCCGACATAGGTAAAGTCTCGCTGCTGCAGACCATTTGTCATCGGCACTGGCGACGTCAGGGATCGAGCAGCCAGAATCGACGGCAGCAGCCGACCCTGGTGTTCGCCGGGACCGTACACCGTGAAAAGGCGCGCAGTCACGGCCTTCAGGCGCCCGGCCTCCGCCGACTCGGCCACGGCCTGCGTGGCGGCCAGCTTCGTCTGGCCGTAGACGGTCGTGGGATTCACGACGGCGTCTTCGGACAGGTGCCCGCCCACCGCGCCGTATTCGAGCGCCGAGCCCGTGTGCACCAGGTGCAGCCCGGGCCAGTCGGTCGCGCGGCCGTGCGCCGTCACGAGCGGGAGCAGACGCCGCACCAGGTCGACGTTGATCGCGTGGGCGCGGTCGGCATCGGTCTCCCGGCGATCCACGCCGTAGCCCACGAGGTTGAACGTCACCTCGGGCCGGACGTCGCGGACCACGGCCGCCAGCGCGGCCTCGTTTAGCACGTCGCACGCCGCCACCGTCACCTC
>JBFWXO010000004.1:0-225616 GCA_050187355.1 Vicinamibacterales bacterium
CTCGCGCGGCGATGCCTCCGGCCGCTTCGGCCTCGTCTACGCGGCCAACACGGCCGGCGCCGTCGCCGGGTCGCTCGCCGCAGGCTTCCTCGCCATCCCGCTCGTGGGCCTCCAGGCCACGCTGCAGATCGCGAGCGGGTGCCTCCTGCTGGCCGCCCTCGCGGTGGCGGCGGCCGGCGGGCTGTCGGCCACGTGGCGCACGCTGGTCGGCACGGCCGCGGCGGCGGCCGTCGCCGTGATCGCGCTCACGCCGCCGTGGAACCGCGCGCTCATGGCCAGCGGGGCCTACCTGTATGCCCCGTTCATCCCGGCCGGCGTGGACGTGGGCGCCATGCTCGAGGCCGGCACGCTGCGCTACTACGCCGACGGCGCCGCCGCGACGGTGGCGGTGAAGACCCTCACCGGCACGACCACGCTCACCGTGGACGGCAAGACCGACGCGTCGAACCGCGGCGACATGCTGACCCAGGCGCTCGTGGCCCACCTGCCGCTCCTGCTCCACCCGGCGCCTCGCGACGTGGCCGTCATCGGCCTCGGCAGCGGCGTCACCGTGGGCGCGGCGCTCGCGCATCCGATCTCGCGGGTGGACGTCGTCGAGCTGTCGCCGGAGGTGGTGGAGGCCTCGCGCTTCTTCGAGGCCGAGAACCGGCGCGCGCTCGCCGATCCACGCACCCGGCTCGTCGTCGGCGACGGCCGGACGCACCTGCGCCTGTCGCGCCGGCAGTACGACGTCATCGTGTCGGAGCCGTCGAACCCCTGGATCGCGGGCGTGGCGGCGCTCTTCACGCGTGAGTACTTCGAGGAAGCCCGGGCGCGGCTGACGCCCGGCGGCGTGTTCTGCCAGTGGGCCAACGCCTACAACATCGCGGACGGGGACCTGCGGGCCATCGCCGCCACCTTCCTCTCGACGTTCCCGGGCGCGACCGCCTGGCTCGTCGGCGAACACGACGTGCTGTTCGTGGGCGCCGCGGCGGGCGGGCTGGCGCAGATCGAGGCGTCGTGGACGCGGGCGGGCGTGGCCGAGGACCTGGCGCGCTACGGCGCCCGGACGCCGTTCGCGGTCCTCTCGCTGGCCGTGGCCGGGCCGACCGAGCTCGCCGCCTACGCGGCCGGGCACGCGCCGCTCGACGACGACCGGATGGCGCTCGAGTTCTCGGCGCCGCGCGAGATCCACCGGCAGACCGGCGCCACCAATGGGGCGACGCTCCGCGCGCTGGCGGGCGACGCCCTGAGCCTGCCGACGGTGCGCGTGCGGGTCGCCGCGGCGAGCGCCGCCGACTGGCGCGATCGGGGGGCGATGTTCGCGCGCGTCGACGCCCACAACCGGGCGCTCGACGACTTCGTGCGGGCGCTGACCCTGGACCCGGACGACCCCGGCGCGCTCGACGGCCTCGTCCGGTCGGCGGTGCTCTTGAAGCGTACCGACGAGGCGCGCGCCGCGCTGGACGCCGCCGCCGGGCGCCCCGCCTCGGTGGCGCGCCTCGTGGCCCGATCGAAGCTGTTCGCGGCGGGCGGCGCGGCAGCCGAGGCGCTGGGCGCCGCCCGGGAGGCCGTCGCGCTCGACCCGTCCCGGCCGGAGGGCCGCGAGCAGGTGGCCGCCCTCGCCGCGGACGCCGGCGACACGGCCGCGCTGGCGGCCTCGGTGGACGACCTGGTGCGGGCGTTTCCGGACCGGCCGGCCACGGCGTTCTACCAGGCGGTGCAGGCCTTCCTCGCCGGCGACGCGGCGGACGCCCTCGCGCACGCGCGCCGCGCCATGGCGCTCGACCCCGCGTTCGCCCCCGTGTACGACCTGGCGGGCGCGGCCGCGACGCGGCTCGACCGGCCCGACGAGGCCCGCCAGTTGTTCGAGCGGTCCCTGGCCTTCGACGCCCACGACAGCAGCGCCTACGCGAACCTCGGCCTGCTGGCCCTCGCCGGCGGCCGCCCGGACGAGGCCGCCTCGCGGTTCGCCGAGGCCCTCTGGCTCGACGCCGGGTCCGAGGCCGCCCGCGAGGGGCTGGCCCGGGCCCTCGCCCTGGCGCCCTGACGGCGGGCGCCAGGGGCACCCGCAACACCGGGGCCGATCGAGGCGGGGGTTAGGGGTATGCTGCCAAGACGCTCGCGCGCGCCGCGGGCACCGTCCACCACGGGAATCGGAGGTCACCCCACATGACACGTCACATCCTCATCGCTCTCGGCGCCCTCGCGGTCGCGTCGAGCGCTTTCGCCCAGTCCGCCGAGATCGAGAAGGCGCTGCTGGCGGCGCCGCGCCCCGCCCGCGAAGGCGCCACCGTCGTCAAGTGGAAGGACGACGGCACCTACGACACGCTCCGGCAGGGCACGAACCGCATCGTGTGCTACGACCAGTCGGGCATGCCCAGCGAGCAGCCGTTCTCGGTGCAGTGCACGAGCATCGAGAACCTGAAGCGGGTCGCCCAGAACCACAAGTTCGAGATGGAGCCCGACCGCGCCAAGCGCCAGGCGATGGTGGCCGAGGCCGAGAAGAACGGCACGCGCGAGAAGGCCGAGTACGGGTCGGTGTGGTGGAACTTCGCCGGCAAGGATCAGGAGACGGCCCGCGCCCACATGACGGTGGCCGTGCCGGGCGCCACCACGGCGTCGACGGGCATTCCCGACAACAACAAGATGGGCGGCGTGTGGATCATGGGCGCGGGCACGCAGGGCGCGCACCTGATGATCCCCGGCTCCTAACCGTCACGACCGCGGTGCTGGCGCGGACGCGGTCCGCGCCATCGTCCGCCCTCACGCCGCGGCCGGCCCGTCCTGGGCCGGCGGCGCACCGCCCTCCCGGCCCCGTCCCGCGCCCGCCCGCCTACCCGCCCAGCTCGCGCTTCAGCGCGACCATGTCCAGTTCGTTCTCCCAGCGCGCCACCACGATGGCGGCCACGCCGTTCCCCACGAAGTTGGTCAGCGACCGCGCCTCCGACATGAAGCGGTCGATGCCGAGGATGAGCGCCAGCCCGGCGACGGGAATCGTGGGCACGACGGCGAGGGTGGCGGCCAGCGTGATGAAGCCGGCGCCGGTGACGCCGGACGCGCCCTTGGAGGTCAGCATCGCCACGGCCAGGATGGTGAGCTGCTGGCGCAGCGTGAGGTCGATGTTGAGCGCCTGCGCCACGAAGAGCGACGCCATCGTCAGGTAGATGTTCGTGCCGTCGAGATTGAAGGAGTAGCCGGACGGGACCACGAGCCCCACGACGGCCTTGGGGCAGCCCAGCCGCTCGAGCTTCTCCATGAGCGGCACGAGCGCCGACTCCGACGAGGAAGTGCCAAGCACCGTGAGCAGCTCGTCCTTGATGTAGCCGATGAAGCGCAGGATGCTGAACCCCGTCCAGCGGGCGATCGTGCCGAGCACGATGAAGACGAAGAGCAGGCACGTCAGGTAGAAGCTGCCCATCAGGGCCGCCAGCGGCCTCAGCGCGTCGACGCCGTAGCGTCCGATGGTGAACGCCATCGCGCCGCCGGCGCCGAGCGGCGCCGCCTTCATGATCGTGTTCATCATCCGGAAGAACACGTGGGAGCTGGTCTCGATCACCTGGTGGACGATGTTGCCCTCCCGCCCCATGTGCGTCATGGCGTAGCCGAACAGCACGGCGACGAGCAGCACCTGCAGGAGGTCGCCGGAGCCGGCGAAGGCGTCGAAGAACGTGCGCGGGATCACGTGCAGCAGGAACTCGGTCGTGCTCTGCGCGGCGGCGGTCTTGGCATAGGCGGCGACTTCCGCCGCGTTGAGCGACGCCGGATCGGCGTTGAAGCCGGCGCCCGGCCGCACGATGTTGGCGATGGTGATGCCGATCATCAGCGCGAAGGTGGACACGACCTCGAAGTACACGAGCGCCTTGCCGCCCACGCGGCCCACCTTCTTCATGTCGCCCGCCCCCGCGATGCCGAGGACGACCGTGCAGAAGATGATGGGGCTGATGAGCATCTTGACGAGGGCGATGAAGCCGTCGCCGAGGGGCTTGAGGGCCACGCCGGTGGAGGGCGAGATGGCGCCGATGGTGCCGCCGGTGAGGATGGCGACGAGCACCCAGAAGTAGAGATGGTGGGTCAGGCGTTTCATGAGCGGTGTGATGCCGCGACATGATGCCTGATCCGGTGGGGCTCCACCTAGCGCCGCGTGCACCGCGGCCGGGGCGGGGCCGTCAGGCGGCCACGGCGTTGCGGCCGCCGGCCTTCGCGCGGTAGAGCGCCCGGTCGGCCGCCGCCACCAGGTCGGGCTCGAGCGTGGTCGGGGCCGTCACCGAGGCCACGCCCACGCTGACGGTGACGCGCTGGGCCGGCGCGGCCGGGTGCGGCAGGTTCAGCGCCTCCACGGCCGCCCGGATCTCCTCGGCCAGCGCGTGGACGTAGTCGTCCTGGGCCCCCGGCAGCAGGACGACGAACTCCTCCCCGCCGAAGCGGGCGGCCACGTCGCCGGGGCGCCGGGCACAGCTGGCGATCACGCCGCCGACGGCCCGGAGCGCCACGTCGCCGGCCACGTGCCCCTGGGTGTCGTTGAGGCCCTTGAAGTGATCGAGGTCGGCCATCACGAGCGCGATCGGCCGGCGCAGGCGGTGGGCCCGCGCCCACTCCTGCCCCAGCGCGGCCTCGAAGTGGCGGCGGTTGAAGAGGCCGGTCAGCTCGTCCCGGCTCGCGATCTCGGCCAGCCGGCGGTTCGCCTCCTGCAGAGCGGCCGTCTGGACGGCCACGGCGTGCTCCAGCTCGCGCGAACGGCGGCGGAGACGGTCGGTCCGCAGGTGTCCCACGACCAGCACGCCCACGACCACCACGGCGAGCTGCAGGGCCCGAACGAGGGGGGAGCGGTACCAGGGCGGCTGCACCGTGAAGCGCCACGTCGTGCCGGCGTCGGCGGCGTTCTCGGAGGGGCGGACGTGCAGCTGGTACTCGCCTTCCGGCAGCGAGGTGTACTCGGCGCTGGGGCCCCGGCGTTCGGGGCTCCACCCGGCGTCGATCGGCTCCAGCCGGAACTCCAGCCCGGCGTCGGCCGAGAACGTGTTCGGCGAGAACTCGAGCCTCAGCCGCTCGATGCCGAAGGGCAGCGCCAGGGGCCCGCCGTCGGCGCGCGCCGGCGACGTCGCCTGCCCGTTCACGTAGACGCGCTCGATCGTCGGCGGGCGGCGGACCGGAGCGCCGGCGACGGCCTCGTCGGTGAAGCGCCACAGGCCGTGGGCGCCGCCCAGCCAGACGACGCCGTCGGGCTCGACGTCGATACCCTGGATGCTGAGGCTGCGCCCCAGCATCGTGCGCGGCGTCGTCTCGCCGCGCGGGAAGCGCTCCACGCCGCGGCCGGTCGTCCACAACGCGCCTTGGCGGTCGACGGCGAAGTCGACGGCGCCGTCGGTCACGGCGCGGGCGCCGGGCGCCGGCCGCAGCAGGCCCTGCGATTCGTCGAGCACCGAAAGGGCGGCCGGGTTGGCGTGGAGGACCAGCAGCTCGCCCTGCACGTCCTGGACACTCACTTCGCCGCCGCCGTAGCGCGTCGGCGCGCCGGTCGGGTCGTTCAGGGACAGGCGGACCACGCCGTCGAAGACGCTGCCCACGTAGACGGTCCCGCCCGGACGCTGGACGAGCGAGCGCGTGTAGCGGGGCGCTCCGGGCACGTCCCGGTCGTAGCGCCATCCGCCGCCCCCGGCGCGCGTCAGCACCGAGAGCCCGGTGCGCGTGCCCACCAGGAGTTCGTCGGGGCGGTCGGCGCGACGCGCCAGCATGTACGCCGAGAGGCGCGCCGTGCCGGGCACGAGCCGCGCGCGCGGCGCCGCCACCTCGAACATCCCTGCCGCGGTGGCGACGACCAGCGTCCCATCCACGTCCACGGCGTCCCACGCCCGGCCGGGCACGCCCGGCACCGGCGTCATGCGCGGCGCCCCCGCGGTGTCGGCGGCGACGAAGAGCCCGGCGCTCGTCAGGACGTGCAGGCGTCCACCGTGGCGCACGACGCCGTGGACCGAGCCCTCGAGTCCGAGGCGCGTGTCGATGAGCGAGAGCGGCCCGCGCAGGTCCACGCGGGCGAGCTGCGACGTGCCGACCACCCACAGCCCGCCCTCGGCGTCCTCCACCATCGCCTCGACCTGCGGGGCCGGCAGGCCTTCGGCCCGTCCGAGGACGCGGTCGACGCCGAGCGTGGCGCTCAGCAGCACCACCCCGTTCCGGTCGGTCGCCGCGGCCACGGCGCCGCTCTGCAGCGTCCGGATGTCGGTCACGCCGGTGCCGAGCGGTCCCATGGCGCCGCCGGCGACGCTGCGAGGCGCCCCCGCCCCCACCAGGAAGAGCCCGCGTCCGGGCACGGCCACGAGCTGGCTGTCCGTTGGGCCGTCGGCGACGACCGAGACCGGCCCAAGGGCGGCCACCCTCGCCGGCAGGTCGTCGGCGTGCGGCTCGCCGTCGGGCGTGAACGCCTCCAGGCCGCGGTGGGAGGTGACATACAGCGCGCCGCGGCTGGCAAAGCCGCGGCGGGCCGGGTCGGAGGACCAGCGGGCGGCCACCCGCAGCCGCGCGCCCTGCAGGTGCAGCAGCATGCGGTCGGTCACCACCAGGAACATCTCGTCGAAGACGACGATCGAGCGGACGTCGCCGATGGCCCGGTCGGCGTCCGGGAGGGCGTCGAGGAGCGACACGAGCGTCCGGCGACCCTCGGCGGCCACCCGCAGTTCCATCAGGGCGTCCGGCCCGCCCGCGACGACGCGGCCCAGCTTCGACGCCGCCACGGCGTAGATGGCACGGGACGAGGGCGCCAGCTCCCAGTGCGCGCCGTCGAACACGTTCACGCCGGCCAGGGTCGCGACATGGAGGCGCGCGCCCGACACCGACGCCGCGAAGAGCTGGGGGGCGCCCAGCGACGCCGACGGCACGACCGTGACGGCCGGGAGGCCCCGTTCGGACGGCCGGGGGTCGGCATCCTCCGCGCGGACGCCGGCCGGCAGGGCCAGGACGAGCACAGCGCCGAGCACGGCCATCCAGTGACACGGCCGGTCAGGCCGGCGCGTGAATTGTCCGGCGCGCGCGCGCACCACGGACGTGGCGGCGGCGCACACCTGCACCCGGCTGCGCGGCCTGGCGCACACGATGACGGACGGGAACGGCATCACGAGGGCGAGCGACGGGACGCCGTGCAACCGGCACGCCAATCCCACCGTCCGTCCCACGAGACGGGCCGCGGGGCCTGAATGCCCCGAAAACACGAAGGGCGGAGCCGTGGGCCCCGCCCTTCACGTTGACATCCTGCGCGCCGGCACTCGGCCGGAGCGCTATCGCCTCCCTGCTCGGGACGCGTGAGCGCTTCCCTACTCGGGAAGCGCGAGCGCGATGAACTCGCCGCGGTAGTTGCCGCCGCTCACGCCGACGACGATGTACTGCTTGCCGCCGATCGAGTACGTCATCGGGTGGCCGAGGATCGGCGCCGGCAGCCGGATTTCGCCGACCTCCGCGCCCGTCTCCTTGTTGTAGGCGTGCAGCGACGCGCCGCGCTCCTTGCCGGGAGGCGACGTGAACTGCGGATCGCCGGCGATGACCAGCGTCTTGGTGATGAGCACGCCGACGTTCCCGGGCTGGCCGGTCTTCGGGATGTCCATGCCCTTGAGCTGCGGGTGGTTGCGGACCGCATCCGGCGTGTCACCGTGGGGCACGCGCCACTTGATGTCGCCCTTGTTCATGTCGATGGCGACCATGACGCCGTAGGGCGGCTTCACGATCGGCAGGCCGTCGAGGCCTTCGCCGAGCGCGCGGCGGCCGCTGTTGCCGGGGAAGGCGACGGCCGGCCCGCCGCCACGGGCGGCCGGACGCGGCGCGCCGTAGTTCGGGTCGGCCTCCCACCGCGGCAGGCGCGGCTTGGACGCCGAGAAGTTCTCGGGGTTGATCTTCTCGAACTCCTCTTCCTCGTACTTGCCGACGGTGACCGCCGAGTTGTGGGCGTGGGTGTAGATGATGCCCGTCTCGGGGTCGAAGCCGGAGCCCGGCCAGTTCACGCCGCCGGTGGTGTTGGCGATGTTGATGCTGCCGAGCTTGTCGGAGTTCGGGCCGACCGGCGGCACGAACGGCGACTGCTCCCAGCGGAACTTCGCGAGGTTCTTCAGCGCCTGCTCGTGGAGCTGCGGCGTGAAGTCGATGATGTCGTCCTTCGAGACGTAGGTGCGCGCGAAGGCCGGCGGCTTCGACGGGAACGGCTGCGTCTTGGCCGTCTTCTCGCCGGGCATGTCGGTCTGCGGCACGGCCTGCTCGGGAATCGGCCAGATGGGCTGACCGGTGATCCGGTCGAACGTGTAGACCCAGCCCTGCTTGGTGGGCACCGCGACGATCTTGCGGGGCTTGCCGTCGATCGTCACGTCCATCAGCAGCGGCCAGCACGGCAGGTCGTGGTCCCACAGCGGGTGGTGCACGAACTGGAAGTGCCACTTCTTGCGGCCCGTCCGGAGGTCCACGGCCACGAGGCTCTCGGCATACAGGTTGTCACCCGGCCGGTTGCCGCCGTACTCGTCGATGGTCGGCGTCTCGACAGGGAGGTACACCGTGCCGAGCTCGGGGTCGACCGTCATCTCGGTCCAGACGCCCACGTTGCCCGACCACTCCCACGATCCGTTCTCCCACGTCTCGTTGCCGGGCTCGCCGGGATACGGGATCGTGTTGAAGCGCCAGATCTGCTTACCCGTGCGGGCGTCGTAGGCGCGGATGACGCCCTTGGAGTTGGTGGCGTAGGTGTAGCCGAGGCCCTCGAACATCGCCGAGCCGACGATGATCGTGTCGCCGATGATGAGCGGCGTGGAGTGGATGCCGATCTCGCCCTTCTCGAGGTCGATCTGCTTGTCCTTGCCGATGACCACGCCCTGCTTGAGGTCCACGATGCCGTTGGTGCCGAACGACGGCACCGGCACGCCGGTCTTCGCGTTCAGCGACACCAGGCGGTAGCCGGTGGTCACGTAGACCACGCGGTCGTCGCCACGGCCGTCGGTCCAGTAGCCCAGGCCGCGGCCCGAGAGCTGGCGGGGCGCCCAGCGGGTGGCGCGCTCGCCCTCGTCGAGGGCGTACATCCACTTCATCTCGCCGGTGCGCGGCTCGAGCGCGACGACGGCACGCCGCGTGCCGGCCGTGGCGTAGAGCATGCCCTTCACCATGATCGGCGTGGACTCGAGTTTGGTCTCGGGACGCGGCCCGAGGTTGTCGGTCTTGAACCGCCACGCCACTTCGAGCTTGCTGAAGTTCGAGGCGTTGATCTGATCGAGAGGCGAGTACTTGGTGCCGCGATGGTCGGCGGTGTACATCGGCCACTCGCCGTTCTTGGTGCTCGGCTGGCCGGCGGACTGGCCCGAGACCCGCGGCATCAGCACCGCGATCGTGGCCACGAGTACGGCCGCCGGCGCGATGCGAAGAACAACACGCTTCATAGGTGCTCCAGGTGGATAAGACGAACGTGGTCAGCGATCCGGGGGCGACTCACCCGGATAGTGGCGTCATCATATCGCCGGGACGGCCCTCGGGCGAAGGCCCGGCGCCGGAATGACATTCAGAGACAACAGATCCGGCGTCCGGGCAACGGACGGGCGGGGTCCGCCGGCGCTCCGGGCAGCCGTTACCGTGCGCCCGGACGCCCGCCCTGACGGGGCGGGTTCTTCATGAGCTTGTACTGGTTCAGGCCCGCGTTCACCTTGAACAGGATGCCCATCCGCCCGATTTCGGCGGTGGCCAGGGCCGGGTCGCCGGACACGCCGGAGTCGGCTGGTCCGCCCCAGGGCTGGATCCGGTCGGTGCGGATGCCGCCGGGATGGATGAACAGCATCTGCGAGGTGTCGCTGATGCCGGCGTGCGCGCCGACGGTCGCGTCCGGATAGCCGTAGGCGGCCTCGAGCCAGGCCCGGTAGTGCTCGCGCGACCGCTCGTAGTAGTCGGTGAGGGCGAAGACGCGCGTGCCGGCGTCCTTCCACTCCGCGTTGAGGGCCTTGGCCACCGCGGTCATGCCGGCCTGGTTGGGCCCGCTGTCGCCGATGAAGAGGATCTCGGTGAACCCGTGGGCCTGCAGGCTGCGGGCCGCGGCGTCGAGGATGGCGTCGTAAGCCGGGGACGGCACCGAGATGGCGCCCGGGTTCTGGCGGTCCGGATCGCCTTCCGGGACGTACTGGAGCGTGGGCGCGATGAGCGCGTTGCCCAGCGTCCGCGCCATCAGGTTGGCCCCGTAGGTGACGACGTAATTGTGCTTGCCGAGCACCATGTGGTACCCGTTCTTCTCGGTCCCGCCGGTGGGCACGATCACGGTCGTCTTCCCGGCCTTCATCAGGTCGCGGGTCTCCTCCCACGTGAGCTCGTCGATGAAGAGCGTGTCGGGCGGATGGGTCGGCGTCTTCGACGCGGGCGCCGTCTCCATGGTGGGACGCCCCGGTCCCGCAGCCGCGGCCATCCGGCCCGGACCGCCGGCCCCCGGCCGTCCGGCGCCTGGACGCGGGCCATTGCCGCCGGGCCCACCCGGCGCGGCGGGCACGGGCCCCTCGGCCCCGCTCTGCATCCGCCCGATCTGGGCCATCGCCAGGTCGAACTTGATCTGGAGCAGCGACCGGCCCACCTCGGGCGACGCCTTCGACTGGTTGTTGCCGCTCACGCCGTTGTTCTCGTAGTCGTTCCCGGTGAGGCGATCGGTGCGGATGTGCTGGGGCGCCACGAACAGCAGCTCGGACGTGTCCAGGATGTTGGCGTGGTTGCCCACCTGGTTCTCGGGCACGCCCAGGAACTTGGCGGCCCAGACCTCCTGATCGCGATGGGCCCGGGTGTAGTAGTCGTCCACCCAGTAGGCCATGGCGCTGCCGCCCCAGAGCGCGTTGAGCTTCTCGGCCGCCGTCCGCATCCCGGTCCGGTTGCCGCCCGACTCGCCGATGAACCAGATCTTCGTGAAGCCGCCGGCCTTCAGGCTGCGGCCGGCGTTCACCAGGAGATCGACGAAGCGCTCTTCGGGCAGCGTGATCGTGCCGGGCTTGCCCATGTGGCCGCCGCGCGACTCCCAGCTCCCCTCGGGCACGTAGGTGACGATCGGGGCCACCAGCGTCTTGCCCATGGCGCGCGCGATGCGCTCGGCCGAGTAGGTCATGACGAACTTGTGCTCGCCATCGACCATGTGCGGGCCCTTCTGCTCGGTGCCCGCGGTGCCGATGATGACGTTGGTCCATCCGCCCTTGACGAGGTCGCGCGTCTCGGCCCAGGTGAGCTCTTCGAGGAACACGGTGTCGGGCGGGGTGCCGCCGGGCGCGGTCGCCGGTGCGTTGGCCGGGCGTTGCGCCAGGGCGGTCAGGCCGAGCAGGAGCACGGCGGGCACGAGGGCGAGGGCACGAGACGTCATGGGGCCTCCTGGGCCCTAAGAGCCTACACCGACGGGCTGCCGTCGCCGCAGGCTGTCAGCCGTGACTCACCGGGTGACACCGCGCGGCGGTGGCGCCGGCGCGAGCGGCGCGGCGTCCCGCGATTCTGGACGACGGCGCATGGCACGCGCGTTGCTCCCTCCGGATTGGCAACGGCCGGTGGTCTCTCCACGGGGGGATCGGACGCCGACCGCCGGAGGGTGTTGCCATGGGGCCGCTCAGCGACCTGCTCGCCGTTGATCACCGTCGCACGCTCGAGTTCTTCTTCGTCGGCCTGAAGGACGTGTCGGAGGCGTCGGTGGACCGACAGGAACTGCTCTACAACGCGAGCGTGCTCGCGCACTACGCGCAGGTGTCCACGGCCGCCGAGGCCGACTTCCCGACCCCGGCCGCGCTCGGCAGCGTGTTCGACCACTTCGTGGCCGACACCACGTCCGCGGCCGACCCGCGGCTCATGGAGACGGCCGGCACCCATTGCCTGCTCATGGCCGGCTTCTTCGAGGACCAGATGCGGCGCCGCCACAACGTGGCCTGGTACGGGCGGCTCGGCGCGGGGTTCTTCCACCGCGCCGCCCGGCTCGAACCCTCGACGAAGCGGGCCATGCTCCTCCACACGATGAGTCAGCAGTTCGAACCCTGGCGGACGCGCTACGCGCGCCTCAGCCGCGAACTGCGCGCCACGCCGTTCCTGCTCGATCTGCCGGTGCCCCCGCGGACGATGTGACGGCGGCGGCCTGTCCCCGGGGCCGGCCCGAAACCGGCTACCATCCCGGGCCGGAGGGACACCCGATGCGCACGACGTTACCTGCCGTGCTGCTCGCGCTCGCCGCGGGCAGCCAGACTGCCTGGGCCCAGGTGGAGAACATGGGCCCGAAGGCCGCGACCTACATCACCGATGCCGACGTGAAGAACGTGAACGCCCTGCCCGGCGTGGACCGCCAGATCGTCAGCGTCGACATCGGCAAGCTGAACGAGCAGGTCGGCATCGTGCACCGCGGGACCACGCGCCGGGCCCCGGGGGCCTCCGCGCCGGCGCCGGCGGCCGTGGCCGCCGCGGCGCAGCAGCCGTCCTGCGGCCAGCAGGTGGCGACGCCGACCGACACCGCCGGGACCGGCATCGCGCACGTGCACCAGACCGAGACCTACATCATCGTCGGCGGCGGCGGCACCATGATCACGGGCGGCACGATCGTCAACGGCCGCATGTCGGCGCCCGACAGCGCCGTCACCACGACCCTGAACGGCCCGTCCTGCAGCGGACGAATCGGCGGCCCCGGCGTGGTGAAGCGCGACGTGAAGGTGGGCGACATCGTCATCATCCCGGCGGGCGTGCCGCATGGCTGGGCCGACATTCCCGACTTCGTGGACTACCTGAGCGTGCGGCCCGACCCGGATCGCGTCCTCAAGCCGTATGTGAACCCAGCCGTCGCCAGGCAGTAGCCGCCTGCCGGGCCGGCCCGGCCGTGCCCGGCAGGCGCCGTGGTGTCTTCTGATGTCACCAACTGCCCGCGACAAATTGCCTCTGCCGCGGCAATACGGCTGGGCTTGTGCGCTACGCTTGCAGGCTGCATGTCCTGTGCGCTTTCGTGTTCTGAGCGACGTGCCGGTGCCGGCACGTCGCTGACCGCCCTGCTCATCCTCGCGCTCCTCTCCCCCGCAGCGCTCTTCGCTCAAGCCCCACCGCCGGTCCGTCGCACCGCCCGGGCCGGCGTCCTGCCGGACGACGCGGCCCCCCCGACGATCGACGGCAAGGTCACCGAGGCCGTCTGGCAGACAGTGACGCCGTTCGCGCAGTTCATCCAGCAGGACCCGGCCCAGGGCGAGCCCGCCACCGAGGACACCGAGGTGCGCGTGCTGTTCAGCAAGACGCACGTGTACGTGTCGTTCGTGTGCCTCGATCGCGACCCGTCCAAGATCATCGTGTCGCAGGCGAAGCGCGACTCGTCGCTCACCGACACCGACTCGGTGATCATGGTGCTCGACACCTTCAACGACAGCCAGAACGCGTTCGTCTTCGGTACCAACCCGATCGGCATCGAGTACGACGGCCAGGTCGCCCAGGAGGGCCAGACGAGCGGCATCGCGGCGCCGGGCCAGGGCGGCGGCGGCGTGCAGCGGGGCAACATCAGCGCCTTCAATCCGAACTGGGACGGCGACTGGACGGTGAAGGCCAGCGTCACCGAGCGGGGCTGGGAAGCGGAGATGGCGATTCCGCTGAAGACGCTGCGCTACGCGACCGGCGACGACCGCACGTGGGGCATCAACGTGCTGCGCAACATCCGCCACAAGAACGAGCAGACGTTCCTGTCGGCGATCCCGCGCGGCTTCGACATCTACCGGGTGTCGATGGCCGCCAAGCTCACGGGGCTCCGGCTCGCCTCCCGGCGCGACGTCAAGGTGATTCCCTACGTGCTCGGCTCGAGCAACAAGGACTTCACCCGCGCCACCCGGCAGGTCGATACCACGGCCGACGTGGGCGGGGAGCTGAAGTGGGGCGTGCGTCCCAGCCTGACGCTCGATCTCACCGTGAACACCGACTTCGCGCAGGTGGAAGCCGACGACGAGCAGGTGAACCTGACGCGCTTCGACCAGTTCTTCCCCGAGAAGCGCCCGTTCTTCCTCGAGAACGCCTCGACCTTCCAGTTCGGCGCGCCCCAGGCCATCGACATGTTCTTCACGCGCCGGATCGGGCTGTCGTCCAGCGGCGCGCCCATCGACATCCTGGGCGGGGGCCGCCTGAGCGGCAAACTCGGCGGCGGCTGGAACGTGGGCCTGCTCGACATCCAGACGCACGACAAGGCGGACTTCACGGGGCGTGTGGTGGCCCCCGACACGAACTTCAGCGTGGTCCGCCTGCAGAAGGAAGTGGGACGCTCGAACTACGGCGCCGTCTTCATCGGCAAGCACGTGTCCGGCCTGACCGACACGACGCGCGCGCAGTTTGCCGGGTGGAACCGCTCCTACGGGCTCGACGCGAACATCCAGCTGTCGCGCAACCAGCGCTTCGCGGCCTTCGTGGCCCGCACCGACTCGCCCGTCGACGCCCCCGACCGCCGGGTGCGGGGCAGCGGCTACGCCAGCCGGGCCTTCTACAACTTCACGAACAACCTGTGGCAGGTGTCCGGCGGCATGTCGCAGGTGGACGCCAACTTCAACCCCGAGGTGGGCTTCCTGCCCCGGGCCGGGTTCTGGCGCCCCGAATTCCGCGTCTTCTACCAGCCGCAGCCCAAGAACCTGCCGCCGCGCCTCAAGTTCATCCGGCGCTTCGCCCCGCACTACTCCTACAACGCCTATTACAGCTGGTGCGGCCATTCGAACGACCCGACGTGCCGGGACAACCAGCTCCAGACCTCGTCGATGCACATCCATACGCTCGAGGTGCAGCCCCAGCAGGGCGGCCGCTTCGGCTGGTTCACGGATCGCAACCAGGACGTGCCGCTCGCGCCGTTCGTGGTCTTCAACAAGGACGGCAAGCGCGTGGCGATCGCGCCCGGCAAGTACACCTGGTGGCAGAACGCCTTCGAGTACAACCACAACCCGAGCGCGCCGGTGACGGCCACCTTCCGGGTACGCGTCGGCAAGTACTACGACGGCGACTTCAACGCGATCGAGTTCACGAGCGACTACCGGCTGAACGCCCGGACGACCACGAGCGTGGGCTGGACGCGCCAGGACATCTCGCTCCCGGCCGGCGCGTTCGTCACCAACCTGGTGCCCGTGAAGGCCAGCTACGCCTTCACCCCCCTGGCCAGCCTCTCGGTCCTGGCCCAGTACAACGGCCAGTCCGGGCTGTATTCGGCCAACGTGCGCCTCGCGCTGCTGAACCGCTCGGGGACCGGCCTGTTCGTCGTCTACAACGACCGGCGCGACAACCTCCAGACGACCTCCTACGACACGGTGGGCCGGTCGTTCATCGTCAAGTACACGCGGCTGTTCGACTTCTAGAGGGCACGGCCGGGCGCCGCCCGTGGTACCGTTCCGACTCCGGATGGAGGCGGCCAGGGCGATGGACATCCGCGATGCGAGCGAGGAGGACGTCCCGGGCATCCTCGCGATCTACAACGACGTGATGGCGACCTCGACGGCCATCTACCGCGAGGAGCCGGCGACGCTCGAGGGGCACCTGGCCTGGTACCGCCAGCGCACGACCCTCGGCTATCCCGTGCTGGTCGCCGAGGACGCGCGCGGCATTGCCGGGTTCGCCAGCTTCGGGGACTTCCGGCAGTGGCCGGGCTACCGGTTCACCGTCGAACACACCGTGCACGTGCGCGCGGACTGCCGCGGCCGGGGCGTCGGCGGCGCGCTGATGCGGCCGCTCATCGCGCGGGCCGCCGCGATGGGCAAGCACGTGATGATTGCCGGCGTGGATGCCGAGAACGAGGCGTCCCGCCGCTTCCACGAGCGGCTCGGCTTCGAAAAGGTCGCGCACTTCCGCCAGGTGGGCTTCAAGTTCGGCCGCTGGCTGGACCTGATGTTCCTGCAGCGCTTCCTCGACGGCTGAGGCGGATCCCGGGCCGCCCGCGGGCGGCGCGCCGGACTGGCCTGCGGCCGAGACGGGGCCCCGGGCACGGGGCTCAGATCCGCCGAAGGGACGAGCCGGCCCCCGCGGGAACCGGGTGGCCGCCCCGCCGGAACTCCCGGCGTCCGGGGTGACGCGCTACACTCTAGCGTTCCGGATCTCTTCCCCTCTCATCCGCACGGGCCCTACCGAAGATGTCGCACCTGAACGATCGCCGCCGCGCGCTGGTCCTCGCCCCCGTCCTCGCCTCCGTGTTCGCCTTCGCTCTCGCCGCCCAGGCCCAGCCCGGCCCGGGCGCGGTCCGTGCGCTCCGCGCGACCCGGCTCACCGGCCCCGCGCCCCGGGTGGACGGCCTGGTGGACGACGATGCCTGGAACGGCGTCGAGCCGTATGGGGACTTCGTGCAGCAGGATCCCCGGGAGGGCGCGCCGGCCACCGAACGCACCGAGGTCCGGCTGGCCTTCGACTCGCAGAATCTCTACATCGGCGTGATCGCCTTCGATTCGGACCCGAGCGCCATCGTCTACACGCAGAGCAAGCGCGACGCGGACCTGACCGACTCGGACTCGATCCAGTTCATCTTCGACACCTACAACGACCACCAGAACGGCTTCGTGTTCGGCACCAACCCATCGGGCGTCGAGTACGACGGTCAGGTGGCGGGCGAAGGCGCCACCGGCTCGGCCGCGATCACGGGCGTCGGCGGCCGGGGATCGACGCGCGGCGGACTCGGCGCCTTCAACGCCAACTGGGACGCCGACTGGACGGTGCGCTCGCAGGTGACGGCCCGCGGCTGGGAGGCCGAACTGGCCATCCCCCTCAAGACCCTGCGCTACAACCCGGGCCAGGGCCGCACGTGGGGCTTCAACGCGATGCGGAACATCCGGCGCAAGAACGAGCAGGTGTACCTGCAGCCGGTGCCGCGCGGCTACAACCTCACCCGGGTGTCCCTCGCGGCCCAGCTCGACGGCCTCGACCTGCCGCAGCGCCGCGACCTCAAGCTCACGCCGTACGTGGCCGCGCGCTACGCGCGCGACAACCGCTTCGCCACCGACCCGGACGACACGAGCGGCGACGTGGGCCTCGACCTGAAGTGGGGGATCACGCCCAACCTGACGGCCGACGTCACCGTGAACACCGACTTCGCCCAGGTCGAGGCCGACAACGAGCAGGTGAACCTCACCCGCTTCGAGCTGTTCTTCCCCGAGAAGCGGCCCTTCTTCCTCGAGAACGCCTCCATCTTCCAGTTCGGGGCCTCGCAGCAGATCGAGCTCTTCTTCTCGCGGCGCATCGGGTTCGAATCGGGCCTGGAGGCGCCGATCCTCGGCGGCGGCCGCGTCAGCGGCAAGGTGGGCAGCTACAACGTCGGCATCCTGAACATGCAGACGCGCGACACCCGGAACGCCCGGACCGACGCGCTCGTCGCGCCCGCCAACAACTTCTTCGTCTCCCGCGTGCAGCGCGAGTTCGGGCGGTCGAACGTCGGCGCGATCTTCGTGAACCGCCAGGCCGTGGGCGACTCGGCGGGGGCCAACAACTACAACCGGTCGTACGGCGTCGACACGGCGCTGCAGACGAGCGACAACGGCAAGCTCTTCATGTTCTTCGCCGGCACGACCAGCCCCGAGGCCACCGCCACGCGGAGGAAGGCCGGCACCGACAAGGCGGGCCGCCTCTTCTACACCTACAACAAGCCCGGCTGGTTCAACGGCAACGTCGGCTATGCCGGCGTCGGCGACAACTTCAACCCCGAGGTGGGCTACCAGCCGCGCAACTCGGGCTTCCACTTCGGCTCGTACCGCTTCTTCCTGGACTACCAGCCGAAGAAGTACCCCTACATCCGGCGCTTCTCCCCGCACATCTTCGAGAACTGGTACTGGGGCCTGGACGGCAAGGTGCAGACCATGCGCGGCCACTACCACTTCCTCGAGATCCAGCCGCGCACGGGCGGCCGGTGGGGCGCGCGCGTGGACCGCGAACAGGACCGGCCGGTGGTGCCGTTCACGATCTACAACGGCGCGGACGGCAAGCGGGTGGTGATCCCGCCCGGGCTGTACCAGTGGCACTACTGGTCGCTCGAGTACTTCAGCAACCCGTCGGCGCCGCTCAACTTCTCGGTGGTGCCCACCTGGGGCACGTTCTACGACGGCGACTGGACGCAGTGGCAGGTCAACGCCGAGGGCCGCATCGGCGCGCGGCTGACGGCGAACGTCGGCATCACGCGGTCCGACATCAAGCTGCGCTACGGCAACTTCGTGAACACGCTCGTGCCGATGACCGTGGGCTACTCGTTCACGCCCCTGGCGACGCTCGCCGCGCTCGTGCAGTACAACGCGCAGAACGGGACGGTGAACTCCAACGTCCGCCTGGCCCTGCTGAACCGCAGCGGCACGGGCCTGTTCGTGGTCTACAACGACCAGCGTGACACGTCGCCGGACACGCGCTCGGCCCGCGGGCTGAACCTCGACGGCAACCTGCTGGGCCGGTCGTTCATCGTCAAGTACACGCGGCTGTTCGACTTCTGATCACCGCGCGCGGCCCGGCGGCCACCGCCGGGCCCGCGCGGCGTCGTCAGGTCCGGGCGCCGGCCTGGCGCACGGTCAGGCGGCGAGCTCCGGCTGCTCCCGGAACTCGCCTTCCCACTTCGCCACCACGACCGAGGCCAGGCAGTTGCCGATGACGTTGGTCATCGTGCGCGCCATGTCCATGATGGCGTCGACGCCGAGGATGAGCGTGACGCCCTCGAGCGGCAGGTTGTAGCTGGCCAGCGTCGCCGCCAGGATCACGAGCGACGCCCGCGGCACGCCGGCCACGCCCTTGCTCGTGAGCATCAGCGCGAGGAGCATCGTGACCTGCTGGCCCACGGTCAGGTCCACGCCCGCCGCCTGCGCCACGAAGACCGCGGCCAGCGAGAGATACAGGGTGCTGCCGTCCAGGTTGAAGCTGTAGCCGAGCGGCAGGATGAACGACACGATGCGGCGCGGCACGCCGAACGCCTCCACGCACTCCATGGCCCGCGGCAGGGCGGCCTCGCTCGAGGTGGTCGAGAAGGCGATGAGCGCCGGTTCCTTGATGGCCTTCAGGAACCCCACGATCGGGATCTTGAACAGCACCATCACGGGCACCAGCACGGCGCCGAAGAAGAAGATGAGCGCCACGTAGAGCGTGAACACCAGGTAGCCGAGGTTGACGAGCACACCCAGGCCGCTCTGCCCGATCGTGTAGGCCATCGCCGTGCCGACGCCGATGGGCGCGTAGAGCATGATGATGTGCGTCACCTTGAACATCGCCTCGGTGAGCGACTCGCACCACTCGAGCATGGGCTTCTTGGCCTTCTCGCCCACCATGCCGAGGCCGATCGCGAAGACGATGCTGAAGACCACGATCTGCAGCACGTCGCCGGTGGCCATGGCCTCGATCACGGAGGTCGGCACCATGTGCAGCAGGATCTGGTCCCAGCTCTGGGCCTGCGCCGCCACGGCCGGCGTCCCGGTCGGCGCCGGCAGCGTCATGCCGACACCGGGCTTCAGCACGTTGACGGCGAGGAGCCCGATGAGCAGCGCCAGCGTGGTGACGATCTCGAAGTAGATGATGGCCCGCAGGCCCATCCGGCCGACGTCCTTGAAGTGCCCGGCGCCGGCGATGCCGGCCACGAGGGTGCCGAACAGCAGGGGCGCGATGATCATGCGGATCATCCGGATGAAGATCTGGGCGAACGGCCGGATGATGTCGGCCCACGCGGGGTTGGTGATACTGACCAGGTAGCCGACGACGAGCCCCAGGACCAGGCCGATCAGGATCTGCGTGGTCGGGGAGATGCGCGGCTTTGCGGGCGTTTCGGCGGGATTCGACACGCCGGGATTGTATTACGGGCCGGGGCCTTTCACATGCCGTGCGCGCATGCGGGAGGCCGGGGCGCGTCACCCCGGTGGGGGCCGGCGGCCGGCGGCCACCGCGGCGGCGAGCCGGTCGAGACCCTCGACGACGCGCGCCGGCGCGCTCGCGAGGCTCACGCGGAAGTGCGCGGGTGCGTCGAAGAACGTGCCCGGGCCCACGGCCACGCCGTGGTCCGCGAGCGTGCGTGCCACGAACGGCCCGGCATCGGCCTGGCCCGCGAGCCGCGGAAAGACCACGGACGCGGCCGGAGGCGCCGCCACCTCGAGCTCCGGACACGCCGCGAGCAGGCGGCGGCACGCGGCGAGGTTCTCGTCGAGCACGGCGCGGCCGCGGGCCAGGAGCGCCGGTTGCCGGGACCAGGCGTGCGCCGCGAGCGAGTCGGCGGGCGCGCTGCCCGCGTTGTCCACCACGTCGCGGGTGCGGCGCAGGCGCTCGGCGATGGCGGCCGGCGCCACGGCCCAGCCCGCGCGCAGGCCCGCCAGGCCGTAGGACTTCGTGAGGCTGCTCGTGGACACGAAGGGGCCGTCGAGCGACGCGGCGGCGCGGCGCGGACGCGGGGCCACGGCGTTGGCGAGATCGAGGTACACCTCGTCCACCAGCACCACGGCCCCGACGCGGTCCGCTTCCCGCGCGACGGCCACCAGCGTCTCCTCGTCCACGTCCACGCCGCTGGGATTGTGGGGGGCCGTGATCACGACGAGCCGCGTCTGCGGCGTGAGGGCCTCGCGCACCCGCCCGGGCACGACGCGGAATCCCTCGTCGAACGTGCGCTGGAACCGCCGGACCCGGGCGCCGAGCAGGTGGCAGATCCCGAGCAGCGGATCGTAGGTGGGCTGCTCGACGAGCACGTGGTCGCCGGCCCCGACCAGGGCCGCCACCACCAGGAAGTTCGCGCCGGAGCAGCCGCCGGCCGTGGCCACGGCATCCGGGGAGCGCCCGTAGTGGGCGGCGATTCGCTCGAGGAGCGGCCCGTAGCCATCGTCGTTGGGCGCCGTGAGGGCGACGGCCTCGCGAGCGCCCGGCACGTCGGTCCAGGTGCAGGCAACGAGGTTGCTGCCCGCCAGGTCGATGGCGGCGGGCGCGCGGCGCTTGGCCCACAGCAGATAGGGGGCGAGGGGATCGGTGAGCATGCGGGCGGTCCTCTACGGTGGCGGTCCGGCCGCGGCGGCGCGCCGGGCCTGCCGGGTGAAGAGGAGGTACACGGGCACGCCGAGCAGCAGGAGCGCGGCGCCCACGGCCGATCGCAGCGGGGCGGCCCGGATCGTGCTGACGACGACCACCGCCGCCACCAGGACGAATCCCGCCGGCAGCCAGGGATAGCCGGGCGTCCGGAAGCCGGCCGGGGGCCCGAGCCGGCGGCGCAGCACGAAGAGCCCCGCCACCGTCGATCCGAAGAAGATCCAGTCCGCGAACACCACCGTGTCGAGGAGGTCCGCGTAGTTGCCGGTGACGGCCAGCGCGATCGACCACGCCGACTGGACCACGATGGCGACGGCCGGCGTGCCGAACCGTGGATGCAGCCGGGCGAGCGCGGGCGCGAACGCGCCGTCGGCGGCCATCGCGTAGTAGACGCGCGTCGGCGCCAGGATCGAGAGGTTCAGGAAGCCGAAGGTCGAGATCGCGATCGCGCCGGCGACGAAGCGCTCGCCGGAGGCGCCGAGGTACGCGGCCGCCGTGGCGGCGGCCGGCGTCGTGGTGCCCGCCAGCCCCTCGAGGCCGAGGGTCTGCAGGTAGGCGACGTTCACCGACACGTAGATCACGACCACCGCCAGGGTGCCGGCGACGAGCGCGCCCGGCAGGTGCCGCTCCGGATCGCGCATCTCCTCGGCCACGTAGTTGGCCGACTGCCATCCGCCGTAGGCGAAGAGCACCGGGATCAGCGCCGCGCCGAACGCCACCAGGCCCGACGGATCGGCGTCGGCGCGGCCGACCGTGAACCAGCCCTCGGCCGGCGGCGTCAGCCACGCGAAGAGCACCAGGGCCGCGAGCGCGGCGGCCTTGAGCAGGACGCAGACGTTCAGGACGCGGCTGCCCGGCTTCACGCCCACGTAATTGATGGCTGACAGCACCACGATGGTGGCCACCGCGAGCGGCTGCGGGCCCGAGGACGACCCGACCAGCCGCAGCGTGTACTCCGCGAACACGATCGCCACGGCCGCGATCGCGCCCGTCTCGATGAGCAGCAGCAGGGCCCAGCCGTAGAGGAAACCCGCCACCGGGTGCCAGGCATCCCGCAGGTAGACGTACTGGCCGCCCGCCCGCGGCATGCGCTGCCCCAGCTCGGCGTATGCGAACGCGCCCGCGAGCGCGACGGCCCCGCCCACGACCCACGCGAGGAGGACCTGGACGGGCGTGTCGAGCCGCTGGGCCGTCAGGTACGGATTGATGAAGATGCCGGCGCCGATGATGCCGCCGATGACGACCATCGTGGCATCGAACGGCCCGAGCACGCGGCGGAAGCCCACGGCGCGCATTCTATGCGCCGCCGCTGACGGCGCCGTCACTCGAAGACGCGCTCGAAGTAGCGCAGGCCGATCCCCTTGTAGACCACCTGGCCCCGGAGCGCGAAGCCGCAGCGCGTGTAGAAGCCGCTCGCGCCGGCCTCGGCGTCGTACGCGTCGAGGCGGATCGCGTCGGCGGGCCACGCCCTGGCCACCGCCGCGGCGTCCTCGAGCGCCTGGCGCCCCAGGCCCTGGCCCTGCCGCGAGACGGCCACCGCCAGGCCGGTGAGATACAGCGGCCGCACCACCGGCGTGAAGTACGCGACGTCGATCGCCCACGGCTTCTTCGTCGCCAGCCGCGCGACGGTGACGATCCGCCGGCCGTCGCGGCCCACGCGGACGCACGCGTGCCGGAGCGAGGCCAGGGTCCCGCGCTCGCTCGTCGCGCCCGACCACTGTCCGTCGCCGAACCGGGCGGTGAGCGCGCCGGCCGTCTGGTTCTGGAGCGCCGCGATCGCGGCCACGTCGGCCGCCGTCGCGTCGCGGAACCGCAGCCGGGGCGGCGCCGGGGTCATTTCGCGCGCGCCAGGCGCGTCACGAGCTCCCAGTTGAACCGCACGAAGCGCTGGAACTCGCTCTCGCGCAGCCGCTCCTGGTCGCCGTGCATGCCGTATCCGGCCGACTGGTCCTCGAGGTCCACGCCGGCCCCGATGCCGATGCACTGGACGCCCCGGGCCCGGAGCGGCCACATGTCGGTGGCGTAGGTGCTCATCGACGGCAGCGTGGGCACGTGGTAGGCCGCGTCGACCGCGGCCTCGGCCGCGGTGAAGAGCTCGCCGTCGAGCCGCGTGGGCGGGATGTCCGGCCGCGTGCCGCCGCCGCCCGCGAAGCGCACCTCCACGCCGGGATCGTTCACGGCCTTGCGGATCTGCTCGAGCAGCGCCTGCGGATCCTCGCTCGGCACCATCCGGACGTCGAGGCGCGCCGTGGCCGAGGACGGAATCACGTTCGATCGATACCCGCCGGTGAAGATGTTCGGCGAGACCGAGGTGCGGGCCATCGAGGCGTGCCGCGGCTCGTTCTGCCAGAGCCAGTCGGCAGCCGCGGTCGCCACCTTCGGGTCGGCGGACACGACGTCGCGGTACGCGCGCGCCTGCTCGGGCGAGGCCGCCAGGCCCGCCAGCCGCCGGAAGTAGCGGCCCGTGGTCTCGTCGATCTTCACGTCGGGCTGCCACGTGATGAACTTGCCCACGGCGTTGCCGAGGTGCGCGATCGCGTTCGACGTGAGCGGCACCGACCCGTGGCCGGAGGTGCCCGTGGCCGTCAACTCGACGCCGCGCGAGATCTTCTCGATCACCTGCACGGCCGCGTAGCGGACCTCGCCCTTCTCGCGGATGGTGTCGCCGCCCTCGGCGATGCAGTACTCGGCGTCGATGTCGCCGTAGTGCTGGGCCATCATGTGCCCGATGCCCAGGTTCGACTGCCCCTCCTCGCCGGACTCGGCCAGCAGGATGACGTCCCGGTCCAGCGGGACCTGCAGCCGCTTGAGCAGCACGACCGTCATCACGGCCGCGGCCAGGTTGTCCTTGTCGTCGATGGCGCCGCGTCCGTAGACGAAGCCGCCGTCGCGCGTGGCGCTGAAGGGCGGGAACCGCCACTTGGAGGCGTCCACCGTCACGGTGTCCAGATGGCCCATGAGCAGCAGCGGCCGCTTCGCGCCGCTGCCCGCGAGCCGGGCGACGACGTTGGGCCGCTGCGGGTCGAGGGCGTGGATCGTCGCCGGGATGCCCTCCCTGTCGAACAGCGCCTTGAGCCATTCCGCCTCCGGGCGTTCGGCGGCGGTGGAGTCGAACCGGATGAGGGACTGGTAGATCCCCAGCGCCTCCGGTTCGACGGCGGTCCAGTCGGGCACGGCGGCCCGAGGCTGGGCCCCGGGCGACGCGGCAGCCAGGACCAGGACGGCGGGCAGGAGGGCCCGGGAGAAGCGGTGGGAGCGCATGCGGCGAAGTCTAGCAGCGGGGCGGGGCCGCTGCGCGTCACCCTGCGGCGCCCGTCCTGCTATCGTGGGCGGACCGTGAGCGACCCGCCGGCTGGTCCGCCCGTCGACGCCTCCTCCCTCCTGCGGGCGATCCTGACCAGCCGCGTCTACGACGTCGCCCTCGAGACGCCGCTCGACTCAGCCCCGCGCCTGTCGGCGCGGCTGGGCCACCAGGTGCTGCTGAAGCGCGAGGACATGCAGCCGGTGTTCAGCTTCAAGCTGCGCGGCGCCTACAACCGCATGGCGCACCTCGACGCCGGCGAACGCGCCCGCGGCGTGATCGCGGCCAGCGCCGGCAATCACGCGCAGGGCGTCGCCTACGCGGCCCGCCACCTCGACGTGTCGGCCGTGATCGTGATGCCGGTGACGACGCCCGCGATCAAGGTGCAGGCCGTGCGCGATCTCGGCGCCGACGTGGTGCTGCACGGCGACAGCTACGCCGACGCGGAGGCCCGGTGCCGCGACCTGGCGCACGCCTCGGGACGCGTCGTCATCCATCCCTTCGACGATCCGCTCGTGATCGCCGGGCAGGGCACGGTGGCGCTGGAGATTCTCCGCCACCGGCTGGGCGGCCGGGCCGACGCGATCTTCGTGCCGGTCGGAGGCGGCGGCCTCGTGGCGGGCATCGGCGCCTACGTCAAGGCGATACGGCCCGAGATCGCCGTGGTCGGCGTCGAGCCGGTGGAGGCCGATGCCATGGCCCGCTCGCTGGCCGCGGGCGAGCGCGTGACGCTCGACCAGGTGGGCCTCTTCGCCGATGGCGTGGCGGTGCGGCAGGTCGGCGTCCACACCTTCGCGGTCGCCCGCCACGTGGTGGACGACGTCGTGCGCGTGTCCACCGACGAGATTTGCGCCGCCATCAAGGACGTGTTCGACGACACGCGGTCCATCCTGGAGCCGTCGGGGGCGCTGGCCGTGGCCGGCCTGCGCCGCTGGAGCGCCGGACGCTCGCCCGGCGCGACGATGGTCGCCGTGCTGAGCGGCGCGAACATGAACTTCGATCGGCTGCGCTTCGTCGCCGAGCGCGCGGAGGTGGGCGAGGCGCGGGAAGCGGTGCTGGCGGTGACGATTCCCGAGCGGCCCGGCGCCTTCCGCGAGTTCTGCACGCACATCGGCCGGCGCGTGGTCACCGAGTTCAACTACCGCCTCAGCGGACGGGATGCCGCGCACATCTTCGTCGGCGTGGCCGTGGACTCGCGCCCCGACGGCGACGCGCTGCGGCTGGCGCTCGTGGCGGCCGGGTACGAGACGCACGAATTGACCGACAACGAAGCCGCGAAGCTCCACGTGCGGCACATGGTGGGCGGACGCAGCGTGCAGGTGGCGCACGAACAGCTGTACCGCTTCGCGTTCCCCGAACGCCCGGGCGCGCTCATGCGCTTCCTGGACGCGGTCGGCGGGCGCTGGAACATCAGCCTGTTCCACTACCGCAACCACGGCGCGGACCCGGGCCGCGTGCTGGCCGCCTTCGAGGTGCCGCCGGAGGACATGCCGGCGTTCGAGCGGTTCCTGGTGGACCTCGGGTACCCGGCCGAACGCGAGACCGAGAATCCCGCCTACCGCCTGTTCCTGCGGTAGCCGACGACGGCGACGACGCCTGGGTCCGGGCGGCTAGCGCGTGGAAGGCCGGCGCGCAGCGGCGCCGAACGTCAGTAGCTGCAGGTCGCTGAGCCGAAATCGCGATAGGACTGGCCGGCGACGGGCACGAATTCCCAGTCGTAGCTCCCGGGATGCAGTGTGAGGTTGAGGACGCCCCACGTGCGGTCGTTGCCGGCCTCGACGTTCGGCAGGCCGCCTCGCAGGTCGTACAGGCTGTAGCCGCCCGTGCCCACGACGAACTGCCGGATTCCGCGTGCCAGGTCCAGTCGTCCGTCGCCGTCCTGGGGCGCGAAGCGCTCGTACACGTGGTCGTGTCCGCTCAACACCAGTTCGGCGCCCGCGTCCTGCAGCAGGTACCAGATGTCGCGCATGTTGGCGTCGCTCCCGTTCGGGCCCGAGCTGAATCGCGGGTGATGCCAATAGGCCAGGATGCACTGGTACCTCTTCACGGCCAGGTCACCCCGCACCCAGGCATGCTGTGCCGATCCGGTGTTGCCGTGAAGGTTGCTGTTGAGCGCGAGGATGTGCCACGCCCCGAGGTCGTAGGAGTAGAAGCCGAGGCCCCGGGGACCTGCGGCCGGCCCGAAGTAGTCGAAGTAGGCGGCGCCAGCATCGCCGGTCCAATCGTGGTTGCCCGCAACCGGCCGGGTGCGGGCGGCGTGCCGCCCCCAGGTCGGGCCATAGCAGTCCCGGTAGGTCTCCATCGACCCCTGCGGATACACGTTGTCGCCCAGCGTGAAGACCGTGCCCGGCAGGCCATCGAGCAGGTGCGCCGTGGCTTGCGCTTCAGGGGAACCGCACCGGGCGATGTCGCCGGCGCCAACGAACGAGACCGATGGCCCCGCGGCCGGTGGCATCGACGCGGCCGTGCCGCCGAACTCGACGGCGACCTCGACGGGGGCCAGATCGAACTCCGCCCCGTCCGGGCCCACGCTGGTGCCCGTCAGCCGCCACCGCCCCGCCGTGACGGGCCGCAGCAGCGAAAACGCGTGCCGCACCTCGTGCGTCGCGTTGCCGAGCGCCGGAACCTGCAGGTCGAGGCTGACGGGGGACTCGGGGGTGAGCGGACCAGAGTCGTCCAGCACCGACAGCACGAGGCGGGCGATCCGCGCCGGCGCGCCGGCCGTTTCGCGGAAGGACACCGCCGTCATCACCTCGTAGCGCACGTGGCCGGCGGCATCGACCGAGGCGATGGCCGTCAAAGGCGCCCCCGGCACCGAGGTGACGATGGTGGGGCCCGCCGCCACGGGGCCGACGGGTGAGGAGGCCCTCCGCCCCGCCGAGTCGGTGCAGGCAGGGGCCAGCGCGATCAGCGACGAGACGGCGAGCGCCCGCAGCGCCCGGCACCGCACGATCGGCATGCCGCTCCTCACCGTGGAATCCCTGCGCCGGACCCGATCTGCGTGAAAGGGAGGCCCCATTCGTAGCGCCATTTCAGGATAGAGCAAGCCTGGCGCCGCTGTTTCAGAGGAGGCACTCGTCGCCACGCGAAGAAGCCCATGCCGGGCATCACGGGGCGCCGCTGCGCCGGGCGCCCTCACGGGCGATCTGGCCCAGCACCTCGCCACCCCGCCGGCGCGCAAACGCGATCATCCAGCTCGCCTCCTCCTCGAACCGCTCGTTCGTGTAGGCCTTGCGAACGTCCTCGTAGGCCGCGGTCCTGATCATGTCGATCTGGCGGGCGACCTCGCGCTGGAGCCAACCGGCCCCCGGGCCATCCGGGGAAGGTTCGTCGGCGCTTGCGGCGCAGCGGCTCAGGGCGTCGAGGTACGCCTCGCGCAGGCGAGGAACACGCAGGGCCGTCGCCAGCAGCACGTTGGGCTCGAAGCCCTCGAAAACGCCCCGGTCCACCTCACGGAAGTTTACGTCCTTGTCCCAGGGCAGCACCTGCGACCGTTCGCTGTCCGCGAAGCGATACAGGTAGAAGTTGTTGAGGCCCCAGTCGCCCGCGAACCCGTCGTGGTCGGCCAGGAAGGTCTCGACGGCGACGTACCGCAGCAGGACGTCGAGGTCGAGGTACCGCGAGGTGGCGGCCTCCCACATGGCCATCGACGCATGATTGGCCGCCTCGACCATCCGTTCGATGGGTCCGTGCAGGCGCTCGGGGGGATCGTCCTCGTGTGTCTTGGCCTCGAACATCGCCGCATAGCGCGACAGGTCCGTTCCCAGGTACTCGAAGTACCAGTTGTTCGACCAGTTGAACTCGAAGAGATAGCCGTCGTTCTCGCCGAGCCACGTCTTGAGGAACGTCTTGTCGATCGGCTCCAGTATCGCGTAGAGCCCGATGTATTCGTTGTTCACGTACACCCGCGCGTGCGAGGCCCGGGGCGCGACCTGCCCGACTCTCCGGAAGAGCTCGCTCGTGACCACCTCCTTGATCATGCCGGCGTCCTGCCGGAAGTTGTCCAGGGCGAGCGACTTCAATCCGACGAAGGTCTGGCCGGAGACATACTGGCTGAAGTCGATCTTGAGCGCCGGCTTCCTGGCGTCGCGGCTGCCGGTTCCTCGAGACCGCACGCCGGCGTTGCGGACGACGACTCCGTTCCAGGCGACGTCGACGGGATAGTAGGTGTTCTCCATGAACCGCGCCTGCAGCAACTCCCAGTCGCCGCTGAACATGGACAGCCGCAGCTCGTGCACGACCTGCGCGCTGAACAGGTCGGCGGCCGTGGGCGGCGCCTCCTGGGCCAGGGCGGGAAGCCAGGCCAGGGCCGCCAGGAGAACGCTGAGCGGCGCCGCGCGCCGCGCGGCCGCCGACGCGGGCAGGCAGAGGGGCTGGTAGGCGTGCATGGCGACTGACTCCTTGCCCGCGCACGCTGCCGCACGGCGGCGCGCACCGGCCTGTGCGTGAGAACCGAACCCGACGGCTCGGCGTTTTCCCCACCCACCAGTCGAGCAAGTGCCCTGCCAACGAAACGGCTGCGTGGAACCGTGCCAGGGAGGCGGGCCGGGGGACCGGAGATGCGCCTCCGGCACGCCTCGGGTGCGGGAAACTCCCGGCTGCACCGGCGCACGACGCCATTCGGCGCAGGAGCGACCCGTCGCTGCGGCAGGCGGCGAAGCGGCACGCGGCGCCCGCCGAGCGCCGGCACCACGTTCACCTTGGGCGGCTAACGCGTAGGAGGCCGGAGCCGCACGACCGCCGCGCAGCGACGCAGCAGGTTCGGCGGGATGCCCGCCATCCGGGTCACGCCGAGGAGGAGGATGCCCTCGCGGGTGCGCTGCCGCGCCAGCAGGTAGCCGACCTCCAGGTTGGCGTACCGGTCGTGCGCGTCCTTCACGTCGGTGCGCTTGCCGAAGAGCGCGTCGGCCTCGTCGAAGAAGAGCACCGCGTCGGCGCGCCCGGCGGCGTCGAACAGCCGCCGCAGGTTCTTCTCGGTTTCGCCGATGTACTTGCTGACGACTCGCGAGATGTCGATGCGGTCCAGCACCGACCGGCGCTCCGCGGCCAGCCATCCGGCCGCCTGAAGGCGGCTGGCCCGGTCGGGCCCCACGATCAGCCCCAGCCCCTTTCGGCGCCGGCCGGCCAGCGTGGCCAGGCGCGATCGAGCCACCGTCGACAGTGGCGCCACGAGCGCCGCGTGCGTGCGTCCCGACATCACGCCTCCATGGTCGTCACGCATCTTACCGGACGGCGGCGTCACGGGCGGGATCGGGCGGTAGGTCGTGCACCGCACCTGATTCGCGAGGGCGCGGACGGTGGTCCAGCGGTCCTAGTCCGCGGCCACGGCTGCGCCGACCGGCGCCGCATCCGCCGGGACCGGCACGGCGCCCACGCGCTTGGCCATGAGGATGTCCGGCTTGCCGTAGCCGTTGGCGTCCGGCAGCACCCCCACCACCGCGTAGCCGAGGCGGCGATAGAACGCGAACGGGTGCCCGCCCAGATCCTCGAGCTGCCGCGCGGCGGCGAGCGGATCGGGATACAGGTCCTGGCCGCCGATCGACGTGCGGCCGTTCTCGTCGTCGGTGCCGAGGCACACGGTCATGCCCCCGCGCTCGCGCACCTGCCGTTCGAGGTCTTCCACGAGGGCGCGGCCCACGCCCAGGCCCTGGCAGTCGCGCCTGACAACCAGCGGATGGATCTCCCAGACGTGTCCGCCATAGGTCTCGACGGCGCCGATCCAGCCGAGCACCCGCCCGTCCTCACCGACCGCGACGCGGCTGATCCGATCCTCGCCGAGCGACTCCTCGACCGTCTCGAGTGCGTCCTCCGGGGTCTGCCACACCTCGGCGCCGCTGCCGGTGAAGCCGTCCACCAGCACGTCGGCGACGGCCATGAGCCGCGCCGGTGCGTCCGGCGCGAGATCTTCGATGCGAATGGAAGACACGGGTATCCGACTCCCGGCCGGCTCCAGGCCCCGAGGCCCTGCACGGGCCCGAGGTCCCGATGCCCGGCTCCGGCTAGGCCGCCATCCGCGCGCGGAGTTCGGCGTCGATGGCCTGCAGGAACTCCTCGGTCGTCAGGTACGGATGGTCGGCGCGAATCAGGATCGCCAGGTCCTTGGTCATGCGGCCGGACTCGACGACGTCCACGCACACCTTCTCCAGCGTCTCGGCGAAGCGGACCACCTCGGGCGTGTCGTCGAACTTGCCGCGGTACTGCAGCCCGCGCGTCCACGCGAAGATCGAGGCGATGGGATTGGTGCTGGTGGGCTTGCCCTGCTGGTGCAGGCGGTAGTGGCGGGTGACCGTGCCGTGCGCGGCCTCGGCCTCCACGGTCTTCCCGTCGGGCGACATCAGCACCGAGGTCATCAGACCCAGCGACCCGTAGCCCTGGGCCACCGTGTCGCTCTGCACGTCGCCGTCGTAGTTCTTGCAGGCCCAGAGATAGCCGCCGTTCCACTTCAGGTTGGCGGCCACCATGTCGTCGATGAGCCGGTGCTCGTAGGTGAGCCCCTTCGCCTCGAACGCGGCCTTGAACTCGGCGTCGAACACCGCCTGGAACGTGTTCTTGAACGTCCCGTCGTAGACCTTGAGGATCGTGTTCTTCGTGGACAGGTAGACCGGGTAGTGCCGGCCGAGCGCGTAGGTGAAGCACGCGCGGGCGAAGCCTTCGATCGACGCGTCGAGGTTGAACATCCCCATCGCGATCCCGCCGCCCTTGGTCTTGATCACCTCGCGGCTGATGCCCTCGCCGCCGCCCTCGGGCGTCCAGCTGACGGTGATGGTGCCGGCGCCCGGGAAGTGGAAGTCCTGCGCCCGGTACTGATCGCCGAAGCCGTGGCGGGCCACCACCACGGGCTTGTCCCAGTGCGACACGAGACGCGGCACGTTCCGGCAGACGATGGGCTCGCGGAAGATCGTGCCGTCGAGGATGTTGCGGATGGTGCCGTTCGGCGAGCGCCACATCTGCTTCAGGCCGAACTCCTTGACCCGCGCCTCGTCCGGCGTGATGGTGGCGCACTTCACGGCCACGCCGTACTGCCTGGTGGCGTTGGCCGAGTCGATCGTGATCTGGTCGTCCGTCCTGTCGCGCGCCTCGATGCCCAGGTCGAAGTACTTCAGGTCGATGTCGAGATACGGCAGGATCAGCGTCTCGCGGATCTTCTGCCAGATGATGCGGGTCATCTCGTCCCCGTCCATCTCGACCACGGGGTTCTTCACCTGAATCTTCTTCACGTGCGGCTCCTTGGGCTGACGAGCAAACGGGCAATTATAGCGCGAGACCCTCCAGGCTCCGGCCTGGCCCGAGGCGTGTGGCGCCCGGCCGGCGGATGCGTCTTTCAGGCCCGGTCCGTCACCAGAACCGCGGGACCAGCGCGGGCACCTCGCGACGGTAGCGCGCGTAGTCGTCGGCGAAATGGCGCATCAGGAGACGCTCTTCCAGGGCGACCTTCGCCCTGGCGCCCATCAGCACGAACGGCAGGCCGAGCACCCCGGCGAGGTCGCCGCGCACCAGCACCGTCGCGGCCAGCGCCAGGAGCAGTCCCGTGTAGATCGGGTGACGGGTGAGGGCGTACGGGCCGGTCCGCACCACGCGGTGGCCGGCCTTCAGCGTGACCGCGCCGCTCCACAGCCGGCCCAGGTGCAGGCGCGCCCACCAGGCGTAGGCGAAGCCGATGCCCACGAAGCCGACGCCCGCCCAGGAGAGCCACGACCAGGTCGGCACGACGCGCGTGAACAGCCACGGCGGCATCCGGCGGGCCTGCACGAAGATCAGGAAGAGGCCCACCCACAGCCACAGCCCGTAGCGAAGGCGATCGCCGGCGGACTCGCGGGCCACGGTGCGGCCCGACCACGCGGCGGCGGCCACCCAGCTGAGGGCCCAGGCACTCCACAGGTACCGGGTGGCGACGAGCGGCGGCGGCACGAGAGGACTCTACTACCGCTGCGACCGTCCGAGACCGCGCCCCCGTACACACGAACGGCGGCACCGGGAGGGTGCCGCCGCGCGGCCACGTGGAATGCGTGCGTCAGAACTGCCGGTTCACGTTCATGAGGGCCTTCTTCACCCAGCCCTCGCCGTTGGCGCCCTGCACCTTGTAGAAGCCGTTGCTTTCCTCACCCATGTAGACGACCTCTTCGCCGCGCTGCAGCGTGGCGACGACGGCGGCCGCGTCCGCGGCGGTCTTCAGGATCTTCACGCCGCCGATCTTCGGGACCATCACATCGCCCGCATTCGCCGCCGAGCCGCTGCCGCCCTCCGCCTCCGACTCGCCCGACTGCAGCTTCGCGAGACGGTCGGCGGTCATCGGCTTCAGGTTGGCGTTGCCCTTCATGTCGGCGACGACCGCGTTGAAGTTGTCGAGCAGGCTCGCCGCGATCACCTTGCCCTCCGCGGTGTTCGAGTAGGCGCCCGCGCCGCCCAGCAGTCCACCGGCCCCGAAAATGCCGCCCAGCGCGAAGTTGCGCTGCCGGGCCTGGCCTTCGTTGGCCGCAATCTGCACGCTCGTCCGAGCCGAGGCCACGGTGATACTGGTGGTCGCTTCCTTGAACTTCAGCCCGCCGCCGACGATGGCGCCGGCGCGGCGTCCGAGCAGGCCGCCCACGCCGCCGATGCCGCCGGCGTTGTTGTTGGAGCTCTGGATTGAGGGCGTCATCAGGTAGTCGGCGGCCACGATCTGGCCCTTGCCGAAGTTC
The DNA here is from genome assembly GCA_050187355.1 of Vicinamibacterales bacterium. Taxonomy (GTDB): domain Bacteria; phylum Acidobacteriota; class Vicinamibacteria; order Vicinamibacterales; family UBA2999; genus CADEFD01. The sequence goes on from JBFWXO010000004.1 coordinate 32,911, forward strand.
TGGCCGCTCTGCAGCTCGCCCGACGAGGCCAGCTGGCGCTCCTGCTGGATGTTCTGCATGCCGACGCCGCGCTCGACCACGACGAAGCAGTTCGACTTCTGCGCGAACGTGCGCAGCAGCGACGAGGGCGACCCAAGCTGGTAGGTACGCAGCCAGATCATCGACTGCTCGTGCGGCTCGTTGATCGCGATGGTGCCGTAGGGCATCTGGCAGGTTTCGACGTCGCCTGTGCCCTTGCCCTTGTCCTTCGACTGCGCGGAGGCCGCCACCGGGCCTGCCAGGACCGCGGCACACGCAAGCACCGCCAGGGGGTGAGCCGACACTTGTTTACGCCACAGAGACATTGCTGCTCCTTCCTCCGCTGATACAGCTACAAGGCTACGACCTGATCGACGCCGATATCTTCCCACAACGGCCGAGATGCGCGACGGGCACCGCTCACGATCCCCTTGCGACACAGTCTGCCCAATCCTATCGGCCGGGGAGGCGCCCTCGAACATGGGGCGCCACTCGATTTCCGGCCGTCCGGCCAGGGAATCCGAGCTCCCGCGCCAACTCCGCGAAGGGCGAAGTGCTTCCGCATCAATGGTTTTCCAAGGACGGGGCGGGCCGCCGGAGACCTGGACGCGATCGAGGTCTGCGGCGCCGCGGTGGCCGCCCTGTTCCCGGGGGCTCGGGATCTCACAGGGCGGACGCCTGACCCGCCCGAGGACCGAGGTCGTGGCTCGCGAGGGCCCCGTCCCTGCCCCGACCACGTAGGTGCGCGACGGCCGGCAGGTCGAGGCGCTCGGCCTCACGCCCCGCGAGCCTGAGACACTGGCGTTCATTGCCGACGACTGAGCAACCGGGAGATCGCCGAGCGGTTCCAGGTGGACCAGCACGTCCAGCCGACGCCGGCCCGCTGTCTCCGGCGCCCTAGGCGTGCACGCCCGGGGCCTCGTGCCCCGTGCGTGCCACGTACTCGACGTAGGACCCGGGGTACAGGTGCGGCTGCGCCTCCGTCCCGCTCTCGCCGCCCAGTTCCAGGACGCGGTTGCTCAGCGTCCTGAGGAACGCGCGGTCGTGGGACACGAAGATCATCGTGCCCTCGAAGTCGGCCAGGGCCGCGAGGAGCATCTCCTTGGTGGCCAGGTCCAGGTGGTTCGTGGGCTCGTCGAGCACCAGGAAGTTCGGCGGGCGCAGCAGCATCCGCGCGATGACGAGCCGGGTCTTCTCGCCGCCCGAGAGCGCCCGGATCTTCTTGTCCACGTCGTCGCCCGAGAACTGGAACGCGCCGGCCAGGTTGCGGAGCAGCCCGATCGACTCGTCGGGGAAGTCCTTCTGGAGCTGTGCCTCGATGGTGAGATCCGGATCGAGCAGGTCCAGCGACTGCTGCGCGAAGTAGCCCAGCTGCAGGCTGGCGCCCAGCGTCACGGCGCCCGCGTCCGGCGCCACCTGGCCCGCGATCATCTTGAGCAGCGTGGACTTGCCGGCGCCGTTCTTCCCCATCACGGCCCAGCGCTCGCCGCGGCGGATGACGAAGCTCACGCCGTCGTGGACGACGCGCCGGCCGTAGGCCTTGCTGACGCCCTCCAGCACGGCCACCTGGTCGCCCGAGCGCGCCGGCTGGCGGAAGTCGAACTTCACGACGGCCCGCTTCTTCGGCAGCTCGATCTTCTCGATCTTCTCGAGGGCCTTGACGCGGCTCTGGACCTGCGCCGCCTTGGCGGCGTGCGCGGCGAAGCGCTCGATGAAGCGCTGCTCCTTGGCCAGCATCGCCTGCTGGCGCGCGTAGGCGGCCTCGCGGTTCGCCTCGCGGATAGCGCGCTCCCGCTCGTAGAAGTCGTAGTTGCCGGAGTAGACCGTGATCTCGCCGCCGTCGATCTCGGCGATCTTCGTCACCAGGCGGTTCATGAACTCGCGGTCGTGCGAGGTCATGAGGAGCGCGCCCGGCAGCGTCTTCAGGAACGACTCGAGCCAGATGATCGACTCGATGTCCAGGTGGTTCGTGGGCTCGTCCATCAGGAGGACGTCCGGCCGCGCCAGGAGCACCCGCGCCATGGCCACGCGCATCTTCCATCCGCCGGACAACGCGCCCACGTCGCCGTCGATTCGTTCGTCGTCGAAGCCCAGGCCGTGCAGGATCTCGCGCGCCTGCGCCTCGAGCGCGTAGCCCCCGAGGTGGTCGTACTCTTCCTGGACCTCGCCGAACCGCGCCAGGATCCGGTCCATGTCGTCGGCCCGATCCGGATCGGCCATGGCGTGATTCAGCGCCTCGAGCTCGTGGTGCAGGTCGCCCACGCGGCCGCTGCCGGCGATGGCCTCGTCGAGCACGGACCGGCCGGCCATCTCGCCCACGTCCTGCCGGAAGTAGCCGATGGACAGCTTCTTCGGCACCGAGACGTCGCCCTCGTCCGGCGCCTCCTCGCCCACGATCATCCGGAAGAGCGTCGTCTTCCCGGCGCCGTTCGGGCCGACGAGGCCCACCTTCTCGCCCGGATTGAGCTGGAACGAGGCGTCCACGAAGAGGACCTGGCGGCCGTACTGCTTCCCGATGCGGCTGAAGGAGATCATGAGAAACGCCTATCGTATCGCGCCGGTCCCGGCGCGCCCAGGCGGCCGGTCTAGAATCGGGCGCATGGTCCGACGCGCGTCCGTCTTCGTGCTCGTCCTGGCGCTTGCCGGCTGCCGTTCGGCGGCCCCGCCCCCGCGGGTCCAGTCCCAGCCTGCGCCGCCGCGGGCCGCGGCCGCCGAGCCCGACAGCATCCGCTGGGTCCGCGACGCCGCCGAGTACCGGGCGGCCGTGCTCCAGGTGTTCCTGCTCGCAGGCGGCCACGTGGAACGGGCGGCCGCCGGGAAGGCGGCGGGCTCCTGGGCGGTCGTCCTCGACGCCGACGAGACCGTGATCAGCAACCTCACCTACCAGGCCGAACGGGCGCGGGCCGGGCTGGGCTACTCGGGCGAGAGCTGGGCGGCATGGGTGCGGCGGCGCGAGGCCACGCCGCTGCCGGGCGCCGCCGCGTTCCTGGCACGCGTGCACGCGCTCGGCGGCAGGATCGCCATCGTCACCAACCGGCTCGGGTCCGAGTGCGACGACACGATCGCCGTCTTCACCCGCGAACACCTCCAGTACGACGCGATGCTGTGCCGGCCCAACGGCACGCCGTCGGACAAGAACCCGCGCTTCGAGCAGGTGCGGACCGGCCGGGCGCCCGGGATCGGGGGCCCCGTGGAAGTCGTCGCGTTCCTCGGCGACAACATCCAGGACTTTCCGGGACTCGCCCAGTCGGTGAAGGACGCCGGCGACCCCGGGTTCGCGGAGTTCGGCCGACGCTTCTTCGTGCTCCCGAATCCGATGTACGGCAGCTGGCAGTAGCGGCCGCGTCCGACGCTACGGGTGCTCGGTCTCGGTGACGACGCCGGACGCCGCGACGACGAGCAGCGCCGCCATCGCCTCGGCCATCAGCCAGCCCCGAGAAGGGGCGAGGCCGGCGCGCGACCGGCGCCAGTTCATGAAGCCGCACCCACCGGCGGCGCCGACGGCCGTGAGCTTCGCCATCAGCAGCCGCCCGTACGGCGACTCCACCAGCGCCTGCGGGCTGCCGACGTAGATCACGGCCGCGATCACGCCCGACACGCCGACGGCCGCGGCGCACGCCAGCGCGACGGGCGAGAAGCGTGCGATCAGGCCCCCATCCGCGTCGGGCGCGCGCGTTCCGGCCCGCGGCCGCCCGACGCCGGCGAGGACGAACACCGCGAGCGTGCCGAGCCAGGCGCCCGAGGCCAGCACGTGGGCGGCGTGCAGCGCGACGCGGGACGGCTCACCCGCCGCGTGGCCCAGCGCCGGGATCGCGACGGCCTGCGCCAGAACCGCGGCGGCGAAGAGCACGGCGCGGCCCGGAAGCCCCGGGGGCGCGAGGGCCGCAGCCGTGACCCCGGCGGCCGCCAGCACCTGCCAGCGCCAGCCGGCGCCCCAGCGGCTCTCGATCGCGATGGTGCGCAGGGACTCCGCGGTCAGCCCATCGGCGGCGCCGAAGGCCGCCACCGAGTGGCCGACGAGCCGGCCGAACACGGCCACCACGAGCAGGGCGGCCGCCATCCGGCCGAGCGCGTGGAGGCGCCCGGGCACGATCGCCGGGGAGCCGCCGTCCACGGCGAGCCGCGCGGCCACGACCGTGCCCACCGCCATCAAGGCGCCCGCGTACTGCAGGACCTTCGGGACTACCTCGACGAGCGGCACGTCCACGCGGGTTCGCCGGGAGGCGTGCTACCGGGTGCGGCGCACCGAGAAGGCGAAGGTGCCCTTCTGCACGTGGCCGTCGTGCCCGGCGGACTGCCAGTCGACCTTGTAGGCGCCGTCGCCCATCGAGCCCTCGACCGCCGCCGACAGCGATTTGTCGTCCCCGACGGTCAGCGTCCCGAGCTGGACGGCGCCGCCCGGTCCGGTGACCGTCAGCTTGCTCACGGCCTTGTCGGGCGCCTCGGTGAACCACATCTGGACCTTCGCGGGCGCGGCGGTGACGGTCGAGTCGGCCTCGGGCATCGTCTTCGACAGCTTCATGTGGGCCAGCACCGTCACCGACAGCGCGGCGACACAGGCCAGGACGGCCATCGTGGAAAGCGAGCGTCGCGTCATGGAACCTCCAGGAACAGGCAGCATAGTACGCCGGGTGCCACCGCTCCCCGCGACATATCATCGCGGCGCGGGGAGGGCGGCACGCCCCGCCCAGGGGTTCTCGACGGGGCCGTCAGTCGAGGTCGCGCAGTTCGTCGTCGAGGCGGGCCAGCGCCTCGGCGTCGACCGCGCCCGCCAGTGCGGGCCGCGCCACGGCGCCGGTCCGGGCGGCGGCGGCGACCTTCCAGCCGATGGCGGCCGTCATCCCCACGCCGAAGAGCGCCGGCAGGAGCCACGCCAGCAGGCCCAGGCCCTCGGGCGGCGGCGCCCCCAGGATCTCGGCGCCGTATTGCCGGACGAGGTCGGCCTTCACGGCCTCGGCGGTCTCGCCGGACGCGATCCGCGTGGCGATCTGGTCGCGCAGCTCACCGGCGTACGACGAGGTGCACTCGGCCAGGAGCTTGCCCGGACAGAACGGGCTCATCAGTTCGTGCGACAGGTCCGCCGCCTGCTGGCGGGGACTGGGCTGCGCACCGGCGGGTGGGGACGCCACGGCCAACACAGCGGCCGCGAGCGCGGCCTGGAGCATTCGGCGGCGAGTCATGACGCGCACTTCCTCTCTGGAGCGGCAGCCATCAGCGCCCCACCCACTGACAGAGATGCGGCGCCCGGGCAAAAGGTGACAGGCGCCGGCCTCACTTCACGCGGTAGACGAGGAACAGCTGGCGCGGCAGGAACTCGTGCTGCCGGTCGAGCACGAACCCGGCCTGGGCCATCTCGCCGCCGATCTGGTCGGGCGTGAAGCGGAACTCGGCCGGCGGCCCCTCGCCACCCGCGTCCTTGCGGAAGTCCACGATGGCCACGCGCCCTCCCGGCGCGAGCCGCGCCTTCAAGGCCGCGAAGTACGCGGGCCGATCCGGAATGTGGTGGTAGGTGTCCACCACGAGCACCACGTCGACGGGTGCCGGCAGGTTGGGGCTCGACGCCGACGCCTGCACGGCGCGCATGTTCGCCAGGCCTTCCGCCTTCGCCCTCGCCGTGAGGTGCTCCACCATCTTCGGTTCGAGGTCCACCGCGAACACCGTGGGCCGGGCCGCGCTGCGGGCGAGCCGCACGCTGAAGTAGCCGGTGCCGGCGCCGATGTCCGCCACCGTCTGGCCCGGCGTCAGGCCCAGGGCCGCGATGACCTTGTCGGGCATCTGCCAGGCGTCGCGCGCCGGGTCGTCGAACGACTTCGCATATCGCTCGGGGTCGTCGAACTTGTGCTCCATGTGGCCCATGGGCGTGCCGGGCTTCTGCCCGTGCATCTGCTCGTGGGTCTGATCGTGCGTCTGGGCGGCCATCAGCCCCAGCCCGCTCAAGGCCGCCGCAGCGGCGGTCGCCACAACCACGCGTTTCATCGTCCCTCCTCCTGCCCTCGCGCCATCGACGGCGCCGCCGTGGGCCCGCGCCGCTGCACGTGGATCACACTCGCGCCCGGCGCACCCGCCGTCCAGGCCACGACCACCCCCCGGGCGAGCGGGGCCATCACCGGATACTGCGTGGGACCGCCCGGCGCCAGCGGCGCCGGCGCCGAGAACGCGGGCGCGCCGCCGGCGGCCGACGGCGCGTCGACGATCGCGGCGGTCCTGACGCCGGCCCGGACTTCGTCCCACGCGATGAAGAGATGGCCCGCGCTGTCCACGGCGACCTGCGGATGCGACGGCTTCGGTGCGCCGAGCGTCGGCACCTGCTGTCGCGGGCCGAAGCGCGTGCCGTCGGTCATGGCGGCGTAGAAGATCGCGCCCACCGGCTCCGGCCCCGTCTTGACCGTCGGCCACACGATGTGGACGCGGCCGGCGGCCGCCGCCAGGGCCGGACCGTCGTCGGGGCAGCCGTTGATCGCCCAGCCGTCCTCGCTCACGCGGGCGGGCGCACCGCCGGCCGACGGATCGTTCAGCCAGGCAAACGCGATGTCCCGCAGGTCGCCGGCGTAGACGTGGCGCCACGCCGCCAGAATCCCGCGGCCGGTGGCGACCAGCGCCGTCTTGCAGCAGTAGCACACGCCGGGCGCCAGGAGCTGCTCGGGCGCGGCCGCGGCGCCGACGCGCGCGTAGACGAGGCGCGACCGCTGCGCCATCGCCACGCCGTCGGCCGCGTCCATGTGCTGGTGATGGCCCTGGGCCTCGCTCTCGGCCTTCGCCGCGGCGAGGCCGCGATGGTCGAGCCACACGACGTGGGCCGTGCCCTGGGCGTCGAGCGTCAGCGCGTGCCAGCCGCGATCCCCGGCCGCACCCGGCGCCTGGAGCGCCTCCGGCGCGCCGAAGGTCCGGCCGAAGTCGCGGCTGCGGGCGATCTTGACCTCGGTGCCCTGGTCCTTCGCGTTCCAGGCCACGACCACCTCCGGACGGCTGGCGCCCGCCGCCAGGTGCAGCGCCACGCGCGGCGGGATCTCGCCGCTCACCCGGCCCTCGCCCGCCACGCGGTTCACGCGCACCGGCGCGCCGAACGTTGCGCCGTCATCATCGCTCGTCGCCACGTAGATGTCGGCCTTCCCCTCGGCCGTCGCGCCCCAGGCGACCGCCACGAAGCGCCCGGCCGACGCCACCCACGGCGTCGCGCTGCTCCGGCCCGCCACCGTGAGCGTCACCACCTCGGGCGCCGCCGCGCGCGGCTGCCCGGTGGTCGCCATCAGCGCGGCACCCACGATCGCCGCGCGCCATGCTCTGGTCCTCATCGTGTGCTCCGAACTCCGTGTGTCAGACATCGTGTTCGCTGATGCCCGGTCCCTGGTCCCTGGTCCCTGCCGAGTCCACTCAAAACCGCACCCTCAGTCCCACCTGCCACGTCCGCGGATCCCCGACCGCCGTCACCTGGTTGAACGTCGCCGACGGGTTCGCCGGATAGGCGCCGCTGCCGAAGTTGCCGTTGCGCGCGGTCTCGTTGACCGTGTCCGTCAGGTTGAAGACCTCGGCCAGCCCTTCGATCTGCACCGCGTCGGCCACGCGGAACGTCCGGCTGAGGCGGAGGCCGATCGTGAAGAACGCGTCGCCCACGCCCGAGTTGCGCGGGATGAAGGCGCCGTTGACGACGGGACGTCCCGCCGTGCCCTGGATGGTCGTCACGCCGGAGGTGATGTTGAAGGGCGCCGCGGAGTACGCCTGGACGAGCGCGCTCAACTGGAAGCCGTGCGTCAGGTGTTCCCATGCGGTGGATGCCGGACCGGACGGCGAGTGGAGGCCCGCCGAGACCACGAACATGTGCCGCCGGTCGTTGTCGGCGCGGCCCCAGTCCTTGTCGATGTCGAACGGATCGATGGGCCCGCTGAAGAAGAACTCCCCCACGTTGTTCATGGCCTTCGACAGCGTGTAGCTGGCGCGGTAGTAGCCCCAGCGCCCCGGGCGCCGGGTGAAGGACACGAGCAGCGCGTGGTAGGTGGACCGGCCGGCCGAGCTGTACTGGCTGTTGTTGGCGTAGTCGGCGATCGGACGGCAGCCGTTGTTCGTGCCCGCCGCCACGCACGTGGGAACGTTCTGGTTGATCGACATCAGGATCCCGTCGCCGCGCACGTAGGCGTAGCCGACGCTCGCCGTGCCGGCCCGGCCGACCTGCCGTTCCACTTCCAGGTTGGCCTGCCGCGAGTAGGCGTTCTGCAGGTCCCGCTGCATCGTCGACAGGCTGAAGAGCGTCACCGACGGCTGCGCCGCCGGCAGGATGGCCGGGAACACGGGCGAGGCGGCCTGCCCCGGCGAGAGCTGGACGTTCTGCTGCCGCAGCTGCGCCAGGTCGGTCGTGTTGCCGGCCGACAGCAGCGCGTTGGCGAGCGCGCGCAGGGGCACGCGGTCGAAGAACAGGCCCGCGCTGCCGCGCACGACCAGGTCACGGGCCTCGGTGGGCGTCCACGCGAAGCCCGCCCGCGGCGACACGTTGTTCGTGTCGGTCGTGATGGTGTCCAGCCACTGCAGGTCGTAGCGGACGCCCAGGTTGAGCGTGAGGCGCGAGGTGGCCGCCCACTCGTCCTGCAGGTAGAGCCCCAGGTTGGCGCTCGCCTGGCGGACCGACGTGTCGCCGAAGGTCTGGGTGAAGCCGGCGTTGTTGTAGCGGCCCGCCAGGAAGTTCGCGAGCGACGAGAACGTGTAGGCGCCGCGCACGGCGCGGGGGAACGTGATCGTGTCGTCGTTGTGGACGAAGTCGAGGCCCGCCTTGAGCGCGTGCGCGCCGCGCTGCTGCGCGAGCGTGTCCACGAACTGGTACCCCTTGTTCAGGCGCCCCTGCGGGCTGTTGGTGAGCGTGCCGAACGACGCCACGCCGGCGATGCTCACGGCGGGACCGGTCTGGTCGGACGGCAGCGCGAGGAGGTCGGCGTGCGAGAACTGCGCGCGGGTCTCGTTCACCGTGCGGTCGCCCAGCGTCAGGGTGTTGCTGACGGCCAGGGCCTGGTCGCGGTTGTCGAGCCCGGCGGAGGCCGAGGGCGCGCTCAGGCCGCCCGCCCCCCGGGAGTTGTCGGAGGTGACGTCGTAGAGGCTGTAGCGCACGCTCAGCTGATCGCGGCCGGTGAAGGCGTGGTCCACCTTGCCGAGGAGGTTGAGGCTGCGGACCGGGTTGTCGTAGATCCCGCTCGTGACGCGCTGCCCGGGATACCCCACCTCGGCGAGGTGCGCGTTGATGGCCGCCAGGTTGGCGTCGCTGATGGTCACGAAGCCGGTCTGGTCGAGGACGCGCCGCTCCGCGTTGCCGAAGTAGAACGTCCGGCCGCGCCGGATCGGGCCGCCGAGGCTGGCGCCGAACTGCTGCTGGGACATCGGCAGCGTGGTCCCGGAGAGCGCGTTGGGCGCGTTCAGCGCGTCGTCGCGGAAGTAGCCGTAGGCGGTGCCGCGGACCTGGTTGGTCCCGCTGCGCGTCACGACGTTCACGTAGCCGCCCAGCGCGCGGCCGAGCTCGGCCTGGCCGCCCGACGTGACCACCTGGAACTGCTCGACGGCATCGACGCCGTAGGGCATGCCGCTCAGGCCGGCCGCGTCGTCGTTGGCCGACAGGCCGTCGACGATGAAGCTGTTCGAGAGATTGCGCTGGCTGCCGATCGAGAGTCCCACGCCCGGCACCGCGGACGTCTCGGCGAAGAGCTGCGTGCTGTTGATGTTCGGCGGCGCCACGCCCGGCGTGACGACCGCGATGTCGAGGAACTGCCGGCCGTTGAGCGGCAGGCTCTCCACCTCGGCCACCGCGACCGTGGTCGCGATCTGGCTGCGGGCCGACTCGAGGACCGGCGCGTCCGCGCTCACCGTCACTGCGGTGGTCACGCCCTGCACCGCCAGCGTGATCGGCAGCTCGAAGGCCGAGCCCGCCGACAGGGTGAGCCGCCTGGTGAACTCGGCGAAGCCCTCGAGGCGCACCGTCAGGTCGTACTCGCCGACCCGGAGGTACGGCAGGCGGAACCGCCCGCGGTCGTCGGTCGTGACCGTGGCGGTCACGTCGGTCTCGACCTGGCGGGCGCTGACGCTCGCGCCGGGGACGACGCCGCCCTGGGCGTCGGTGACCTTGCCGCTGATGCTGGCGTTGTTGATGGACTCCTGCGCCGCCGCCGGCCATGCCGCCAGCAGCCCGACGATGGCCGACGCCATCACGAACCGGATCCGAACCATGTGAACCTCTCGCGCGAACGTGCACGTACGCGCGCCGGTCGCAGACGCGCGCGCCTCTCGTGAACCGGAGCGAGGGGCTAGGCGCGGGGCGGAGGAGCGTCGGGCGGGGTCGCCAGCGAGCGGGGCGCCTCAGGCGGCGCGCCGGTGCTGGAGGACGGCTGGAGGGCGGGCGTGAACTCGAAAGGCGCGATCGGGACGGCCGGCTGCAGCAACACGGCCTGGAGCATGGCGTCCGGCACCCCGCAGACCCCCGTCATGGCGCAGTCGGCGGCCGACTCCGTCCCGGCGTGGTGCATGGGACAGGCCGCGCCCTCGGCCATCATGTGCTCGCAGTGGTCGGGCGGCGGCGGCGCCTCGTCGTGGCACGGCGCGCCCTCTGCCTCGGCCGGCGCCAGCGCATGGGCGGCACAGCAGTCGCGCGCGGCGAGCGACGACAACGCCAGCACGTGGCAGCACAGCCACACTGCCACGCCGCGACGGAGACGCCGCCTGACGAATGCCATGGACCTCCGAGATTACCGGCCGCCAGGACAGCCGGTCAAATCATGATTTGTCACGGGCCGCGACCACGGGCCTACTGCTCCATCTGGATTTCGGGGTCGAACACCGACTCGCCGTCCACGAGGATGCTGTACCGGACCGGCTCCGTGAACACGGCGTCGGGCCGGATCCGGGCGCGGAATTCGCGCGGGAACGGCGGCAGCTTGCCCTCGAACGGGTCGCGCCCCTTCTTGATCTGGAACGACACCTGGCGCGTGCCCACCCCGGTGGCGTCGACGACCGTCCAGGCCACCTGGTCGCCGGGCCGGACGAACAGGATCTCCGGAGCGGCGTTGGCGCGAATGCCGCCGTCGCCGGTCGGGAAGAGGTAGACGGTGGTGTAGCGCGTCTGCGGCGGGGGCGCCGAGGGCAGCGGCGTCCCGGCCTTGTCCTGGCCGCCGAAGAGCTTGAACAGCACGACGGCGATGATGCCGCCGAGCACCGCGCTGAGGACCAGACTCATCATCGCCCCCTCCCGTCGCCGGGCCCGTCCGCCACCAGCGCGGCGAACCGTGGGTCGTTCCGGATGTCGTGAAAGTCGTCGTCGGCCGCGGCGGTGGACTTGCTGTATCCCAGGGCCAGGGCCCGGCGCAGCCAGTCGAGGGCCTGCGCCTGCGCGCCGGCCAGCGCGTGCACGACGGCGGCACGATAGCACACCTCCACGTCGTCGGGCGCCTTCGTGACGGCCTCGGCGAGCCGCGCCGCCGCGGTCGCGGCGTCCCCGGCCTTCTGCGCGTAGACCGCGACGGTGGCGAGGAGCCGCGGGTCCGACGGGCTCACGGCGAGTTCGGCCTCCGCGCGCGCGACCGCCTCGCGGTACGCCGCCTGGGCCTCGTCGCGGCGGCCCATGCGCAGCAGCGCGTCGCCGAGGTTGCGGTGGACGTAGGCGATGTTGGGCGCCAGCGCGATGGCCCGCCGGTAGCTGGCGACCGCGTCCACGAACCGCCCTTCGGTGTGATAGATCGCGCCGACGTTGGCGAAGATGCGCGCCGAAGGGCTGATCGCGTTGGCTTTCGCGTAGTACTCGAGCGCCTTGTCGATGTCGCCGCGGATCTGCGCCAGGGTGCCGAGCTGCTGGAACCCGAAGGCGTTGTCGGGCTGCAGGGCCGTGAGCTGCTGCAGCGCGGCTTCGGCTTCGTCGTAGCGGGCGGCCCTGAACAGCGCGCGGCCCATGTCGCTGTACACCTGCCAGTTGGTGGGTCGGCGCTCGAGCGCCTTCTTCCATTCGGCGACGGCTTCGTCGACGCGGCCCAGGCCGGCGAGCGCGTTCCCGAGCTGGCGCCGCGCGTCGTCGAGGCTGGGCTGCCTCGCCAGCGTCCGCTGCAGTTCCTGGATCGCCTCGGCGTGGCGGCCGCTGACGACGAGCGTCGTGCCCAGGGCCAGGCGGACGGCGGGATCGTCGGGCGCCAGCGTCACGGCGTCGCGATTGGCCTGCACGGCGCGGTCGATGGCCTGCGCGTCGCGGGTCGATCCGTAGTCGGCGGCATAGGCCTCCGCCAGGGCGGCGTGCGCGTCCACGAACCGTGGATCGAGCCGCAGGGCCTCGCCGAACGCCAGGATGGCCCGCGGCAGGTTGCCTGGCGAGTCGCGGCGCTCGAGCAGGGCGCGGCCGCGCCAGTAGGCGTCGAGGGCGTCGGGATTCGACGACGGCGGGGTGCCGATCCGCGCGCGCACGTCCGGCGACAGCTGGAGCCGGAGCGCGGCGCCGAGCGCCGTGGCCAGCCGCGCCTGCATGCCGAACACGCCCGCCGCCGGGCCTTCGACGTCTTCCGTCCACGCCGCCGCGCCGTCTGGCCGGAGCAGGCGCACGGCGATGCGGAGCTGGTCGCCGGTCCCGTCCACCGCGCCGTCCACGACGAAAGTCGCGCCGAGGTCGGCCGCGAGGTCGCCCGGCGTCTTCCGCCGCGCCCGCGCATCGGCCACCGAGGCGCGAGGGACGACGGTGAGCGTCGGCAGCGACGAGAGGCTCGTGGTGAGGCTGTCGGCCACGCCGGCCGCGAGGTAGTCGTTGGCACTGTCCCCGGTGGCATTGGCGAACGGCAGCACGGCGATGACCGGGTCGGTCACGTCGAGGACGACCGGCCGCGTGACCCACCAGGCCGCGGCGGCCAGCCCCGCGGCGAGCGCGGCGGCCCCGGCGGCCCAGCGCTTCCAGGGCAGCGCGACGGGGGGCGGCGGCGCCTGGAGGGCCCGGAGTTCGTCGGCCACCACGCGCGCCTTCGGGGGACGCAGGCCCGGGTCGGTCGCGAGCAGCCGCGAGACGAGCCGGTCGAGCGCCGGCGGCACGTCGCCGCGGAGCGAGGACACGCGCCGCGCCATCCGGTCGATCGAGGCGTGCGCGAGCGTGAACGGATCGCGCTCGGGGAACGGGCGCTTCCCCGTCAGCATCTCGAAGAGGACCACGCCCAGCGCGTACAGGTCCGCGCGCTCGTCGGCGGCCTTCCCCGCCCACTGCTCCGGCGCGACGTAGCCGGGCGTGCCCTGGAAGCCGCCCTCGCCGTCGGCCTCGGCGGCCCCGCCGGGACTCCCGGCCGCGGGCCGCATGCGGGCGATGCCGAAATCCAGGATCTTCACGACCCCGCCGGGCGCCAGCATCACGTTCGACGGCTTGAGGTCGCGGTGGAGGACGCCGTGCGCGTGGGCGACGCTCAGGGCCTCGGCGATCTGGGCCGCGACGTGGAGGGCCTGGTCCTGCGGGAGCGGTCCCTTCTTCAGGCGGGCGGCGAGCGTCTCGCCCTCCACCAGCTCGAACACGATGGCGATCTCGCCGTCGTGCTCGATGACGTCGTGCACGGTGGCGATGGCCGGGTGCACGAGCGCGGCCGCGGCCCGGGCCTCGTCCAGGAGCTGGGCCCGTCCGCCGGCGGTGCCCGCCTGGGCGCCGGACACCATCTTCAGCGCGACGTGGCGCCCGAGACGCGTGTCCTCGGCGAGAACCACGGTGCCCATGCCACCCTGGCCGAGCTCGCCCAGCACCCGGTAGGGGCCGATCGTGGCGGTCACGGTACGCACCTCGGAACGGTAGAGGGACCCGGGGAGGTGAAATCCGCGGACGCCGGGCCATCACGGCGTCCGCGTGGGACCAGGGCTACGGCATCGAGGTCCGGCCGGCCGCGGCCAGGGCCTTGGTGATGGCCGCCACGGTGTAGTCGGCGCGGAAGGCCACGATCTGCTTCGCCAGGGCGGTGGCCTTCGCCTTGTCCGCGATGGACACGCCGTCGATGCTGGCCTTCCCGGCCTTCACGCGCGCGTCGTAGCGCACGGAGTCCGGGTCGTCGATGAACATGTTGAGGGTGATGACCGGGTCGTCGTGCATCCTGTCGCTCTTGCGGTCCTTGGGCAGCGCGCCCTGGTCCTCGAAGTGCTTCGTCACGACGGCGTAGGTGTAGTACTCGGGGATGTGCAGGGCCACGGCCTTGCCCGCCCACTTCTTCGTCAGCGCCTCGGCCACCGCCTTCTGCCCGGCCTGGTTGCCGCCGCTGTCGCCGATGAACACGATGGTCTTGAAGCCGTGCGCCTGCAGGCTCTCGGCCGTGTCGGTGAGCACGGCGCGGAACGTGTCCTCGCGCATCGTGATCGTGCCCGCGGTCGTCATGTGGCCCGTCTTGGGCTCGATGTCGCCTTCGGGCACGTACTTCACGATCGGCGCGCACAGCGCGTTGCCGAGCTTCCGGGCGATGGCGTCGCAGTTGGCGTGCAGCACGTAGTTGTGCTTGCCCAGCACGAGCCACGGGCCGTTGGGCTCGATGCCGCCGGTGGAGATGATGGCCGTCGTCTTGCCGGCCTTCATGGCGTCGCGCACGTCCATCCACGTCATCTCTTCGAGCCACACCGTGTCCGCCTTGGGCAGCGGGTTCGGGGCGTCGGCGCAGTTGTACGGGTTGTCGCGGCAGTCACCGCCGCCCATCGACCGGGGGTCCGGTGCACGGCGCTCGCGCTGCTGGGCGAAGGACACCGTGCCGGCCACCAGGCACACGGCCGCGAGAGCGAACATCACCTTCTTCATGCGTCTACTCCTATGTTCGAGCTGCCACCAACGGCACGGGGGAGCCGGCGCGGACCGGCGCCCGGGCACCCGCGTGCCACGCGGGGCCAGGGGCCGCACGCGCCGTCCTATTCTGTGCCAAAGCGCGGGCGGCAACGCGGCGCGCGGCCGCCGGGACACGGCGGCGGGAACGGCTACTTGACGGGCGCCGCCACGGTCAGGGTCACGCCGCCGTCGGTCGTCAGCGTGAGCTGGACGGTGTCGCCCGCGGCCAGCGGCCGCTTCAACTGGACCAGGCGCAGGTGCGGAGCGGCCTGTTCGGCGGCGGTGGACCCGTAGGCCGGCACGGTGAACTCGGTGACCACCGCCGGCTCGCCGCCGCCCGTGGCGCCCGCCCGGAGTTCCACCGTCCCGGCCGCGTCGGTCGAGGCGGCCGTGATGTAGATGTCGTACATCGTGGGGTTCTCGATGGCGACGTAGGCCACGGCCGCGTCGGCGCCGGCTGCCGGGGCCGCCACCCACGCCGAGACCGCCTTGGGGGCCGGCTGGGCCGGAGCGGCCGCGGGAAGACCGACGAACGACACCGCCAAGGCGAGCACGACGTGACGCATGGCGTCAGCATAGCGCCCCGTCTCCGCCCCGCCAAGGGTGCCGCCGGCGCCGCGATCAGGCGGCGGTGGACTCGACCTCGTCCGGGTCGGCCGGCAGCCACCTGACGCCGCGGCGGATGAGGTCCGTCGCCGCCTCCACGTCGAGGGGCCGCGCGAAGAGATACCCCTGCGCGAAGCCGCAGCCGAGGCGCCGGAGCTGCGCGTGCTGGGCGTCGGTCTCGATGCCCTCGGCCGTCACGGTGAGGCCGAGTTCGTCGGCGAGGTGCACGACGGCCTGGAGGATGGCGGGGTGGCGGCGGTCGCTGCTGATGAAGGAGCGATCGAGCTTGATGCCGGCGATGGGCAGTTCGTGGAGGCACGACAGCGACGAGAAGCCGGTGCCGAAGTCGTCGAGGACCACGCGCAGGCCCGCGTCGCGGAAGCGCGAGAGGGTCTCGGCCGCCCGGGCGACGTCGCCGATCGCGGACGACTCGGTGATCTCGACGACGAAGTCGGCCGGGTGGATCCCGGCCTCGGCAATCGCCCCCAGCAGGGTGTCGAGGACGCCCGGTTCGGCGAGCTGCCCGGTCGTGAAGTTGACGTTGACCCACAGCGGCAGCCCGGCGGCCACCGTGTCGCGCCACGCCCGCAGCTGCCGGCACACGGCCAGCGCGAAGCGCTCTCCCACCGGCACGATCAGCCCGTTGGTCTCGAGCGTGGGGATGAACATCGCCGGCGGGATGAGGCGGCCGTCGTGACGGCGCCACCGCATCAGCGCCTCGAACCCGACGAGCCGGCCGGTCTGGAGGTCGACGATCGGCTGGTAGTGCGGCAGGAACTCGTCGTGCGCGAGCGCCTGGCGGAGCGCCGTGTCGAGCTGCAGCCGCTCGACCATCTCCTCCCGCATGGCGAGCTCGAAGACCTCGATCCGGCCCCGGCCCTGCAGGCGCGCGCGGTGCATGGCCGTATCGGCGTTGCGCAGGAGGTCGTCGGGCGTGGCGCCCGGCCCGCTCATCGCGACGCCGACGCTGGCCGAAACGAAGATCTCGCGATCGCCGATCGTGAACGGCCGCGCCAGCACCCGCTGGAGGCGCTCGGCGACGCTCGTGGCGTCCAGCGGATCGGCGATGTCGTGCAGGACCACCACGAACTCGTCGCCGCCCAGGCGCGCCACCATCGAGTCGGCGGCCAGCTCGCTCGATCGCGAGATCGAGTCGCTGGGCCGCAGCGAGCGATCCAGCCGGCGGGCGACGGCCCGCAGCAGGTCGTCACCGTGCGTGCGGCCGTGGCCGTCGTTGACGAGCTTGAACCCGTCGATGTCGAGCAGCAGGACCGCGCAGGGCGCGACGGGCCGGCCCGCCTCGCCCAGCGCGCGCTCGAGCCGGTCGTGGAGGAGCATGCGGTTCGGCAGGCCCGTGAGCTGGTCGACGACCTTCCCGGCCGTGATGTCCGAGAGCGAGCCGGCCATGCGGACCGTCGCGCCGTCGGCGTTCCGCACGGCGAGCCCGCGCGCCAGGACCCAGCGGTAGCCGCCCGACGCATGGAGGAGCCGGTGCTCGCTCTCGAAGTGCGGCGTGCGGCCCTCGAGGTGCGCGTCGAACGCCTGCTGCAGGCGCTCGCGGTCGGCGTCGTGCGTCAGGGTCAGCCACGCCTGGAGCGTCGACTCGAGCCCCTCGGCCTCGCGCCCCACGATCGTCAGCCAGCGGACGGAGTAGTGGAACTGGCCCGATGCCAGGTCCCAGTCCCACAGCCCGTCGTTGGCGCCGCGCGCCGCCAGGGCATAGCGCTCCTCGCTCGCGCGCAGCCGCTCCTCGGCGTCCCGGCGGGCCAGCTGCGTGCGCAGCCGCGCCAGCGCGACGGGAAAGTCCACGGGCTTGGTGATGTAGTCGTTCGCGCCGAGTTCGAGCGCGGCGACCACGTCCTCGCTGGCATCCCTGGCGGTCACCATCAGCACCGGCAGTTCGGCCTGCGACCACCGCGTGCGAATGCGCTCCAGGACCTGGAGACCGCTCATCGCCGGCATCTGGACGTCGAGCAGCACGGCGGCCCAGCGCTCGCGGTCCAGCGCGGCCAGGGCCTCGACGCCGGACGCGGCCTGGCCCACCTCGAACCCGCGCCGCTCGAGCCGGCGCGAGAGCATGTCGCGGTTCGGGGCCTCGTCGTCGACGAGCAGGAGCCGGACGGGCGTCACGCCTGCACCCTCGCGGCCAGCAGCGCGTGCATCTTCTCGACCAGGCGCTTGAGATCCACCGGCTTGGTCTCGAACTCGTCGCAGCCGGCATCGAAGCACTTCTGGCGATCGGCCACCATGGCGTGCGCCGTCAGCGCGACGACGGGCACCGACGCGGTCGCGGGATTGGCCTTCAGCCGCCGCGTGGCCTCCCAGCCGTCGATCTTGGGCAGGTTGATGTCCATCAGGATGAGGTCGGGCCGCTCGCGCGCGGCCGCGGCGAGCGCCTGGAGGCCGTCGACGGCGACCGCCACCTCGAAGCCCTGACGGACCAGCCGGCGCGACAGCATGTCGGCGTTGGCCTCGTTGTCTTCCACGAGCAGCACCCGGACGCGCATCCGCCCCCCTACGCCGCCGGCCCCGCGACGGCCGGCAGCCGCACGGTGAACGTGGCCCCGACGCCGATCTGCCCGGCGGCCGTGATGTGGCCGCCCATCAGGTGGCAGAGACGCTGGCTGATCGCGAGGCCCAGGCCGGTGCCGCCGAACCGCCGCGTGGTCGACGCGTCGGCCTGCGAGAACTCCTTGAACAGGCGCCCGAGCTGCTCGTCGCTCAGCCCGATGCCGGTGTCGGCGACGCGGATCTCGACCCAGTCGTCGGGCGGCCGGTCGACCGACACGCGGATGTGTCCGTGCTCGGTGAACTTCGCCGCGTTGCCGATCAGGTTCAGGAGGACCTGCTCCACCTTGAGCCGGTCGGTGCGCATGGGACAGCCGTCGTCCAGCCCCTCGACCGCGAGCGCGTTCCCGCGCGCCGCCAGGAGCGGCCGTGCATTCGTGACGGCGGAGTGCACGACGTCGGCGAGGTCGAAGTCCTCGACGTCGAGCTGCATGTAGCCGGCCTCGATCTTCGACAGGTCCAGCACGTCGTTGATCAGGGCGAGGAGATGCCGGCCGGCGCCCAGGATCTTGCCGATGTCGCTCAGGCAGGCCGTCTGGCCGAAGCCCTCGGCATCCTCCTGCAGCATCTCGCTGTAGCCGATGATGGCGTTGAGCGGCGTCCGGAGCTCGTGGCTCATGTTGGCCAGGAACGCGCTCTTGGCGACGCTGGCCTGCTCGGCCGCGATCTTGGCGCGCTGCAGCTCGACCTCGGCGCGCTTCCGCTCCGCGATCTCGCGGGTGAGCTCCGCGGTACGCAGCTCCACGCGATCTTCCAGCTCTCCCTGGATCGTCAGCAGGCGCTGCCGCGCGGCGGCCACCTCGGCCAGCAGCCGCGAGTTGCGGAGCATGTGCTCGACGTGGCCGCCGAGCAGGCGGAGGAACGGCAGCGCGGCCTCGCTCGGCAGCTCGCGCGCGTGCGAGCGCTTGAGCGCCTCGCCGGAGGTTCCCACGAGGCACATCGGCGACTCGTCCTGCGTCATCCGCAGGGGCAGCACGACGACGTCCGACGGCGCGGCCCCGGCGGCGCCGCGCAGTTCCAGCGCGGCCAGCAGGCCCTGCAGCGAGGCGGGCTGGGCCACCAGCGGGCCGGCCAGCGGACCGGTGAGGTGCGCCAGCGCGGTGGCGAGCCGCTCCCGAGGCATCGTGACGAGCTTCGCCCGGGCCTCGCCGGCGGTCGACGGCAGGCCGGCGTCGGCGGACACGACGACGCGCATCTGGTCCACCGCGAACACGCGGAGGAGCAACGAGGCGGCGTCCAGCAGGATGGCGGCCGGCTGTGCCTGGCTGTCCCAGCGCAGCGTGAACTGGCTGAGCAGCTCCACGCGCAGGAGCTGGCGATCGAGCGCGTTCTGCGACCGGTGGAGGCGGTGCTCGGTCTTGACGAGGAGCTTCAGCTGCTCCTGCAGCGCCTCGGCCGGCAGCGTCGCAGAGGGGACCGGCATCGGTGCTCAGGCGGCCTGGCGTTCGTAGATCGCGCAGAGCGCCACGGTGTAGTTGTGGTAGTAGGGACGTCCACCGATGGGCGCGATCTCGCCGTAGGTGTGGAAGCCGATCCACGGCGTCTGCGGCCCGAGCGCACGCCTGAGCGGCGCGACGATCTCGGCGGCGGCGCAGCCGCCCCACAGGATGCGTCCCCGGCCGGCGCAGTCGAACTGGAGCACCAGGTCGGGCGCGCGCTCGGGATGGGACCGGCGCACCAGGTCGGCGCACTCCCGCGCGCTCTCGCGGATGCGATCCGGATCGCGCCGGGTCAACTGGATGGCGCGGCCCTCGGTCAGGCCGCCGCCCGGGAAGAAGAGGGCGCCGCTCGACTTGTCGAGCTGCAGCGGCGTGCGGATGACGAAGGGATCGTAGTCGTCGGCGCCCTCGGCGAGCCGCTCGCCGATGCAGAGGTGGACGATGCCCTCGGCGTTCAGGTCGTCGCCGGCGTCGTCGTCCAGGTACTCCTTGAAGAGTTGCCAGGCGGGGCGACCGTCGATCTCGTGAATCCAGCCATCGGCGCTGCGGGTCACCTCCCGCTGTCCGCCGACCGGGCTGCAGCCGTGGCTCACCGCCACCGCCACGTCCACCGGCCCCGAGATCAGGAACGCGGCCATGCCCCCGCTGATGACCCGGCCGTCGCCGTACTGGAACGTCCGTTCGAAGGCCATGGCATCGGCCGACGCGCCGCCGACGACGGCCAGCCCGGGCCGGAGATCGGCGTGCAGCGCATGGAGCATCTCGGTGCAGTTGCCGCCCAGCCCGTCCGGCAGCACGCACAGGCAGCGCGCGTCCTGGCCGTGCTCGTTGACGAGGGCCGCCAGTCGCCGGCCGGCGCTCGCCGGATCGCTGGCGTAGTGGTCGATGAGGAAGGTGTCGAAGCGGACGACGTCGGAGGCGATCGCCATGACGGCGGCCGCCGCGAACACCTCGTTCGAGTCGTCGTCGGCGATGATGCCCTCGCCCGAGCACCCCACGACGGGGACGCCCGGCAGTTGCGAGCGGACGGCCTCGAGCAGCGCACCGTGGTCGTGATCGGCCGAGGCGAAGACGAGCGCCATGGATGGCGGGCGCCCCTCGAACGGCGCGAGCGCGCCGGCGACGGCCTCGGCGCCGGCGGACGACGAGTCCACCTGGCGGCTCGTGCCCACGTGTGCAGCTGTCAACGTGCCCTTCCTTTCGTGCCCGGGCGTCGGCCCCGCGAGGACCGCTCCCCTCCGACAATCGGCCAGGGGGGGCGGAAGCTTCACCGCAGTGCCCGGACGACGCGCCAGCGGCGGCGGAAGGCGGCGGCGCCGCAGGCTCTAGGTCGAACGCCCGGTCGACGGCGCGGGGAGCGCCTCCGACGAGAAGGGCTTCTGCAGCAGCTGCTGCCCGGTTTGGCGCGCGCCTGCCAGCCGGCCGCCCCCGTGGGCCGACATCAACCCGCATGGCCGGGCTGATGCGCCGAAGCGAGCGCCACTGGGCGGCGCGTCATGCCTCGACACGGTCTTCGCCGATTGCGTATCCTCCGCCGATGCCCCAGCGGGGTCGGGGACTCCAGGTCGCCCTCGTCTGGCTCGTGGCCGGCACGGGTGCCTTCGCCCAGGACCTGCCGCGCGGCACGATCGTCGACACGGTCGCGTGCGCCGACGACCCGGCCGAGACCTACGCCCTCTATCTGCCCTCCGGGTACACGCCCGATCGGCCGTGGAGCCTGCTCCTCGGTTTTCACCCCGGGGCGCGGGGCCGCGCCATCGTCGAGACCTACCGGGCCGCCGCCGAGCGCTACGGCTACATCGTCGCTGGGTCGAACACCTCCCGCAACGGACCGTGGGACACCTCGATCCGGGCGGTCCGGGCCGTGTCGAAGGATCTGGGCCGGCGCTTCGCCATCGACGCCCGCCGGCTGTACCTGACCGGGCAGTCGGGCGGGGCGCGCGTCGCCATGGAGGTGGCCCTCGGGCCGAACGACGTCGCCGGCGTGATTGCCTCGAGCGCCGGCTTCGCCGACGCGCGCCCGCGGACCACCGTCCGCTTCGCGGTCTTCGCCACCGCCGGCGTCGACGACTTCAACCTGGGCGAGATGCAGGAGCTCGACGAGGCGCTCCGCTCCCCGCATCACCTGGCCGTGTTCGACGGCGGGCACGCGCTCCCGCCGCCGGGCGTCGCCATGGAGGCCGTCGAGTGGCTCGAACTCCAGGCCATGCGCGATCGGCGGCGGGACGTGGACGCTGACCTCGTCGCCGCCTGGGTCGCCGCGCGGCGGACGCGCGTGGCGGCCGCCGGCGACGACCTCGCGCGGCTGCGCGGGCTGCGCGCGCTCGTCGCCGACTTCGATCGGCTCGCCGACGTCACCGCCGAACGGGCGCGGGCCGAGGCCCTGGAGCGCGACCCGGCCGTGAAGGCGGCCCGGGCAAGGGAGCGCGACGCGCGGCGCGCCGAGGCGCGGCTCCTCTCCGAGGCACTCGACGTGGAGGCGCGCCTCCGCGACGCCGACACGCGCGCGGCCGGGCTCGTGCGCCTGAATGCGCTGCTCGCCGGGTGGTCGCGGGCGGCGAACGCCGACGCGCCGTCACCCGAGCGCAGTCGCGCCCGGCGGCTGCTCGGGCAGCTCGCCGGCGGCGCCGGGCTCCGCATCAGGGACGACGAGTACCGGGCCCTGCTCCGGCAATACCGCTGGCGCGGCTGACGCCGGGCGGCGTCAGCGCACGCGATCGGCCGGGGCCGGGCGTAGGATGGGGCCGGTCAGCAACGTGTCGACGTCGTAGACCGCCCCGCCCTTCACCACGCGGCGCGTCCGGCGCAGGTCGGTGATCGTCGAGAGCGGATCGCCGTCCACGACGACGAGGTCGCCGAGCTTCCCCACCTCGATCGTGCCGAGGTCGGCGCCCAGGCCCATGGCCTCGGCGGGCACGGCCGTGGCGGTGCGAATCGCCTCGGCCGGCGTGAGCCCGCCGCGCACGTAGTGTTCCAGTTCGGAGAGCAGGGCCACGCCGTACGGGTTGATCGGCGAGTCGGTGCCCGCGATCACCCGGCCGCCGCCGTGCACCACCGCCGCGACCAGGCGCTCCTGCGGGGCGACGAGGGCCTCGCGGCCGGCCAGGTCGGCCCCGCCGAGGGGCCTGGCCCGCTGCCGCCGGCCGCCCTCCGCGACCGGCGCCGGATAGAGCCGGGCGATGCGCGGGTCGTCCACCCACCAGGGATCGCGCGCCGTCAGCACCTGGAAGCCGCCCTGGATCGTGATGGTGGGCGTCAGGGTCATCCCCGACGCCGTCAGCAGCTGCAGGACGTCGTCGTACGACCGCCGGAGCTCGCTCATCTTCGGCGAGTACCCGCGCCGGCTCGTGCCGCGGATGTGCTCCACGCCGTCGGCGCCGTAGGCGACGGCGGGATAGATCTCGTGCGACGTCACGGGCATGCCCTGACGGTGGGCGATCTGGATGATGCGGCGCTGCACCCGGTCGGGCAGCCGGACGTAGGTCTTGATGAAGTCGAAACCGAGGCGTGCGGCCCGCTCGAGCTCCGCCTCCACCAGCCCGCCGCCGTCGAGGGCCACGCCGCCCGGGTAGTAGATGCGGGACCCGTCGAGCGGCTCGCCCGTGGTGAGCACGCGGGGACCGACGCGGGCGCCCGACTCGATCGCCTCGCGGTCCTCCTGGCCCTCGTACGCGTTCGCGGCCGGGTTGCGCACGGTGGTGATGCCGAAGGCGAGCCACAGCCGGCCTTGCGCCTCGCCGTACGCCTTCGAGAGGTGCGTGTGGCTCTCGATGAGCCCGGGCAGGACGGTGCCGGAGGACGCGTCCACGACGGTGCCCCGGTGCTGCCCGTCGGCGTGCGGGGCGACCGAGGCGATCCGCCCGCCCTCGACGACGACGTCCACGTCGCGCTGGACGGCGCTGCCCGCCCGGCCGTCGAAGAGGCGGCCCGCGTGCACGGTGACGGTGGGCGCGGCCGGGGCCGCGGACCACGACCATTGCGGGACGACGTCGGTCGTCGCGCCGTCCACCAGGTCCACGATGCGGAAGCGGTCCGCCGTCTGGTAGCACAAGCGGCGCGAGTCGGCCGTCCACGAGGGCGAGCTGGCCAGGTCGCTCGCCACGCGCCGCGGCGGACCGATCGCCGATCCGTCGCGCGCGACCGGATAGGTCGTGAGGTAGCCGCCCACGACGGCGGCCATCTCCCGGCCGTCGGGCGACCACACCGGCCCGAAGTTCTCGCGCATGCCGACCGAGGCGTGCGGAATCGGGTCCATCCACCGATCCGGCGCGAACGCCGCCTTGCCGTCCGGCGTCGGCGTCGGATCGACCGCCACCCACAGCACCTGGTTCGTGCCCTCGCGGAACCGCGTGGAGTAGGGGCGGAGGGCCGACATCACGACGGCCTTGCCGTCGGGCGCCCACGACGGCCGGCCGGGCTCGAACACGCGCGGATGGACCTGCCGCTGCTCGCGGTTCGCCGCCTGCACCACGCGCAGCACGGAGTCCGAGTCGAGATAGGCGAGCCGGGTCCCGTCGGGAGACCACGCGGCCGTGTTCCCGTCGGCGGCGATGCGCCGGTCCTCGCCCGTGTCCAGGATCCGCACCCAGAGCGCGACCGCGCCGTCGCGATCGCTCGAGTAGGCCAGGCTCCGGCCGTCGGGCGACCACACCGGGTTGGTCTCGACGAAGACGTCGTTGGTGATGCGCCGCGGCACGGCGCCCTCGGCGCCGGTCGCCACCACCCACAGGTCGCCGAGCGCGGCGAACGCGATCGACGATCCGTCCGGCGAGATGACCGGGTGCATCAGGCCGCGCACCGGCTGCGGGCCCGGCGGCATGAAGTCGTGCCGCTTCGGCGTGAAGTCGGGACGGGTGAAGGCGACCTCGGCGGAGAACGGCACCGTCCGCGACGGACCGCCCGCGCGGGGACGCCGCTTCACGTGCCCGTCGGCCGTGTAGAGGAGATCGCCCGAGGCCGTCCAGTTCGCGCGGAAGGGAAACACGTCCTCCGACGCGTCGGCCACGTTCGCGCCGCCGACCATGAGCCGCGCGGTCGCGCCCGCGATGGCGGTGTAGGCGATGGTCCGGCCGTCGGGCGCCCACGACGGCGTGAAGAGCGTGGCGGTGTCGGCCGCGAGCTGCCGCTCGGCGCCCGTGGCGATGTTCCGGGCGTAGATGCCGCGCGGGTCGCGGTCCGACACGAACGCGATCTCCCGGCCGTCCGGTGACCAGGCGGGCATCGACTCGTTCGACTCGGCCGACGTGATCCGGCGGATCTCGCCGCTCGCCAGCGTCACGACCCACACGTCGTAGCTGCCCCCACGGTCCGACGAGAACGCGAGGCGCGCGCCGTCGGGCGACCAGTGCGGCTCGCGATCGTCGAACGGACCGGCCGTGATCTGGCGAAGGCCGGTGCCGTCGGCGCCGATCGTCCACACGTGCCACGTGTCGCGCAGGTACGCCTGGAAGGCGATCCGCGTGCCGTCGGGCGACCAGGCCGGCGCGTGGGCGTCGTAGCCATCCTCGAGGAGGCGCCGCGCGGGGCCGCCGTCGGCGGGCAGGGTCCAGAGGGCGCCGAGCAGGTCGATGGCGACGGTGCGCCCGTCGGGGGAGAGCGAGGCCGCCATCGAGGTGCCTTCGGAGAGCGAAAGCCTGACGGCCCGTGGCGGCGCCTGCCGGCCCTGGAGCGTCGCAAGCGCCGCGACCGCCGTGATCGCCGCGATGAGTGCGGATCTGCGCATGGGTCCCCCTCGGCGCCCGCGTCGAGATCGGCCCGGGCGGCTGCATTGTAGGCCGCGCGCGAGGCGCCGCACCGCGGGTATAGTGCCGGCATGTCCAGTGACCTGTCGCCCGCCGAGCGGGCGCTCCTGCGCCACATGATCGCGACGCTCGCCTACCGCGGCGGCAAGGTGCTGCGCGACGCGCCCGCGGGCTTCGCCGCCTTCGCCCCGGCCGGCGTCCTCAACCCGCCGGTGGCGGTGCTGGCCCACGTGGCGGACCTGATCGAATGGACGTGCCGCTGGTGCGACGGGGACGAGGAGGCGTTCCGGCCGACCGAGCCCGGTGCCTGGGATACGGAGGTGGCGCGCTTCTTCGCGGCGCTCTCGGCCCTCGACGCCCGCGTCGCCGCCCCCGCGGCGATCGCCGCGCCGCTCGACCGCCTGTTCCAGGCGCCGATCGCCGACGCCTTCACCCACGTCGGCCAGATCGCGCTGCTGCGGCGCATGGCGGGCGCACCCGTGCTCGGCGAGGCCTACCGGAAGGCCGACATCGCAGCGGGGCGGGTCGGGCCCGACCAGGCGCCGCCCGGCCGGGAGTTCCCGCCCGACAAGGGCGCCTTCTGGCGGCCGCCGTCCCGAGGCTGACGACTCTCAGGCCGTGGGCCCGATCGTGCCCGCCATCCTGGTCAGTTCGTCGATCGAGCGCTCCGGGCTCACGAGCAGGAAGCACATCGGGCCGTCCGCCCAGGCGACGACGGCCGGACTCGGGCCATCCGGGTCGTCGGGCGCGACGTCGCGATCGGCCGGAAAGGCGCGGCCGTCCAGGCGTCCGATCGCGACCGGCACGCTCCGCCGGCCGTAGGCCGTGTCGAGCGCGCGCCGGCGCGCCTCGTCGGGCGTGTGCTGCGACTGGCTGAACCAGACGTCGCCGAAGCGCGCTTCGAGGGTCCGCCTGGACGGGGGCACGTCGCGGCCGCGGTGATCGCGGACGAAGACCCGCAGGAGATCGGGCCGCCGTCCCAGGGCGGGGCCGGGCACCCGCGGCGTGAAGGTGACGAGGGCGGCGGCCTCCGCCCACGAGCCGACCGGCTCGAAGGCCGGCTGGCCGGGGCGGGGCGCCACGGGGCCGTCCGGCCCGAGCGCCGCGATGACGGCCGCGTCGCCCAGGGCCATCGCGCGCTCGCGCGGCGTCACCCCGTGCCCGCCGCCGGTCGCGACGCCGCGGTCGGACGACGCCCCGGCGCCGACGAGCGCCGCCACGACGCCCGCGTGGCCGGCCTCCACCGCCCGGTGGAGCGGCATCCACCCGTCGGGCGCGACGTCGTCCACCGCCGCGCCGTGCGCGGCGAGCCATGCCGCCACGCGCGCGTCACCGAGGCGGGCCGCCACGTGCAGGGCGGTGAGGCCATCCGAATCGCGGGCATCCACGTCGGCGCCCGCGGCGAACATCGCCGCGAGGGACTCGACGGCGCCACGCCGCACGGCGTCGTGCCACTCGGCCGCCACGACTCGATGATACGGGTAGACTACGGCCCGTGCGCGTGCTGCCGGTGTTCAGCCTGCCCGTGTGGGCGCAGTCCACCACGACGTCCTCCTGGATCGGCCGCCGCATCCCGGCCGTCCTCCAGACCGCCGGGCCGTGGGGCCTGGCGTGGTGGCAATGGCTGGCGCTGCCGGTGCTCGCGCTGGTCGCGATCGCCGCCGGCCGCGCGCTCGGCGCCGTCACGCGCACGCTGCTCCAGCGCGTGTCGCGCGGCGCCCCCGGGGCCGCCGACGAACGGTGGCTCCGCGACGTCGCGCCCGCCCTGACGGCGCTCTGGGCGGTCGGAACCTTCCGGCTGCTCCTCCCCTGGCTCGACCTGCCCGCCGGGCAGCTCGGCGTCGTCACCTCGCTCGTCGGCGCCGCGGCGGTCGTGGCGGTCTTCTGGCTGCTGTGGCGGTCGATCGACACGCTCG
The DNA here is from genome assembly GCA_050187355.1 of Vicinamibacterales bacterium. Lineage (GTDB taxonomy): Bacteria > Acidobacteriota > Vicinamibacteria > Vicinamibacterales > UBA2999 > CADEFD01. The sequence continues at coordinate 59,966 of JBFWXO010000004.1, forward strand.
TCTTCCTCGTGCTCCAGCGCTCGTGGGCCAGCGACGACGCGGCGGCGCGGTCCACCATCATCGTCGTCGGCAACCTGCTGAAGGCCGGCGTCGCCGTGACCGGCGCGGTCACCACGGCCGCCACCTTCGGCTATCCGGTGGCCACGGTGGTGGCCGGCCTCGGCATCGGCGGCATCGCCTTCGCGTTCGGCGCCCAGAAGACGGTCGAGCACCTGTTCGGCTCGATCGCGCTCGCCGCCGATCAGCCCTGCCGGGTCGGCGACCTGGTGAAGGTGGACGAGATCGTCGGGCAGGTCGAATACATCGGCGCGCGCTCGACGCGCCTGCGCACGTTCGACCGGACGGTGGTCACGATTCCGAACGGCCGGCTCGCCGATTCGCGCATCGAGTCGTACGCCGCCCGCGACCGGCTGCGGCTCGCCACCGTGGTGCCCGTCGCCTACGGCGCCACCGAGGCGCAGCTGCGCCAGCTCGTCGCCGGGATCGACGCGCTCCTGCGCGCGCACCCCCTGGTGTGGCGCGAGTCCATCGTCGCGCGCCTGGCCAACGTGGGCGCCGGGGCCCTCGACATCGAGATCGTCTGCTGGTTCGAGACGACGGACTTCGACGTCTTCCGGGGCGCGCGGCAGGACATCCTCCTCGGCACGCTCGGGCTGGCGGAAGCGGCGGGCGTCACGCTGGCCCGGTGGCCGCCCGCGCCGACGGTCGCGCCCGCCCCCGCGCAGGCCTGACGCGGCCCCGCCTACGCGGCGGACGTGCCGAGCGGGACCGCGGCGAGGACGGCGTAGCGCGGGGGCCCGCCGGCGCCGGGCCGGCTCTCGACGAGCGCCAGGTGGCTCACGTGCTGGCCGCCCGCCTCGACGCCGTCACCGAGCCGCTCACGCGCCCGCGCGAGGTCGCGATCGCCCCGCGGATCGCGCGCGCGGGCGAGCGTGACGTGCGGCTGGAACGCGCGATCCTCGAGCGGCACCCCGAGCGGAACCAGCGCGCGCGCGACCCCGCCCTGCAGCGCGGCGAGCGCCGCGACGTCTCCGCCGATCCCCAGCCAGAGCACGCGGGGGCACGACGGCCGGCCGAAGGTCCCGGCCCCCGTCACGACGAGGTCGAAGGGCGCCTGCGGGCCGGCCGCGCGCCGCACCGCCGCGATCACGTCGCCGACGGCGCCGGCCGCGGTGGCGCCGAGGAAGACGAGCGTCAGGTGCACGGCGTCGCCGGCCACCCACCGGGCCCGCGGCGCGACGGCGCGGCCGCGGACCACCGCGTCGGCGACGCCCGAGACGACGGCCGGGCCGAGCTCCACCGCCACGAACAGGCGCAGCTGTCCGCTCACCGGCGGCTGACGAGGAACTCCTGAATCTTCCCGTCGGGCGTGCGGTACATCAGCGCGGTCGCGGCCGTCCGGCCCGCGCGGAACGTGAGCGTCGAGACCTCCATGCCGCCGCGCTCGCGGATGGGCCCGGCCTGGATGTCCGTGATCTCGCCCGCGTCTGCGAGCGACGCCGACATCGCCTTGAGCCGGGCCGGCGTCAGGAAGGCGTCGTACTCCTCCCCGAGCAGCGCGCGGTCGACGTCGCCCCGCCGCAGCTGCGACAGCATCTCGATGGCGGCCTCGCGGGCCGTGGACCCGGCGACCACCGGCGCGTCGGCGGCCGGCATCAGCTTCGCGAGCACGGCGCTCTCGATCGTGTCGAGGACCCCGCCGGCCCAGTCCGCGTTCGCCATCACCACGACGGCGGAGCGCGACGCGGGCACGAGCGCGTTCCTCGCGCCGAAGCCGCTGACGGCCCCGCCGTGCTCCAGCACCAGCGTGGGCCCGCGATCGCGAATCGACTGGCCGCAGCCGTAGCCGCTGGTGCGTCCGTCGGTCAGCGTGCGCGGCGTGGACATCGTCGTCCACGACGCCGGCGACAGCACCCGGCCGTCCATGAGCGCCAGGTCCCACGCGAGCAGATCCGTCGGCGTGGACCACAGGCCCCCGGCGGCGCCGATCCAGCCGTCGCCTTCGGGGATGGCCGGCTCGGGGGCGCCGAGCGCCATCGGCGTGTAGCCCTCGGCCATGCCGGGGCCGCCGCGCGCGGGCTCGAACCGCGTGTGCTCCAGGCCGAGCGGCGTCAGGAGGCGGCGCTGGAGCGCGGCCGCGTACGGCTCGCGGCCGGCCAGCTCGATGATGCGCCCCAGCAGCAGGTAGCCCGTGTTGCTGTACGAGTAGCGCGAGCGCGGCTCGAAGTCGAGCCGGCGCGACGCGAAGTCGCGCACGATGTCGAGGCTGGGACGCGGCGCGGCCATGGGCCGGTCGACGAAGTCGAGCGGGTAGTAGTCGCGATAGCCCGAGACCATGCCGGCGATGTCGCGCACCGTGATGTCCTTGGCGCGTGTGAGCGTCGGCTCGTACTTCGCGATGCGATCGTCGAACGACAGCTTGCGCTCCTGCTCGAGCTGCAGCGCGACGGCGCACGTGAACTGCTTGGTGACCGAGCCGACCGCGAAGAGGGTCTCGGCGGCCACCGGCATGTCGCCGTCGAGCCGCGCCTTCCCGTACCCCTTGGCGAAGATGACCTGGCCGTCGCGCATGACGCCGACGGTGACCCCCACGGCGTGCTGGCGCCCGGCGACGTCGGCCACGAACGCGTCGAGATCCGTCGGGTCGAGCGACGCCAGGGCCACGGGCGGCGGGGCCGCCGGCGACTCGGCGGGCGCCGGGGCCGGAGGCGGGCCGCCACAGGCGGCGGCGAACAGGGCGACGGGAACGAGGGAGCCCAGGGACAGGGTGGCACGCATCACGGCGGCATCATAGCGAACGCCGGGGCCCCCCGGCCGGCCCGGCCGCGCCGGCGCGGGGCATCACTCCGGGAGCGCGGCCCGCAGGCGCGCGGCCACCTCGTCCGGCACCGGGTCGGGCGCCGCCAGGTGCCGCCGCATGGCCGTGAGGAGCCGGGAGAAGTCCCGGCCGAAGCGCTCGCAGGCCCGGCACTCCGCCACGTGGGCCTCGATCCGCGCCGCCAGCGCGGCGGGCACCTCCCCATCGGCGTACGCGCTGAGCGACGCCAGCACCTGCGAGCACGTCAGGCCCGCCACCTCTCGCTCATCGGGTCGCACGGCCCACCTCCTTTCGTACGCGTGCCGCCAGCGCCAGACGGGCCCGGTGCAGCCGGCTCTTCATGGCCGCCAGGCTCACCCCGAGCACCGCCGCCGTCTCCTCGCCGGACAGCCCCTCGAGGTCCCGCAGGGTCAGCACTTCGCGGTCCGCCGGCAGGAGCGCGTCGAACGCCGTGGAGAACGCCGCCCGGCGCTCGGCGGCCAGCGCCGAGGTCTCCGGATCGTCGCTGCCCCAGCCGGCGGCCACGCCGAGTTCGTCGAGCGGGAGGTCGGCCTCCGGATGCCGGGCGTCGCGGGCCCGCTGCGTGAGCGCCGCGTTCCTGGCAATGACGAAGAGCCAGGTCCGGACGGCCGCCTCGCCACGGAACCGGGGCGCGGCGGTCCAGGCCGACAGGAATGTCTGCTGGAGCACGTCCTCCGCGTCGGCCGGGCGCGCGACCAGGGTCTTGGCGAAGCGGTAGACGCTGGCCTGGTGCCGGGTGACCAGGGCCGCAAAGGCCTCCCGGTCCCCGGCGGCGCCCCGCGCGAGCAGGGCCGCGTCGGTCAGCTCCGGGCCTTCACCGGACACGTGGAGATTCCGACCACGCTGTAGAGCGGGCACGTCCCGAGGGCGCCGGTCAGGATAGGCACCACGCCGATGTACCCCCAGGCGCCGATGCTGCCCATGACCGCCAGCCCGACCAGGACCGCGCCCAGGACCACGCGGGCCACGCGCTCGACGGGGTGCTCGTTCACGCTGAAGAAGTTCGCCATCTGTCCCTCCAGGAACCGTCTGTCGCCTGGATAGAGTGCGACCGGCCTCAAAGGATTCGCCAGATCCGCCCGGGCCGGCCCCCGGCCGGAGTGGGAATCGGCCTTGCGATCCGGTCCAAAAATGTGGACCCTATGCCGTTGGTGCGGGATCGTACGCCGGGGCCGGCCCGGCGGCGGTGTCCGGACGGAGGGCTCTTCCATGAAGCGTGCGCTGTTCGTGCTGGCGGGTGCGTGTCTGGTGACCACGTTCACGGGCGCCGGGGCCGCCGCCCAGACGCCGGGGACGGCCGGGGCGCCCACGTTCGCCAGGGACGTGGCCCCGATCCTCAACAGGAACTGCGTGAGCTGCCATCGCCCGGGCGAGATCGGGCCGATGTCGTTCCAGACCTACGAGAAGACACGGCCGTGGGCCCGCTCCATCCGTGACAAGGTCGTCAAGCGCGAGATGCCGCCCTGGGGCGCCGCGGCCGGCCTGCCGATGGGCAACGACCGCAGCCTGTCGCAGCACGACATCGACACGATCGTCGCCTGGGTGGCCGCCGGGGCGCCGCGCGGCAACGACGCGGACCTGCCGGCCGCGCCGGACTTCCCGACCGGCTGGCAGCTGGGCGAGCCCGACTTCGTCTTCGAGCAGCCCGTCGCCTGGACGGTGAAGCCCGACGCGCAGGAGCCGTACCTCTACTTCTACGAGAAGATCCCGTTCAGCGAGGACAAGTGGGCGTCGGCCGTCGAGATCCGGCCGAGCAACTTCTCCGTCGTCCACCACTCGGGCGTGTACGTCGTGGACATTCCCGACGGCTACACGGTGAAGGACGGCTATCTGTACGATCCCGACGGCAAGCAGGTGCCGCCGAGCGTGCCGATGGGCAAGAAGGCCACCTCGGGCGACGGCACGCCGCTGGCCGGCGCCGACAAGATCATCTCCTACGTGCCCGGGCGCGGCTACGAGCATCACCCCGAGGGCTTCGCGAAGCGCATTCCCGCCGGCAAGTACGTCCGCTGGGTGATGCACTACAACCCGACGGGCCAGGCCGAGACCGACCAGAGCAAGCTGGGCCTGTGGTGGGCGAAGGGCCCGGTGCGCCGGGAGGTGCTCAACCTGCAGGCCGGCGATCCGGTGCCGGGCAGCGGCGGGCGCGGGCTCTACTTCGCGCAGGGCAAGGAGGTGCTGTACGAGTCGGACGACACGACCGGCCGGCGCGGCAAGACGCCCACGATCCCGCCCTACGAGGCCAACTTCAAGATGATGGGCATCACGCCCGTCAACGAGGACATCACCCTCTACGCGCTCACGCCGCACATGCACCTGCGCGGGAAGAGCATGAAGTGGTGGGTCACCTATCCCGACGGCCGCGAGGAAGTGATCCTCGACGTCCCCAACTTCGACTTCAACTGGCAGGTGCAGTACGAGCTGGCCACGCCACTCAAGGTGCCCGCCGGCAGCAAGATCACCAACGTCGCCATCTACGACAACTCGCCCGGCAACCGCTGGAACCCGGCCCCCGAGAAAGAGGTGTACTGGTCCGAGCAGAGCTGGGACGAGATGTACCAGCCCACGACACAGTTCTCGGTGGACAGCCAGGATCTGACCAGGACCGCCCGGCCGTCCTCGAGCGAGCCGCGGCAGCGCCAGCGGTAGCCGGCGCCAGAGGACCCACAGGCACGATGGTCACGAGCACGACAATCGCCGTTGTCCGGGCCGGGCTGGTCAGTCTGGCCGCCGCCGGCGTCCTGGCGCCCGCGTCGGCGCGGGCGCAAGCCCCGCAGGAACGTCCCACGAGCCAGGTGCCCACGCTGGGCCGGCCGACCAAGGCGGACGACCCGGCGCCCCTGCTCGACTTCGGGCTCTATTTCAAGGGGGCCTGGACCTTCACGTGGGAGTACCCGGACAGCCCGATGGCGCCGGCCGACGTGACGACCGGGACCACCACCTACACGCAGACCGGCCCGGCCACCTTCGAGGCTGTCACCGAGGCCGAGAACTCCGCCGGCAAGTACACGGTGAAGGACGTCTTCGAATACCGCCGCGACGAACACGCCCTGTCGCGGACCGTGACCGACAGCCGCGGGTTCAGCTACACGCAGCAGGGCACGGTGAACGGCGACCTCGGCGGCCAGTTCACGATCCGCCTGGATGGCGCGCCCTTCACCTACAACGGCCAGACCCTGCGCGTGAACAGCGTCATGCGCCTCCTGTCGCCCTACAACCACCGGACGCAGTTCACGGTGTCGGTGGGCGACGGACCGTTCACCAACTACGGGAACCCGTGGTGGCGCAAGGAGGTCTCCCGATGACCCGTCTCTCGATTGCCGCGCTCGTCCTGGTGGCCGCCGCGGCGGCGCGGACCGGCGCCCAGACGCCGGCCAAAGTGCCGATCGTGGCCGTCACGGGCTGCCTCGCCGAACAGGGCGGCGCCTGGACGCTGACGACCGCCACCGACCCGACGCCGAGCATCGCCAACGGCCCGCCGGCAGGCGAGGCGGTGAAAGGCCCCACGTCGGGCAAGAACGAGTACCGCCTCATCGGCGTGTCGGAGTTCGACCTCCCCGCCCACAAGGGACACACGGTGCTCGTGAAGGGCCTCTTCATCAAGGCCAGCCCGCTCAGCCGCGTAAATGTCACCTCGGTAACGATGGTGTCGACGGCCTGCGCGCCCGCGCCGAAGTAGCCGCGCCCCCGCGCTCCCCACGATTTCTGTACCGCCTGTCACAGTTCGAGGCACCCGGGTGCCCGAGGGGTGGGGGTGTTGGTTTCACCCCGCGCGGCGAACGCCTTCTCCCACCGCGACTTGCGCGCCGGCCCCTGGTCTGGCAGCCGGCTTGCTCCCCCGACGGCCAGGAGGCACCCACCCCATGTCTTCCCGGATACGTCTCGCCGTCTGCACCGCCGTGGTCGTCCTGGCGGGCGCTGCCTCGGCGCTCGCCCAACCCCCCACCGTCCTCAGCGCCAGACGCGACGTCGAACACGGCCAGGTGGTCGTGACCGGCCGCGGCTTCCGCCCGGACCTGCACCTCGTCCTGAACGGCGCGGTCCTGCCGACGGTGTCGGCTTCGGCCTCGGAGGTCCGCGCCGTCATGCCGGATCTGGCGCCGGGCACCTACCGGCTGGCGCTCGTGGACCGGCGCTACTACACGCTGCGCGCCTTCGTCCTCGCCGTCGGCGGCGACGGCGGCGAGCCCGGGCCGGCCGGCCCCGCAGGGCCCGCGGGCGCGCCGGGGCCGATGGGACCCATGGGCCCGATGGGACCCGCCGGACCGGCCGGCGCCACCGGCGCGACGGGACCGGCAGGACCCGCGGGACCCCAGGGGCCGGCCGGCACGTCCGGCGGGCTGCAGCTCGTCGCCGCGAACGGACTGGCGCTCGGCTCGGTGGCCGGCGTCGCCCCCGGGAGCACCACGAGCGTCGTCTTCGAGGACGGCGGCGTGTGGCTGGTGGCGCAGGTCGGCGGCGACGGCCTGCAGGCGCAGGGCTTCTTCTCGGTCTATGCCGACGGCGCCTGCGCGACGCAGCCATTCGTGCCGGTGGAAGTGACGCCGGCGCCGCTCTTCCGGCTGCTGCAGCTCGCCTCGCCCGCCGACCCGGTGGGGTACTACCCCGGCAACCCGGTCCTGGTCCAGGCGTTCCAGAGCATGTCGCCGTTCGGCCAGCCGCAGACGTGCATGCCCACGGCCGGCACCGGCTGGGACCAGCCGATGCTGGCGGGGCCCCAGCAGACGTTCGACCTCACGCGCTTCCCGCGGCCCTTCACCGTCAAGTGACACCGGGCGCCGGCCGCCAGCGCCCGGCGCGTCAGTGCGCGCCGGGCGCGGCCGCGGCCATCCGCGGCCGCTTCATGATCAGGATGAGCGGCAGCAGGCAGAGGAACACGATGCCGAGCAGCCGGAAGAGGTCCACGAAGGACAGCATGGTCGCGTGCCGCTGCACCAGGCCGAAGGTGGCGCCGTAGGCGCGCTGCAGCGCCGTCACCGGATCGGACCCCGACGCCATGAAGCCCTGCCGCGCCGTGTCGATCGCGGTGCGGGACGCCTGCGAGTAGCCGTCCACGCGGGCGCCCAGCACGTTCACGTACACCTGCGTCTGGCGCGCCAGCAGCGTCCCGGTCGTGGCGATGCCGATGCTGCCGCCCAGGTTCCGCATGAGGCTGAAGAGGCTCGTCGCGTTGCCCATCCGCTCGCGCGGGATGGCGTCCATGGCGATCGTGGTGAGCGGCACGAAGATGAGCGAGAGCCCGATGCCCTGGAAGAACTGCGGGAAGAACACGTCCCAGTAGCCGGCACGCAGGTTGAGCTCGCTCAGCCAGAAGAGCGTGAGCGCGCCCAGGGTGAGCCCGCCGGCGACGAGCTTGCGCGGGTCGAACCGGCCCACGAGGTTGCCCACGACGGGCATGCCGATGAGCGAGCCCATGCCCCGCGGCGCCATCGCGATGCCGGCCTGGAGCGAGGGATACCCGAGGAGCGTCTGCAGCATGATCGGCAGGAGCACCAGGCTGCCGTAGAGCACGAAGCCGAGCGACGTCATGAGGAAGACGCCCGTCGCGTAGCTGCGGATCTTGAACACCCGCAGGTCGATCACGGGCTCGGCCGCCATGAGCTCGCGGGCGAGGAAGGCCACGACGCCCAGGACCGACGAGACGATGAGGGCCGTGATGAGGGGCGACGAGAACCAGTCGTGCTCCTGGCCCAGGTCGAGGGCCAGCTGCAGGGCGCCGACCCAGAGCGCCAGCAGCCCGATGCCCCAGTAGTCGATGCGCGTCGTCGTCCGCCGGAGGTAGGGCGGATCGAACACGTACAGCGTCGTCATCACGAGCGACGCGATGCCCACCGGCAGGTTGATGTAGAAGACCCAGCGCCAGCTGTAGGTGTCGGTGAGCCAGCCGCCGAGCACCGGGCCGAGGATGGGCGCCACGACGATGCCGAGCCCCCAGAAGCCCATGGCCTTGCCGCGATCCTTCGGCGGGAAGGCCTCGAGCAGCACGGCCTGCGAGAGCGGCTGCATGCAGCCGCCCGTCATGCCCTGCAGCAGGCGGAAGGCCACGAGCGACGCGAGGTTCGGGGCGAGGCCGCACAGGAGGGACGACAGCGTGAAGCCGGTCACCGACGCCATGAGCAGGCGCTTGCGGCCGAAGTAGGTGGCCAGCCAGCCCGTGAGCGGAAGGACGATGGCGTTGGCGACGAGGTACGACGTGAGCACCCACGTCGACTCGTCGATGGTCGCCGAGAGGTTCCCCGCGATGTGGGGCAGCGACACGTTGACCACGGTGGTGTCGAGCACCTCCATGAAGGTGGCGAACATCACCGCCACCGCGACGATCCAGGGATTGACCGTCTTGTGATCCGCGTCCGGCGCGTCGCTCATCGCGTGGAGACCGACGCCGTCACCGACAGGCCGGGCCGCAGGCGGTGGTCCGGGTCCTGGCCCGGCGCGAGCACGATCTTGACCGGCACGCGCTGCACGACCTTCACGAAGTTGCCGGTGGCGTTCTCGGGCGGCAGGAGGCTGAACTTCGCGCCCGTGGCCGCGCCGATGCTGTCAACGGTGCCCGTGAACCGGCGCCCGCCGAGCGCGTCCACCGAGATGGTGGCCGCCTGCCCCGCCTTGACGTCGGCGAGCTGCGTCTCCTTGAAGTTCGCCACGACCCACACCTCGTCGCGCGAGACCAGCGCCATCAGCGGCTGCATGCCCTGGACCGTCTGCCCCACCTCCACCGACCGGCGGCTGACGATGCCGGCGGTCGGCGCCTTGATCACGGTGCGCTCGAGGTTGAGCTCGGCGTTGGCCAGCGCCGCCTCGGCCTGCTTCACGCGGGCCTCCGCGGCCGCCGCGCGCGAGCGCGTGGCCTGGAGCTGCTCGGGCGCGGTGCGCGCCTCCTCCATGCCCGCGTGGGCCCGGACCGCGGCCGCCCGCGCCTGGCGGGCGCGCTGCTCGGCGACGGCGACGGCGGTGGCCGCGGCGGCGGCCTCCGACTGCGCGGCCTCCACGGCGGCGCGGGCCGCGTCCGCCGCCGCCTTCGCGGCGTCGAACTGCTGCTGGGCGATCTCTTCCTTCGCGACGAGCGGACCCAGGCGTTCCACGTCCCGCTCGGCCTTGACGGCGTTGGCCTCGCGCTCGCGGACGCGGGCCTGGGTGGCGACGAGCTGCGCCTTGGCGGCGTCCACCTGGCTGTCGGCCACGGCGATGCCGGCCTCGGCCTCGTCCACGTCGCTCGTGGCCGTCCGGACGTCGCTCGACGTGGACGCCGCGGCGATGGGCACGCTCGACCCGGCGGCGGCGGCCGTGGCCACGGCGTCGGCGAGCTCGGCCTTCGCGCGCGCCACGGCGATCTCGTACTCGCGCGGGTCGATGCGCGCCAGCACCGTGCCGGCCTCCACGTGCTGGTTGTCGGTCACCTCGATGGCGACGATCGGCCCGCCCACCCGCGTGGCGATCTGGGTGATGCGGCCCTCGAGCTGCGCGTCGTCGGTGGATTCCTTCCCGCGGCCCGCCAGGACGACGGCGCCGGCCACGAGCACGACCACCACCGCCGCGAGGACGACCCAGCGGGCGATGCCCCGCGACGATTGAACTCCACCCGCCATCACTTCGCCCCTTCCAGAAATGCCGTGACCGCCTGTTCCGCCGTGCCGACGGCGCGCGCCAGGGCGGCCTTGGCCAGGTTGTGCTGATAGAGCGCGTCGAGCCGCGCGTCGGCGGCGACGGCCGCCGCCTCCTGGGCCTGCGTCACCTCGAGGCTGCCGGTCACGCCGGCCGCGAACCGGTCGCGCGCCTGCGTCAACTGCTCGGTCGTGAGGGTCACGGTCGTCTCGGCCGTGGCGAGGCGCTCGGTGGCGGCGCTGAGGTCGAGCAGCGCCTCGCGCACCTCCATGTCGATCCGGCCGGTGAGGTCGTCGAGCTCGGCACGCCGCTGCCGCACGACGGCGTCGGCCTCGATCCGGCGGGCGCGGGTGCGCCCCCCCTCGAAGATCGGCACGCGCACCGTCGCCGCGACGGCGTAGGTGGGGTGCGTGCTGCTCACGGTCTGGCCGATCGTGCCGTAGTCGGCGTCGAGCCGCAGCGACGGCAGGTACTCGGCCGTGGCCGCCCTGGCCGTGGACTCCGCGCTCTCCAGGCGGCTCTTCGCCGCGGCGTAGTCCGGCCGGTGCGCGTAGGCGTCGGCGAGCGCCTGGGCGATGGGCACGGCCGCCAGCGGCGCATACGGCATCGGATCGGTCAGCGTCAGCGCCTGTCCGGGCGGGACGCCGATCGCGCGCCCCAGGCGCAGCAGCGCCTTCTCGAGGGCGTTGTCGGCCTGGATCCGCTTCTGGCGCTCCTGCTGGACCTGGACGTCGGCGCGCAGGACGTCGATGCCGGCGACGAGGCCGGCGCGCTTGAGGTCGTCGGCCTGCCGCTTGACCGCGGCCGCCGTCTCCTGCTGCGCCTTGACCACGTCCACGCGGCTGGCGGCCGTCACGGCCTCGAGATAGAGGTTCACGGCGACGAGCACGACGAGCTCGCGGGCCGACCGGACGCCGGCGTCGGCGGCGCGGGCGGCCGACGTCGCGGCGCGCGCGGTGTAGAGGGCGTTGAGATCCACGATCGGCTGCGAGAGACCGACGCGCATGTCGAACACGTTGAACGGGCCCACGATGGGCTCCGGCGCCGGGAAGCCGAAGGCCTCGAGGTTGATCACCTGGCGGCGTTCGGACACGGTGCCCGACACGCGCGGCAGCAGGTCGGCGAGCGCCCGCCAGCGCGCGCCGCGCGCGCCCTCGGCCGCGTCCTCCTGCAGGAGCAGGCCGAGGTTGGCGTCGAGCGCGCGGTCGAGCGCGTCCTTCATCGAGAGCGCCAGCGGCTCGGCGGTGGCCGTGCCCCGGGGCGCGCTGCCGAGGAAGGGACTGGGCGGCGCCGACCCGCCGGTGCCCTGGGCGACCGCCAGCGGCGGCGCGGCCAGGAGCGTCGCCAGCGCGGCGACGGCGGCGCGGGATCTCGTCATGCGGTTGGTCCTTCCCGATGCGGTCCGGGCGCCAGGCCCGTCCAGATGAGCTCCACGAGGAACGCGACGTCGCGGGCGGCGTCCGACTCCGCGCACGTCAGCAGGCGGCGGGCCACGAGCCCGCGCGTGATGTCGAACACGGCATGGGCGGCCGCCGCCGGATCCACGCCGCGCATCTCGCCGCGGCCGACGGCGGCGGCGAACACCGCTTCGAGCGAGCGGGTGTGGCCGTCGAGGGCCATCCGGCACGCGCCGCGCCGCGGGCCGCGGTCCGCCACCAGGCGGCTGACCTCGGTCGCATAGAGGCGGAAGGCGTCGGGATGCTCCTGGAAGTAGCGCACGCGCGCCTCGACGAAGGCGGCGATGGCGGCGCGCGGCGTCGGCGCGGCCTGGACGCCGGCGTCGGTGACGGCCGTGATCTCGGCCAGGCTGGCCGCGAAGGTGGCCTCGTAGATGGCGCGCTTCGACCGGTAATACAGGTAGATGGTGCCCTTGGCCACACCGGCCTCGGTGGCGATCTCGTCCATCGTGGCCGGGTCGAAGCCCTTGCGGCCGAACACGCGCGCCGCCGCGGCGAGCAGGGCCCGGCGGCGGAACGCGGCGACGACGGCTTCCTTGGATTCGCGCCCGGGGCGCGTGGCGGCGGCAGGCATCTGAACGGCCGGTCTACTCAACTGACCGGCGAGTCAGTCTATCACGGGCGCGGGCGGCGCGTCTCCCGCTGCGGGGGCGGCGGCAGGTGCGCGAACCCGTCGAACTGCCGGGCGACCTCCGCGGTCGTCGCGTCGGCGGTCGGCTGGAAGGTGGCCATCACGATGCCCACCGAGTTCCTGGCGTTGAGGCTGCCGTGGGTCCCGCCGAGGGGCCGCACGCGGTTGAAGAAGGCGACGGTCCCGTTCGCCACCTGGTAGCCGTCGGCGATCGAGAGCAGCACGGGGGCGGGATTCCTGGTCACCTCGCGATGGCCGCGCACGATCCGGGGGAGCGCCGCCGGATAGTCGTGCTCCACCGACACCCGCAGCCACGCCTCGGGCGTGGCGAAGCCGTCGGCGTCGGCCTCGCCGGCCTCGCGCAGACGCTCCGCGAGCGGCGCGTAGCGCAGGGGATCGCCGCCGTCGGGGCGGTACGCGAGCCGGCCGTCGCCCCGCCGGACGATCCAGGCCACCTCGCCGGCGCCGTTGCGCACGCCCACCCGGTCGGGCTGCCCCTCGGGGAGCCACGTCGCGAGATCGACGCCGGGCAGCGTGGTCAGGACCGCCGCGATCCGCGCCGCGTCCGCCGGCGCCACGAACACGCCGACGCCCGTCGAGACACCGTCGGTGCTGAACACGACGTCGCCGGGCCGGGCGAGGCGCCGGGTCACGGTGAAGCCGTGGCTCCGCAGGAAGCCGGTGAGGTCCAGCGTCCGCGCCGGCCAGATCCCGTTGTGCGCGTGATCCGACAGGACCACCAGTTCCAGGTCCGCCCCCGTCACGGCCCGGTACCGCCGAAGGATGCGGGTGAGCGTCACGTCGAGCTCCGCCAAGTAGACCGACACGTCCCCCCGCACGTGCTGCAGGGCGTCGGGCGCCGGCAGGTAGGCGTAGTAGGTCTCCACGCCGCGGCTCTCGAAGAAGCCGCGATACAGGCGCGCCAGCTCGCCGCGCGCCGCGCGGTGCGGGACGACGTAGGACGACATGTGGTGGGCCATCGCCTCGAACCCCAGGTGCATGCGGCGCTCGAACTCGATGGGCCGCACCGGGTCCAGGCCGCCGCCGACCGACTCGCCGGCCTCCAGGTCGAAGTAGATGCGCTGGTACCCGGGCGGCGGGGCCGTCCCGAAGATCTCGGACCACGCGATGTCGCTGATCGAGGGGAACGTCGAGACGAGCCGGCTCACGGGATGGAAGGCCCCGAACCGCCCGGCCTCCTGGGCCCGGCGCATGTCGGCGTAGCCGACGCCGTCGAGCCCGAGCACGAGGCGCCGCGGCAGGTGGGCGGCCGGCCCGGCCGCCGGCGCGGCGGCCGTGAGGCACGCGCTCAGGGCGGCAAGAGCGAGGACACGCCGGACCGGGAACGCCATCGTGACAGGGGACCGCATGGAAAGACGTGGGGACCGGGACCGCGGTTTCCGGCCTGGCGGCGCCGCCCCCGAGGACAGTCACCACTGTGACATCTGTTAGCATGCGCGCCAACGATGCTCCGCGCCGAGATTCCCACGCCCGCCCTGCTCCTGGATCTCGACGCGTTCGAGTCCAACGTCGCCGCCATGGCGGGGTTCGTCGCCGCGCGGGGCAAGGCCCTGCGCCCGCACGCCAAGACGCACAAGTGCCCGGAGATCGCCCGCCGCCTCGTGGCGGCCGGCGCCGTCGGCGCCTGCACGGCGAAGCTGGGCGAGGCCGAGGTGTTCGCGGAGCACGGCATCGGCGGGCTGCTCGTCACGACGGCCGTCGTCGGGCCGGCCAAGGCCGGGCGCGCCGCCAGGCTCGCGGCGCAGGCGCCCGACACGATTGTGGTCGCCGACGACGTCGGGCAGGTGCGCCTCCTCGACGCGGCCGCCGGCGCGGCCGGCGTCCGGCTGCGGGTGGCGGTGGACCTGTACTTCGGGCGGACCGGGGTCCCCCCGGGGGCGCCGGCCCGCGAGGTGGCGCGGGCCATCGACGAGGCGCCATACCTCGAGTTCGCGGGCCTGCAGGCCTACGACGCCACCGCCTCGCACACGCGCGGGTTCGCCGCGCGGCGGGCCCGCACGGAAGGCACGATGGCGCAGGCCGTCGCCACGCGGCGGCTGCTCGAGGCCGACGGCATCGCCTGCTCCCTCGTGTCGGCGGGCTCGACGGGCAGCTACCGCTTCGATGCCGACCTCGACGGCCTGACCGAACTGCAGCCGGGCAGCTTCATCTTCATGGACACCGACTACCTGGGCATCGGCGGCGAGGACGGCGGCGAGGCCTACGGCGACTTCAGGCCCGCGCTCTCGGTGGTGACGACCGTGGTGAGCGTCCACGGCGACGAGGCGATCGTGGACGGCGGCTACAAGTCGTTCGCCACCGACCGCGCCTTCGCCCCGGTGCCGGTGGATCGCCCCGATCTCGCCTACGCGTGGGCCGGCGACGAGCACGGCCGGATCGACATGCGCCGCGCGGAGCGCCGCCTGGCGGTGGGGGACCGGCTCGAGTTCCGGGCCCCGCACTGCGACCCCACCGTGAACCTCTACGACGCCATCCACGCCCTCCGGGGCGACCTGGTCGAAGGCGTCTGGTCGATCGCGGCGCGCGGGAAGAGCCAGTAGCCCGATGTCCACGGCGCTCGAGCAGGATCTGCGCAGGGCCGTCGACGGCGAGGTGCGCTTCGACGCGGCCACGCGCGCCCTGTACTCGACCGACGCGAGCGTCTATCAGATCGAGCCGCTCGGCGTGGTGCTGCCGCGATCGGCCGATGACGTGGCAGCGGCGGTGCGGGTGGCCGCCCGCCACGGGGTGCCGATCACGCCGCGCGGCGGGGGCACGTCGCAGGCCGGCCAGGCCATCGGCGCCGGCGTGGTGCTGGACACCTCGAAGCACCTCAACCGGCTCCTCGACGTCGACCCCGACCGGCGGACGGCGCGCGTCGAGCCCGGCCTGGTCCTCGACGACCTGAACGCCGCCCTCCAGCCCCACAAGCTGCGCTTCGCCCCCGACGTCAGCTCGTCCAGCCGAGCGACCGTGGGCGGGATGATGGCCAACAACTCCAGCGGCGCGCGGTCGGTCCTGTACGGCAAGACCGGCGACCACGTGCGCGCGCAGTCGGTCGTGCTCGCCGACGGGTCCACGGCGCGCCTGGCGCCGCTGTCGGGCTCCGCCCTGGCCGACGCCTCGGCCGGGGACTCGCTGCTCGCGCGGGCCTGCCGCGAGGTGCCGGCGCTGGCCGCGGCGCACGCGGCCGAGATCGCCGCGCGGGTGCCCAAGGTGATGCGGCGCGTGGGCGGGTACGCGCTCGAGCACTTCGTGGATCCCGACGCGCCGGTGGACCTCACCAGGATCCTCGTGGGCTCGGAGGGCACGCTCGGGTTCGTCACCGAGGCGACGATCGGCCTGGTGCCCCTGCCCGCGGCCCGGTCGCTCCTGACGCTGGAGTTCGACGACCTGCACGACGCGCTGGCCGCCACGCCGCTGGCCCTCGCGCACGGGCCCTCGGCCGTCGAGGTGATGGACGACTTCATCCTCGGCCACGCGAAGGGCCATCCGACCCTGGAGCCGGCGCTCCGGCGCATCGTGACGGGCGATCGCCCGTCGCTGCTCTGCGTGGAGTTCTACGGGGAGGACGCCGGCGAGCTCGCCAGCCGCATGCAGGCGCTCGAACGCGACCTCCGCGGCGCCGGCGTGCGATGCCTGGCGCGGCCCCTCACCGACGCGGCCGACCAGGCCCGCGTGTGGTACGTGCGCGAGTCGTCGCTGGGCCTGTCGATGGGGATGAAGGGCGACGCCAAGGCGATCTCGTTCGTCGAGGACACGGCCGTCGCGCCCGATCGGCTCGCCGACTACATCGCGCGCTTCCGGCAGATCGTGGCCCGCCGCGGCACCTACGCCGGCGTCTACGCGCACGCGTCGGTCGGGTGCCTGCACGTGCGGCCCGTCGTCAACCTGAAGACGGCCGAGGGGCTCGCGCAGTTCGAGGCGATCGCGGCCGACGTCGCCGACCTCGTCCTCGAGTTCGGCGGGTCGTTGTCCGGCGAGCACGGCGACGGCCTGGTGCGCGGCGCGTTCAACGAGCGGATGTTCGGATCGGCGCTGTACCAGGCCTTCCGCCGGATCAAGCAGACCTTCGATCCGCAGGGGATCTTCAATCCCGGCCGCATCGTGGACACGCCGCCCATCACGGCGCACCTCCGCTTCGGGCCGGCCTACCGCACGCCGGACCCGCCGACGCGCTTCGACTTCACGGCCGACGGCGGCCTGGGCCGGGCGGTCGAGCAGTGCAGCGGCGTGGGACTCTGCCGCAAGACACGAGCCGGGACCATGTGTCCCTCCTACATGGCGACGCGCGACGAGATCGACTCGACGCGCGGGCGCGCCAACGTGCTCCGCCTCGCGCTGGCCGGCCGGCTCGGCGAGGCGGGCCTGGACGCCGAGGGCGTTGCCGACGCCCTGGACCTCTGCCTGGAGTGCCGCGCCTGCAAGGCCGAGTGCCCCACCGGCGTGGACATGGCCCGGATCAAAAGCGAGGTGCTGGCGGCCCGCTGGGACCGGCACGGCGCGCCGCTCGGCGTGCGGCTGTTCGGCGACGTCCGCGGCATCGCCCGCGCCGGCAGCCGCTTCGCCCCGCTCGTGAACGGCGTCGCCCGGTCGCGGGTGGGCCGGGCCCTGGGCGAGGCGGTCCTCGGCGTGGATCGGCGCCGGTCGCTGCCCGCGTGGACGGCCCGGACGCTCTCGGCGCGCCTGGCCGGCGCGGTGCCCCGATCCCCGGTGCGCGCGGTGCTCTTCGCCGACACCTTCACCGAGCACGCCGAGCCCGAGGCGGGCGAGGCGGCCTTCGCGGTGCTCGATCGGGCCGGCATCGGCGCGCGGGTCGTGCCGCACGGCTGCTGCGGCCGTCCCTTCATCTCGCAGGGCCTCCTGGAGGAGGCGCGCGTGGCGGGCGCGGCGCTGGTCGAGGCCCTGCACGCCCACGCCGCGCGGGACGAGGCCATCGTGTTCCTCGAGCCGAGCTGCCTCTCGGCGGTCCGGGAGGACATCCCGGCCCTCCTCACCGGGCTGCGCCGCCGCCGGGCCGAGGTCGTGGCGCGCCGGAGCGTGCTCTTCGAGGCGTTCCTGGAGGACGAACTGGCTGCGGGACGCGCGGCGCTCCGCCTGCGCGAGGGCCCGAAGGCGGTGTGGCTGCATCCGCACTGCCACCAGCGGTCCATGGGCCTGGCCGCGCCGGCCGCGGCGCTCCTGGCGCGCATTCCCGGCGCCGCCGTCAAGGACCTCGACGCCGGCTGCTGCGGCATGGCCGGCTCGTTCGGGTACACCGCCGCCCACTACGACGTGTCGAGGACGATCGCCGAGCGGGCGATCGTGCCGGCGGCGAAGCGCCTGCCGGCCGGCGGCGTGCTCGTCGCGTCCGGCACGTCGTGCCGGCACCAGATCGCGGACTTCGCCGCCACGCGGGCCGTCCACCCGGCCCGGCTGCTGCGGGAGCTTTCGGAGGATCGATGAACATCGCCTGGATCTCACTCGCGGCCCTGGCCACCGCCGTCACGCTGAGCATGGTCAGCAAGGTGAACGTCGGGGTCGTGTCGATGGCGCTCGCCTGGGTCGTCGGCGTCTACCTGGGAGGCATGCGCTACAACGAGGTGATCGGGGCTTTCCCCATTCCCCTCTTCATCACGCTGGTCGGCGTGACCCTCCTCTTCGGGATGGCGAGCGTGAACGGCACCCTGAAGCGCCTGGCGGCGCGGGCGGTGTCGCTCTGCCGCGGCAACGCCGGCATCATCCCGGTGATGTTCTTCGTGGTCGCGCTGTTCCTGTCGTCCATCGGTCCCGGGAACATCGCCACGGCGGCGCTGCTCGCCCCGATGGGCATGGCCGTGGGCGCCCAGGCCGGCGTGCCCCCGTTCCTGAGCGCGCTCATGCTCGGCAACGGCGCCCAGGCCGGCGCGCTCTCGCCGTTCGCGCCGACGGGCGTCATCGTGGACGGCATCCTGAACAAGATCGGCCTCACCGGCCAGGAATGGACCACCTACGGCAACAACCTGATGGCGCACGTCGTCGTGACCTTCACGGCGTATCTGCTGTTCGGCGGCTGGAAGCTCTTCACCAGCCACCGCGGCGCCGACGGCGCGACGCTCGCCCCGCACGAGCCCTTCGAGCGCAAGCACTGGCTGACGCTGGGGGCGCTGGCCAGCGTCGTCCTCGCCGTGGTGCTCTTCGAGGTGCAGGTGGGCATGGCGGCCATGACCGCGGCCACGCTGCTCTCGCTCTTCAAGGCGAGCGACGAGAAGGAGGCCATCCGGCACATGCCCTGGGGCGTCGTCCTGATGGTGTGCGGCGTCACGGTGCTCATCGGCGTGCTGGAGAAGACGCAGGGCATGTCGCTCTTCACCGACATCCTCGCCAGCATCTCCACGCCGGGCACCGTGAACGCGGTCGTGGCGTTCGCCACCGGCCTGGTCTCGGTCTACAGCAGCACGTCGGGCGTGGTGCTGCCGGCCTTCCTGCCCACGGTGCCGGGCCTGGTGGAGCGCCTGGGCGGCGGCAGCGCGATGGGCATCGCCTCGTCGATGGTCGTGGGCGGGCACCTCGTGGACCTGTCGCCGCTCTCGACGATCGGCGCCCTGTGCATCGCCGCGCTGCCCAACGCTTCCGGCGACGACACGACGAAGCTCTTCAACCAGCTCCTGGCGTGGGGCCTCTCGATGACGATCGTCGGCACGGCCGCGTGCTGGCTGCTCTTCTAGCGGACGCCCGCGCTCAGGGGAACGACGGCGCGCGCCGCTCGGCGAACGCCGCCACGCCCTCGCGGAACGAGGCGCTGGCGTAGCAGGCGGCGACCAGGTCGTCGCACGATCCGGGCGGCGGCCGGCGGAGGGCCCGCAGCCGCCGGAGCATCGCCTTGGTGGCCACCAGGGTGCTCGGCGCGCGCGTGGCGAGATCGCGCGCGAGGGCCCGCGTCTCGGCGGCGAGGTCGTCGGGCGAGACGACGCGCGTCACGAGGCCCCAGGCGAGCGCCTGCTCGGCCGGCACGAGGCGCCCGGTGAGCAGCATCTCGGCGGCGCGGCCCATGCCGACGAGGTCCACGAGCCGGGCCAGGTTCTCGATCGAGAGGCAGTTGCCGAGGGTTCGCGCCACCGGCACGCCGAAACGCGCCGTGTCGGCGGCGAGACGCAGGTCGCAGGCCACCGCCAGCGCGCACCCGCCGCCCACGGCCGGCCCCTCCACCGACGCGATCGTCACCACGTTCAGCGCCTCGACCGCGTCCACCACCGCGCCGATGCGCCGTTCGTAGGCCACGCCGTCCTCACCGGTCCGGACGTGGTCGAACTGCGCGATGTCGGTGCCGGCGGAGAAGGCGTCGCCGGAACCCCGTATGATGAGCACGCGCGCGCGCGCCTCGACGGCCGCGTCGCAGGCCTCGACCAGGGCGTCGTACATCGCCCAGGTGAGCGCATTCCGCGCCTCGGGCCGCGCCAGCGTGACCGTGGCGACCGAGTCATCGATGTCCAGGAGAACGTTGCTCGACGGCATAGTGGTGCTCGACCTCACGCAGGTGATGGCGGGGCCTTACTGCGCCATGCTACTGGCGGACATGGGGGCCCGCGTCATCAAAGTGGAGCCGCCGGGCGGCGACTCCACGCGCGCCATGGCCGGCGGCGCCGGCGGCGAGAGCGCGGCCTTCAACGCCGTCAACCGCGGCAAGCTCGGCGTCGTGCTGGATCTGCGCCGCGACGACGCGCGGGAGGCCGTGCGGCGCCTGGCGGCGTCGGCCGACGTCCTCGTCGAGAACTTCCGGCCAGGGGTGATGGCACGCCTCGGCCTCGACTACCCCACGCTGTCGGCCGCGCACCCGGGCCTCGTCTACGCCTCGATCTCGGGCTACGGGCAGACCGGCCCGTGGGCCGGGAAGGGCGGATTCGACCTGGTCGCCCAGGGCGTCTCCGGCATCATGTCGGTCACCGGGGAGCCGGGGCGGCCGCCGGCCAAGGCCGGGATTCCGGTGACGGACCTCGGCGCCGGGCTCTTCGCGCTGGCGGGCATCCTGGCCGCCCTGCACTACCGGGATCGCACGGGCCGCGGGCAGCTCGTGGACACCTCGCTCGGCGACGCGGGCCTGGCGCTGTCGGTGTGGGAAGCCACCGAGTACTTCAGCGGACGGGGCGTGCCCGGTGCGCTCGGCTCCGCGCACCGCATGAGCGCGCCGTACCAGGCCGTCCGCTGTGCCGACGGCTACGTCACCCTGGGTGCCGCGAACCAGCGGACGTTCGAGAAGCTCGCGGCCCTGCTCGGCCACCCGGAGTGGCTCGACGATCCCCGCTTCGCGAGCGACACGGCCCGGGTGGCGCACCGCGACGAACTCGCGGCCCGGATCGAGGCCGTGACCGTCACGGCCGGCCGCGCCGAGTGGCTGGCACGGCTCGACGCCGCGGGCATCCCGTCGGGCCCGATCCTCACCTACGCCGAGGCGTTCGACACGCCCCAGGCGCGGGCGCGCGAGATGTCGCTCGAGGTGGACCATCCCGCCCTGGGCCGCCTGCGCACGATCGGCACGCCGCTGAAGCTCTCCGAGGCGCCGCTCGATCCCACCCGGCGCGCGCCCCTCCTGGGCGAGCACACGACCGAGGTCCTCGGCGCGCTCGGCTACTCGGGCGAGGCCATCGCGCGGATGCGCTCGGCCGACCAACGCTGAGGCCGAGTCCCGTCCGGCGGACGTCAGGGCGCCGGCGACAGGCGGTCGGGCAGGACGAACTGCTGGCGGGCCAGGTCGGACCACAGCCGGTCCGCCGAGTAGTAGCGATCGAGCACACCGGGCTTCCACGTCAGGAGGTCGGCGTTCGCCGCGGCGAAGGCGGGCCAGTCGCCGTCGGGGGCCGCCAGGACGCGCTCCGCGATGAGCGCGAGATAGGCGCCCGTGATCGTCGCGTGATACAGCCCGGGCACCCCCTTGGCAGCGGCAAACCGGCGCAGGTCGGCGTCGAACCGCCGCGCGGCCTCGCGCGGGCCGTGCTCCCGCACGTACACCCAGGCCATGCGGACGTGATCCCGGTGGTGGAACGCGTCGTCCGGCAGGGTGCCGTCCCGGAAGGCCTCGACGAGTCGGGCGTCCTCGGGCGTCATCGGGCCCGCCGCTGCGCGGCCGTGGGCCGCTCCACCAGGTGATGGGCATCCGCGGCGGTCAGGTCCAGCCCGAAGACCTCCTTCAGCTGCCGGGCCCGCGCCAGCGTGGACGGGCTGAACGGCGCGCGCCCCTCGATGGCGTGCAGGAGCACGCCTTCGAGCAGGTCGCCCAGCGTGAGGTCCAGCGAGTCGGCGAGCGCCTTGGCGACCTTCAGCAGCCGCTTCTCGAGGCGGACGCCGGTCTGGACGCGCTCGACGGCGGGGGCCGCGGCCCTGGGTGTACGTGGCGACATTGGTACATAAATACCAAAATCACTCCCCGGGCCGCAATCCCCGACGGGCGGGCCCGGTACAGCCGAAGGGCCGCCCGCCGTCGCCTGGCGGCGGCACGAGCGGCCCTCTGGGACCTCGCGAGAGCGCCGCCCCGGCGCCCGCGCCGCGCGCGGACCCGGGACCGGCGCGCCCCTACTGGGTGGTGTCGGTCCGGCCCGCGAGCTTCCGGCCCATCTCGACGGTCTTGAACCCCTGATCGCCCCAGTTCATGACGAACACGTTGAAGCCCTGCTTCATCCGCGTCTCGATGTCGGCGGCGTTGGCCGGGAAGCCGCAGGCGAGCTTGTTGGCCTTGCACGCCGCCAGGACCGACTGGATGGCGTTCTCCCAGGCGGCCTCGTCGAGCACGCGCTTGCCGTCGGCGCCGGTCGTGCTGAAGACGCCGCGCAGCGTGCCGGCGCCCGGCCACAGGACGCCGATGCCGGGGACGGCCGCGATCTCCTTCAGGTTCGCGAGGCCCTTCTTGCTCTCGACAATCGTCCAGTTGATGAGCTCGCCCTCGGGGTTCAGGGGCCACACGTCGGCCTTGCGGCGGTAGTCGGCCTCGCTCATGCCCCACACGGCCGGCGCGCCGCCGACCGCGTCGGGCCGGACGCCGCCCTTGGCCTTGAAGCGCATCGCGGCGATGCCGGCGCGGGCTTCCTCCGCCGTCTCCACCGTGACGAGCATGATGCCGCTGACGCCCAGGTCGAGCTGCTTGCCGATGGCGGCCTGCGTCGCCGCCAGGTCGGGCCGCAGTTCGGGCGACTTCACGATCATCGGGTGCGTGAGGTGCAGGGAGGGCGAGCGCGCGATGATGCCGGCGCCGGACAGCGCCTTCGAGAAGTCGGCGAACGCCGGATACGCCCGCTCGAAGTTGCCTTCCATGCTGCCGTCGAAGACGAAGTCGGACAGCTTGTAGGCGACGGCCTCACGGGCCAGGTCGGCCGGCGTCTTGGCCGGGGCCTCGGGCTGCGCCGGCGCGCCGGCGGGCCGGCCCGCGCCGGGAGGCCCCCCAGGGAAGCGGCGGTTGCTCGGGGCGTAGAGCCCGAACACGGGCTGGCCGGCCTCGAGCAGCGCGATCACCTTGTTGTGACGAGCCTTGGGCGTCTGTGCGGCGACGAAGCCGCCGGCGGCGAGGACCGACGAGAGCACGACGGTGATGAGATGGCGCACGGAGCCTCCTGGATGGTGGACGAATTGTAGCGGGACCGTGGCCCGGACACACGTCACCGAACGTCACGGCGCCAGGCTCGTACAATCGCGCCATGCGAACGGCTGCCGTCACGCTCATCCTCGCCGCCCTGCCCTTCGCCGGCCCGACGGGCCAGGCGCCTGCCCCGCCCGCCGAGGCGTCGGCCCCAGCCGCGCTCGTCCGTGAATGGATCGAGCGGCTGAACGCGCTGTCCGACGCGCCCGAGACCCTCGACCGGTTCGTGGCGCTCCACGCCGACGATGCCCTGCTCACGGCGGGCCCGACGCCGGACCAGCGCGGCACGGCCACCTACCGCGGCCCCTCGGGCATCCGCGCGTGGGCGGCGCGCCTCGCGGCCCGCGAGACCAGGCGTGTCTATCGCCTGGAGACCGAGACGGCCCGGGAGACCACCGCGACCCTGTTCCACGAGACGCCCGGGCCCTGGGGTGGGCCGGCGGTCGCCGTCCAGATCGTCGGCACCTATACCGACGACGCCAGCGGCACCCGCTATGTCGTGCCGGGCGCCCTCTTTCTCCAGATAGCGGACGGTAGGATCCGCCGCGCCCGGCTGTACCTGGGCGACGGGGAGCGGGCCGAAGTGGAACCCGAACCGACACGGCGCCGCCCCTGACGGTCCGGCCCCAGGTTCGTCACTGCGAGCTCCGGGCCACGGCCGGCGCCGGGTCCGCGGCCGCGGCGCGTCTGCTACCGTGGGCGCATGCGGATCGCCGTCCTCGCCGTGCTCGCCACGCTCACGCTCGCCGCCGCGCCGGCCCTGGCCCAGCGGCTCCCGGAGGGCGTGACGCCGGAGCACTACACGCTCTGGTTCGCGCCGGATCTCCAGCGGGCCACCTTCCGCGGCCGGGCCGACATCCGCGTCCGCCTCGATCGGCCCGCCGCCGCGATCACCCTGCACGCGGCCGAGCTCACCTTCGACGAGGTGTCGATCGAGGCGGGCGGCCGGCGCGTCCGGGCGACGGTCACGCCGGCCCCGGCCAGTGAGACGGTCACCCTCGCCGTGCCCGTCGAGCTCCCGGCGGGACCCGCCACGATTCATGCGGTCTATCGGGGCATCCTCAACGACAAGCTCCGCGGGTTCTACCTGAGCCGGGGCGAGACCCGGAACTACGCCGTGAGCCAGATGGAGGCCACCGACGCGCGGCGCGCGTTTCCCTGCGTCGACGAGCCCGCGAAGAAGGCCACCTTCGACATCTCGCTCACGATCGCCACGGGCGACACGGCGATCTCGAACGGCGCGGTCGTGTCGGACACGCCGGGCCCGGACCCCGGCACCCACACGGTGACCTTCGCCACCACGCCGACGATGTCCACCTACCTCGTGGCGCTGCTCGTCGGCGACTTCGTGTGCCGAGGCGGCGCGTCCGACGGCATCCCGATCCGCGTGTGCGCCACGCCCGACAAGCAGGACCTCACCGCCTTCGCGCTCGAGGCCGCAGAGTTCGAGGTGAAGTTCTTCAACGAGTACTTCGGCATCAAGTACCCGTTCGGCAAGCTCGACATCATCGGCGTGCCGGACTTCGCGGCCGGCGCCATGGAGAACGTGGGCGCGATCACGTTCCGGGAGCGCATGCTGCTCGCCGACGAGGCCACGGCGTCGATCGGCCTCAAGAAGTCGGTGGCGTCGGTCATCGCCCACGAGCTGGCGCACCAGTGGTTCGGCGACCTCGTGACGATGAAGTGGTGGGACGACATCTGGCTGAACGAGGGCTTCGCGACGTGGGCCGCCAACAAGCCGCTGGCCGCGTGGAAGCCCGAATGGCAGATGGACGTGAACGCCGCCGAGGAGACGCAGACCGCCCTCGGGCTCGACGCGCTGCGGGCCACGCGCGCCATCCGGACCAAGGTGGAGACGCCGGACGAGATCAACGAGGTGTTCGATCCGATCGCCTACGAGAAGACGTCGGGCGTGCTGAACATGGTCGAGGCCTACGTGGGGCCCGAGGCGTTCCGCAAGGGCATCTCGGCGTACCTCACGCGCTACGCGTCGTCGAACGCCGCGGGCGAGGACTTCTGGAACGAGGTGACGCGCGTCACCGAGAAGCCGGTCAACCGGATCATGCGCAGCTTCGTCGACCAGCCGGGCGCGCCGATGGTGACGGTGCGGACGGCCTGCGTGAACGGGAGGACGCGGGTCTCGGTCCGCCAGTACCGATTCGACGGCACGATGGCGCCCGCCGGGGCCACGACGCCCCTGGCGCCGCAGGCGTGGCACGTCCCGGTGTGCGTGAAGACGGGGACCGGCGCCACGACGTGCCAGGTCGTCGACGAGGCCGCGGCGACCTTCGAGGCGGAGGGGTGCGGTCCGGCCTTCGTGAACGCGGACGCCCGCGGCTACTACGTCACGGAGTACGCGCCGGAGGCCGTGGCCGCGCTGGCCGCGCGCACGCCGCCGCTCACGCCGGCCGAGAAGGTGAGCCTGCTCGGCGACGAATGGCGGCTGATGCGCGCCGGCCGGCACGACGTGGGCACGTTCCTCGATCTGGCCGCCGCCTTCGCGGCCGATCCCACCCCCGAGATCGCCAGCGACATCGCGGCGCGCGTCGGCTTCGTGCGCGCGGCGATCGCCGACCCGTCCCAGCGCGAGCCGTTCGCGCGCTGGATCCGCGCCTCGTTCGGGCCGGCGCTCGACGCGATCGGCCTGGAGACGCGCGCCGGAGACAGCGAGGCCGTGCAGGCCCGCCGCGGCACGCTCATCGCCCTGCTGGGCGGCGCCGGCGACGAGCGCGTCCGCGCGTTCGGCCGGGGCCTGGCCGACAGGTATCTGGCGCAGCCCGACTCGGTGCCGCCGTCCCTCGTGGCGCCCGCCCTGGCCATCGCGGCCGCCGCCGGCGACGCCCGGCTGTACGACCGCATCCTGGCGCGCCTGCGCGAGTCGGCCGCGACCCCCGACGTCTACTACCGCCTCTTCGCGGCGCTGCCCGCCTTCACGGCGCCGGAACTGGTCCAGCGGACGCTGGACTTCGCCATGTCGGAGGAGGCGCGCAGCCAGGACACGCCCCAGCTCTTCGCCGCCCTCTTGAACGGCCCGGAGGCCGACCTGGCCTGGACGTACCTGCGCCGCGAGTGGCCCGCCATCACCGGCAAGCTCGGCGTGTTCCAGGGCGTCCCCTACATCGTCGGCGCGTTGAGCGGCTTCTGCTCCCCCGCGAAGTCCAGGGAGATCACCGCCTTCTTCGACGCCCACCCCGTGCCGCCCGCCGCCCGCGTGCTGCAGCAGGCGATCGAGCGGATCGATGCCTGCGCGGCCATCGACGACCGGCAGAGCGCGCCGTTCGCGGAGTGGCTCGCGAAACACGGCGCGTAGCACTCCCGCCGCATCGATGCGGCGCCAACCGCCGGTCGGACCGGCACCCTCCCGCTCGTCGGCTCCGCTTCGCGCGGCGGACTACTGGCCGAGTGTGACGGCCCGCCGTGCTGCGTCCGATACGCACTGAAGACGGCCCGGAGGTTCTCCAGCTGCCGCGAAATCCTCAGGTGGCGTACGAAAGGATGAAACACGATCAACGCTGAGCCTTGCCTGATTGACCGCCACGCCGCCCGGCGGCAGTGGCATCGGCGCAACTCAACGCAGAACCAGTCAGTCTGGCCGCGCTGGCGCCGGGGCCAGAGCACCATGGCCCCGGGCCGCCAGACGGGCCCGCAGCTCGACCGAGGCGCAGGGCCGGCTCGGCGGCAACTCGCCGTCGTTCCGGACGCCATTTCCGCTACAATCCCGTCACCGACGGCGCCAGCGCCGCCGGCGTTCCGTCTCGACCGACGCCCGATTTCCGGAGGCTCGAATGTCCGTCGCGTCACGGTTGCGCCGCCCCTGGGTGCTGATCTTCGCTGCGTCCTCGCTCTACACCGCCACCGTCTGGACCCAGACGCGCCCGCCGGCGCCGGCGCCGCCGCCGGCCGAATCGCACGATCGGATCGAAGCGGCGCACGAAGGGCTCGCGAACGGCGCCGACAAGGGTCGCGATGCCGCGCGCCTGACCTCGGCCGTGGCGCGGCCGGCGGACCCGGCGAGGGCCGGGGCGCCGGTGCCCCGCCGCAATCTCGTCGACGAGGTGCTCTTCGCGCGGATGGACGCCGACGGCATCCCGCATGCGCCGCTGTCCACCGACGACGAGTTCGTGCGCCGCGTGTACTTCGACGTGACGGGCCTGCCGCCCTCGGCGGCCGACGTCACGACGTTCGTCGCGGACCGCGCGCCCGACAAACGGGACCGCCTGATCGACCGGCTGCTCGCCACCGACGAATACGCCGAGCAGTGGGCGTGGTACTGGGGCGACCTGCTCCGCCTGTCGAACGAAGCGGGCCCTGGCGCCAACAGCTTCCACTTCTGGTTCAAGGAACAGCTGGCGGTCGACCGGCCCTACGACCGCTTCGTGCACGACGTCCTGACCCCGTCGTCGAAGGTCCACGCGACCATTCCCGCGCTCGCCATGATCGGACGGAGCAACCAGCTCAAGAGCCGGTTCGTCGAGAGCGTGGACGACTACCGGATCTCGAACCGCCTGGATCACATCGACGCCCTCACGATCGACGTCAGCCGCGTGTTCCTCGGCATCAACACGTCGTGCATCTCGTGCCACGACGGCGAGTTCCACCTGGAGAGCGTCAACAAGTACCTCACCGACCGCAAGCGCGACGACTTCTTCGCGATGGCCGCCTTCTTCGGCCGGACGCGCCTCATCGGGAACTGGAACGACAAGTCGCGCAACGTGGACCGCGACCTGCACGTGGACGACCTGGGCAAGGGGTACGACGGCGGCGACGACGCGCCGTTCCTCACGCTCGCCGAGAGCCAGTTCCCGCGGCCGAAGGGCTCCCACGAGCCCGCCTTCCTCCTGACGGGCGAGCGGCCCAGGGCGGGCGAGGATCCGCGCGCCGCGCTGGCGCGCATGATCGTGGCGCACCCGCAGTTCGCGCGCGCCACCGTCAACGTCATCTGGGCCCGGCTGATGAGCGTCGGGTTCGTCGAGCCCTTCGACGCCTTCGACATGAACCGGCTCGCGGGGAAGGACGCGCAGCCCACGAATCCCGAGCTGCTCGAGGCGCTGGCGGCGGACTTCGCCGCGCACGGCTTCCACCTCAAGCACACGATCCGGACGGTCCTGCAGTCCAGCGCGTACCAGCTCTCGTCGGCGTTCCCGGGCACCTGGAAGGACGACTACATCCCGTACTACCCGCGCCACTACGCGCGCGTGCTCACGGGCCCCGAGGTGGTGGACGCGGTGTCGGTCGTGACGGGCGTCCCGCTGGCCTTCACGGTGGGCGGCGAGACGATGACCCGCGTGAAGCAGCTGGCGACGCCGCAGGACATCGGGCGCGGCGGCGAGGCGCTGGCGATCGACGCGCTGATGCAGAGCTTCTTCCAGAGCAACAGGCGCACGCCGCCGCAGACGGGCAACCGGCCCTCCACGCTGCAGGCGCTCCTGATGATGAAGTCGAACGTCGTGAACGACCGCGTGCTGGCGTCGGCCCGGGGCCGGGTCGCCGAGCTCGTGGCCTCGGCCAGGACCGACGACGAGATCGTCGACGAGCTGTACCTCGCCGCCGAAGCGCGGACGCCCTCCCCGGCCGAACGCGCCGTCGCCCGCCGCACGCTCGCCGGCGACCGCACGCGCGGCACCGAGGACCTGCTGTGGGCGCTGCTCAACAGCCCCGAATTCCTCGTGAACCGCTGAGGGAGATGCCCATGACCCGCAGGCTCACCGACGTCGTGCCGAGCCGCCGCGACGCCCTGAAGTGGGGCGGCCTGGCGCTGGCCGGCACCTGGGTGGACGGCCTGGTGTGGCCGCTCGACATCCGCGCCAGCGGCGCGGCGGCGACCCCGCGCGGGACGGCCCGCAACGTGGTCTTCATCGAGCTCGGCGGCGCCATCAGCCCGATGGACTGCTGGGACTTCAAGGAGACGCGCTGGACGCCGAAGGACCTGGACGTGACGGAGGTCAGGAAGGGCCTGTACCTTTCGCGCACGCTCTTCCCGCAGCTCGTCGGCGAGATGGACAAGGTGGCGCTCGTCAGGTCGATGCAGGCGCCCGAGCTCATCCACTTCAACGGCCAGTACCACACGCAGGCCGGCCGCGCGCTGAACCCGGCCATCGCCCGGGAGATTCCCGCCTGGGGATCGGTGGCGGCCTTCGAGCTGGCGTCGCAGCGCCGCGAGCGCGACACCTTCCCCACCTACGTCTCCACGAACCTGACGAAGGCGCGGGCCGGGTCGATCGGCTCGGGCTTCCTGCCCACGTGGACGACGGGGCTCGACCTGGACCCGTCGACGGTCTTCGCCGCCTTCGGCGGCGACATGACGGGCGCCAACACGGTGCTGACGGAGCGGTGGGAGCTGCTGACGGCGCTCTCGAAGATCAACGAGGGCCAGCGCCAGGCGATGGGCCAGCGCGCCGCCGACTACCAGACCTTCTACGACGACGCGCACAAGCTGCTCACCGACGCGCGGTGGCCCCAGGTGTTCCAGGCCTCCGCCGACGACCGGCAGCGCTACGGCGACGACGAGTTCGGGCTGGGGTGCATCCTGGCCAGGAACCTGCTGCGGCAGCACGCCGGCACGCGCGTCGTCTACGTCTACGACGGCGACCGGTGGGACCACCACTCGGGCATCTTCGACCACGGCGCCGAGTGGAACCACTACCGGACGTGCACGCGCCTGGACAAGGGCCTCGTCAGCCTGATGCACGACCTCGCGGCGGCGCCCGGATCGACCGCGGGCAAGACGCTGCTCGACGAGACGCTGATCGTCTGCCAGAGCGAGTTCGGCCGCACGCCCGGCATGAACCCGGTGGCCGGCCGCGACCACTACAAGGGCGCCTATGCCGGGCTCTACGTGGGCGGCGGGATGGCCGGGGGCCGGATCGTCGGCCGGACCGACGCCGACGGCAGCACGTGCCTCGATCCCGGCTGGGGGCACAAGACACAGCCCTTCATGGACAACACGGTGGCCACGATCTACTCGGCGCTCGGCATCGACTGGACCAAGGTGGTCGAGAACACGCCGTCGGGCCGCGCCTACCACTACGTGGATACGGTGAGCTTGGGCGGCAGCGCCATGATGGAAGCCGACGAGATCGGCGACCTCTTCGCCTGAGGGCCGCGTCGGCCGCCGCGTTCATGTCTCATCCACGCGTGCTCCTCGCCATCGCCGCGTTCGCGGCCGCCTCGGGCGCCGCCGTGCCCGTGGACGGCCGGCAGTCCGGCCCGCCAGCGGCGGGCGCCGCGCGGGTGACCGTGCCGGCCGGCGAGTTCTGGATGGGCCGCACGCGCCTGTGGATGATGGACGAGATCGGCTGGCAGGTGCGCGAGCGGTTCGACGACCGGCCCGTGCACCGCGTGCGGCTCGACGCCTTCGCCATCGACGCCTACGAAGTGACCAACGGCGACTACGCCGCGTTCGTGGCGGCGCCCGGCACGGGGGCGCGGGCCCCCTTCCACTGGGGCGGGGCCACGCCGCCGCCCGCGAAGGTCCGCCTGCCCGTCTACAACGTCACGTGGTTCGACGCGGACGCGTATTGCCGGTGGGCGGGCGGACGCCTGCCCACCGAGGCGGAATGGGAGCGCGCGGCCCGGGGCGGCGTCGAGGATGTCGACTACCCGTGGGGCAACGACTATCTCGACGCTCCCGCCGCGCAGGGACAGCCGGCCGTGCGCCACGCGCGCAGCGGGGCGAGCACCGGTCCGGTGGCCGTGGGCTCCTTCGCGGCCAACGCCCTGGGGCTGTACGACGTCTCCGGCAACGTGTGGGAGTGGACGGCCGATTGGTACGACCTCCACTACTACTCGGAAAGCCCGGTGGACACGCCCACGGGGCCGGCGACGGGCCGCTACAAGGTGATCCGGGGGGGCAGCTGGGCCGACGGCGAGACCCGCCTCGGCACCGTGTACTACCGGAATTTCACGGCACCGGACACGGCGCAACCCACCATCGGGTTCCGCTGCGCCGCCCCGGCGCCGTCCTCGCGCTGACCGCTACTGGCCCTGCATCGGCTCGTCGGCGCTGCCGCCGTAGATGGCCGGCACCTTCGAGCCCATCGCGCGCAGGTACGCCGCGAGCTGGCCGCGGTGGTGGATGCTGTGGTTGTTGGCCATGCCGAGGAACGAGGCCGCCGGCATCTCCATCATCCCGAAGAACGAGATCGTCCTGGCCAGTTCCGCCGCCGGCATGGCGGCCAGCGCCTTGAGCTTCTCCGGGAACGACTGCTCGTAGAACGCCACGACCTCCGCGACGTTCGAGAAGCGGCTCTCCACCTCCTTCACCTTCTCCGGATCCCACTCGAACTTGCCGTTCAGGATGCTGTCGAGAAACCAGATGTCGGCGGTGGCCAGGTGGGTGGCGAGCTCCCAGGCCGACCGGGACTTCGCGTCGGGCTTGTAGTCGCGGGTGTCGTCCTTCACGGCCGCGAGGACCTTCCTGGTCGCGGCGAACTCCCCCTGCATGAGCTGCGAGTACTGCTGGGCGAGGAACTGGGCGTGTTCGGGTGTCATCGAGGTTCTCCAGAGTGGCGGGGCCGGCGCGGGGCCCCGCGATGGGGTGCGTCAGTCGTCGCGCAAGACTACACGAACAAAAGACGAAAGATCAACGGTGCCGCCGCTATTCGGCGCGCAGGACGGCCGACGGGTCGAGCCTGGACGCCCGGACGGCCGGTACCCAGGCCGCCGCCCCGCAGGCCGCCAGGAACAGCACGGCCGCGAGAGTGGAGAGCCAGGCGTCGAACCCGGTCAGATCCACGAAGACCGACGCCAGCACCCGCCCGATCCCCAGCCCCAGGACGGAGCCGATCGCAACGCCGACGGCGCCCATCGACAGGGCCTCCCTGACGATCATGACCCGCACGCCGCCGGGGCTCGCGCCCACGGCGAGACGCACGCCGATTTCCTTCGCGCGCCTCGACACGGCGTACGCCTTGGCGCCGTAGACGCCGACCAGGGCGATGCAGGCCGCAAACGCGCCCACGCCGGTGGCCGCCAGCGCCAGGGCCCGCAGTCCCCAGAACTCGAGCGAGCTCTCCATGTGCGCCTTGAACGCGGTCGAGGCGTACACCGGAAGCGCCGGCGCCGCCTCGCTCACGGCGGCACGCACGCGCCCGGCGAAGTCCGGGGCCGCGCCGGGCCGCGGCCGGACGTGCAAGTAGGCGCCGCCGCGGTACTGCTGCGCGAGCGGCAGGAACACGGTGCCGGAGGGCTCGGACGCGAACAGGCTGTCGTTCATCGTCCCGACGATCCCCACGATCTGGATCGGGACGGGCGGCTCGCCCTCCGTTGTGTCGCGGCCGATGTGCACCGACTGCCCGAGCGCGTCGCCGTCGGGCCAGAGCTTGCGGGCCAGCGCCTCGTCGACGACGGCCACCCGCGGTGCGCCGGCCGCCAGCGCCTCGGGGTCGGTGAACGTGCGGCCGCGCAGCAGCGGCAGGCCCATGGCCGCGAAGTAGCCGCCGCTCACGGCGTTCGAGCCCGCATTGAACGACTGTCCGGCCTCGGGCGTGGACGGCCGTTCGCCCGGCGCCGGGTTGGTGCCCGCGCGCCGGACCCGCTCCCCGAGGTGCACCGAGCCGAAGGGCACCGTCACGCCGACGGCCGCCGCGTCCACGTCGGGCATCGCCTGCAGGCGGTCGAGCGCGGCCCTGAACTGGGCGAGCCCGCCGGCCTGGTCGAATCCCGCGAGGCCGGCGTCCACGTCCACGAGCAGCGTCTCGTCGGCGGACACGCCGACGTCCACGGCCGTGCCCTCGCGCGCGAACCGCACGAGGAGGCCGGCCGCCACGAGCAGCGCGAGCGAGAGCGCGACCTGCGTCGTGACGAGCGGGTAGCGCAGCCACCGTCGGCGCGTCGGCGCCTCGTCGCCGAGCTGGTGCTTCAGGCCGGCGAGGCCGTCGGCCTTCGAGTGCCGGAGCGCCGGCCCGAGCGCGAACATGAGCGCCGCCAGGACGCCGAAGGCCAGGCCGCCGGCGACGGTGCCGCCGGTGGTGCCCGCCTCCACGGCCAGCGAGATGGGCAGGCGCGAGAGCAGCGTCGACAGGAAGGCATCGATGGCGGGCAGGCCCAGCAGGACGCCGCCGATGGCGCCGGCCACGCCGAGCAGCAGCGCCTCGATCATGAGCTGGCGCACGATGCGGAACCGTCCGCCGCCGAGCGCGAGCCGGATGGCGAACTCGCGCCGCCGCGCCTGGCCGCGCGCCACGACGACCGACGCCAGGTTCAGGCACACGACGAGCAGCACGGCCGCCGTCAGGCCGAGGAAGACGGCGGCGACGAGGGCCACGCCGGATTCGTCGGACGGATTCGTGCTTGTGCCGAAACGCGGCAGGGGGGCGATGGTCACCTCGCGGTCGCGGTACTGCGCCGGGAACGCCTCGGCCATGGCGGCCGCCGTCGGCGCGAGGCGGCCGCGCGCGCTGTCGAGGCCGAGTCCGGGCGCGAGCCGGCCCACGAGGAAGACCTCGTAGGCCTCGGGCTGGCTCAGCCCGCGCCGCTCGCCCGTGGACAGCCCGCTGGCGAGGTCGTCGAACAGGCCGAACGGGAGGAAGAGCTCCGGCCCGAAGACCATCATCGTGCCCGTGAAGCCCGGCGGCGCGAGCCCGATGACGGTGACGGGCCGCTCGTTGACCACGACCGTCCGCCCCACCAGGTCCGCCGGCGACCCGAGCCGCCGCCACATGACGTTCGAGGCAATCGCCACGGCCGCCCGGCTTCCGGGACGCGCCTCCTCCGCCGTGAACCCACGCCCCTGGACGATGGGCACGCCCAGCACCTGGAAGTAGTTCTCGCTCACGAAGGCGGCGAAGGTCCGCCGCGGCGTCCGGGCCTCGGCATCGCGGACGCCCACCAGGTCGAGCGCGTGCGCAGCCACGCCGGCGAACACGTCGTGCCGGCCGCGCACGACCTCGTAGGCGCCGTGGGAAAACGGCCGGTAGGACTCCGCCTCCTGGCGATGCCGCGAATAGAGCTGGACGATCTCGTCGGGCCGCTCGAACGGCCGGCCCGCGAACGCGAGCGCGTGGAAGAGTCCGAAGACCGCCGCGTTCAGGCCGATGCCCAGCGCCAGCACGGCGATGGCCGCCGCGGTGAAGCCGGGCGTGCGCGCCAGTTGCCGGACCGAGGTCCGGAGGTCGTCCAGGATGTCGCCGGCCATGCCGCCTCCCGCCCGCGGCGAAGGGCCGGCGAGCCACAGGCAGAGACGCCAACGCGGCACGGATTGTTTCACCGGCGGGGCCCCGCGGGCGGACGGCGCCGTACGAGCATCGGGCCGGGGCGCCCCACGCACCCCGGCCCGCGCGGCACGCCCCGAAGGGCGCGCGTCCCCGGGGTCCGGCGCCCGCGCCGGACCCGCCCACCTACTGGTTCGGACGCAGAATCTGGCGGAACTTCAGGGTGTTGACGTCACGGAACATCGGCGTCCCGGGCGGCAGCAGCGCCGGTGTGAGGAAGTCGCTGTCGAAGTTGTAGCCGCGGGTCGGCGCGCCGTAGGTGTTGGCATCGGCACGGTAGATGCCGATCGCCTGGCGGCTGAAGAACAGGCTCACCATCGAACCGCGGTACCGGAGCGTCCGGCCGCCCCAGTCCTCCAGCATGCGCATGAAGTTGTGCACGCCGCCGTCCGATCCCAGTTCGCTCACGCCCCACCCCGACGGCTTGGCGAACGGGATGGCCTTGCCCGTGATCATGGCGAAGCGGTAGCCCGTGTCGGAGGCGTTGCGGTTCGTCTCGTCGTTCGGGTAGCGGAACGAGATCTCGTCGTTCCAGGCGTTGGACAGCAGCGTGATGGCGTCGGCGATGACCGCGGCCGGCATGTTCGGCTCGGCGGTCACGTTCGTGCTCGTGGCGTTGAAGTTGCCGTGGATGTAGACGGGGTTCTCGCTCGCCACGGTGAAGCCGTTCGGCAGGCTGTTGGAGGCCCCCGACATGCCGCCGTTGACGATCTTGAGCGCCCGCCGGAAGAGCACCTGGCGCGCCATGCGCCCGCGTCCGGAGTACTGGCGCGGCAGCGTCCCCCAGGGTCGTGCCGAGGCGTCGAACGGCGGCATGTGGTTCGCCCCGAACGGCAGGGCCAGCGGATCGGGCACCTCGCCGTAGGTCTCGAGCGTCCCGTTCTCGTTGAAGTCCTCGCCGCCGTTCAAGGTGTTGTCCTTCGCCCAGGTGAAGGAGGACGGGTTGATCGAGTCCTCGAACCCGAACTCGCCGGTCTCGGCGGAGTTGGGCTGGGAGGGATCGTGATTCCCGCGGCGATCGGAGAAGTAGACGATGTAGCCGTTGTTGTTCAGCACCTGGGATCCGGAGCCGCCCAGGGCGCCCGTGACCCAGCGCCGGAAGTTGTCCACGTCCAGCGCCACGTACGAGAAGAGCCCCTGGAGATTCAGGTCGGCGTTCGTCGCGACCAGGCGCGTGTTGCCTTCACGCGCGTCGAACAGCATGTTCGGGTAGTAGTCGAGGCCATTGGTGGACCCGGCGTAGTTGGTGGACGCCGAGCCCGAGCAGCCGCCCGCGCCGAGACCGCTGTCGCGCAGGCGCTGCAGGCGGATGACGGCGTTGGGCGTCGGGTCGCCGCACGCGTTGCCGGCCAGGTTCGGGCCCGCGAACCCGAGGTTCAGGAGCTCCATGGTGACGTCGTTCCACGTCCCGGCGGCGTCCTGCATCTCGACCTTCAGGAAGCCGCCGATCGGCGAGTTGTTCCCGTCCAGCGTCGAGCCGCTGTAGACGGGGTCGTTCGTGGAGAGCGTGCCGACGCCCCACAAGCAGCCGTACAGCTTCGTCGAGTCGTAGTAGGTGCAGCTCACGGGATCCTCGCCGACGTAGAACGTCTTGGCGGCCCGGAACAGCTGGCCGGTGGTCAGCGAGTTGATGTTGATCGTCGTCGAGTTGGCGGCGGCCGAGCCATTGAGCGTCGTGGTGCGGGTGATCCCCTCGAAGGTGACCGACAGGGTGGCACCCGACGCGAACGCCGGGTGCGCCCCGCAGCCGGAGAGCTGGGTGGCCGGCGACCCGTTGATCCCCGTGCACGTGACGAGGGAGCCGTTGATGTCGAACCCGTTGTTCGCCACGCGCAGCCACTCCGGCACGCCGGTGTTCCACGTGCCCGACGGCGGGACGTTGGTCTGGATGGTGAGGGTCGTGCCGCTGATGCTCGACACCCGGGTGTTGAACGGCGCGCCGACGTTCAGCGACGGGTCGGGGGCAATCGCCCGCGCCAGGGCCGGGCGCCCCGGGCCCACGACGTAGCCCGCCGGCGGCGCCGCGTTCCAGTCGCCGTCGAGGGAGACGGGCGGCGTGGACGTGACGGTGGGCAGATCGAGGAGGTCGTTCGCGCGGTCCGACAGCAGGATGCGGACGCTGGCCTGCGAGAAGTAGCGCTGGTCGAAGACGACCTTGTTGACGACGTTCTCGTTCGAGTTCACGGCCGGCCGCTTGATGAGGTCCACCGGCGTCGCGCCCTGCGTCGCCAGCGGCAGGTCCAGGCGCTTGGCGCCCGTCGCCTCCGTGCGGATGTTGGCGTGGTAGGTGTTCGTGGAGAGATTGGCCCAGCCGGGCCACGGCGACGCGGTGGTGCCGCTGCTCTCGCTGGAGCTCAGGTTGCGGTACGACGCCCCGATGACGGTCGGCACCGACACGTTTCCGCCATGGTTGGTCAGCGTGATCGAGATCCCGTTGGACAGGCGGTCGCGGACGACCTCGTCGAAGGCCGTGATCTTGTCCCGGAACGTCAGGGTGGAGCCGCTGCCGGAGGCGAGGAACAGCTTCTCGTTCGTGTGGACGCGCCCGCCGAAGTCGAAGTTGGGGCCGGCGTGGAAGCCCAGGGACTTCTCGCCGAAGATGCCGAACTGGAAGACGGGCACGGCCACGGTCTGGATCTCGCGGCGCAGGCGCACCTCAGAGTTGCCGGTCGTGGAGCGGGCCGTCACCGTGATCGTGTAGGGCGTGATGAGGCCCTTCAGGCCCTCGAACGGGCCGGTCGTGATGTCGTTGTTCGGGCTCGGCATCGGGTTGCCCGTGTTCGGTCCCGGCCCCGGGTCCGGAATGTAGCTGATCTCGTAGCCCGATCCCGGCGTGCCGCCGGGCGCCGTGTACTCGAAGCCCGGGATCCCGGGCGGATAGTTGTCGAGCACGTTGAGCTGGGACGCGCTCGGGCTGAAGTCGCCCTCGAACAGCAGGCCGAGCGTGGAGGTGAGCTTCTCCAGTCCGGCGTGGGCGGCCGCGTAGGCCTGCGTCTGGTCCCGATCGGTCTGGTGCGAGCGCTGGTCGGCCAGGACGGCGGCGAACATGCCGGCCATGAGGCCGCTCGCCAGCATGAGGACGAGGATGGCCGTCAGCATGGCCATGCCGCGGTCGCTGGACCACCGGGCGCGCGGAACTCGGGTCGTCTGTGACGGAGATGAGGCAGTCATCGGAGTCGGCCTGGGAAATTAGCGATAGCGATCGACGAAGGTCATGCCGCGCAGGCTCACCTGCGACTTCAGCGTGTTCGTGAAGTAGTGGTTCGACGGCGGCAGCCGGTTCATGGACCGCGCCGTCGCCTCGACGTTCACCTTGCGGACCAGCGTCGGCCCGCAGGGATCCGGGGAGCAGGCGCCGCTGCCGTCGATGTCCGCCTGCACCATCTCGACGCCGGCGGGGTTGGTGTCGCCGTTGTTGATGTCGTAGGTGAGCTGGAGGTCGGGCACGTCGAACGCCACGGCGGTGCCCAGCGTGTTGTCGAAGGTCATCGGGTCGCCGTTGTTCACCCGGCGGACCAGGCGCGGCCGCTCGGGGTCCAGCGTGTTGTCGATGTAGTAGGTGATGAGGCGGACGCGGGAGATCATCGTGGCGGCCGCCGAGTTGATTGGCGCCTCGGCGTTGACGGCGGCGAGCGAGCCGGCGGCGGCGCCGGACTGGTTCAGGTTCAGCGAGTCGCCGTCGTCGAACCGCAGGAGCCGGCTGCCGTAGTCCACCGAGGTCACCTGGACCAGGGTGCTGAACGACCCCTTCTGGATCATCATCAGCTGGCCGGGCGTGACCCGGTCCGGTCCCACGTCGAGCGTCGGGCCCGCCGCGACCGTGACGGAGGTGTCGGTCACCGCCGAGAGGCCGACGTTGAGGAACGCGTTGTCGGCCATCAGCATGCCGATGACGTCGGTCTGCACGCCGTCCACCGTCGGCCCCTGCCGCGCGTGCGGCATGATCGCCGGCAGCATCATGTCGGTGTTCGCCGTGACGAAGGCCGTCCCCGGCGGCCCGGGCAGGCGCACGGCCGAAGAGCCCGCGCCGCTCGGGATCGCCACGCCATGCGCGGCCGGCAGCCCCGAGCCCGCCTGCAGGAGGTCGCGGACCATGATGTCCATCCCGCCGCGAAGCGTGCTGTTCGCGCTCGAGATCATCATCACGGTCTCGTTGCCCTTCATGATGTCGGAGAGCCCGCCGAGCGTGGCGCCCATCACCACCGTGAGGAGCGTCATCGCGATCAGGAGCTCGAGCAGCGAGAAGCCGGCCTCGGAGGGCCGCGGTGCCGGAGTGTGTGGCGTCATGACGTCGGTGCTCACGAGTAGGAAGACACGTAGGTGGTCATCAGGTACTGCCGCCAGGCGCCGTAGACCTTGTAGCGCACGATGACCTGCACTTCCCGGAGGTTGGGGTTCATCCCACCGACGCCGTCGAGCGGCAGCGGGCTGATGAGGATCTCGCGGGTGAACTCGGTGGTGAGGAGCTCGACCGCGCCGTCGTCGGCGGTGTTGACCAGGCCGTCGTCCCCGGGCGCGCGCAGCGGCTGGGCCCCGTCGAGGAACACGCCGCCGGCCGACACGTTCTGAATCGTCGGCCACGAGGCCTTGCCGGTGTCGCGGGCCGCGTGGACGCTCTCGATGGCCTCACGCGCCTTCTCGCGGGCCATCAGCATGGGCGTCGAGGCCGTCATCCGCTGCACGCTGGTCGTGAAGAGCGCGACGAGCGGCAGCAGGCCGGCCGTCAGCACGAGCATGGCCGCCAGTACTTCGATGAGCGAGAAGCCCCGCTCGTCGGACCGCACGGCGGCGTCCGGTGTTACTCCGACCATTGGGTGTTCCTCCACTTCCAGGAGTGCAGCATCCCGGTCACGCCGAAGATGCTGACGGCGCGCGCGCTCTCGGGCTTGTTGGGCACGCCGAAGAAGACCGTGCCGTTGGCGACGTCGCCCTGGGAGTCGATGAGCGAGCCGTCGCTCGTGAACGACCAGGGCCCCGTGCCCGTGAACTGGAAGGGGCTGCCGTTCCCGAAGAGGTCGGGCGTGTCGGGCACGCCCGAGAAGGTGCGGACTTCCTGGCCGCCCTCGAGCTTCATGAAGCCGACCTGCGTCTTGACGCCGCTGGGCACTTCCACGCGGTGGGCGAAGAGCTGGTCCGGCGCCACGTAGGTGATCTCGATGTTGCGCCGTTCGGCGACGGCGCGGTCGCGGGCGGCGTGGATGAAGGCCGCCGTGACCGAGAGGGCGCTGTCGTTCTTCGCGCGGTCCACCATGCCCTGCGTCACGGGGATCGCCACGGCGATGCCGACCATGATCAGGGCGGAGACGACGATGAGCTCAGCGAGCGTGAACCCTCGCTGGTCGCAACCGGCACGTCCAAGCCTTGCCATGCCCACCCGACCCAGCAACTGCCATGCCGGACCCGCCAGAGTCGCGGTTTCCGCCGGAGAATCGCGCCGTGGCGCACCGGCGCGGGGCGCCGGCCGTCCAGAAATGGACCATGCGATGACGATTTTCGACAGCGGCTCGTGGCGGCACGCCACGGAACTGCACGGCGTTGCCACCGGCTGCGATCCTGGGCTCGCGACGGCCCCGGGAGGCGGCGCGGGCCCGGCACAGGCGCGCCGGGAGGATCACTCGCGGCCGTCTGGCTCGCGCACGAGCTGCACCGTCAGCACGGCAGCCCCGAGAAATGCCATGAACATCATGGCGGTCCAGTGGGCCTTGTTGATGCACTGGTAGCGGACGTGCTCGCCCGGCGTCACGTCGAAGGTCACCGACTTCCGGACCAGCGTGTTGTTGGCCTTGAGGACGTGGCGCCCCGGCGCGATCTCGCGCGTCACTTCCTTGCCGTAGTAGAGGGTGGCCCACTCCTCGCCGTCGAGCGAGAGGTAGACCTGACGGTCCTGCACGTCCTCCGAGGCCGTCCGGCGCACCGTGATCATCGACGGCCCGTGGGCCTCCGCGAGATCGGCCACGGTCAGGCCGGTGTCCGCGCCCGCCTCGCCGGCCGCCGGCGTCGCGCGCCTCGCCAGCGTCGGGCGCCAGTGGAATGGAACCGTCGCGGCCATCACGGCCATCGATCGTCGCACAGTCGCGGCGGGGCGGTCATGCGTCTCCGGCCGGTCACGCCGTGACGAGGGACGGCAGGTCGGCGAGGGGCATCTCCCCGGGCGCGTCGAGCAGGCCGGCGGCGTGGGCCGCCTGGCCGATCACGCGGGCCGGCGTCCAGCCGGCGGCGGCGAGGTCGCGCACGCCGCGGTCGCCGTCGGCCTTGCTCAGCTTCTGGGTGGGCGACTTCATGACGAGCGGGTGGTGCAGGAACACCGGCGGCACGTCACGTCCCAGGAGCCGGGCCAGCAGGATCTGGCGCCCCGTGGATGCGTAGAGGTCGTCGCCCCGGATCACGAGCGTCACGCCCTGCGCGAGGTCGTCCACGGTGACCGCGAACTGGTAGGTCCAGTTGCCGAGGCGATCGCGGAGCAGGAGGTCGCCGCACTGCTCCGCCGGCGTCTGCCGCCCGGGCCCGTGCACGACGTCGTCGAACGCCACGACCTCGTCCGGCAGGCGCAGGCGCCAGCCGAGCCCCGCGTCGAGCGGCAACCCGCGGTCGCGGCACGTGCCCGGATAGCGGAGCTCATCGACGCCGCCGGCGCCGCCGGCCGCCTCGATGTCGCGCCTGGTGCAGGCGCAGCCATAGACCAGCCCGCGCGAGGCGAGGGCGGCCGCCGCGGCCCGGTAGCGGGCGTCGCGATCGGACTGGCGGCCCTCGCAGGGCCCGGCGCGGAACGCGGCGGTCGGGAACACGTCGGGCGCGAACCCCAGCCAGTCCAGGTCGTCCAGCAGGGCGGCCTCGTACGCCGGGCGGCAGCGC
Organism: Vicinamibacterales bacterium; assembly: GCA_050187355.1. Taxonomy (GTDB): domain Bacteria; phylum Acidobacteriota; class Vicinamibacteria; order Vicinamibacterales; family UBA2999; genus CADEFD01. The sequence continues at coordinate 101,139 of JBFWXO010000004.1, forward strand.
TGCCGGTCGTGGTCCTCGACGCGCAGCAGGACGCGTCCGCCCGTGGCGGCGGCGAGGCCCCAGACGTAGATCGCGTTCACCACGTGGCCCAGGTGCAGGCGGCCCGTCGGCGCCGGCGCGAACCGGGTCAGGGGCGGCGCGCCCAGCCGGGCGGCCAGGCGCGAGCGGTCGATGCGCATGGACGGGGGCGCGCGGCGGCGGAGCGGCGGGCGGGCCGCGCCGCGGGACGGGCCGGGCCATGATACCGCTCGGCCCCGGGGGGCGGCCGCTCGCCGGCGCTGGACGGCCGCTCGCCGGGCGTGGCCGACCCGTCCCGCGGCGGACGGCGTATCCTCGGCGTGTCGGCCATGACGACCGTCGTCGGACTGCTCTTCCTGCTCGTCTACGTCCTGGGGGCCTTTGCCTACGGGTCGGCCCTGATCCTGTCGCTCCGACAGGCCAGTCCGGTCTGGTCCCCGCACCGGCCGCAGGCCGTGCGTTCGCGACTCGACACGCCGAGCCTGGCGCTGTTCGGCTGGTCGGCGCTGTGGTTCATCGTGGCGGCGGCCAGCCAGTTCGCCGACTTCCTCACCGGCCCCGGACGCGGGTGGCCCGAGGTCGTGCAGGTCTGCCTGGCGTTCGGCTTCCCGCCGCTCATCATGCACACGACCTACCTGGAGGGCCGGTGCGACGCGTGGGCCCCGCGGGCCCGGGCGTGGGCGTGGTGGCCGCTCGCCGCCGCCTACCTCGCCGCGCCGCTGGCCCTGGCCGGCGCGCTGGCGCTGGTGTTCGGCGTGGTGAAGTCCGCGTTTGCCGGGCCGATCATCGGCTTCTCCATCGCCGGGCTCTTCACCGTCGCCGGCATCTACTCCGGCATCCTGATGAACCGGAATCCGCGCACGGCCGTCACCGCCGAGCACCGCGAGCTGCGGCGGGCGCTGAACGGCCTCTACGCGCTGCTGGCGGTCGCCAACCTCTTGCCCGTGCTCGCCAACGGCATGGAGCTCTCGTTCGAGATCTTCAACCGCGTGATCAGCGTGGCGCCGCTGCTCTTCCTGTCCGCCACGACCTACTACGAGAACCGCTTCGAGTTCTACGACCTGCTCGTCAAGCGCGGCGCGCTGCTCGTCGCCGGCGTCGCGGTGCTGGGCGCGTTCTTCACCGTGGCCCTGCCGTGGCTGGACGCCCTGCCGCCGGGCGGGGCCCGCCCCTGGCTCTTCGCGCTGACGACCGTGCCGCTGCTCCTCGCCGCACCCTGGCTGGCCGGCGTGCTGGGCCGGGCGCTCGATCACGCCTGGCTCGGACGCCACCACACGACGCTGTCGGCCGTGACCTCGGTGCTGTCGTCGCTCCAGACGACCACCGACGAGACGGCCCTGATCGCGGCGGCCGAGCGCAGCCTGAAGGACGTCCTCGGCGTCACCGTACGGGTCCTCACGGCGGAGCCGACCGACGCGGAGGTGCAGACGGCCCTCTTCGTGGAGGGCAGCGCCGCCGACCCCAGCGTGTGGATCGTCGTCCCGCGCGTCCAAGGCGAGCGCATCCTGCTGAGCGAGGACCTCGTGCTGCTGCGCTCGCTGGGCACGGTGGTCACCTATCTCATCGAGAACGTCCGGCTGCAGCAGCGCCGCCAGGAGCAGGATCTCGTCGCCCAGGAGCTGCGCGTCCAGTCCACGCAGTCGGAGCTCAAGGCGCTGCGCGCGCAGATCAACCCGCACTTCCTGTTCAACGCCCTGAACACGGTGGCCTCGCTGGTCCACAGCGACCCGGCGCGCGCCGACCGCGCCGTGGAGCAGCTGTCGGAGGTGTTCCGCCACACGCTGCGCCGCTCGGACAGCGAGTGGGCGCCCCTCGAACAGGAGCTGGCCTTCGCCGGAGCGTACCTGGACGTCGAGGAGGCGCGCTTCGGCTCGCGGCTGCGGTACCGGATCGACGCGGACGCCGCCGCGCGGCGCGTCCTCGTGCCCGCGATGCTGGTCCACACCCTGGTGGAGAACGCGGTGAAGCACGGCATCGCGCAGCGGCTCTCCGCCGGCACCCTGATCGTCGAGGCGCGGGTGGCCGGCGGCCGCCTGACGGTGGACGTCCGCGACAACGGCCCCGGACCGGGACCCTCGGCGGCGGCGACGCCGGGACCGGCGCGGCGCGCCGGCGAGCAGTTCGGCCTGCGCAACGTGCGCGACCGGCTGCGGGGCCACTTCGGCGACGACGCGGGGTTCACGCTCACGCGCGACGAGGCAGACGGACTCACGGTGGCGCGGATGGAGATGCCGGTCGTGCCGGCCGACGACCGGCGGCCGGCCGACGGGGTGCCGGCGTGATCCGCGCGGTGCTCGTCGACGACGAGGCCCCGGCGCGCGCCCGGCTCAGGGCGCTGCTGGCCGAAATCGGCGACGTCGACGTCGTGGGCGAGGCCGCCGACGCGCAGGCCGGACGCGCCCTGGTGTCCGCGGCGGCCCCCGACGTGCTCTTCCTCGACATCGAGATGCCGGCCGAGCGCGGGACCGACTTCGCCGCGAGCCTGCCCGAGCCGCGGCCGTTCATCGTGTTCGCCACGGCCTACGAGCGCTTCGCCGTCGACGCCTTCCAGTACGACGCCGCCGACTACCTGCTGAAGCCCGTCAACCGCGGCCGGCTGGCCGCCACGCTGGATCGCCTCCGGCGCAAGCTGCGCACGCGCCGGGACGACGCCCGCGAAATCGAGGCGGCCACGCGCGCGCAGGCGCACCTGCTGCCGCGCCGGCTGCCGGCCCTCGAAGGCTACGGCCTCGGCGCCCGCACGCTGGCGGCCCGCGGGGTCGGCGGGGACTTCTTCGACGCCGTCCTCGTCGACGGCCGCCTGGCCTTCGTCGTCGGCGACGTCGCCGGCAAGGGGATGGCGGCCGGGCTCATCGCCTCCAGCGTGCACGCGCGGTGGCAATCGGCCATGCACCGGGCGGCGGAGGGCGCGCACGACATGATGACGGCGCTCAACCGCGACGTCGCCGCCACCACCGAGGGCTCGCGCTACGCCACGCTCGTCCACGGCGTGCTGGATCCGCCGACCGGCGACGTGCAGTTCGTGAACGCGGGCCACCCGTCCGCCCTCGTCGTGTCCGCGACCGGCGGCTGGACGAGCGGCCTCGCGGCGACGGCGCCAGCCGTCGGCCTGCTGGACGTCGCGGAGTTCGTGGGCGGCGCCTGCCGGCTGGCCTCCGGCGACACGCTCGTCCTCGTGAGCGACGGGGTCACCGAGGCCCTCGACGCGCACGGGCGGGAGCTGCCGCTCGACACCGTCGCCGCGCTTGCCGGCACCGCGGGCACGGACGCCCAGGACGTGGCGGACGCCATCGTGGCGGCCGTGAGGACCCATCGCGGCGCCGATCAGGCGCAGGACGACGTCACGGTCTTCGTCCTCCGGAGGCACGCATGACCCTGCGGGTGCTGCTCGTGGACGACGAGGCGCCGGCGCGCGCGCGCCTCAGGCAGCTCCTGGCCGAGCGCCAGGGCGTCGAGGTGATCGGCGAGGCCGAGGACGGCGTGGCCGCCCTGGAACGGATCCAGGAGCTGGCGCCGGACGTGGTGTTCCTTGACGTCCAGATGCCGGGCTGCAGCGGGCTCGACGTCGCCGCGTCGCTCGGCCAGCCCCGGCCGGCCGTCATCTTCTGCACGGCCTTCGACGAGCACGCCGTAGACGCCTTCGAACTGCGCGCCGTGGACTACCTCCTGAAGCCGGTGACGCGGGCGCGCCTCGACGCCGCGCTGGCCCGTGTGTCGGTGGCGCCAGAGGAGGCCGCGGGCGCGGAGCCGGCCGACCGGTCGCCCCTGCCGGCCCTGCCGCCGTCCCGGTTCCTTGCGCGCCGCGGCGCCCGGTACCTCGTCGTGCCGGCCGGCGACGTGGTGGCGTTCAGCTTCGACGAGGGCCAGACGCGGCTGCACACGGCCGCCGAGCAGCTGCTGATGCAGCCTACGCTCGCCCAGCTCCTCCGCCGCCTCGACGCCGGCCGCTTCTTCCAGATCTCGCGCTCGGTGGTCGTGAACCTCGACGCCGTGCGCGAGGCCAAGCCGCACACCGACGGCACGGGCGTCATCGTCCTCTCGAACGGCACGTCGGTGGAGGTCTCGCGCCGGCGGTGGCGGCCGCTGCTCGACCGGCTCGACGCCTGAGCGCGCGCCGGCGGCCGGGGCGGGGCTGCTAACATCGGCGCATGCGCTGGCCGCCCGTCGTCATGCTCGCCGTCGCCGCACTTCTCGCCGGGACCGTGCGTCCCGCCGGGGCCGACACCCGCCTCCGGATCATGCCGCCGCCGGGCGCGACCGTCGCAGTCGGCCAGCGCTTCGATCTGCGCGTGGAGGCGACGGGCGACACCGAGGCGCCGCGCGACCTCGTCGTCACCCTCGACGGCAAGGACATCTCGACCGAGAACGTGCTGGCGCCCGGGCCCGACGGCGAGCTCGGCGCCGGTGGCACGGGCACGGCCCCCTTCGGGGGCGGCCGCGTGACCGCGGCGGCGCCGGCGAACACCACGAACCTGCTCGTGCGCGACCTTCGCTTCTCCACCCCGGGCCGGCACGAGGTCGTGGCCCGGACCGGCGACGGCGCGACCGTCAGCGCCGTGTACGACGCCGCGGCGTGGCAGTCGGCGCGCCCGGGCGCCCGGCCGGCGAGGAACATCATCCTGCTGGTCGGCGACGGCATGGGGATCGCGCACCGGACGGCTGCGCGCATCGTCTCGCGCGGCCAGACCTACGGCAAGACCAACGCGCCCCTGGCCATGGACACGCTCGGCGTCACCGGGCTCGTGATGACCTCGTCCCTCAACGCGACCATCACCGACTCGGCCCCGGGCATGTCGTCGTATGCGACCGGCCACAAGGCCAACAACAACCACGTGGGCGTCTACCCCGACAACACGCCCGACCACTTCGACAACCCGCGCGTCGAGTACATCGGGGAGCTGCTGAAGCGGACGCGGGGACGCGGCTTCAACGTCGGCCTGGTCACGACGGCGGCCGTCATCGACGCGACGCCGGCCGGCAACGCCGTCCACACGTCCTTCCGCGACGCCTACTACGACATCGCCACGCGGCTCTACGACGAGCGCGCCGCCAGCGGCATCACGGTGCTGATGGGCGGCGGCGCGACGTACTTCTCGCCGGCCGGCGCCGGCGGCACGCGCAAGGACGGCCGCGACCTGGTCGCCGGGTTCCGGGACGCCGGGTTCGAGGTCCTGCGCACGGGCGCCGACGTGCGCGCGGCCCTCGCGGGCGCTCCGCCCAAGGCGGTCCTGGGCCTCTTCCACCCGACGCACATGTCGGTGGCGTTCGACCGCGTCGGCGCCGGCCGGTACAGCGACGAGCTGGCGCTGCCGAAGAACGCGGCGGTCCGGGACCAGCCGTCGCTGCCCGAGATGACGTCGCTGGCGCTCGCCACGCTGTCGGCCACCTCGCCCCGCGGGTTCTACCTGATGGTGGAGGGCGCGTCCATCGACAAGCAGGCGCACGAGTCCGACGCCGATCGCACGATCTGGGACACGATCGAGTTCGACAACGCCGTGAAGACGGCGCTCGACTTCGCGCGCCGCACGAACGAGGACGCCGACCCGGCCAACGACACGCTCGTGGTGGTCACCGCCGATCACGAGAGCGGCGGCTTCGGCATCATCGGCGTGGGCAACGAGCGGTACGCACCGGCCGTCATCGGCCGGTCGGTGCGCGACTACGCCGCGACGTTCCGCTTCCTGCCCGCGCAGACCCTGAACTTCTTCACCAACTACACGGTGGACGCGCAGGGCTTCCCCACCGATCCCGATCCCACGAAGAAGCTCCTGGTGGGCTTCGCCGCCGGCCCCGACCGCAACGAGAACTGGCTCTCGAACCGCCTGGCCCAGGTGGGCACCGTCGTGGATCCCGTGAGCCGCATCGCCGTCGCCAACCCGGGGCGTGACGGGCCCTCCGAGGGCAGCGACAACCGCGCCGTGGACGGCAGGGCGTATCCGGGCTTCCTCGTGCCAGGCACGATCGAGAACGGCGCCACCGGGTGCCAGGCGGCCGACGGCTGTCCCGACGACACCCGCGCGAATCCCGTGGCCATCGCCGGCCACACCGCCAGCGACGTGCCGCTGTCGGCCGAAGGGCCCGGCGCGTGGCAGTTCACGGGCGTCTACGAGAACACGGACGTCTTCGTGAAGCTCCTCAGGGCGGCGGCCGGCACCTATCCGCGCCTGCCGAGGTAGCCGCCGCGCGCCGGCGCCGCGGGACCGCGCGAGCCGTGTGCCTATAATCGGCCCCATGCCTTCGATCGGTCCGTTCGCGCTGTCGCGCCGTGAGTGGTTCGCCCTGACGACGAAGCTGGGGCTCGGCGGAACGCTCGTGGCCGGCGCGCCGGCCGGGACCTGGGCCCAGACCCTGGCCGGCAAGGACCCGCGCCTCACGCGCCTGTCGGTCCGGCCGCCCGATTACGAGACGCCCGTCGCCCTGCTCGACGCGCTCCTCACGCCCCTCGACGCCTTCTACGTCCGGTGCCACATGCCGATGCCGCCCGCGGCCGATCCCGCGGCCTGGCGCCTGGGCATCGAGGACGAGGTGGGCGCGCCCGCGACGCTGTCGCTGGCCGACCTCAGGCAGCTCCCGGAGACGAGCCTGACGGTGACGCTCGAGTGTGCGGGCAACGGCCGCGCGTTCTTCGATCCGCCGGTGCCCGGCATCCAGTGGCGCAAGGGGGCCGTGGGCAACGCGAAGTGGACGGGCGTCAGGGTGGCCGATCTGCTCCGGCGTGTGAACGCCCGCCCGACCGCCACGCACCTCTGGGTGTCAGGGGCCGATCGGCCCATGGGCACCCAGCCGCCCTTCGTGCGGCAGGTGCCGATGGCCAAGGCCGCCCACCCCGACACGATCGTCGCGTGGGCCATGAACGACCAGCCGATTCCGCACGCGCACGGCGGGCCGCTCCGCCTGATCGTGCCCGGCTGGGAGGGCGCCTACGCCATCAAGTGGCTGACCTCGATCCGCGTGGCGGCCGCCGAGCACGACGGCTTCTGGGTGGCCACCGGCTACCGGTATCCCACCCGGCGCGTGGTGCCGGGCGCGGCCGTGGACGCGCGCGACATGGCGCCGCTGACGGGGATGTCGGTGAAGTCCCTCATCACGCGTCCGCTCGACGGCGCGGTCGTGGCCCCGGGACCGGTCACGGTGGCGGGCTTCGCGTGGGCCGGGGAGACCGACGTCGCCCAGGTCGAGGTGTCGGTGGACGGCGGCGCGACGTGGGCGACGGCCCGGTTCGCCGGCCCGGCCGTGCGCTACTCCTGGCGGCGCTTCGAGCACACGTTCGAGGCGACCCGGCCGGAGGCCTACACGATCCTGTCGCGCGCGACCGACGCCAGGGGCGTGGTGCAGCCGGTCGTGCCGCAGTGGAACCCGTCCGGCTACCTGTGGAACGCCCCGGACCAGATCCGGATCGAGGTGAAGGCGTGACCGCGGGACGGCTCGCGGCCCTCGCCCTGTTCGCGGCCACCGCGGCGTCGGGCGCGGCCGACGCGCGTGCCCAGGCGCCGGCGCTGCCCGACGGCGCGGGTGCCGAGGTCGCCAGGGCGTCGTGCCTCGGGTGCCACCAGGCCGACGTGATCGCGGCGCAGCGGCTCACCGCGGGCGGATGGGACCGCGAGGTGGCCAAGATGGAGCGCTGGGGCGCGAAGGTGAGCGCCGCCGACCGGCCGGCCCTGGTCGCCTATCTCTCAGGAGCCTTCGGTCCGGCCCCGGCCGTCTCCCACGATCCGGCGGCCGTGGCGGCGGGCGAGAAGGTGTACGCCGCCGCCTGCCGGCAGTGCCACGAGGACGAGATGTCGCAGGCGCAGCGGCTGACGGCCGCGGCCTGGGGCCGTGAGGTGGACAAGATGATCCGCTGGGGCGCCCGCGTGTCGGCCGACGACAAGCCGGCGCTCGTCGCCTACCTGACGTCACGGTGGGGCCGGCCCTGACGGTCTGGGCCGCGCTCGTCGCGGCGTTCACCCTCCTCTGGGCGATCTCGCTGCCGCTCGCCAACGCGAGCATCGTCGATGTCTTCTGGGGGCCGGCCTTCGTGCTGGCCTGGATCGTCTACGCCGCCCAGGGCGCGGCGGGGCCGCGGGCGGCCGCCGTCGGGGTACTCGTGGCGCTGTGGGCCGTGCGCCTGGCCTGGCACATCGGCCGCCGCAATCTCGGGCACGGGGAGGACCCCCGCTACGCCGCCTGGCGACGCCAGCACGGCGCCTCGTGGTGGTGGTTCAGCTGGGTGCAGGTGTTCCTGCTGCAGGCCACCGTGGCGTGGGTGGTGTCGTGGCCGCTCGGGGTGGCCGTGGCCGACGCCCGGCCGTTCCCCGGCGCGACCGACCTCGCGGGCGGCGCGCTGGCGGTCGCGGGCCTGGCCATCGAGGCCCTCGCCGACGCGCAGCTCGGGCGCTTCAAGCGGCGCGCGCCCAGGCATGCCGTCTGCGACGTGGGCCTCTGGCGCTACTCGCGGCACCCGAACTACTTCGGGGAAGCCGTCGTGTGGTGGGGGCTCTGGCTCGTGGCGGCGGGCGGCCCCGGCGGATGGACGGCGGTCGTGAGCCCGGTGCTCATGACCTGGCTGCTGCTGCGCGTGTCGGGGGTGGCGCTGCTCGAGCAGGGTCTCGGCCAGTCCAAGCCGGGATATGCCGACTACGTGCGCCGCACGTCCGCCTTCGTCCCGTGGCCGCCGCGACGCTGACGGCCGGCCCTCAGCAGGCCCAGAGCTGGACGATGGCCAGCAGCGACGCGCCGATCGCCACCTTGATCCAGAGCGGCACCGACGCCCGCGGCGCGTGGCCGTAGCGGAGGGGGGGATCCTCGGCGATCGTGTCGCCGCCGGACGGCTGGACCGTCGGGGGCCGACGCGCCGGTCCGTACGGGCTCGACAGGGCGGCGTGGGAGGACGGGACGGGGGGCGGCTCGCTGGCGGCGGGCCGGGCCACCGGCCGGACCGGCAGCGTCTCGGCGAATCGCCGCAGGTCGGCCAGTTCCTCGGCGCACATGGCACACAACCCGGCATGCGCCTCGGTCCACGCAAGGTCGACCGCGGACAGCGAGCCGTCCACGGCGCCGCGCAGGTGCTCGAACGTGAGGTGGGGCGTCTCGGGGCGGGCCTCGGGCGCCGCCAGGGCGCGCCCGAACGCCTCGGCGCCGAACGACGCGTCGGACTCCCGGGCGAGCGCCGCACGGCACGCCGCGCAGACCTCCAGGTGGTCGTCGGTGGCGACGAGCGTGGACGGGTGCAGCGCGCCGCGCACGTAGGCGCGCACCTGTTCGATCGTGAGGTGCTCGGACGCGGTCACAGCCGATCGCGCTCCGCGAGATGCCGGATCAGCCGCGACCGGGCGGCCGTGCGCGCGTTGAGCACCTGCAGGCCGGTCAGCCCGAGGCGGCGGCCGATCGCCTTGTCGTCCCACGGCAGGTGCGCCCAGATGGCGGCGGTCTCGTCAGCCTTCATGGCGAGCGCGTCGGCGACGAGCCGCAGCGGGGTGACCCCCGCGCAGTGGAAGACGGGCAGGAGCGCCGTGCCGTGGTGATCGCGCAGGCTCAGGAGCAGCGCCGCGCGCATCTGCGGCGGCATCGCCAGCAGATCCCGCCAGGCGCGGTCCAGGTAGCGCCGGGCGACGGCCAGGTGATCCGACCCGACGCCCGCGTCGAGCACCGCCCGTTCGGGCTCGTCGCCCTCCGGGCTCGCGTCGAGCCGCGCGCCGGGGTCGTCGATGCCCGTGATCTCGGCGATGAGGGCCGCCGCCACGCCCACGGGCACCGGGGCCCCCACCTGCTCGAGCAGGCGCACCACGGTGGGCGTCAGCGCCGGGCCGTCGGCCGCCGCGTGGTGCTTGCCCCACCAGTCCCGCGCACGGCCCTCCCACGAGTAGGGCGGTTCGATGGGTGGCGTGTCGGTCCAGGCCGGCAGGCCCAGCACGTGCTGCCCCTTCTCCGTCGTCCAGCCCAGGATGCCCACGCCCCGCGTGGACAGCAGCCGGATGCGGTTGCCGAGCCGCGCGAGGACGGGACGCGTGCGCCGCAGGTAGTCGCGGCACAGGCCCTCGGCCGCGGTCCGGGCGAACTCGTCGAGATCGGCGATCGGCACCGACCGATCGCCGCGCTGCACGGCCCGCAGCAGCGAGGTGAGCCGATCGCGGCACATGGCGGCGACGTCGGCGCGATCGGCGGGCGTGAGATGGGCGAGGAAGGTCGAGGTCGCCGTGCGGACGGCCGGATCGATCGCCCTGAGCGCGAGCGCCGCGAGCCGTTCGCCCGCGCGCGGGCTGCCGTCACCGATGAGCGCCTTGAGGCGCGGGTCCCATTCCTGAAGGAGTGCGTCCACCGCCACGCCCGACGAGCCTATCACGCGGAGTGCTCGGGTATCCTTACCCGGCGTGCTCCGATCGTACGTCCGTCCGCCGCGCGTGTCGCGCCCGCCACACTCGTCGCCGGCCGGCGCGATCGCGGCCGCGGCCGCTGGCGCGCTCTTCTTCGCGTGGGTGGCCGGACCGCGCCTGCTCGATCCGGCCGACGTGGACTGGCTGATCAAGGGCGACTGGGTGCCGCACTTCTTCGGCTGGCACTTCTTCCGGCACGAGCCGTGGGGCTGGCCGCCCGGCGTGGTGCGCGGCTACTACGCGCCGCTCGGGACGTCGATCGGCCTCACCGATTCGATCCCGCTCGCCGCCTACCTCCTGAAGCCGCTCGACGCCCTGCTGCCCTTCTGGTTCCAGTACCTCGGACCGTGGCTGCTGCTGTGCTTCGCGCTGCAGGGCGCGCTCACGGCCCGCCTCATCGCGCGGGCCGTGCCGTCCCCCTGGGTGCAGGCCCTGGGCGGCATGCTCGCGGTGCTGCTGCCGACGCTGCTCGTGCGCGTCGGCCACGCGGCGCTCTGCGCCCACTGGCTCGTGCTGTGGGCGCTGCTCCTGGCCACGGACCGGTCCGACGCGCGTCTCGCGTGGTGGCGCTGGGCCGCGCTCGGACTCGTCGCCGGCATGGTGCAGCCCTACCTGGCCGCGATGGTCCTCGTCCTGCTCGCCGCCTCCGCCGCGGGCACGCGCGAGGCGCCCGTCCGCCGCCGCGCGACGGCCCTGGCGTCGGGGACCGGCGCGATGCTTGCGGGCTGGTGGCTCTCCGGGCTCTTCATCCTCGGCGGCGAGCGGTCGCTCTCCGAGGGCGGCCTCGGCTACTTCTCGATGAACCTCCTGTCGTTCGTGATCCCGGGCGGGTGGTCGCGGTGGATGCCGGAGCTGCCCTTCGCCTCACCCGGCCAGACCTACGAAGGCTTCCACTACCTCGGCCTCGGCGTGCTCGCGCTGGCCGGCGTGGCCGCGGTCCTGGCCGCGGCCGCCCGGGGACGTGCCGAAGGGCGGGCGGCGTCCTCTCCGCCGCCGCTCGTCGTGGCCGCCTGCCTCGCCATGGCGGCGTTCGCCCTGAGCCCGACGGTGACGCTCGGCGCGCGCGTGCTCGTGGATCTCAACGGGCCCTGGAGCGCTCCGCTGGCGATGTTCCGATCGTCGGGCCGATTCGTGTGGCCGCTGACCTACGTGGGACTCGTGTGGGCCGTCGTCACCGTGGCGCGGCGGCTGCCCCCGCGCGCCGCCGTCGCCGTGCTGGCCGGGGCGGTGGCGCTGCAGCTGGCCGACCTGCACGACGCCCACCGCCAGCGCCACGACACGGCCCGCGATCCGGCGTTCCACGAGTGGACGCGGCGCTTCACGTCCGACCGGTGGGCCGCGGTCGCCCCCGGCTACGCGGACGTCGTGCTCGTGCCGCCGCCGCAGTGCGGAGCGTCGCCGATTCCCTACGAGTCGGCCGTGCGCCTGGCCGCCACCTACGGACTCACCGTGAATGCCGGCGTCGTGGCCCGCGCCGATGTCGCGGCGCGTGCCCGGTACTGCGCGGAGGCCGATGCCGAGATCGACGCCGTGCGGCTGCGCGACGACGCGCTCTACGTGGTGACCGGGTCGGCCGCATCGATCCTCGCGCGCCAGGGCGGCGCCGCCGTGGCCTGCGGCCGGATCGACTCGGTGTGGATCTGCACCACGGCCGAGGCCCACGCGCGCTGGGCGACCGAGGCGACCTTCGACGAACCCGCGGCGCCATAGCTCAGGGACCCGGTCCCCGGTCCCTGGTCCCTGGTCCCTACTCAGCTCTTATCGCTGAATCTCCACCACGATGACCTCAATGGGCCTGTCCGTGTTGTTCACGTCGGCATGCGTGGTCCCGGGCTCGTCGGGTCCGTACCAGTAGGCCTTCCCGGCCTCCCAGACGTTCTGCTTCGTCGCGCCGGACGGCTGGACGAGATCGAGCGTGCCGCTCGTGAGCGCGATGATCGCCCGCGAGTGATCGTGCCGGTGGTAGCTGAGCGGCTGCTTCGGCATGATGATGCTCTTCCACGCCTTGGCGGTCGCGTTCTCGAACTGCGGTTCGCGCCGGCTGGCGCCCGGGACGTTCTGGGCGGCCAGCGTGCCGGCCGCGCCGATCGCGATGCCCACGACGAGCACGGCGGCGGACTGTGCGACGGACATGGCCGGCCTCACCTGACCGCGACGAAGTCGATTTCGATGCGGGCGCCGCGCGGCAGCGCCGCGACCTGCACCGTGGACCGCGCGGGCGGTACGCCGCCGGCCGGGAAGTACGAGCCGTAGATCTCGTTCACCTTCGTGAACTCGGCCAAGTCCACCATGTAAATCGTGGTCTTCACCACGTTGCCGAAGCCCAGGCCCGCCTCTTTCAGGACGGCGTTCAGGTTGTCCATGACGCGCCGCGCCTCGGCTTCCGTGCCGCCGGAGACGATCTGGCCGCTGGCGGGATCGATGCCGATCTGCCCCGACAGGTACACGGTGTTACCCGTGCCGACACCTGGCGTGTAGGGGCCGATGGGCTTCACCGCGCCGTTGAACGCCTTCTTCGCCGGCGCCTGGGCGGCGGGCGCCGCCGTGAACACCGCGGCCGCGATCGCCACCGCGGCCAGCCCTGCAGGAATTCGACCCATCGTGGACTCCTCCTTCGACACGAGCGGCCGATTATAGCGCCGGGGCCGCTGGGGCCCCGCTCGGAGCCCTCCCCATGCAGCGTCACCTCGCCTTCGTCCTCGCGCTCACGTCGAGCTGGTTTCCCAAGGCCGTCTGGGCGCAGCCCGGCGCCTGCGGCGTGGCTGGCGAGTACGTGCTGGCGGCGAGCGTGGCCGGGGCGCCCGGACCGGGACAGATCTCGGGGACGCTGGTCTTCACGCCGCCCGAGGCGTGTACCTCGGCCGGCACCGTGGCGGTCGACGTCCAGCTCGTCACGACGGCTGGCGTCGTGGTGCCCTACCGGGCCGACTGGCCGTACGCGGTCACCGGCACGTCGGTGGTCATCGGCGGCGGCGCCCTGCAGGGCACGCTCACGGAGGTCACCGGCGGGATCGCGGCGTCGATTCCAGTCTCGGGCGGCGCCGGCGTGGCGATCACGGGCTCGCTCCTCAAGCGTCCGGCGCGCACGGCAGCCGCCGACCCACCGGCCGTCCGCGACTAGCCGCGCCCGCGCGGCAGGGCCCGAGCCCGCACCGGCGCGTCACCGCACGCGCGACAGGGCGGTGATGGCGGCCGCGCGCATCGCCTCGCCCTGGGGCGTCGGCGAGGCGTCCATCGAGAGCGCCGCATGGAGGCCGCGCAGTACCTGCAGGCGATTCTCCACGCGCGCGAAGTCGTGAGGGACCACCACCGGGCCGTTCGCCCACAGCGACGCGAAGTCCTTCTGGATCCCGGCAATCCACTGCTCGACGGCGGCCGTGTCGGCATCCTCGCGGCGCACGGCGGCATGGAGCGCGAACGCCATCCGCTGCGGCTCGCCCCACTGGAAGACGCCCTCCACCTCCGCCGTCTTCGCCGACACGAGCGCGAGGAGGCGCGGCAGATCCGCACGGCGCCAGTACCGTCCGCGCGCCAGGAACTTGAACGCGTCCGAGGTGTGCGCCACGGCGTGCATCCACCCGTGCGCGGCGTCGAAGCCCCGCAGGTCGCGTTCCCGCGCCAGGTAGGCGAACAGGCGGTCGGCCAGGCCGTGCGCCTCCTCCGCGGAGAGGAACGGCGTCGCGACGTCGCGGGCCGCGATGAGCGACAGGCATAACGCCGAGAACGAGCGTTTGAAGATGCGGTCGTCGCCGGCCGTCCCCAGGCCGTCGTCGAGATTGTCCGTCCACAGCGCGAGCATGTGTCGGAGATCGCCGGGCTCCACGATCCTGTCCCGCACGATCCAGCGCTCGGCCGCGGAGTACGCCACCTCGTCTCGCAGCACCGGATCCGGCGATGCAACGAGGGCGTTCATCTCGATGAGAAGCCCGGCTGCGGTCTCCCCCGCCGGTACGGTGAAACCGCTTTTCGCCAGCGCCACCCACTGGTCCCGTGTCCGGGACTGGCCCGGGGCGTCGGAGACGCCGGACAGCAGGAGGACGGTCGCGAGCGCGGCAGGCCCCAGGCGCGGGATGCTCATTCGCCCGAGTCTATGCGGGCCACGCGCGCGGGGACGAACTACGGGACGACGACCTGGATCTCTTGTGACGGCCGCCCGCCCCCGAACTCGTTGCCGCCGCGCACGCGCAGGTAATACGTGCCCGACGGCACGCCTGCGAAGGTGACCCGAGGGTCGGGGCCGAGATACACCGACACGTCGGTGCGTCCCGGCGTGAAGCCGGCCTCGAGCACGAAGCCCGACGCCGCGCCGACATTCACCCAGGCCAGCCTGACGTCGTGACCGGTGATCGAGGCGCGCAGCCGTCGCGGCGGTCCGGGCGCCGTGAGCACCGAGACCGAGCAGCCCCCGAGCGGCGGCACCGACGCCTGCCCCAACAGGGCGAACGTCCGGCTGTCGAAGACCCGCAGGTCCTCGATCCGGCCCGTGGGCCAATACCGTCCGCGGCGCACGTAGATACGATCGGTATGGGCTGACGTGGCGAACCGGTAGCAGTCGCCCATGGCCGCCGATCCCAAGGTCGTACCGTCGCGCGTCAGCAGGAAGGCGGTCTGGCCGACGTAGGCGATGAGCCGTTCCTGCGCGTCGTCCCACTGCAGATCCGTCACCGGCTCGGTGAGGACCACGCGCCTCCCCCCCGTGGCGAGGTCGATCGCCACGAGTTGTCCCGGCTCGGTGAGGAACGCCTGCGTCGCGTCAGGGGTGACGACCCAGGGGGAGAAGGACCGGACGGTGAAGAGCGGGCCGGCACCCACCTGCGCGCCCGTCTCGACGTCGATCGCGAGGACGTACACGGTGCCCGCAGACCGCGGGCCGGTTGGCACGAACAGGCGATCGGCCGCCTGCGCGTATTGCGCGTCGCCCGGCTCGACCGGATGGGGATCGAGATATCCAGGAAGGACTCCGAGCGTGCGGGTCGCGCCACTGAGGGCGTCCAGTTCGACCAGCGCAGAGAACAGGCTGCCGGGCGCGTACATCAGGAATCGCGGGCGGCCCGGATCGGCGGCGAGCAATTGCAGTCCGGCAGGAACCGGACGGCGGGTGCCGGTGCGCAAGTCCACGAGCGTCCCGTCGAACGCGAAGCGGCCGCCGCCGGCGAGCGGGCGCGTCAGCAGCGGTGGCACCGGGCCGAGGTCCGCGCCGAAGTTGCGAAACGCGCTGACGACGCGGCCGTCCACGATGACGCCGTCCTGGGCGACGGCGCTCGTCGCCGCCCAGACGCTGAGCCACAGGATCACCGACACCGTGCGACACGTCTTCATAGAACGCAGCTCCTCTGTATCCGCGAGGGTTACGGAACGACGACCCGAAGCTCCGTCGACGCCCGTCCGCCACCGAACTCGTTGGCGCCTCGAATCCGCAGGTAATAGGTGCCCGGCGGCACGTTGGGGATCGTGACGCGTGGATCGGCCCCGAGGTAGAGCGTGACATCAGTGCGCCCGGGCGCCACGCCCGCCTCCAAGATGAACCCCGAGGCACCGCCGATGTTGGTCCGGGCGAGCGACACCGTGGAGCCTGAGACGGTGGCGCGAACGTCACGAGGGGGACCTGGCGCCGTCAGGACGAGGAGCCCAGTGCATGACGCCGAGCTCGTGCGCGAGATGCTCGGCGCCACCAGGCGATAGGTTGCGGCATCGAACCCAGTGAGGGTGGACCAGGACCAGAAGTACCTGTATTCGACGTTGAGGTAGAGACGGCCGGTGTGCGGGCTGATGGCCACGTCGTGGCACTGCCCATCGAGGGTGGTCATGCCGAGATCGACCAGATCCTTCGTCAGCACGCGGATCCCGGTTCCCGTGTACATCAGCAGCCGCTCGTTCGATTCGTCCCACTGCAGTGCTTCGGAGGTGGCGGTGCTGGCGAGCGCGAGCGTCGCCAGGGTCCGCAAGTCGAGCCGCACGATCGAGGCCTGCCCACAGAAATCCGGAAACGGCAGGGGCGCGTCGCAGCGACGGAAGTATGTGAAGGCCCCGTCTGGAGTCACGACCCACCCGAACTGGTGCGAGGGAGGACCCGAGACGAAGATCGGCGCCAGGATCCACCCGCTGAAGACGGTCTGACGGCCGGCCGGCGTCACGCGAAACATCGTCCGGGCCGTGATCGACGGGGCGTCCAGGCAGAAGAGCTCATCGGACGACGCGGCGAAGACGCACTCGCTCAGCGTGGCGACGGGGCCCGGGTCCACGAGCGTCCGCGCGCCGCTGGAGACATCGATGCTCCACAAGCCGTCCACGCCGTCGGTCCGCGTGACGAAGAGACGCGGACGCACCGGGTCGGGCACCACGATCGCGCCAAAGGCCGTGGCCGAGAGGACCACCGTTTGGCCGGTGCGAATGTCGTAGGCCGTCCGCGCGGCGACCGACACGGCATACCGGCCGCCGCCGGTCCACAGGTACCGGCCAGGCGCGCCAGGTCCGATCGCCTGCCCGAAGCGCCCGATCGCACCGAGCTCGACCTCCGCAAACAGGCGATCCTGGGCGGACGCGGCGGCCGCCAGGCCGTCAAAGGTCAGCACGAGGGCCAGCAACAGTCGCAATGCTGAAGTACGCATGGTCGGACTCCTCGACGGACCGCTCGGCACAGCCCCAGCGCAGCGCACGCAGGCCGGGGCCGTGCGTCGCGTCACGCCGAGGCCTGCCGTGCAAACCTGACACCAGGCCGGGCTCGTCAGCGACGCGGGCCCAGCGTGCCGGTCGCGTGCATCGCAGCGGCTCGGTGTGGTTCCGCGACCACAGCGCTGTGGCTAGGGCGCCACACGCCCGCGAGTACCTGTGCGCCGCGCCGGCGGGCCCGCCTGGCCGATCGCCGCACGCACCCGCTTTGGCAGCCGCCCCATGACCAGCGCGTAGCTCCCGGCCACGGCCTCGCGGATCTCGAGGTCCGTCAGGGCGTCCCACCGTTCGAGCGCCACCCACTTCGCCCGCGCCAGGTAGGGGGCGGGGATGACGCCGTCGCGCTCGAGGAACGCCGAAAAGCCCTCGTCGTCGCACTTGAACGAGCAGACGGGCGCGTCGGGGGCACGCGCGCGGTCGGTGCACGCCACCGCGAACATCTTGCCGCCCAGCTTGAAGACGGCGTCATCCTCCCACTGCAGTTGCTCGGTGGCGCCGGGGTGCGAGAGGCACAGGGTGCGGAATCGCGCAAGGGTCATGGTCGGTGCGACGCGACGCCGCGCCTCCCGGCCGGGACGCGGTCGACGGTCATACCGGATGCTACACTCGCCGCCATGCCGCGCAGGGCCATCGTCACGCTTGTATTCGCCGTATTGGCTGGGTCGGGACTGGCGGCGCTGGTGGCCCGGCCCGCCGCCTCCCAGGCCGGCGCCCTCAGGGTCGAAGTCAGCTATCCGCCCGCGGCCGGCCAGGCCCCGCTGGACGGCCGCCTGGTGCTCATCCTCTCCACGCGCACCGACGGCGAACCGCGCTTCCACGTCAGCGACGGCCCGGCGGGCCAGCCGGCGTTCGGTCTCGACGTGGAGAACTGGTCGGCCGGCACGCCGGCCGTGTTCGACGGCGCGACGCTGGGGTTTCCGGTGGAGCGTCTCTCGGCGCTGCCGAAGGGCACCTACCGCGTCCAGGCGTTGCTCCACCGCTATGAGACCTTCCACCGCGCCGACGGTCACACGGTGAAGATGCCGATGGACCGGGGCGAGGGCCAGCAGTGGAACCAGGCGCCCGGCAACCTGTACTCCGCGCCCCGCGAGGTGACGATCGACCCGGCGGCGGGCGGCACCATCCGCGTGTCACTGGACCAAGTGATCCCCGAGATCGCGCCCGTGCCGGACACGAAGTACGTGAAGCACGAGCGCATCCAGAGCGCGCTGCTCACGAAGTTCTGGGGCCGGCCGATGCACATCGGCGCCAGCGTGCTCCTGCCAGAAGGCTGGGACACGCATCCCAACGCGCGCTACCCGCTCTTCATCTACCACAACCACTTCGCGCCGACGCTCACGGGCTGGCGCGAGACGCCGCCCGACGCGAATCTCGAGCCGGACTACTCCGAGCGCTTCCACCTGAAGGGCTACAACCGCATCCAGCAGCAGTACGCGTATCAGCTCTACAAGGACTGGACCGGCCCGAACTTCCCGCGCGCGATCGTCATCGAGATCCAGCACGCCACGCCGTTCTACGACGACTCCTACGCCGTGAACTCGGCGAACCAGGGCCCCTACGGCGACGCGATCGTCCAGGAGCTGATTCCCTACCTCGAGAAGAAGTATCGCGGCCTCGGCCAGGGCTGGGCGCGCTTCATGTACGGCGGCTCCACGGGCGGCTGGGAGGCGATGTCGGCGCAGGTGTTCTATCCCGACGTCTTCAACGGCGCCTACGCCGCCTGCCCGGACCCCATCGACTTCCACGCCTTCACCACGATCGACATCTACGGCCAGAAGAACGCGTACTGGCTGGACGACACCTTCAAGCACACGCCGCGGCCGGCTCACCGGAACTACCTCGGCCACGTGGACTCCATGGTGTGGGAGATGAACCGGATGGAGCTGGTCCTGGGCACGAAGACGCGCTCGGGCCAGCAGTTCGACATCTGGGAGGCCGTGTTCAGCCCGGTCGGGCCCGACGGCTATCCGGCGCGCATCTTCGACAAGATGACGGGCGCCATCGACAAGACCGTCGCCGAGTACTGGCGCGAGCACTACGACCTGGTCCACATCCTCCGGCGCGACTGGGACCAGGGTCTCGGCAGGAAGCTCGAAGGCAAGCTCAACATCTACGTCGGGGACATGGACAACTACTACCTGAACGACGCCGTGTACCTCGCGGAGCAGTTCCTGGAGACCACGCGAAATCCGTACTTCGGCGGCGAGATCGCCTACGGCGATCGCGCCGAGCACTGCTGGAACGGCGACCCCACGCGCGAGAACGCCTACTCGCGCCTGCGCTACCACCAGATGTACATCCCGAAGGCCGTCGAGCGGATGACGAAGACGGCGCCGCCGGGCGCCGACCTCCGAAGCTGGCGGTACTGACGGCCGGCGGGTGATGGTCCCCTCTGCCCCCGACACGGCACGGCCGGCGGCCGTGCTGCGTCTCACGGCAGCCCTGGTCCTGACGGGGCTCCCCGGCATCGTCGGCCGCGGCGTCGTCGCTGCACTCAGCGCCGCGACGCCCGCGAGCGCGGCCGGGGCGTACGGCGCCTTTCTGGGAGCGACGGGCCCGGCGCTCCTGGCCGCCCTGGTGGCGGTGAGCGCGACCGTCCTCGTCAACGGCCCGGGCGTGCTGCTGGTGCTCCTGTCGGGCGCCGCGCGGACGGCGCCGCAGTGGCTGGCCTACGCGGCCGTCGCCAGCCTGGGCGTGAACACGGCGCTCGTGCTCGTCCTGGAACGCGGCCTCGGCGTGGCGCTCCACGGCGCGGGGTTCGGCGCGGCGCTGGTCGCGACCACGGCGGCGCTCGGCGCCCTGGCAGCCTGGACGGCCGGCCGCCGCGATCTGGCGTGGCCCGCTCGGCCGGGCACGGCCTTCCTGGGGCTCGGCGCGCTCTTCTGCGCGCTCGGCGTCCTGCTCCTGGGCCCCAAGATCTTCTGGGAGAGCTTCAACGGCGACGGCGCGCACGCGCACGAAGTCGCGCGGCTCCTCCTCACGCGGGCGGTGCCGTTCTTCGGGCCCGACGCCGGCGGCGTGGAGAACTTCCCCGATGCCCGCTCGTGGCTCTTCGCGCTGCCCGCGTCGTGGTTCCTGCGGCTCTTCGGCGACCTCGCCGCGGCGTCGCGGCTGGCGATGTTCCCCCACCTGGTGGCGGCGGCCGCCGGGATCGTCGCCGCGGCCGAGTACCGCCGGCGCCCCCTTCGCGGGACGGAGGTGGCCGCGGTCTGGGTGGCGCTCGCGGTCTTCACGCTCGCCCTCGGCTTCAGCGGCACCTACAGCGCCTATCACGCCGACCTCGGCCTGCCACTCACGCAGGACACCCAGGTGGTGGCCTGCCTGCTCATGCTGATCGCGGCGTGGTGGAGCGGCGACACGGCGTGGATGCTCGCGGGAGCGTTCTGCACCCTGGCGGCGCTCCCGAACGGCGGGATCCTCGTGGTGATGCTGGGGCTCGCGGCCACCGTGGTCTGGCGCGACGCCGGTCGTCCGTCCGTCGTGCGGCTGGCCGTCGCGCTCGTGGCCGCGATGGTGCTGCTGGCGATCGGCGCGCGCCTCCTGCCGTTCCTGGGCCTGCCGCAGCCGGGCACCGAGTACGGCGCCCTGCAGTCCCTCCGCCGCTACCGCTACGTGACCGTCTTCGCCCCCAATCGCCTCGGCTGGGCGATCCTGCCCGCCGGGATCCTGCCCGCGGCGGCGGCCCTCCTGTGGCGCCGCCTCGATGGACCGGCCCGGACGCTCGCCGCCACCTGCGCGCTGTACTTCGCGGCCGTCTACTTCCAGGGCTCCGCCGTCCTCCACCACTTCGTGCCCGTGATGCTGCTCCTGATCCCGGTGCTCTGGCGCTCGCCGCTGGGCGAGTGGCTGGGCCGGGGCCCGTCCGGCCTGGCGACGTTCGGGGCGGCGAGCCTCGTGGCCGCCGTCTTCTGCTGGCCGGCCACCGTTGGGCCGCACCTGGACACCGGCCAGGTGGGCGCCGCCATCGACATCCGGCTGCCGGGGTATGCCGACAGTGCCGCGGGCTGGATGCGCGGGGTGCAACTGCTCAACGCGATCGTCCCGACCGATATCGAGGACGTCGTGCCCGCGCAGTCGTTCGGCACATCCCAGCTCGCTTTGGCGTATCACGCCGCACGGCGCGATCCGTCCGCCGCGGCCGCCTTCGTGCTCCAGCCCGCCGCGGCGCCGCCGCCCGAGGGCTTCCCGGTGCGGCTCGAGGCCACCGCCGAGCACGCCGTCTACGCCAGGGACGAGGCGGCCGTGGCCGACGCGCGCAACCGGAGGCCGCCCTCGCCGGCCGGCAGCCCCTGGCTGTCGCGCCCGCGCGGGGAGATGTTCGGCCGCATGGCCACGGCGCCGGCCTGGCGCTACCTGGACCTGCTCGCGGTGGCGCACCGCCTCGGCGTGGCCCGCCTGATTCCCGGCGCGGAGACGGCCCGGTGAGCGCTGGACGGCTCTGGCGCCGGAGCGCCGTCCTGTTCGTGCCGGGCGCGATTGTCGCCGTCCTGTGGGCGTGGTGGAGCGGCTGGCTGCCCGCGCTGCGCGCCCTCACCTGGCAGCAGGGCTTCCTCGCGCTGGGCCTGCCGCTCCTGACGATCGGATCGCTGGGCGTCCGCTTCTTCCGCTGGCACTACCTGCTGCGGCAGGCCGGCGTGGTCGTGCCGATCCGCCCCAGCATGGCCATCTACCTGGCCTCGCTCGTCGGCATCGCGACGCCGGGCAACCTCGGCGAGCTCTCGCGCGCGGTCCTGATGCGCCGCCGCTTCGACGTGCCGTTCGGCCGGACCGCGTTCGCCTGGTTCATCGAACGGCTCCTCGACGTCAGCGCGCTCGCGTGCCTCGCGCTCGCCACCGGGCCGTCCGGGTGGGTGACCGCCGCCCTGGTGGCGGTGCTGGCCGTCGTGGGCGCCGCCTGGGTGGCGTCGGTCCGGGCCGCGCACGCCTCGCCCCACGTGGCCGGCGTCGTGCGCGACCTGAACGCCCCGGGCGTGGTGGCGACGGCGCTCTTGATGTCGCTCGTGGCCTGGCTGCCCACGTGCCTGCTCCTGCCGCTCGCCGGCGCCAGCCTGGGCGCCGTCATCTCGCCCCTCGACGGGTTGCGCATCTTCAGCACGTCCACGCTCGCCGCGGCGGCCAGCCTGGTCCCGGCCGGCGTCGGCGTCACCGGGAGCGTCGAGATCCTGCAGCTCCAGAGCCTCGGCCTCGACGGCGCGCTCGCGGTGCAGATCGTGTCGCTCACGCGCGCCGGCTCGGTGGGCGTGGGGCTCCTCGTCGGCACGGCGCTGCTGCTGCGCGAGCTGGGGTCGCGCGTGGGGCCGGCGCCCGCCGATGCGGGCCAGCACTTCGACGACATCGCCGAGGCGTACCAGGCCCAGTGGTCGCCCCACGTGTGGTCGCGGCTCCTCGATCGGAAAGTGGGCCTGACGAGCGAGGCCGTCGGCCCGCCGCGCGCGGGCCTGCTGGGCCTCGACACGGGCTGCGGCCTCGGGATCCAGTCGACGGCGATGCGGGCGCGCGGCTACCGGGTGGTCGGCGTGGACCTGTCGCACAACCTGCTCCGCCACGCGCGGCGCCAGGGCGTGCCGGTCGCGTGCGGCAGCGCCGCGTGCCTGCCGTTCGCGGACGCGACGTTCGACTTCGCCTTCGTCGTCGGCGTGCTGCACCACCTGCCGACGGCCGCGATCCAGGAGCAGGCATTGGCCGAGATCGCGCGCGTGCTGAAGCCCGGCGGGCACCTCGTCGTGCACGAGACCAACGCGAAGAACCCGCTCTTCCGCTTCTACATGGGCTACGTGTTCCCGCTGCTCAAGGAGATCGACGAGGGCATCGAGCTCTGGGTGAGCCTGGATCGCCTGGCGTCGCATCCGGGCTTCGCGCTGGAACGGACGAGCTACTACACCTTCTCGCCGGACTTCCTGCCGCGCGCGCTCTCGGGGCCGGTGCACGCGATCGAGGCGGCGCTCGAACGCTCGCGCTTCCGCGAGTACTCGGTCCACTACGCGGCCGTCCTCACGCGGACGCCCCGCGCTGGGGCCTGATCGCGCGCCTCGCGCCGCCGCCGCGCCTTTACGCGATCCGACGACCGGAGTAGAGTTAGCCGCATGCGAATGTTGGCGGTGCTGCTGACCACGTGCGTGTCGGTGGCGGTGGCGGCCGACGCGGCGGCGCAGGCAGCCCCCGCGCAGCGGCCGCGCGCCGCCGGGGCCGGCGCCACGGCGATCATGACCATCAGCGTGACCGACCCGACCGGCAAGGGCATCCCCGAGGTGTCGGTCACGGCGCGCGGGCCGGTCGATCGGGAAGGCGTCACGACCGCCGCCGGGCAGGTGCGGCTGCAGGGCATTCGCCCGGGCACCTATCGCCTCCGGTTCGAGAAGGACGGCTACGTCACCTTCGAGAAGGAAGTGTCGTGGCGGGCCGGCACGGCGGCGCCGATCACCGACGCCACGCTCACCGAGGCCCCACCACCGCCACCGCCGCCCGCGCCGCCCGAGCCGCCGCCGCCCGCGGCGCCGGCCTTCGTGCCGGACCTTCCGGCCGGCAAGCCCTCGACGACGTCGCTGCTCGACTACATCGAGCGCAACTTCATCTCGAGCAAGGAACCGCAGAAGGAATCGCTCATCGGCTGCAGCGGCGGCGCCCAGTCGTGGCTGTGGCAGATCCGCGAACCCTGGCAGGGCCGCAAGCACGAGACGGCGGAACTGATGCTGTACGTGGTGGGCGGCGACGGCACGCTCACCCTCGACGGCCGGGACGTGTCGGTGGCGGCCGGCAGCTTCGCCGTCGTGCCGCGCGACACGGAGTACGGCTTCACCCGCCGCGGCAGGAACCCGCTCATCCTGCTGGCCACGCTGTCCGGACCGCCCTGCGCGCAGTGATCCTCGACCGGCGGCTGGCGGCTGGGGGCTAGCGGCGAGTAGACTGGCGGAATCATGGCCAGTCCGAACGAGCCGGCGTCCCCCGCCGAGCCCGCCGCCAGCGCGCCGCTGGATTTCATCCGCGAGATCGTCGCGGCCGACGCGGCCGACGGCACCGCGGTCGTCACGCGCTTCCCGCCCGAACCCAACGGCTACCTGCACATCGGCCACGCCAAGGCGATCGCCCTCGATTTCGGCGTCGCCGGGGAATACGGCGGCCTGTGCAACCTCCGCTTCGACGACACCAACCCCGTCAAGGAAGACATCGAGTACGTGGACTCGATCAAGGCCGACGTCCACTGGCTGGGCTTCGACTGGCAGGGGCGCGAGTACTACGCGTCGGACTACTACGAGCGGCTGTACCAGGACGCCGAGGGCCTCATCCTGCGCGGCCGGGCCTACGTGGACTCGCATTCCGCGGACGAGATCCGCGCCCACCGCGGCACGCTGACCGAGCCGGGCGTGGCCTCGCCGTACCGGGACCGCAGCGTCGAGGAGAACCTCGCGCTCTTCCGGCGCATGCGCGCGGGCGAGTTCCCGGACGGCGCGCACGTGCTGCGCGCGAAGATCGACATGGCGTCGCCCAACATCAACATGCGCGACCCGGTGCTGTACCGGATCCGGCACGCCGAGCACCACCGCACGGCCAACGCGTGGTGCATCTACCCGATGTACGACTACGCCCACCCGCTCTCGGACGCCTACGAGGGCGTCACGCACTCCCTCTGCACGCTGGAGTACGAGGCGCACCGGCCGCTGTACGACTGGGTGGTCCGCGAGTGCCTGGTGCCCCACGTGCCGCGCCAGATCGAGTTCGCCCGGCTCAACCTGAACTACACGGTCATGAGCAAGCGGAAGCTCCTGCAGCTCGTCGCCCAGGGCCACGTGCACGGCTGGGACGATCCGCGGATGCCGACCATCTCCGGGCTGCGCCGGCGCGGGTACACCCCCGAGTCCATCCGCGACTTCTGCGCGCGCATCGGCGTGGCGAAGAAGGAGAACGTCGTCGACGTGGGGCTCCTGGAGCACTGCGTGCGCGAGGACCTCAACCGGCGCGCTCCGCGCGTCATGGCGGTGCTCAGCCCGCTGAAGGTCGTCCTCACGAACTACCCGGAGGGGCGCATCGAGACCCTCCCCGTCGTGAACAACCCGGAGGACCCGTCGGCCGGCACGCGCGACGTGGAGTTCTCGCGCGAGCTGTACATCGAGCGCGACGACTTCATGGAGGACCCGCCGAAGAAGTTCTTCCGCCTGGCCCCCGGCCGCGAGGTGCGCCTGCGGAACGCCTACTTCATCACGTGCCAGGAGGTGGTCAGGGACGCTTCGGGCCAGGTGGTCGAGCTGCGCTGCACCTACGACCCCGCCACGCGCGGCGGCGACGCGCCCGACGGGCGCAAGGTGAAGGCCACCCTACACTGGGTGTCGGCCGCCCACGCGGTGGACGGCGAGGTGCGCCTCTACGATCGCCTCTTCACCGCCGAGAACCCCGATTCGGCGGCCGAGAAGACGGGCCAGACCTTCATCGACCTGCTGAACCCGGCCAGCCTCGAGGTGGTCACGGGCTGCAAGCTGGAGCCAATGCTGGGCCGGGCGCTGCCCGGGACGCGCGTCCAGTTCGAGCGTCTCGGCTACTTCGTGGCCGATCCCGACGGCCGGCCCGGTGCGCCGATCTTCAATCGCACGGTGTCGCTGAAGGACACCTGGGCGAAGGTCGCGGCCCGCGAGCGCTGATCGCCACACCCCCGGGGGTTCGTTGCGCAGGCGGCGATGGGGATGTGGGCCCCTGGTCCCTGGTCCCTCGTCCCTGGTCCCTCGTCCCTGGTCCCTGGTCCCCAGTCCCTACTGCGTCAGTTCCCCTCAATCCCCACCTCCACCATGCCGGCCTCGAGCACCGTCGCCATCTCGCGCGGGTCCACGCGGACGAGAAAGCCGCGGCGGCCGCCGTTCACGTAGACCATCGGCAGGTCGGTGATCGACCGCTCCATGTAGATGGGCAGCGGCTTGCGCGTGCCGAAGGGCGACGTCCCGCCCACCTGGTAGCCCGTGTGCCGCTCGGCGACCTCGGGCGCGCACGGACGCACGAGCTTCCTCCCGATCTGCCGCGCGAGCTGCTTGGTCGAGACCTCGCGATCGCCGTGCATGAGGACGATGAGCGGCTGCTTCCGCTCGTCCTCCATCACGAGCGTCTTGACGACCTCGTGCTCGGGCACGCCGAGCTCGCGCGACGAGACGCGGGTGCCGCCCTTCGGCTCGTAGCGGTACTCGTACTCCGTGAACGCCAGGCCGTGGCGCCGGAGCGCGTGCACCGCCGGCGTCGCCCCTGTCGTCGCCATGCGCGACTCCCTCAGGCGTCGAGCGCGGCCGGGGTCTTCTCGTGCCAGCGCGCCCGGTCCTGGTACGCCTTGGCCAGCGCCAGGAGCTCCAGTTCCCGGTACGGCTGGGCGTAGAAGACGATGCTCGTCGGCGTGCCGCCGTCGCCCGTGAACCCGTTCGGGACGTTCACGGCGGGATAGCACGCGAGGTTCGCCATCTGGAAGTGCCGCTGGCCGGGCGGCTGCGGCCGGCGCGGCGGCCGTGGCGCCCCCGGCGGGCGCCCTCCCGGCGGGCCGCCGGGACCGCCCCGCCCGATGCTGTTCGACGCGACGACGTACAGGTCCACGTGGCGGGTGGCCTCGGCCAGCGCCTCCATCATCATCATGCGGGCGCGCTGGCCCTGCAGGAAGTCCACGGCGGACAACAGGCGGCCGTTGGGCCGACCGCGGCCGCGCGCCTTGGCCATGCGGCCCGCGCGCGCGTGCTCGTCGAAGAAGGCCGCCGATTCCACGCCGATCGCGCTCACGTCGAGCCAGAACTCGGGCACCGCCACGGGCAGGAACTCGCGGATGCCGAGCGCCTTCAGCACGTCCAGCGTCGCGGCCGCGTTGGCCTTGGCCGGCGGCTCGGTCAGCTCGTCGAAGGACGCCTGCAGGATGCCCACCTTCAACCGCCGGACGTCGAGCCCGGCGTTCCAGTTGAAGGGGAGATCCGTGACGCTCATGTCCCGGCCGTCCGGCTTCGCGATGGCCTGCATCACGATCGCGCAGTCCTCGGCGTACCGCGCGAAGGGGCCCAGCCGGTCCTGCGTCCACGAGAGCGCCATCGCGCCGTGGCGGCTGACCCGGCCGAACGTCGGGCGCAGGCCGACCACGCCGCATCGGCCCGACGGGCTCAGGATGGATCCGCTCGTCTCGCTCCCGATGGCGAAGGCGACGCAGCCGGCGGCCGTGGCCGACGCCGGCCCGGCCGACGAGCCGCTCGATCCCTGCGTCGGATCCCACGGGCTCTTCGTCTGTCCGCCGAACCAGTTGTCGCCCGACGCGAGCTCACCCGTCGCCAGCTTGGCGATGAGCACGGCGCCGGCGGCGCGCAGCATCTCCACGATGGACGCGTCGTAGTCGAACTGCTGCTCGGTGAAGGCGGGCGACCCCCAGGTGGTCTTGAACCCCTTCACCGTGATGATGTCCTTCACGCCCCACGGGATGCCGTGCAGCGGGCCCTTGTAGCGGCCGGCGGCGATCTCCCGGTCGGCCTGCGCGGCCTCGGCCAGGCCGTGGTCGTCCAGGAAGGTCACGACCGCGTTGATCCGGGGCTGGTAGCGGTGGAGCCGCTCCAGGTACATGCGCGCCAGCTCGGTGGACGTCACCTGGCGCGTGCGCAGCAGCTCGGCCAGGTGGCGCAGCGGCCAGAAGGCCACGTCCTCCAGCCGCGCGGGACGCTTCACCGCCGGCGCCTTGCTGAGCACCCACGGCTGGCGCTGCCGGTCCACGGTCATCCCCGGAACGACCGGGCTGAAGTGGTAGGGCGGCGAGACGTCGTTCGGGATGTGGAAGGCGTGCAGCTCCTCGAGCCGTTCGAGCTGCGCGTTGGCGCCGTCCACCATCGCCTTGCGATCCTCCTCGGCGAGCTCGATGCCCGAGAGCTTCAGCGCGTCGGTGAGCATCTCGAGCGTGATCGCGTCGGCGCCCGAGTCCTGCATCCGCGCCCAGAGCACCCCGGGCATCAGGGTCGTGCCGAGTCCGAGGCCGGCGAAGTGCGCGAAGAAGGTGCGGCGGGTGGCGTCCAGGTGGGCCATGACGCCCGCGATTATAGGCGCGGCGGGGCCGACGCCCACGAGGCGGCGCTATCATGCGGACCATGCGTCTTGTCTGGCTGACCGCCGTCACGGCCGCACTCGGCGCCGCCGGCGCCCTGGGGCCCGCACCGCACCTGCCGCCGCTGGATCGCGCGCTGCCGCCGCGCGCGGAGGCGGTGTACCGCGCGGTGGCGCCGCGGGTCGAGACCGGCGCCGCCATGGACGTCGTCGCCGCCATCGCGCCGTTGTGGCGCGTGGCCGGCAATCCCCAGTTCGACGCGTCGCTCGAACGCATCGAGGCCGTGCTGCAGGGCGCCGGCATCGCCACCCGCTACGACACCATCGCCTCGGCGAGCCAGGGATGGGAGCTGCGGGACGCCACGCTCCGGCTGGACGGCCCGTCGGGCGCGATCGTGCTGTCGCGGGCCCAGGACCGGGTCCCGCTCGCCATCAACTCCTTTCCCACCCCGCCCGGCGGCACGACGGCGCGCCTGCTGGATGTCGGCGCCGGCACCGCCGCGGCCGCCTACGACGGCCTGGACGTGGCCGGTGCGGTCGTCCTCGCCGACGGGCCGATCGGCGCCGTCTGGAATGAGGCCGTGAAGGCGCGGGGCGCCGCCGGGGTCGTCTCCACGCAGATCGCGGGCTACACCGAGCCCGACGCCACGCCGGACGTGCTCCAGTGGGGCTCGATTCCCTACGCGCCCGACCGGCCGTCGTTCGGCTTCAAGGCCACGCCGCGCGCCGCGCGCCTGCTGCGGCAGCGCCTGGCCTCCGGCCCGGTCCGTGTGCACGTCACGGCCGACACGGTGTTCCATCGGCGGCCCGTGCGCACGCTGGTGGCGGAGTTCCCGGGCACCCGCTGGCCGAACGACCGCGTCGTGCTCGTGGCGCACGTGCAGGAGCCGGGCGCCAACGACAACGCCAGCGGCTGCGGGTCGCTCCTCGCCGCCGCCGTGGCGCTGCAGCGGGCGATCGCCGACGGCGCCCTCCCCCGCCCGGCCCGGACGTTGACCCTGCTCTGGGGCGACGAGAACCGCGCCAGCGACGCGTGGATTGCCGCCGATCGGGCGCGCGCCGGCCGGGTGCTGGCCATGATGTCGCTCGACATGACGGGCGAGGACACGTCGAAGACGGGCGGCACCTTCCTCATCGAGAAGGGCCCGGACCCGACGGCGATCTGGGAGCGGCCGTCGGATCCGCACACCGAGTGGGGCGCCAGCGAGGTGGACCGCGCGCTCCTGGTCGGCACCTTCCTGAACGACCTGCACCTGGCGGTCGCGCTGCGGCACGCCCGCGACACGGGCTGGATCGTCAGGACGAACCCGTACGAGGGCGGGAGCGATCACACGTCGTTCACGAAGATCGGCGTGCCGTCGCTCCTCAACTGGCACTTCACCGACCGCTACTACCACACGAACCTCGACACGATCGACAAGGTGCGCCCGGCCGAGATCGGCCACGTCGCGGCCGCCGTCGCGACCACGGCAATGTTCCTGGCGTCCGCGGGACCGGACGACGTCGCGCCCATGCGCGCGCTCCTCGAGGCCGCGCGGGATGCACGGATGGACACGGAGCGGCGCAGCGCCGCACCCGCCGAGGTCCTCGACGCGTGGCGCGCGTGGTACGCCCAGGCCGTGGCGAGCGCCGCGCGGCTCGGCGGCCCGCTGCCGTAGCGCCGCGGCGTGGGACAATCGTCCCAGCGATGTCGTTCCGGACGTTCATGCTGTGGTCGCACCGCTGGCTCGGGCTCACGAGCGGCGTGCTCGTGCTCATCGCGGGCCTGACCGGCTCGCTGGTCATGCTGCCCTTCGCCCAGCCCACGCGCGCGTGGCTGCTGGAACTGCACATGAACCTGCTGGCGGGCCGCGCCGGCGCGTGGCTCGTGGTGGCGGTGACGGTCGTGTCCCTCCTGCTGCAGGTCGGGGGCGTCTACCTGTGGTGGCCGCCCAAGAGCCTGCGCCTCAGGACCGACCGCGGCTGGTGGCGCTTCAGCTACGACTTCCACAACTGGGTCGGCGTCGTGGGCCTGCTCATCATGGGCCTGCTCGGGGCGACGGCGCTCGGGCGCGTGTTCTTCCGCGCGGTCCCCGTCCCGCTCGCGATCGAGTTCGTCCCGCGCGTGGTGTCCCGCCTGCACACGGCGGGCGGCTTCCCGCTGCCGCTCCAGGCGATCTACTTCGTGGGCTCGCTGGGCTTCGTCGCGCAGGCGATCACCGGGGCGCTCGTGTGGTGGCGGCCGTCGAAGGCCCGGGGCTGACGCGCCGCCCGGCGGCCCGGGCTACTCGACCCTGAGCGCGCGCAGCGGATCGATCCGCAGCGCGCGCAGCGCCGGCACCAGGCTGGCGATCACGGCGACCAGCAGCAGCGCGGCGGGCACCACCAGGAACGTCACCGGATCCGACGGCGTGACCTCGTACAGGAGGCTGCGCATCAGCCGGGCCGCGGCCAGGGCCGCGACGATCCCGAGCGCCACGCCGCCGAGGGCCAGGCCCACCCCGCGCGCCATCACCAGCCGCAGCACCGAGGCGCGTTCGGCGCCGAGCGCCACGCGGATCCCGATCTCGTGCGTGCGCCGGGCCACCAGGTAGGAGACGACGCCGTAGAGGCCGACGATGGCCAGGGCGAGCGCGGCCGCGGCGAAGCTCCCGAGGAGCACGCCCGTCAGACGCGGCGTCGCGAGGGCGGCACCCACCACCTCGGTCATGGGGCGGACGGCGGCAACCGGCAGCGTCGGGTCGAGGCCGACCACGGCCGCGGCCGCGGGACCCGCGACGGCCTCCGGCGCGCCGGCCGAGCGGACGACCAGGAAGGCGTTGCGGACGAGATTGCCGCCGGTGACGACGTGCCACTGGCTGTGCGGCACGTAGAACTTCTCCTTCACGGCCGCGGTGACGCCGTTGTGGCGCTCGTCGGCCACGATGCCCACCACCTGCGCCCACGGGCGCCCGCTGTCCGCCCCGCCGATCCGCACGCGTCCGCCCACGGCCTGGCCCTCGGGCCAGTAGGCGCGGGCCATCGTCTCGTTCACCACCACGATGGGCGTGGACCCGGTCGTGTCCCCCGGCGTGAACCAGCGGCCGCGGACGAGCCGCATGCCCATCGCCTCGAACGCCCCGTCGCTCGCGATCTGCCAGTCGCCCTTGGCGTTGCGGCCCGGGCTCTCCTCGAAGCCCTCCACGTCCACGCCCCGGTCGCCGATGGACGTGGCCAGGGGCAGGACCCGCACGAGCCCCGCGGCGGTGACGCCCGGCAGGGCGCGCAGGCGCGTGACGAGCTCCCGGTAGAAGGCCACCACCCGCTCCGGCGTGTCGTAGCGGGCGGCCGGCAGCGCGACCCGGAACGTCAGCACGTGCGAAGGATCGAAGCCGAGGGGCACGCGGCCGAGCGCCGCCAGGCTGCGCCCCATCAACCCGGCGCCCACGACCAGCACCACCGCGAGCGTCACCTCGACGACGACCAGCGCCGCCCGCAGGCGCTGCCGCGTGGGACTGGCCGTGGCGTGCTGGCCCTCGCGCAACGCCTCCACGAGCGACACCCGCGGCGTCCTCAGCGCCGGCACGAGCCCGAAGACGAGCGTCGTCACCACGGCGAGTCCCAGGGTGGCCGCCACCACGGTGCCGTCCAGGCGGATGGGCGCGAGCGGCGGCAGGAGCGTCGGATCGACGGCCACGAGCCCCTGCAGCGCCGCCGCGGCCAGGCCGAGGCCGCCGAGGCCGCCGGCCGCCGCCAGGAGCGTGCTCTCCCCGAGAAGCTGGCCGATCAACCGCGCCCCCGTCGCGCCGATGGCGGTGCGGACGGCCATCTCCCGCGCGCGCGCCTCGCCCCGCACGAGCAGCAGGTTCGCCACGTTGGCGCAGGCGATGAGGAGCAGGCACACGACGGCCCCGGTCAACAGCCACATGGCCGGCCGCAGGCCGCCCCGGATCTCGGTCTCGACGGGCACGGCGAACGCCGTGAAGCGCATGGCCTCCGGGTAGAGCCCCTGCTCCGTCATGGCCCTGGTGAGGGCGGCGAGCTCGTCGGAGGCCGACGCGGCGGTCGCCCCGGGCGCCAGCACCGCGGCGGCGTAGTAGCCGTGGCTGCCGCGGGACGCGTCGGCCTCGTCGATGGCGAGCGGACGCCAGAGCCTGGTCGGCTCGGCGGCGTCCTCGGTGAAGTCGGTGGGCAGGCGGAAGCCGTCGGGCATCACGCCGACAATCTCCACCGGCACGTCGTCGAGCAGGATGCGGCGCCCGACCACGGACGGATCGCCGCCGAATCGCGCCTGCCACAGACCGTAGCCGAGGACGGCGACGGGCGCCGCGCCGGGACGGTCCTCCGCCGGCGCGATCGGGCGGCCCAGCAGCGGACGCGCGCCCAGGACGTCGAAGACGTTGGCGGTCACGAGCCCGACGCCCACGCGGACCGGCGGCCCGTCGCCCGTGAGGTTCTGCTGCTCGGTCGTCCAGCCGGCGATGGCCGTCATCGTCGTGGACAGCCGCCGATAGTCGAGGATCTCCTGATCCGAGAGCCACGTCTTGTCGAAGCTCACCCAGCGGCTCCAGATGAGCACGCGACGATCGGGCTCGGCGTAGGGCAGCGGCGCGAAGAGCACCGAGCGCACCACCGTGAACATGGCCGACGCGGCGCCGATGCCGAGCACGAGCGTGGCCAGCGCCGCGAGCGTGACTCCCGGCGTGCGGCGGAAGCCGCGCAGGCCGCTCAGCAGGTCGAACCGCAGTCCATCCCAGCGCATGGCACCCCCGCGCTTGGACGGGCCGGCGGGCGGAAGGGTTGGAGGCGACGGGCGCGGCGCGGCCGCCGTGCTACGCTGGTCGGCCGCCATGTTCTCCCGCGTCCCGCTCACTCCGACGGCCGCCGCCGCGCTGGCCGTCGCGGTGCTCGGACTGTTCGTCCTGCCGGCCTGCCGGGGCGAGGCGGACGTGCCCCTGTTCCTGATCGCCGGCGGCGACGGCACGCCCGTGGGCGCGCCGGAACCGGTGGCCGACGGCCTCTACCTCGTCCGGGGCGGCGGCGGCAACACGGCCGTCTTCGTCACGCCGTCCGCCGTGGTCGTCGTCGATCCGAAGTACGCGGCCAGCTGGCCGGCCCTCGCGGCCGCCGTCCGGGCCATCACCGATCGCCCGATCACGCACGCGATCCTGACGCACTCGCACAGCGACCACGCGGAGGCCGTCGTGGACCTGCCGGCCAGCGTGCGGATCGTGGCGCAGGGCCGCACGCTCGACCGCCTGCTCCACTTCAGCTACCTGCCGCGCGGGCCGGCAACCGAGCAGCGGCTCACGCGCGTCGACGAACGCCTGGTGCTCTTCGAGGGCGACGACACCGTGACGCTCTTCCATCCCGGGGCCGCCCACACCGACGGCGACCTCGTCGTCTCGTTCGACAGGGCGCGCGTGCTGCACCTGGGCGATCTCTTTCCCGGCCCGCGGTTTCCCATCATCAACATCGAGGGCGGCGGCGACGGCCGTCACTTTCCCGACGCCCTGCAGGCCACGCTCGGCGCCTTCCCGGCGGCCGAGCGCGTGATCACGGGCCACGGCGCGGTGCTCGGCCGGCAGGACCTGGCGGACTACGCCGCGTTCGTCCGCTTCTCGGTGGACTACGTGCGCGCCGAGATGCGGATGTTCAAGGACAAGGCAGCCGTCTTCCGCGCGCTGCCCCTGCCTGACCGCTTCCGCGACTACGATCGGACGCGGCAGTTCGACACGCTCGACGAAATCGACCGCAGCCTCCGCCCGCGGTGGCAGCGCATCTTCTGAACGGACCACGCATGCCCACGACCTCGGTACCCCGTCTGTCGGCGCTCGTGCAGGCGCAGCTCGACTCCCCGTCGCCCATCCGCCAGATCATGAAGATGGCCGAGCGGCAGAACATCGTCGCGATGGGCCTCGACCCCGACGACGTGATCTCGTTCGGCGGGGGCTGGGTGAACCACGCCGCCCCGGAGGAGTTCCGGCAGGCCTACGCGGAGATCGCCGCCGATCCCGCCCTCTTCCACCAGAGCGGCGCCTATACCGCCACGCTCGGCGAGTTGGCCTGCCGCGAGCAGATCGCGCGCTTCGAGGCGCACCTGTTCGGCGTGCCGCGGCTCGGGCCCGAGCACGTCGCCATCGGGATGGGCAGCACGCAGCTCACGCACGACCTGTTCCGGGCGCTCCTCGATCCGGGCGACACGGTGATGCTGCTCGATCCCACCTACGCGAACTACGAGGGGCAGATCGCGTTTGCCGCGCCGGGCGCCCGGATCGTGCGCCTGCCGGTGCTGGATGCGGCGACGTGGACCTACCGGCCCGTCAGCGACCCCGACGGCGTCGCCCGCGACTTCGACCGGCTCTTCGAGGCCCACCGTCCGCGGCTCGTGCTCTTCGGCGCGCCCGACAACCCCACGAGCCAGGTCGTGCCGCAGGCCCTGGCCGAGCGGATGCGTGCGCGGACGGCCGATGCCGGCGCCTGGCTGGCCATCGACTTCGCCTACAAGTGCCAACACTTCGAGCCGCCGCCCGCCTACTACGGCTGGTCGCCGGCCGACCACCCCCACGTCGTGGCCATCCACTCCAACTCGAAGTGGGCCCGGGGCCTGGGGCGCCGGCTCGGCTGGATCGAGGCCGCGACGCCGCTCGTCGAGGCACTCGAGCGCGTTCAGCAGTGCAGCATCCTCTGTCCCGACACGCTCGCGCAGATGGCGATGGCCCGCTATCTCGCCCGCGCGATCGACGACGGGTCGCTGCGCCGCTACGTGGACTGGGCCAACGGGCTGTACCGCGACGCGGCGCGCGTCACCGTCGATGCCATCGACCGCTACGTCGGCCGGCCGCGGCTGGTGCCCGCGGGCGGGCTCTACACCGTCGTGGACGTCGGGCGCGACGCCGAGGCCTTCGTTCCCGAGGCGCTCAAGGCCACCGGCGTCCTGGTGGTGCCGGGCCGGGGGTTCGGCGCCTCGCTGACCAACGGCGTCCGCATCTCGTTCGGCCCGCTCGTGACCGCGCCGGCCCGGATCGAGGAGGGCCTCCGCCGCCTCGGCGCGTGGATGCAGCGCGAGGGCGCGGCCTAGCCGCCCGCGGTCATGGCCTGGCTGAGCCAGGCCTCGGCCGCGCGCTGGTCGCGGCTCACGGTCGCTTCCGACACGCCGAGCACGTCGGCCAGTTCGCCGATCGTGAGGCCGCCGAAGTAGCGCAGTTCGATCACCTGCGCCTGCCGGGCGTCCACGCGCCCCAGCTCGGTGAGGGCCTGGTCGAGCGCGAGGAGCTCCACGGTCCGGTTGCCGGCCCCCGGCACGTCCACGGCGAGCGGCTCGAGGGCGGCGCCGCCGCCGCGCTTGTCGGCCCGCGCCGCGCGGGCGTGGTCCACGAGGATGCGGCGCATCACCTGCGCGGCCAGGCCGAAGAACTGCTTCCGGTGATCGAAGCTCACGCGCTCCTGGCGCACCATCCGCATCCACGCCTCGTGGACGAGGGCCGTGGGCTGCAGCGTGTGGCCGGCGCGCTCGCGCCGGAGGAGGGCATCGGCGGTCTTGCGCAGCTCGACGTAGACCAGGGGCATGAGCGCGTTGAGCGCCGCCCCGTCGCCGCCCGTCCACCGCACCAGCAGATCCGTGACCTGCTCGCGTACCTCGCCCGAGGAGTCGTCCGCCGGCGTCATCGTCCGTTCAGTGTTTCGGCGCGAGCCCGGTCGGCCGCGAGGGCCTCGAGCGCGGCTGCGCGGCGCGGCTCGAGCGCCGGGGAGAGGACGGCGGCGCGCCAGGCCGCCTCGGCGCGGTCGAGGCACTCGCCGGCCGCGGCGAGAAGGACCGCCCGCCGGCCGCGGGGTGCCCTGGCGGCCAGCGTCAGGTACGCCCTGGCGGTGGTGGCGTGCGCGGGCGCGGCGGCCGCCGGCGCCTGCGGCGGCGTGGCCACCAGCGCCGCCGCCGCGCGATCGGCCGCCGCGGCCGCCCCGGGATCGCCGCCGGCCGCCAGGACGCCCGCCAGCTCGGCCAGGCTCAGGACCAACTGCTCCCGCGCGTTGATGCCGTTGGGCCCCTCGGCAAGACGCGGCGCCGCGGCCACGACGCGGCGGAGCCGCGCAGCCGCGTCGGTCCGCCGTCCCAGTGCGGCCAGGGTCGCGCCCATCCGCCGATCGAGCACGAGCTGCAGGTAGCCGTAGCGGTCGCTCGCCGGCTCCTCGGCCAGCAGCCCCGCGTTCAACCGATCCGTCTCCTCGAAGTGCGGCAGGGCCTCGGCATGGTGGCCCGCGGCATCGGCGAGCACGCCGCCAACGCGGAGTTCGGCGTTGACCACGTCGAAGCGGGCGCGGCGGTCGGCGGGGTCGTCGGCGAGGAGGCCGTGCGCCAGGTCGGCCGCGCGCCGGAGCGCCTCGGAGCCCCCGGCGACGTCACCCAGGTTCTGGCCGTTCCGGCCGGCCAGCACGTCGCCGAGGTTGCCGTAACTCACGAGCAGGCCGCGGCGGAGATCCACGTCTCTCGGGCTCGCGGCCACGAGCGCCTCCCGCACCTCGATGCCGCGGCGGAACGCGTCGGCGGCCTCGCCGAGCCGACTCGACACCAGGCGCGCCGACCCCAGCGCGTTCAAGGCGGTGGCCAGGCCGTCGCGCGCGCGGGCATCGCCGCCGTCGAGCGCCACGAGCCGCTCGGCGTACGTCATGGCCCGCTCGGCCGCCTCGTTGGCGCGCTCGGTGTCGCGCGAGTCCCGGGCCCAGCGCGCGATGTCGGAATAGAGCTCGCCCAGCAGGTTGGCGCTGTCGCGGTCGGGCCGGGCGCGATCCGCCTGCTCGCCGAGCGTCCGGGCGCGCTCGAAGGCCGCAATCGCGCCGGCGCCGTCGCCGCGCGCGCGCAGCACCTGGCCCGAGCGCATCTCCACGGCGCCCAGGGCCAGGATGGCCGGGCGATCGCCGCGGGCCGCCAGCGGCGCCAGGAGCTCGCCAGCGCGGGCGTAGCTCACGAGCGCCCCGGCCGGATCGCCGAGATTGGCCTGCAGCGGATGTCCCTGCACGCCGGCCACCTTCTCGTAGGCGGCGGCGAGCTCGCGCGCGAGCGACGCGTCGCCGGTCGCCTCCTCGCGCAGGTTCTCGAGGTAGGTCAGGGCCGTCTCGACGATCGCCTTGCGCGCGCTCGTCGCGCCCGGCAGCGTGGCAATCCGGTCGTGGACGTCGAAGACGAAGGCGTTGGCCAGCGCCCGCACCTGCTGGAAGCGCCGCTCGGCGCGGCGCGCCT
Source organism: Vicinamibacterales bacterium (assembly GCA_050187355.1). Lineage (GTDB taxonomy): Bacteria > Acidobacteriota > Vicinamibacteria > Vicinamibacterales > UBA2999 > CADEFD01. The sequence goes on from JBFWXO010000004.1 coordinate 138,399, forward strand.
GATAGGCGGTGGAGGCGGCGCCCGCGCCCAGGCTGAGCGCCACGACGAGGGCGGCGACGGCGGCCACGCGGTTCCTGGCCACGAACTTCCGCGCGCGGTACCACGCGGTGTGCGGCCGCGCGTGAATCGGCTCGCCGCGGAGGGCCCGGTCGAGGTCCTCCGCCAGCGCCGCGGCCGTGCCATACCGGCGGGCCGGGTCCTTGGCGATGGCGGTCATGACCACCGTGTCGAGATCGCCGCGCAGCTGCCGCGCGATTGCGGTCCGCCCGTCGGCGGCCGCCCGCACGCTCGGCGGCGGGGGATCCACGTCGCACACCGACCGGGTGAGCGCGAGCGGCGACGAGGTGTCGGCGCGCTGCGCCGGCTGCCCCGTGAGCAGCTCGTACAGGACGAGGCCCAGGCTGTAGACGTCGCTCTGCGTGCTCACCGGCTGGCCCGCCACCTGCTCGGGACTCGCGTAGTCGGGCGTCCACGTGACCGCGCCCAGCGTGGCGCCGGGCACCGCGCCAGGCTCCAGGATCGTCGCGATGCCGAAATCGAGCAGCTTGGGCACGCCGTCGGCCGTGACCAGGATGTTGGAGGGCTTCAGGTCGCGGTGGACCACCAGGTGCTGGTGGGCGTACTGCACGGCGGCGCAGACGGGCCGGAAGAGCGCGACGAGCCCGGCGACCGGCAGCGCCCGCGATCGGCCGTAGGTCGTCACGGGCTCGCCGTCCACGAACTCCATCGCGACGTAGGGATGCCCGCCCTCGGTGCCGGCGTCGAGGAACCGCGCGATGTTCGGGTGCTCGAGCCGCGCCAGGATCTGCCGCTCCAGGGCGAAGCGCTGGGCCAGCTCCGGGGTGCCGGCGAACGGCGCCACCTTCACGGCCACCCGCTGACGGAACTCGTCGTCGCTCACCGCCTCGTACACGACGCCCATGCCGCCGCGGCCGATCTCGCCGACGACCCGGTAGCGGCCGAACGCCCGGGCCGGCGCGCTCGCCGCGGCATCCACCAGCGCCGACCCCGCGCGGACGACGTCGTTCAGGTCGTGCGCGGCCGAGCCCGACGCGGCCAGCATGCGACCGAGCTCGGCGGCCAGCGAGGCGTCGTCGGCCGCCAGCGCGGCGACGGCAGCCTGCTGCCGGTCGGCGGGCTCGTCCACCAGGTCGGTGAAGAGGGACTGCAGCCGCTGCCAGCGTTCCTTGGAGAGGGGTTCGGGCACGGTGGCGACTGGAGAGTGTACCCGAGGCGCGCCGCGGCCCCGCGCACGGCGCGCCCGTCAGGGCCGGACGTCGTAGGGCACGCCGATGTACTCCGCCGCCGAATCGGTCCGGAGAATGAGCCGCGTGAAGAGGTACCGGATGCCGTAGCGGCCATCCACCGCGCGGCCGACGTCGAGCGGCAGCCGGTTCCGGACGTGCCAGTCGTAGACCTGGTGGAAGACGTCGTAGCCGACCTCGATGAAGTCCGGGTACTTCTGCTGTGCCCGCAGGAACGGCAGCATCGCCTCGCGCAGCTTCTCGCCCAGCTCGAAGGTGCCGGTGAACGCGCCGCCGTTCGCCTGGCGGAGCTCGTACGCGATGGCGTCCAGGCGGCGGACGACATCGGCGACCTGCGTCTCGCTCCGCGCGGGGAGCTGGGCGGGCGCCTCCGTGCCCCGGCCGCCGACCGCGGTGAATCCCGAACCGATGAGCGCGCGTCTGGTCAGCATCTGTCCTCCCCCGGCGCGCCGCGCCGTGTCATCGAAGGTAGACGGCCGGGCGCCCGCGCCGGCCGTGACCGCCGCGTCGGCGGCCCGTCCAGGCCGCAGGCCTCAGAAATAGCGCCATGCCGACCCGGCCGGGCGTCGGGCGGCGACGCCGGCGTACCAGGCGGTGACGGTATAGAGCGGCACGAGGCCGGCGATCCAGATGGCGTAGACCGGCGCGTACCCGGTGCCCGCCCGGAACCAGACGGCGCCGACCACGGCGAAGAGCCACAGGTGCGCGACGTAGAACGCGAGCGGTGCCTGCCCGAACGTCTCCAGCACGCGGCCCGCCGCCGTGGTCCACGGCGCCAGGCGCTCGAGCGCCGCGAGGAGCAGCAGGTTGCCGCCGGTCATGAACAGCGTGAACACCAGCGACGGCGGGTACTTGATGAGGTTCAGGAATTCGATCCAGCTGCCGTCCCGCGGGGGCCGGAGGTTGCCGGGGCCTCCGAGCGCCCGGAGCAGTACGGCCGCGCCCACGGCCGCCACGCCCACCCATGGCATCGCCGCGAACGCGCCGGCCCGGTCCCTGACGATCCAGCGGCCGAGGAGCACGCCCAGGGCGCAGATGCCGAACCACGGCACCAGCGGGTACTGCGACCACACGCCGTGACTCCAGCGCGAGACCAGCAGCACGCTGCGCGCGAATCCGAGGTCCGCGGCCACCTGGTCGGGGCCCGGCGTGGTGGCGGCCGTCACGGCGAACGCGGCCGCCGCGAGCAGGGCCCAGCCCGCCGAGCGGAGGCGGACGAGCAGCCCGGAGGCGACGAGCGACGCGGCCAGCGCGTAGAGCACGGTCAACACCCACCGGCGCTCGGGCGTCCCGGGGATGGCGAACTCCGGGTTGTCCCCCAGCGGCGGGCCGCTCAGGGTCGCGAGGAGGAACGCCGGCACCTCCAGGACGGTCGCCACCAACATCAGCAGCAGGCCGCGCGTCACGATCGCGCGGCCGATCGCGCCCGGCGTCCAGCCCTGGCGGGCGCGCGCGTCGGCCAGGAGCGCCGTGCCGGCGCCCATCAGCAGGAAGAACCCCGGCGCGCAGAAGTGCGTGACGAAGCGGGTCAGGAACGGCAGGGCGCTGTCGTACCGCGTCCAGGCCCCGGCCCACATCTCCTGCGAGTGGAAGCGCCCCACCATCAGGCCCACGTGGTCGAGCGCCATGACGACCATGATGAGCCCGCGGAGCACGTCGATGGATCGCAGGCGCGCGGCGCGGTCGGCCATGGCGCGCCATCATGCGCCCGGTTCCGGCCCCGTGTCCATCGCCCCGCCGGACGCCGGCCCCGGGGCCGGCCGCCCAGGGCGGCTAGAGGTCGGCCACGGCGCTGGCCGGCGTCCACGACGGCGGGTCGCTCGCCGGGAACGACCCGTCGAGCGTGTCGTCGATCGCCTCCTCGGCGGGGCCGGCCGGCCGCGGCTTCGTCCGCGCGGCGACCAGCATCCCCAGGGCGACGGTGGCGAGCGCGAGCCCGCCGAGCAGCACGTGACGTGGTCTCATGACGATCTCCCTGGAGCCCGCGACGCGGGCTCCGGCTGTCGACGGGTCACCCCGGCCGCGTCGTCGAGCCGGGTCCAGCGGTCGAAGTCCTCGGCGGCGACGCCGTGCGTCTCGACGGCGGACTGCCGCAGCGTCCGGCCGGACCGGTGCGCGTCGAGGGCGATCCGCGCGGCGCGGTCGTAGCCGATGTGCGGCACGAGCGCCGCGGCCGCCACGAGCGACCGTTCCAGGTGGCGGGCGATGGCGCCCTCGTCGGCCGACAGCCCGGTCAGGCACCGCGCGACGAACGAGTCGCACGCCTCCGACAGGAGGCCCACGGCGTCGAGCAGGTGGTGGACGATGAGGGGCTTGTAGGCGTTGAGCTCGAAGCTGCCCTGCGAGCCCGCGAAGGCCACGGCGTGATCGGCGCCGAAGACGTGGACCGCCACCATCGTCAAGGCCTCGGCCTGCGAAGGGTTGATCTTCCCGGGCATGATCGAGGAGCCCGGCTCGTTGGCCGGCAGCACGAGCTCGCCGAGCCCGGCCCGCGGCCCCGATCCGAGCCAGCGGATGTCGTTGGCCACCTTCATGAGCGCCCCGGCCAGCGTCCGCAGGCTGCCGCTGAGGCCCACGAGCGCGTCGTGCGCGGCGATGGCGGCGAGCCGCTGGCGGGCCGGGACGAACGGATGTCCGGTGAGGGCCGCCAGCCTCGCGATGGCGGTCTCGCCGAACCGGGCCGGCGCGTTCAGCCCGGTCCCGACGGCCGTCGCGCCGAGCGCGAGCGCGTACACCGGATCCAGGGCCCGAACGATGCCCTCGCCCGCCTGGCCCACCTGCGCCGACCACCCGTCGAACTCCAGGCCGAGCGTGACCGGCGCCGCGTCCTGCAGGTGGGTCCGGCCGACCTTGACGAGGCCGGCGTAGGCGGCCGCGTGCGCGTCGAGGGCGCCGCGCATCCGCGCGAGCGCCGGGAGCAGCCGCGCGTGGACGGCCGACACCACGGCCACGTGCATGCACGTCGGGATGACGTCGTTCGAGCTCTGCGACCGATTCACGTGATCGTTCGGGTGGACGGGCGTCTTGCTGCCGATGACGCCGCCGGCGAGCTCGATCGCGCGATTGGCGATCACCTCGTTGGCGTTCATGTTGGTGTGCGTGCCGGACCCGGTCTGGAAGACGACGAGCGGGAACTGGTGGTCCCAGGCGCCGTCGGCCACCTCGCGCGCCGCCGCGGCGATGTGCGCCGCCCGCGTCTCGTCGAGGACCCCGAGGGCGTGATTCGCCTCCGCCGCCGCCAGCTTCACGAGGCCCAGCGCGTGGACGCACGCCGCCGGGACGCGGTGACGGTCGCGCCCGATCGGGAAGTTGAGGCGCGACCGCTCGGTCTGCGCTCCCCAGTACGCGCCGGCCGGGATGTCCACCGCCCCGAGGCTGTCGGATTCGACGCGGGCCGGCGGATGGTCCGGCGAGACCGGACGGGGACGGGCGTCGCTCATGTCCCCAGCCTACCCCCTCGACGGCGGCAGGACGAGCGCGGCCGTGGCGAGCTCGAGCGTCCGCGTCGGCCGGGCGGCGGGCACGTCATGCGCTAGACTGCGACCCGGTGACGATCCGCCTGGCCTGGAGCTTCACGTGACCCTCCGCCTCCTGGGACTCTGCGCCGCCGTGTGTGTGGCCGCCGCGCCGGCGGCGGTCGTGGGACAGCGGCCGGCCCGGCCGAACCTCGAAGGCATCTGGAACTCGGCCACGGCCACGCCGCTCGAGCGTCCGGCCGAGCTCGGGGACAAGGCGTTCTTCACGCCGGAGGAGGCCGAGGCCTGGGAGCGCCGGGTGGCGGAGCGGAACGAGGAGCCGCCAGCCGGCTCGACGGCGGCGCGCACGGGCACGGGCACCTACAACACGTTCTACCGGGAGTTCGGTACGCGCGTCGTCGGGACGCGGCGCACGTCGATCGTCACCGAGCCGGCCGATGGACGGATTCCGCCGCTGACGCCGGGCGCCGCCGCCCTCCGCCGGCAGCGGATCGATCGGCAGCGCCGCTTCGAGAACGCCGAGGATCTGGGACTGCAGGATCGCTGCCTCGCGTTCGTGACCGCGGGGCCGCCGATGCTGCCCTACACCTACAACAGCAACTACCAGATCGTGCAGACCGAGGACGCGGTGGTCGTCCACGCCGAGATGATCCACGACGCCCGGATCGTCCGCCTCGACGGCCGCGGGCACCGCCCGGCGCACCTCAGGACCTGGCTCGGCGACTCGGTGGGCCGCTGGGACGGCGACACGCTCGTGGTGGACACGACCGGCGTCGTGGACGGATCGGGCATGTACGGCGACGCCGGCGGCAACTTCGGTTTCGATGCCAACCTGCACGTGACGGAGCGCTTCCGTCTCCTCGACGCCGACACGCTGCTCTACCAGTTCGACATCGACGATCCGACGGCCTACACGCGGCCCTGGAAGGGCGAGCTGACGATGACGCGCGGCGACGGCAACATCTACGAATACGCCTGCCACGAAGCCAACTACTCCCTCACGAACATGCTGAGCGGCTTCAGGGCGGCCGAGCGCGGCCGACGCTGAAGGCGCCGGCGAGCGGGCCGGACGCGGCCCCGTCGTGTACACTGCCGTGCCCATGCCGGCGGAGTTCAAGGCCTTCGTCTCCTCGACGTTCCTCGACCTGAAGGCGCATCGCCGCCACGTCATCGACGCGTTGCGCCACGCCGGATTCTTCGTGGACCCGATGGAGGACTGGACGGCCGACTCCGACGAGCCGCGCCGCTTCTCGACCGACCGCATCGACGGGTGCGACCTCTGCGTGCTGCTCGTGGCGTTCCGGCGGGGGTTCGTTCCGCCCGGCGAGCGCCTGAGCATCACGCAGCTCGAGTACGAGCGCGCCGTGACGCGGGGCCTCGACGTGCTCGTCTTCCTCTTGGATGAGAACGCGCCGTGGCCGCGGGCGTTCGACGAGCTCGACGACGTCCTGACCGGCTGGCGCAAGGCACTCACCGATCGCCATGGCGTGAGCGTCTTCGGGCTGGATCCGCGGTCGATCGAGATCGCCCCCGCGTTGACGCGGTGGGTGGCCGGGCGCCAGCGCAAGGCCATCGAGTTGGGTGCCGACTGGACCAACCTCGTCACGAACCTGCTGGGACTGCCCAAGAACGAGCCCGAGACGCGGGCCGTCGCGGCGCGTCTCCTGCCCGTCGCCCTTGCCGCCGTCGTACGCGAGTACTACGGCACGGCCACCACGGGCGCGCCGGCGGTGCTGACCCGGGCGCCGGCGGCGCCGGAACCGCCGGCGGGTACCAGTCCCGCCTCCTCGCTCGTCGATGCCGCGGTCGAGCGCATGCGGCTGGTGTCGGACCTGCAGTCCCGGGCGTGCTACGTCCTCACGCCGTTCGGCCGGAAGCTGGCGGCGGACGGCCGCATCGTGGACTTCGACGCGATCTTCCACCATCTGTTCGTGCCAGCCATCCAGCGCGTGGCGGCGCCGGGCGGGGGCGTGCTCCAGCCCGTGCGGGCCGACGTGGACCTCCTCTCGGGCGGCGCCTCCAGGGAGCTGCAGGACTACCTGGAGTTCTCGCGGCTCGTCCTGGCCGACCTCACCGTCCCGAACGCCAACGTCTTCTACGAGCTCGGGCTGCGGCACCGGGGCCGCGCGGCGGGCACGGTGCTCGTCGCCCAGGACGAGGCGAGCGTCCCGTTCGATCTCGCCCGGATGCGGGTGACGCGGTATCGCCTGGACTCGCCGGCGGCCGTGGACGAGTCGATCGAGAGCCTCGGCCGCGCCCTGGAGGCGGCCCTGAGGGCCGCGGGTGACGGCGCCTGAGGCCGGGCCTCGCGCCCGGTTGACACCGCCGGCCGCCGCGTGGGATAAGCGGAGCATCGTGTTCGCGAGCCAGACCTGCGCGTGTCGAAGCACCGGAGAACAGGCCTCCGACTGTCGCGCTGCGTCCTCGTGGATCGTGCCCCTTTAGCCCTCCCCAACACGATCAGGTTCCCGCATCCGGCCCGGAAGGCTTCCCAGTCTTCCGGGCCGTTTGCGTTTTCGCGCGTCCACTCGGCACCAGTCAGGAGATCGATCATGAGCAGGGCCCTTTCGGTACGACCCACGGCAGCAGTCGCGCTCGTCGGCGCACTCGTCCTCGGACTCGGCACGGCGGCCGCCGCCCAGGAGGCCGGGGCGGTGGGACGGTGGGACGCCGCCGTCGTCGTGAACGGCCTCGAGGTGCCGTTCCCGTTCGAGATCGCCGCCGGCGGGGCGGGCCTCGAGGCGTCGTTCTTCAACGGAGAGCGCCGCATCACCTCGACGTCGGCCACGGCCGATGGCGCCCGCCTGACGTTCCGCTTCGATCAGTACGCCACCACCCTGCAGGCGACGCTGGAGGGCGGCCGGCTCGCCGGCGAGTACCGCCGCGCGCGGGGCGGGCCGCTGCCCTTCAGCGCCGTGCGGGCCTCGACCGCGCCCGGCGCCGCCGCCACGGCGCCGTCGATCGCCGGCACCTGGATCGTCCAGGCCAAGAGCAACAAGGGCGAGACGGCGTGGCGTTTCCTCGCCACGCAGTCCGGCGAGCGGGTGGAGGCCACCATCCTGCGGGTCGACGGCGACACCGGGACCCTGACGGGCGCCTGGCGCGACGGGCGGTTCGTGCTGGGGCACTTCTCGGGCGCGCGGCCGCTCCGGCTCGAAGTCACGCCCAACGCCGACGGCACGCTGGCCCTGTCGCAGAACGGCCAGCCGGCCCTGGTGGCGGCGAAGGCGTCCGCCGCCCGCGCGACCGACATCGGCACCCCGACCGATCCCGCCCTCCACACGCGCATGAAGAACCCGGCCGAGCCGCTGCGGTTCAGCTTCCCCGATCTCGACGGACACATCGTGAGCAACACCGACCCGACGTTCGCGGGCAAGGTGCTGCTCGTGAGCATCGGCGGGAGCTGGTGCCCGAACTGCCACGACGAGGCGCCGTTCCTCGCCGCCCTCTACCGCAAGTACCGCGCGAAGGGCCTCGAGGTGGTGGGCCTCTCGTTCGAAGAAGGGGATCAGCTGAAGAATCCGGCGCGGCTCCGGGCGTTCATCCGGACCTACGGCCTCGAGTACACGTTCCTCCTGCCAGGCGAGCCCGACGAGCTGAACGACAAGATGCCGCAGGCCGAGAACCTGAACGCGTTCCCCACCACGTTCGTCGTCGGGCGCGACGGACGCGTGCGCGCGATCCACGCCGGCTTCCCGAGTCCCGGGAGCGGCGAGTTCTACACGAAGGCCGAACACGAGATCACGGCGCTCGTGGAGAAGCTGCTGGCCGAGCGCGCGGGGTCGCGATGACGGCGACGGCGCGCGTCGTCCGGGCCGTGTGCACGGCGGCCCTCCTCGCCCTGCCCGCGCTCGCAACCGCACAGGCCACTCGGCCGCGGGCCGAGGTCGAGCCCGTCGTCGGCTCGGCCGCGGTCGCCGCCGGCGGGGTCGTGGACGTGAGGTTGAAGGTCCGCCTGCCGAAGGACGTCCACGTCCAGGCGCACGAACCGCGAGACCCGCTGCTCATCCCGACGGTGCTCGCGGTGGACCCGCCGCCCGGCGTCACGGTGACGGGCCTCACCTACCCGACGCCGACCGACCTGGTGCAGGAAGGACGCGCGGACGCCCTGGCCGTGCTCGGGCCCGAGTTCGAGATTGCCGTGACGCTGTCGCTCGCCGCGTCCGTCGACGGCGACGTGTCGGTGCCGGCGGTCCTGCGCTACCAGGCGTGCAACGACCGCGTCTGTTTCCCCCCGGCCCGGGCGACGACGGCGTGGAGCCTGCACGTGCAGCCCTGATCGCGGCGGCGAGCCCACGGGGAGCCGGCGGCGAGGTGGCCGACGCGGCGGCGTGATCCGGCGGCGGGCGTGCTGCGCCGCCGGCGGGCGCGCTGCTATTCTTTGGCGCATGCGGCCACGGCTTTCCCGGATTCTGTGGGCACTCCTGATCCTCGCGTTCCCCTCGCCCATGTTCGCCCAGGAGGCGACACCAACGGGCGCCTGCGCGGTCCTGCTCCCCATCGGCGAACTGACCTCGACCCTGGGACGTGCGGACCTGAAGCCCGAGGCCTCGAACGAGACGGCAGACGGCTGGTCCTGCTCCTGGACGGGCACGCCGTACCGGACGGTCGTGCGCCTGCAGGTCGTCAAGGGCGCGCCCGATGTGTCGGCATTCTGTCGCGAGGCGGAGGAACTGTCGGCGCGTCTCAAGGGAGAACCCCTGCCGGACGTCGGCCGCGAAGCCGTCGTGCTCGGGATCGGGGACACGACGATCGTGAAGCTGCGCCGCGACGACAGCACTATGACGCTGTACGTGACCGGCGCCACACGGCCGCAGGTCGTGCGCCTGGCGCGCACGGTCGCGGCCGCGTCGTTCACGGCGGCTGCCGCCGCCCCGCCGCCACCGGTCAAGACCCTGGTCGACCCCGGCGCGTCGTGTGTGGCGCTCTTGACCCCCGCAGATGTGACGGCGGTGCTCGGGCCGGGGTATCGGCTCGAAAGCGCCGAAGGCGCCGGTGCCGGTCCCTCCGCCTGCAATTGGCAATCGCCGGCCGGTGACATCGGTGTGCTGAGCGTGTCGGTCACGGCGCTGACGGAATCCCGTGCGTCCGGCCCCGCCGACAACCCCGCCTATGCCCTCGAGCGGGCGAAGCAGGACGGCCAGGCCGTGGAGCGGATTCCCGGACCGGGCGAGCAGGCGGTGCTGTTCGGCGATCGTGTCCGCATGGGTCTCGTGAAGCGGCGCACGGATCTCGTCGTGCTGTCGTGCAGCACCTGCACGGCGGCCCAGGCACGGGCGCTGCTCAAGGCCGCGGTCCGCTGAGCCGAGGAGGGGCTCAGCCGCGAGCGCCGGCGCTGCGCGACGCCAGCGGCTTCGCGCGCTACTGTCCGTCGGCCTCGCCGAGAAACGACGTCAGATCGCCCTTCACGCCATCGGCCCACACCTTGTCGTACACGCGGACGAGGGCGTCCCGGCTGACGACCCGCATGGCCACCTGGTTGGCGAGCAGCTCGGTCTGGAGGTACGGGTGGTGCGTGAAGATCCAGACGTGCCCGAGCTCGTGAGCCAGGGCCGCCTCCATCTCGTCCGCGGCCAACCGCCGGCGCCACCGGTCCTCCACACGGAGGACGAACGCGCCGCCGGGTGCCGTGGGCGCCTCGACCGACACGAAATAGGGGTTCTTCGGGACGATGGCGACGGTGACGTCGCGATCGATGCCGAGCCGTGCCCGGATGGCGTCGGCGAGACCCTGCAGGCGCCGCACCGACGCCTGCCGGCCAGAGGTTCGCGCCTTCGCTACCGCCGAACTGGCCGTGAGCGCAATCACCGGGAGCGACAGCAGCGCGAGGGCGATCCGGCGCCATCGGCGGCCACGCGGCCGGCTGGCGCGGACGTGGAGCGGTCGTGCGCGCGGCATGACGGGACCGTGTGTATTTTACCGGATGAGGAAAGACTGACCGGCGGGCCGACGCCTTTTGCTACGCGCCTCCGCGCGGCGCCGGCCCGCGCGCGGCGCCAGCGCGCCAGATGCCGTGGATCCCGTGCCTGGCACGGACTTGGCTGCGGATCGTGGGAGGAGGGATACGCCCATGAAAGTGTGCCGTTCCAACGTCGCGGGTCCCGTTCTGGCGCTCGCCACCGCCTGCCTCGCCACGTCGGCGCTGGCCCAGGCGCCACATCCACGTCCGACGTCGCCGGACCAGGAACACGCCCAGCCGTCGGACATGGCGATGACCATCGCCGGGCAGCTCGAGAGCGTCAACGCCACCACCAGGACGCTGGTCGTGAAGACCGCGGACGGCAAGAGCGAGTCGCTGCGCTACGACGACGCCACCAAGGTGATCGGCGGGCGGAGCGGCGTCGCCGGCCTGGCCAACGCCAAGGGCACCCAGGTGATCGTGAAGTACCGCGGCACCGGCACCGACCGCGTGGCCTCGGAGATCACGATTCACGATCAGCAGTAGCCCGCCCGCCGTCACACCCCAGCCCCCGGGGTGTGCCACCGTACCCGGTCCGGGGGCCTCGGTTCACGCGTTCACTCCCCCTCGACTCCAGGCGCCCCGGTTCCGCCCTCGCGAACGGCTCGTGTCGCCGCGCTCACGCTCGGTCACGCGGGGCAGGCGCGCTCCGGTCGTCGTGCGCCCGGCGGCGCTCGGGGGGATGATGCCTGGCGAGACAGCCGGTCCGGCCACCGCACGCGTCATCGAGTGCGGCGACCGGTGGCTGTGGTGGTGTGGTGAGGGCGAGTATAGGCAGCCGGTCCAGCTACTACCAGCACTCGTAGTTCAGCGCCGTCCCAGCGGACGTCACGGACGCCGCCAGGCCTCCCGGGCCCGCGTGCCGCCTCGTCTGACCCGGCCGTGCCGCGGACGGCGCCCGCTACAATTCGGGAATGTCCAACGGCCTTCTCGCGTGCGGCGCCGCCGCCGCGCTCTCGCTCGCCTGTGCCGCCGTCATCACCGCGCAGCCGCGGATGCCCGGGCCAGGCATCCCGCTGGCACTCGCCACCGAGCGCGCCGCGGCCGTCCGCGACCTGAAGTACGAGCTGTCGCTCACGGTACCGAAGGCGCAGGCGGCGCCGCTCACGGGCACGATGACGGCGCGCTTCCGCGTGGTCGACGGGTCGCGGCGCATCGCCTTCGACTTCGCGCCGGGACAGCCGAACGTGAAGGCCGTCCGCGTGAACGGCGAGCCGGTGACGCCCGCCTTCGTCACGGATCACTTCGTCGTGCCGGTGCGGACGGGCCGCAACGCGGACATGGAGGTGGCCATCGACTTCGTCGCCGGCGATGCCTCCCTCAACCGGAATCCCGATTTCCTCTACGCGCTCTTCGTGCCGGCGCGCGCGCACCTCGCACTCCCGGTGTTCGATCAGCCGGATCTCAAGGCGCGGTGGACGCTGGACCTGACGTATCCGGCCGGATGGCAGGCGGTGAGCAACGGCGCGGGCCCGGCGATGCCTGGAGGCTCGGTCCCGGGTGTGGACGCCGCCGGCCGGCCACGGGAGGGCACGGCCACGCTCCATCAGCGTTTCGCCGAGACCGAGCCCCTCCCCACGTATCTCTTCTCGTTCGTCGTCGGCGACTTCAAGGTCGTCGAAGGCACGCGCAACGGGCGGACGTTCCACTTCTACCACCGCGAGACCGACGAGAAGAAGGTGGCCCGCAACACCGAGGCGCTCTTCGACCTCCACGACCGCGCCATCCGCTTCATGGAGGACTACACCGGCATCCCGTACGCCTTCGGGAAGTTCGATTTCGTGGCGATCCCGGCCTTCCAGTTCGGCGGGATGGAGCACGCCGGCAAGATCCTCTACAACGCGTCGAGCCTGCTGCTCGACGAGTCGGCCACGCAGAACCAGTACCTGGGCCGCGCGTCGGTCATCTCGCACGAGACCGCGCACATGTGGTTCGGCGACCTGGTGACCATGCGCTGGTTCAACGACGTGTGGATGAAGGAGGTCTTCGCCAACTTCATGGCCGCGAAGATCGTGAACCCGTCGTTCCCCGACGTGAACCACGAGCTGCGCTTCCTCTACGCGCACTACCCCGCCGCGTACGAGGTGGACCGGACCGCGGGCGCGAACCCCATCCGCCAGCCGCTCGAGAACCTGAACGAGGCCGGCTCGCTCTACGGCGCCATCATCTACCAGAAGGCGCCCGTGATGATGCGGCACCTGGAGGCGCTGCTCGGCGAGACGTCGTTCCGCGACGGCCTGCGCGAGTATCTCGGCGCGCACACGTTCGGCAACGCCACCTGGACGGACCTCATCGACGTGCTCGATCGCCGGACGCCGGCGGACCTGGCGGCCTGGAGCCGGGTATGGGTGGAATCGCCCGGGCGGCCCACGGTGACGACCGAGCTCACGGTGAAGGACGGCCGGATCGCGTCGCTCGCGTTCTCGCAGACCGACACGTGGAAGCGCGGGCGGATCTGGCCGCAGACGCTCAAGGTGACGGTGGCCCTGCCCGAGAGCCCGCACACGGTGGACGTCGCCCTGAACGGTGCCCGGACGGTGGTGACGGACGCCGCGGGCTGGCCCGCGCCCGTCTACGTGCTGCCGAACGGCGCCGGATGGGCGTATGGCGGCTTCGTGCTCGACCCGGCGTCCCGCGAGTACCTCGCCGCGCACATCGCGGACATCCCGGACGTCCTGACGCGCGGCGCGGCCTGGGTCACGCTCTGGGACACGCTGCTCGATCGCGCCGTGCCGGCCTCGCGGTTCGTGGACACGGCGCTCGCCGCCGTCGCCGTCGAGCCCGACGAACAGAGCCGATCGCGCATCCTCGGCTACCTCACGAGCGCCTGGTGGCGCTTCCTCCCGGCCGCGGATCGGACGGCGCGTGCCGCCCCGGCCGAGGCCGCGCTTCGCGCGGGCCTGGACCGCGCCGCCACGGCCAGCCAGAAGTCGGCCTGGTTCGGCGCCGTCCGCCGGATCGCCTCGACGCCCGACACGCTGGCCTGGCTCACGCGGGTCTGGGAGAAGACCGAGACGGTCGACGGCCTCCCGCTGGCCGAGGCCGATTACTCGACGCTCGCCCAGGAGCTGGCCGTGCGCGACGTCCCGCGCGCGGCGGACATCCTCGCGGCGCAGCTCGCCCGGATCGAGAACCCGGATCGCAAGGCGCGCTTCGCGTTCGTGATGCCGGCCCTGTCCGGCGATCCCGCGGTGCGCGAGCGCTGGTTCCTCTCGCTCAGGGACGTCGCCAACCGCCGCCGCGAGCCGTGGGTGCTCGAGGGCCTGGACTACCTGCACCACCCGCTGCGCGCGGCGCAGTCGGCGAAGTACGTGCGCCCCAGCCTGGAGATGCTCTGGGAGATCCAGAAGACCGGCGACATCTTCTTCCCGAAGCGCTGGATGGACACGACGCTCGGCGGCTACAGCAGCGCGGACACCGCCGACGACGTCCGCCGCTTCCTGGCGACCCTGCCGAAGGACTACCCGCCCCGCCTCAGGAACGTGATCCTCTCGTCGGCCGACGAGCTGTTCCGCGCGGCCGGCCAGTAGGCCCGTACGTGGAAAGGGCGGCCCCGGAGTGAGGGACCGCCCTTCGCCAGCCTCGACGGGCCGCGCCGTCTATCGGCGGCTGCCCGCGCCCTTCTTCGTGACGAGCTTCTGGACGCGCCAGTTGATGAGCTCGCCCACCCAGATCTCGTCCTCCGACGGGCACGCGATGGCGTGGATCCACCCGAACTCGCCGAGGTTCCGGCCGGGCTGCCCGTACACGCCGAGCACCTTGCCCTCGAGCGACACCTTGTAGACGCGGCTCGGGTAGAGGTCGCCCACGAAGAGCACCGGGTTGGGGCCGGGCGTCATGCACAGCGCGTCGGGCGCGCCCGGCGCCTGCGACCCGGTCTTCGCGTTGGGCGCCTCGGCGCCGTAGACGATCTTGCCGCGCTTCGTGTCCACGGGCACGTCGATGGTGAACTCGCGGAGGTACTTGCCCTCGGTGTCGAACACCTGGATGCGGCGGTTGCCGCGGTCGGCCACGTAGATCTCGTCCTTCGGCGACACGGCGATCCCGTGCGGCGTGTCGAACTGGCCCGGGCCGCTGCCGAGCGAGCCCCAGCTCGCGATCCACTCGCCGCGGGCGTTCACCTTGGCCACGCGCGAATTCACGTAGCCGTCGCTGAAGTAGGCGTTGCCCTGCGAGTCCCAGGCCACGTCGGTGGGCTGGTTGAACACGTTGTCGCGGTGGACGGGCACGGGGTTCCTGGGGTTGTTGTTCTCGGGGATGTTCACGGCGACGCCCGCGCGCTTCAGGACCAGGGCCAGCTGCGAGGCGTAGTCGGGCGGAGCGTCGAAGTGCGACGACTCGCCGCGGCGGCCGAACAGCCACTCGACGCGCCCCTGCGGGTTGAACTTGACGATCATGTTCGAGCCCTTGTCCACGATCCAGATGTTGTCCTGCTTGTCGATCCGGACCGCGTGGGCGTAGGCCAGCGCGAAGTTGTTCTTGCCGATCTCGCGCACGAACTTGCCGTTCTCGTCGAACTCGAGGAGCTGCGCGGCCAGCGACATGTAGGCCGCGCCGGTCACGTTGCCCCGCGAGAACACGAAGACGTGCTTCTTGGAGTTGATGGCGACGCCCGCGATCTCACCGAAGTGGATGTCGTTCGGCATCGTGAGCGGATTGGGCACCGACTCGAACGGCAGTTCCGGCACGGTGGCCGGGGCCTGCTGGGTGGACACGGGGGCCATGGCGAGCGCCACGAGGCCGGCTGCAAGGAATAGACGTCTCACCGAATACCTCCAACAACAGGGCGCCGGTGCCGTCACCGGCGCGAACGTGCCGGGCGATGGTAGTCGGCTTCCCGGCGAATGGCAACGCATGCGGCCCCGGGATGCGTCGATGCGCGAGGCGGCGGCGCGGACCCGCGCGCCGGGCTGGTTCGCGTAGAATGCGCGCCCGAGGAGACCATTCCATGATCCGCACGCCCCGTCCCGCTCTGGTGGCCGCCGTGGTCGCCCTGCTCGGCGCCGCCGGCGCGGCCTCCGGCCCCGCCGAGGGGCCCGATCCGTGGTTCGGCACCTTCTCGATCATCGCGGTGGATCCGGCCACGAAGGAGCTCGGCGTCGGCGTCCAGTCCCGGGCGTTCGGCGCGGGGGCGGCCGTCCCGTACGCCAAGGCCGGCGTGGGCGCGGTCGCGACGCAGGCCGCCGCGAACCGGCTCTATGGGCCCAAGGCCATCGCGCTCCTCGAACAGGGGCTCTCGCCCGCGGAGGTCGTCACGCGCATCACCGACGAGGACGCGGGACGCGACACGCGCCAGGTGGCGGTCATCGACATGCAGGGACGGTCCGCCGTCTACACGGGCAAGCGCGTCATCGACAGGAACTCCGACCCGAAGGACCTCGTGCACCTCGGCGGGTACGCCGGGCACGTGACCGGCGTGAACTTCTCCGCGCAGGGCAACACGCTGGCGAGCCAGGCGGTGGTCCAGGCCATGGCCGACGCCTACCGGCGCGGGAAGGGCTCGATGGCCGAGCGGCTGATGGACGCCCTCGACGCCGGCCAGTCGAAGGGCGGGGACACGCGCGGCATGCAGTCGGCGGGCCTCCTGGTGGTCCGGCCGATCCCGCCCGGCTCCGATTCGACGGTGGAGCGCATCGTGGACGTGCGCGTGGACGATCACGAGCAGCCGTTCCTGGAGCTGCGGCGGCTGATGAAGATGACACTCGGCGTCCCGCAGCGCCTCACCGAATCCGCCGCCATGCTGGCGAAGCAGGGCCGCCACGCCGAGGCGATCGCGGCGGCGCAGCAGGCGCTCGCGATCAACCCGCGGGCCGAGACGCTGATGTACGCGCTCGCCCAGCGCTACGCCGAGGCCGGCCAGCCGGCGCAGGCCCTGGAGCAGCTCGGCGCCGCGATCCGGCGCCAGCCGCGCCAGTGGAAGGCCCAGGCGGCCGCCGACCCGGCCTTCGCGGCGATCAAGGGCACACCGGAGTTCACGCGGCTGGTCACCCCGTAGATTCCGTGCAGTCGTCCCGGTAATTTCGTCCCTGGTTATCTGCTACCCTACGCCGCACCTCGCGCCGTGGCGCTCCCTTCGGCGCGAGCAAGGGGGAGCCCATGGCGTGGCGTGAGTGGATGAGAGTGCTGGCTGTCGGACTCGCCGTGACGGCGGCGCCCGCCACGCCGGTGTTGGCGCAGGCAACGACCGGGACGATCACCGGGCGGGCGCAGGACAGCAGCGGCGCGATGCTGCCCGGGGTGACGGTGACCCTCGGCAGCCCGGCCATGATCGGCGGCGCGCGGACGGCCGTGACCGACGCCCTGGGCTCGTATCGGTTCGTGCAGCTGCCGCCCGGCGTCTACACCGTCACCTTCGAGCTCACCAGCTTCAAGACGCTCACCTTCGAGAACGTCGTCGTCAACGCGAACGCGACGGCCACCGTGAACGGCCCCCTGCAGCTCGACACGCTCGAGGAGTCGATCACGGTCACGAGCTCCACGCCCACCATCGACCTGCAGAACTCCGAGGTCGCCGTGAACTGGAGCGAGGAGCAAATGGAGAACCTGCCGTACGGCCGCGGGATCCGGGGCCTGGCGCGGCTGGTGCCGGGCCTGTCCCCGACGCAGTTCGACGTCGGCGGCAACACGGTCGGCGGCTCGACGACCACCGGCGCCCGCAGCTACGGCCGCACGGGCGGCGAGCTCATCCAGTTCGACGGCGTCGTCTGGGACCAGTTCTTCGGCGACTACAACACCTACGACCAGGTGCAGATCTCGGGCGCGGCGAAGGGCGCCGAGGCCCAGAGCCCGGGCGTCACCCTGAACTTCATCGTGAAGTCGGGCAGCAACCAGTACCACGGCACGTATCTCGGCGCGTGGCAGGACGGCGCGTTCCAGGGGAACAACGTCACGCAGGCGCTGCGCGACCAGGGCTTCAACCCCGGCAACAACAAGTTCACCCGCTACAACGACGTCGCCCTGGACCTGGGCGGCCCGATCCTGCGCGATCGGCTGTGGTTCTACGCCGCGTACGGCTACAACTACTCCGGCCTGCAGATTCCGGGCTTCATCGACACCGCGACGGGCGACCAGGTCGAGTACTTCACGCGGCTCGACAACCCGACGCTGAAGCTCACCTACCAGCTCTCGACGAACAACAAGCTGGAGTTCACCGAGCAGCTGAACCGCAAGTGGCAGCCGTATCGCAACGCCAGCGCGTTCCTGCCGCGCGAGGCCACGCAGAACCAGATCGCGTGGACGGCGATCGGCCCGGCCCTGAAGTTCACGCGCATCATGAACCAGAACATGACGCTCGCCATCGGGCTGAACCGCTCCGGCTACTGGTGGCCCGACAAGGCGTGGACGGACGACGTGCGCCGGGTGGACCTGACGACGACGCAGACGCGCGGCGCCTTCCTGGAGCTCAGGCGCGAGCCGGCCCGCTACGGCTACAACGCCACGTGGTCCTGGTACCGGCCGATCGGCAACACCAACCACGAGATCAAGTCGGGCGTGCTCGGCTACCGCAACACCAACTACGTCGAGACCTACGGCTACCCGAACCAGCAGATCTACCGGTACCGCAGCCTCCCCGGCGACCCGGACTTCTTCCAGCGGCCCGACTCGGTGCAGGTCTTCGAGTATCCGAACAACACCAACGCCGGCGTGCTGTTCAATTCGTGGTACGCGAACGACAGCATCACGGTGAGCCGCCGGCTCACCGTGAACATCGGCGTGCGCTACGACCGCTACTCGTCGTGGCTGCCGGAACAGGGCAACCCCGGGACGGGGCCGTTCGCGAGCGAACGGCTGTACCCCGAGCGGCACGACTTCCCGACCTACACGGGCTGGTCGCCCCGGGTCTCGGCGGTCTACGACGTGACCGGCGAGGGGCGCATCGCGCTGAAGGCCAGCTACGGCCGCTACTCGGCCAGCGGGTCGGGCGTGACCGCCGCCACCGGCCCCGTCGCGGCGAACGTCAACCCCGCGGCGACGCTGGTCTCCACCTACAACCGCTGGGATGGCACCATCCCCTACGTGCCGGTGCCGGCCAACCTCGCGTCGGTGACGGGGCAGAGCCGCAACAGCGCCATCGATTCGGGCCTGAAGGGCGAATACATGGACGAGGTCACGGCGGGACTCGACCTCGGCCTGAGCCGCAACACGACGCTCCGCTTCAACTTCGTCGGCAAGAAGGACTACCGCGGCTGGAAGGAACTGAACGTCGCGCAGCCGTTCGAGGCCTTCACCGCACGCGCGACGGGCATCGACCCCGGACGCGACAACGTGGTGGGCACGGGCGACGACCGCACGATCGAGATCTGGTCGGTGCCCCGCTCGTATCCCGGATTCGGCCAGGTGCAGTCGCTGTTCGTCAACACCGCCGGCGACGAGGGCAACGACACGTACCGGGCCTTCGAGACCACCTTCAGCAAGGCGCACACGAACGGCTGGTCCATGCTGGCCTCGTACGTGATCGATCGCCGCAACGTGAAGAACATCGATCCCCGGACGCCGAACGAGGCCCTCTACGGCATCTTCGCCAACACGCTGGGCACGACCGCCGGCCAGCCCGCCTCGACCGGGCTTCCGGAGACGCACCAGGGGGTGCGCCTGAGCGGCACGGTCGACCTGCCGTGGGGCCTGCTGGTGGCCTCGACCTTCACGGCGCAGCAGGGCGCCTACTTCGGGCGCATCGTCCAGATCCGCGACGCGTTGAACACGCTGCAGGAGGTGACGGTCGAGTCCCAGGCCGGCCGCTACGACTGGGTGAAGCTGTCGGACCTCCGCGTGTCGAAGACGTTCTCGCTGCCCCGGAGCCAGAGCTTCGAGGCGTTCGTGGACTGCTTCAACCTGTTCAACTCCAGCGTCGTGCTGCGGCGGGTGATGGTCAACGGCCCGAACTACGACAAGCCGCTCTCCACCGGCGGCATCGACGCCGCGTCCGCCAACCCGATCCCGGCGGCGCGGGTGTTCCGGATCAGCGCCCGCTACCGCTTCTGACCGCCGCCGGGATCCCGGGCCGCCGGCCTATTTCGGGTCGGCGACCTTGGGATCCTGGTAGGTCTTCTCGAGCGCGGACAGGTACTGGCCGAACAGGCCCTTGATCCCGTCGAACTCCTTCCTGACGGCCGCGCGGTAGGCCTCGTTCGTGGCGAAGTCGGTCAGGAGCGCGGCCATGGCCTGCGCCTGGACCCGAAAGCCGTCGTGCCCCACGGGCTTCAGGTTGTCCTGGTCCATCTCGTAGGTATGGTTCGGCCAGTCGGAGGTGTAGGCGCTGAAACCGACGCCGGGGATGTCGCGCGAGACGCTGCCGCTCTCCTCGAAACCCTGCGGCTTGCCGGGCTCGTCCAGCACCTTCCCGGCGCCGTACTTCTTCATGTAGGCGAAGGCGAGCTCCGCCAGGGTCGCCACCGAGATCCCGTCGCGATTGCTCCCGTAGTTGTCGATCTTCACCTTGGTGCCGGTGGCCAGCGCGGCGGCCTTCGCGGCGTCGTCCACGAACCCGCGCACCGTCTTCAGGTACACCTCGTCGGGGTAGCGGATGTAGAAGTCCGCCTGCGTCCGGTCGGGCACCACGTTCGGCGCCGCGCCGCCCTCGGTGATGATGCCCTGGATGCGGGCCTCGGGCCGGATGTTGCTCCGGACGGCGTCGATGTTGTCGAAGAGCTTGATGACGGCCGTGAGCGCGTTCCTGCCGTTCCAGGCCGTCATCTGGTGCGCCGGGGCGCCGCTGAAGGTGTACTTCACGCCGTCGATGTTCAGGCAGCAGGTGCCGAAGCCCGGGGCCGGGCGCGAGGTGGCGGTGCTCGCGTGGCTCCTGACGATGACGTCCATGCCGTAGAACACGTTGGCCTTGTGCATCACGGTCTTGGCGGACGGCTCGAGGAGCTCCTCGGCCGGCGTCCCGAAGACCGTCACCGTGCCGGGCAGGTGCTCGGCGGTGAGGAACTCGGCCACGGCGATGGCCGCGGCGATGCCCACGGGCCCCTGCGCGCAGTGCTGGTCGCCGTGGAAGGCGCCCTGGGTGCCGCGCAGCGCGTCGTACTCGACGATGACCCCCAGGTTGGGCCGGCCGGACCCGCCCTTGTACCGGGCCGTGAACGCCGTGGCGAAGCCGCCGCCGCCCATCTCCACGCTGAAGCCGTGCGACCGGAGCGTCGCCGTCAGCTTCTCGGCCGACCGCGTCTCCTTGTAGCCGACCTCCGGGTGCGTGCAGATGTCGTCGGAGAGCGCCAGGAGCTCGGTGTCGAGCAGCGCCCGGGCCCGGGCGGCCACGCCGTCGCGCTTCGGGTTCGGGGCCTGGATCGTCCGGACGAGCGCCGGAACGTCCAGCGACGCCTCGAGCGCGGCCATCTGCTTCAGCACGTCCTTCGCGGCCTCGCGCTCGGTCTGCGTCTCCTGCGCCGCGGCGGGACCGGCCAGTCCCACCACCATCGCCGCCGCCACCCACCTCGTCGTCCGTGCCCGTGCCATGCCCGCCTCCCTCCGACGAGTCTACCCGCCCGCGGGCGGAACCGCGGCGCCGGCCGGGCGCGGATCGACCGGCACCCGACCCGCCATCGAATAGAATGCGCGCCCAGGAGCCCCTCATGACCCGCCGCCTGCTCGTCGCCGGCCTGGCCGCGCTCGGCCTCTCGGTCCTTCACGCGCCGCTCGACGCCCAGTCGCCGGCCGTCACGCTCAGGGCGCCCCGCCTCATCGACGGCCGGGGCGGCCAGCGCACCGACGCCGCCGTGACCGTGAGCGGCGGTCGCATCACGGCCGTGGGCGCCGCGCAGGGCGCGGCCACCTACGACCTGACGGGGCTGACGCTCCTGCCCGGCTTCATCGACACCCACGTCCACATCGGCTGGCACTTCGCCAACGGCCGCTTCGTCAGCGGACCGGAACCGCCCGAAGTGGCGGTGCTGTATGCGGCCGAGAACGCGTGGGTCACCCTGATGGCCGGCTTCACGACGATCCAGTCGGTGGGCGCGGCGTCCGACAAGGCCCTGCGCGACGCCATCAACCGGGGCGTGCTGCCGGGGCCGCGCCTGCTCTCGTCGCTCGGCCAGATCTCGAATCCGAAGATGACGCCCGACGAGATGCGCGCGAGGGTGCGCCAGCTCAAGGCCGATGGCGCCGACCTGGTGAAGATCTTCGCGTCGGCCAGCATCCGTGACGGCGGCGTCCCGACGCTGTCCCAGGCGCAGCTCGACGCCGTCTGCGGCGAGGCGCGCGCGCAGGGGCTCCGGTCGATGGTCCACGCGCACGCGCCGGAGGCCATGATGCGGGCCGCGCGCGCCGGCTGCACGACCGTCGAGCACGGCGGCCTCGCCGACGCCGCCTCCCTCGCGTTCCTCGCGGAGAAGGGCGTGTGGTTCGACCCGAACATCGGGCTCGTCACCCAGAACTACCTGGAGAACAAGGCGAAGTTCCTCGGCATCGGCAACTACACCGAGGAGGGCTTCGCGTCGATGGAGAAGGCGCTCGGCATGAAGGACGCCATGTTCTCGGCGGCCCTCAAGACCAAGGGGCTCAAGATGGTGATGGGCACCGACGCGGTCGCCGGCGCGCACGGCCAGAACATGCGCGAGACCATCGAGCGCGTGAAGTCCGGCCAGGCGCCGATGGACGCCATCGTGTCGATGACGTCGCTCGCCGCCGCCTCGATGCAGCTCGAGAAGGAGGTCGGCGCCATCGCGCCGGGCCTGCAGGCCGACCTCGTCGCCGTCGAAGGCGATCCGCTGACCGACGTCACGGCGCTGCAGCGCGTCCGGTTCGTGATGCGGGGCGGGGTGGTCTACAAGAACGAACGGCGCTAGTTTCCGCCCCGATGAGCTCCCGCTGGTCGATCGTCGTCGGCGTCGTCGCGGCACTCGCCCTCGCGCCGCTCGCCGCCGACGCGCAGGCGCGCCGGGTGACGGTCCGGGGACGCGCCGTCCTCGGCGACGGCACCGGGGCGCCCGGCCTGCCCGTGACCCTCGCCGCCGACGACGGAGGCGTGGTGGCCGAGACCGTGACCGACGCCGCCGGCGCGTTCGTGGTCCGCGACGTCGCGCCCGGGCGCTACCGCCTGCGGGCGGCCGCCGATCCGCTCCGGGCCGAGCGCGACATCGACGTGGGCGACGCGCCCGTGGTCGAGGTCGACCTCCGGCTGGCGCTGCCCTCCGACGCGCCGCTCGTGGTGATCGGCACCTACGATCCCCTCGACCGGGCGACCGCGACGGTGGGCGGGGACGCACTGAGGGCCCTGCCCAGCCGGATCGAGAGCCGGGCGCTGCCGGAGGCGCTGGCCGGGATGCCCGGCTGGGCCGCGGAGGACAACGGGCTGCTGCACGTGCGCGGCGTGGACGACGGCGTGCTCTACGTGGAGGACGGCGTGCCGGTGTACGACCGGATCGACGCGACCTTCGGCATTCCGCCGTCGCTCGCCGGCGTCGGGACCCTGAGCGTGACGACCGGCCACACGCCGGCGCAGTTCGGCATGAAGTCCGGTGCCGTGGTGCAGGTGGCCTCGCCGCCGGCCCCCGACCGGTGGACCGGCGAGATCCGAAGCGGCGCGGGCTCGTCCGAACTCGGCAGCCTGGCCGCCTCGGGCGGCGGTCCGGTGGACGGCCGCCTCGATCTCTACGGGGCCATCGCCGCCGAGCGGTCGAACCGCTTCCTCGATCCGGTCCACCCCGACAACCTGCACAACACGGGCGGCGTCGCCGGCGCGACCCTCCGCGCCCGCGTGGCCGTGGGCGACGGCCAGGTCTCGGTGCAGGGCCGCTCGGGGCGGTCCCGGTTCGACGTGCCGCACGGCGAGGCGCAGGACGCGGCCGGCCAGGACCAGCGGCAGCGGATCGCGCAGCACGGCATGGGCATCGCGGTCCAGCAGGTGCTGGGCGCCGCCTGGATCACGGCCGGCGCCTACGGCCGGCGCGTGGACGCTCACCTCGATCCGTCGGCCGCCGACGTCCCGCTCTCGGCGGCGTCGGCGAGGCGCCACGATCGGCTGGGCGTGCTGGCGTCGTGGGGGCTCCGACTGGGACGCCACGCGCTGGCGGTCGGCGGCGAGGCGGCGCGCCTGGCTGTCCGGGAGGACTTCCGCTTCGCGGTCACCGGCGGCGACGACGCCGGGCTCTCGGACGCGGCCCTCGCGTTCACGGCCGACCGTCCCTTCCGGTTCGCGGGCCGCGTGTCCCGGGCGCAGTGGTCGGCCTTCGCGCAGGACCGGTTCCTCGTGGGCCCGCTCGCGCTGGACACCGGCCTCCGCGTCGACCACACCGCGCTGCTCGTGGCCGCGTCGCAGTGGAGCCCGCGGCTGGGGGCCGTGCTGGACCTGCCCTCCGGCGCGGCCGTGCGCCTGTCGTTCAACCGGTTCTTCCAGCCGCCGCAGGCCGAGCACCTGCTCCTGGCCTCCTCGGAGGCCGCGCGCGTGCTCTCCCCGTTCGCCGGCGACGGCGAGGGCGGCGCCGACGTGCCGCCGGAGCGGCAGACCGCCTGGGAGGCCGGGATCGAGAAGCGCGTTCGACGTATGCAGCTCGACGTGGCCGCCTGGCGCCGGTCCGTGGAGAACTACGCGGATCCGAACGTGTTCTTCGGCACCACGATCGTGTTCCCGAACGCCGTCGCCCGCGGGACGGCGCGCGGCCTGGACGTGCGCCTGTCGATGCCGGCGCTTCACGGGTGGACGGCCTCGGCCACCTACACGCTGTCGAAGGTCGACCAGGAGGGCCCGATCACGGGCGGCCTCTTCCTCGAGGACGACCTCGACGAGATCGGCGAGGGCGTGCGCTTCACGCCCGATCACGATCAGCGGCACGTCGGCGCGGTGGTGGTGACGTGGGTCCCGCCGGCCGGCCGCTGGTCGGCCTCCGCGCAGGCGCGCTACGCGAGCGGCACCCCGCTCGAGGTCGGCGATCTCGACGACGACGAGCTCGACGAGCTGGCCGGGCGGCCGGGCGCGGACCTCATCGACCTCGAGCGCGGCCGCGTCAGGCCGCGCCTGGTCCTCGACCTCACGGCGTCGATGCGCCTGAAGCGCACGACCTGGGGCGGACTGACGGTGGGCGTGAGCGTGCTCAACGCCGCGAATGGCCGCTACGCCTACAACTTCGGCAATCCATTCAGCGGCACGCACTTCGGCGCCCCGCGGCAGGTCCGCGTGGACCTCACCGCCAGCGTCCGGTGATCCGCGGACGCGAGCCGCGGCCCCGGACGCCGGCCCCCCCGGGTCTACACGCGGCCCCCGCGCGCGGCAATCGCCTGCATGGCCGCCTGGCTCACCACCAGCGGATCGTGGAAGCGGGCGCCCCACCCGAGCGGCGTGACGTCCCGGTACTCGTGCCAGGAGTCGACGTGCAGGCGCGAACGGAGCGACGCACGAGGGTTGGGCGACGCGCCACGCGACAGCAGGAGGTCCGCGAACGGATCGCGATCGGCGGGCACGCCCGGATACGTCAGCCCGATCCGGGCGGCGTAGGACACGACGGCGCCGAAGAGCGCGGTGTGGCCGCCCCACCCGCCGGTGATCGCAGCCGGCGTGTCGGGATCCATGCCGCGGTCGAGCAGCCACGCGGCGATGTCGAGCTCGCCGTAGTCGATGGCCATGTGGAGCAGGGTCGCGCCGCCCAGCGGCGTGCCCGTGCACGCCGCGCCGTCGTCGGGGTGACAGCCGAGGGCCGGCGGGAAGAACGCGTCGTACGCGAACGTCCGGTCGAGGAGGCCGGGATCGGCCTCGAGGTGCCGCGCCAGCAGATCGACACGGCCGCGATGGACGGCCATGGGCGGCGTGTCGGGGAGCGCGACGCCGTGCCGGAGGAGCAGCTCCAGGCACGCGTGCTTGCCGCGGGGGCGGCGCGAGTAGGTCCCGAGGACGAGCGCCACGGGGGCGCGCGGATCGCCGGCGCCATCGGCCACGGCGGCGCCGAGATCGAGCACGTAGGCCAGGCCCTCGGCGTTCAGCGTCTCGCAGGGCCCCATCACGGCGCCCGGCGGCAGCGGCGGCCGACCCGCGAGGTCGCGCAGCAGCGTCGCCGTCGCGAGGCGGCCCTGCAGCACCGCCCGCCCGACCGCGCCCTCGACGTCGCGGGCGCCGAGGTCCCACAGCATCCGGACGATGGCGTCGCGGCCCAGGTTCGCGGCGTAGGACATCGGCGGCCCCCAGTTGCAGCGGACCGTGCCGCGCGCCATCTCGACGAGGAGGGCCGGCCGGCGGCGCACCATGGCGCGCACGGCGAGGACCTCGTCGCGCCAGATGGCATCCACGAGGCGACAGGCCTCGGCCAGGCGCGGCCAGCTGGCGACGCCGTAGCTCCGCGCGAGCGCGAACCGGGCCTGAGCGAGGGTGGCCGCGCCCGGCGGCACCGCGGCGCCCAGCGAGGCGCGCAGTTCGGCGGCCGCGGCGGGGTCGCCGGCCCGGGCCTGGCGCTGCAGGTCCCGGGCCTGGTGCGTCAACTGGGTGAGATCGGGACGGACCGGCAGGTGACGCGTGGACCCACGATCCCCCGCCCTCACCGGTCGTCCTCCACGAAGGTCCTCAGGCGCTCGAGCGAGCGGTCCCAGTCACTGGCGATCTGGGCGAGCAGGCGCCGGACCTCGGCCAGGCGCTTCGGGTCCACGCGCCAGCGCTGCTCGCGGCCCGTGCGGTCCGCGCGCGCGAGGCCCGCGTTCGAGAGCACCCGGAGGTGTTTCGTCACGGCCTGGCGCGTGAGGTCCGTGCCGGCGGCCAGCGCGGCAATCGACTGCGGCCCCGCCTCGCACAGGCGGGTGACGAGATAGAGGCGCGTGCGATCGCCCAGCGCTGTGAAGACGGGCGCCGCGGTCTGGAGGCGCCGGGCCGCCGCCTTCGGCTGGGCGGTCATGGGCGGGTCGCGAGGTAGGCCGTGATGAGCCGGGCTTGGAGTTCCCAGCCCTCCTCGTTGCCCTTGAAGGCCGCGGCCCGCTTCTCGAGCGGCACGCGCTCGAAGCCGGACTCGCGGAGCGTCAGCCGCGTCCCTTCGGGCGTCTGGTCGAGCAGCAGCTCCACGAGCGTCGTCGGCGCGGCGGCCGGATCCTGTCCGGCCAGGTCGTAGGGGTGCCACCGGAAGGCGAGCCGGCGCATGGGCTCCACCGCCTCGACCCACACGTCGAAGGTGATGCCGGCGTGCGGCGCCTGCTTGGCCGCCACTTCGGCATCCACGGTGGTGGGCACGACGCGCGCGCCGACGCGCGCGCCGGCCACGAAGGGTCCGGTGAACTCGGCGCCGAACCACGCCCCGAACCGGCGGGCATCGCTCACGGCGTCCCACACGCGGACGAGCGGCGCGGCGAGGACGACGGTCTTCGTGATGACGTCGGACATCATGCAACCTCCAGGTTGCATGACATGCTAGCGCATCCGGGCGGCGCTGGCCAGCGCGTCGGCGCCCGCCGCCACCTCGGCGCCGTCGTTGTAGACGTGCACCGAGGCGCGGACCCGTCCGTGTTCGCCCGTGACGAGCACGCCCGCGGCCTCGAGCGCCTCCCGGATCCGCTCGGGCGCGGAGGCCGCCACCGCCACGCTGCCGGCCCGCGCGGCCGACGGCTCGGGCGTGAGCACCGGGAGCCCGTGCGCCACGAGGCGGGCGCGCAGGTCCCCGGACAGCGCGAGCGTGTGCGCCTCCACGGCGTCCATGCCGAGGGCGGCGAGGTAATCCAGGGCGGCGTCCAGCACGTAGAGCGGTCCCCACGCGAGGTTGCCGGGTTCGAAGGCCCGCCCGGTCGTGAAGGGCGCGACGTCGCCCGGGACGTCCATCGGCGGCCGCCACGAGACGGAGTGCCAGCCCGTGAGCGCCGGCCGCCAGTCGGGCACGCGGGCCCGGTTCCAGTACGCGACGGCGACGCCCTGCTGCCCCAGCAGGAACTTGTAGCAGCAGCCCACGAGAAGGTCGGCGACCGTCGCCTCCACCCGGACCGACCCGAGGGCGTGGGAGGCATCCACGACGAAGAGCGCGCCCGCCTTGCGCGCCAGCGCCGCGTACGCCTCGAGGTCGTGGCGTTCCCCGGTGAGGAACGAGACGTGGCTCACGGCCACGACCCGCGTCCGTCGATCCACCGCCTCGGCGAACCGGGCGAGGGGCGCGCGCCAGGTCGAGGGCTCCGGCGCCACGGCGCGGATCTCGACGCCGTGCCGGCGTGCTGCCAGGAACGGGTTCATGAGCGAGGGAAACTCCCAGCGCTCCATCACCACGTTGTCCCCGTCGCGCCAGTCCACGGCATCCGCCACCAGGCTCACGCCGTGGGCCACGCTGGACGGAAAGCCGATGTCGTCGGGGTCGGCGCCGATGAGGGCGGCCACCTTCGCGGCCACGCGCTGCCGGACCTGATCGTTGGCCTGCGCGCCCGCGAGGCCCGTGCCCTTGGCCGCCAGGGCGCGCGTCAGCGCGTCCCGGTGCCGGGCGAGCGCCGGCGTCTGGCCGCCGCCGGCCAGGTGGACGACGCCGTCGAGGCTCAGGAAGTCGGCGCGGGAGGCGAGCGGGGCGGACATGGCGCGAGGCCGCCTAGGGCCGCTTGTAGGTCGTGCCGTCCTTCATGACGAACCGCACCGTGCGGAGCGCGCCGACGTCGCGCGTCGGGTCGCCATCGACCGCGATGAGATCGGCCAGGAGCCCCTGCGCCACGCGGCCGACCTTGTCGCCGACGTGGAAGGTCTTCGCGTTGCCCGACGTCGCGATGCGGGTCGCCTCGGCCGCCGGCAGGCCGGCCGCCACCATCATCTCCAGCTCGCGGACGTTCTCGCCGTGCGGGAAGACGCCCACGTCCCCGCCGAAGCATAGGTTCACGCCGGCCTGCATCGCGGCCTGGAACGTCGCCCGCTTCGCGGCGAGCCGCGCCGGCTCGGGATCCTGGCCCTTCTTCCAGCCCGCGTACTGCGCCGTCGCGTCGCCGGCGGCAAGCGTCGGACAGAACGTGACGCCCTTCGCCTTCATGAGCGCCCAGACCTCCGGCGTGCCCGCATCGCCGTGGTCCACGGTCTCGACGCCGGCCTCGATCGCGCGGCGCATGCCCTCGGCGGTGCTCGCGTGCACGGCCACGTAGCGGCCGCTTCTCCGGGCGACGGCCACGATGGCCGCGATCTCCTCCACGCTGAAGGTCGGCCGCGCCTCGCCGTTCGGGCCCCAGCGATAATCGGCGTACACCTTGACGAAGTCGATGCCGTGCCCGATCTGGCGGCGGGCCACGTGGGTCACCCCCTCGATCCCGTCGGCCTCCTCGGCGCCCTGCGGCACGGTGATCTCCGGCGCGAATCCCTTCGGCCCGTAGGTGCCGGTGGCGACCATGGCCGGGCCCGCCACGAGCATCCGCGGCCCCGGGACCACGCCGTCCTCGATGGCGCGCTTCAGGCCGACGTCGGCGTAGCCGGCGCCCTCGGTGCCGAGATCCCGCACCGTCGTGATGCCGGCCATCAGCGTGTCCCTGGCGCTGACGGTGGCGCGGGCCACGCGGTAGGCGAGCGGCTCGCGCAGCACCTGGTCGTTCCAGACGGTCTCGTTGTAGGGATGCAGCAGGAGGTGCGAGTGGCCCTCGATGAGCCCCGGCATCAGGGTGAGCCCCGGCAGCGCCACGCGCTCGGCGCCCGCCGGCACGGCGAGCGACGCCAGCGGCCCGGCCGCCTCGATCGTCCGGCCGCGCACGACCACGCCCCATCCCTCGTGCATGGCCGTGCCGTCGTAGACCCGCGCCGGCTGCAGGACCTGCGCGGGCGGAGCCTGGGCCGCGCCCGGGAAGGGCGCGGCCAGAGCGGCAAGAACGGCGGCGGCGATCAGGCGGCGTGTCATGGGGACTCCTGCGGGAAATCGCGGCGCCCAGCATAGCAGCCCGGCGTGGAGGCGCCGGCGGGACGGCCGCGGCCGCGAGACGGCGCCGGCCGCCGCGCGCCGCGGTGGTACGATGCCGCGCATGGAGACGGCCGACGTCGTCATCGTGGGCGGCGGGTGCATGGGAGCGGCCGCGGCGTACTCCCTCACCCAGCACGGCGTCGGCCGCGTGGTGCTCGTCGAACGCGACGCCCGCCTCGGCGCGGGCTCCACCGGCCGCAACGCCGGCGGCGTGCGCCACCAGTTCTCGGATCCGGCCAACATCGCGCTCTCCCGCGAGTCGATCGCGCTCTTCGAGCGCTTCGAGGCGGAGGTCGGCGCGCCGATCGACTTCTGGCAGGACGGCTACCTCTTCCTGCTCTCGTCCGAGGCGAGCGTCGCCGCCTTCACGGCGGCCGTGGCCCTCCAGCGTTCGCTCGGCATCGACGTGGCGTGGCTCTCGGGCGCCGATGCCGCGGCGATGACCCCTGGCCTCGACGCGACGGGCGTCGTCGCGGCCACGTTCTGCGCGAAGGACGGCATCACCGATCCGAACGGCGTCACGATGGGCCTGGCCAAGGCGGCGCAGGCCCGGGGCCTGACGATCCGCCGCGGGACGGAAGTGACCGGCATCGAGGTCGCCGACGGGCGCGTGACGGGCGTCCGCACCTCCGGCGGCGACATCGCCTGCGGCGCCATCGTGAACGCGGCCGGCCCGTGGGCGGGACAGGTGGCCGCGCTCGCCGGCGTCGATCTGCCCGTGACCGCGGAGCGCCGCCACATCTTCATCGCCCATCCGCAGGCGGGCGCGAGCTGGGACGACGCGGCCTTCGCGGGGCGGACGCCCCGCTCGCGCCTCATGGTGATCGACTTCGACACGACGTTCTACTTCCACCGCGAGGGCGGCGGCCTGCTCTTCGGCATGGGCGATCCCACCGAGCGGCCCGGCTTCGACACGAGCGTCCGCTGGGACTTCCTGCCCGAGGTGACCGCCGTGGCGATGCGGCGGCTGCCGGCGCTCGGCGATGCCGCCGTGACGCACGCGTGGGCCGGGCTCTACGAGATGACGCCCGACCACAATCCCGTCATCGGCCCCTCGGGCGTGGACGGGCTCTTCGCCATCGCCGGGTTCAGCGGACACGGCTTCCAGCAGGCGCCGGCCGCCGGGCGCGTCCTGGCCGACCTGATGCTGGGACGCGACCCCGGCATCGACCTCACGGGCTTCGCCTTCGCGCGCTTCCAGTCGGGACGCGCCGCCGGCGAGCATCACGTCGTCTGAGCGCGGGCGGGCTCCACGTGCAGGCCGCCGATCTCGCGCCGGTGCCCGCCGACGCCCGCACGCAGTCCGGCTGGGACCTGTTCCTGGTGTTCGCCGCCGCCAACATCGTGGCGACGACGCTCCAGGTGGGCGCCTCGCTCGACGCGGGTCTCGCGCCGGCGCGGATGGCCGCCGTCGTCCTGCTCGGCGCGGTGGTCGGCGCCGCCATCGTGGGCCTGCTCGCGCCGGTCGGCGCGCGCCTCGGCGTGCCCTCGATGGTCGCGGCCCGGGATCCGCTCGGCCACACCGGGGCCCGCCTCGTCGCGGCCGTGCTCTTCCTGACCAACTTCGCCTGGATTGCCGTCAACAACGCGATCGCGGCGTCCGTGTCGGCGCGCATGCTGCCGCTGGGGCTCAGCGAGCCCGCGTGGGCCGTGGTGGTGGGCGTCCTGTCGACGGCCGTCGTCGCCCGCGGCCCGCTCGCCGTGAGAGCGGCCGACCGGGTGGCCGTGCCGCTCATGCTGGCGGCGGGCCTGGCCATCACGTGGGTCGTGCTGCGGCTGCCGGCGGCGCCGCCGGCGGCGCCCGGCGCGCCCACGCCGCTGCCGGTCCTGCTCGACGTCGTCGCCGGCTACCAGGTGTCCTGGCTCCTGATGTTCGCCGACTACTCGCGCTTCACGGCCAGCCCGCGCTCGAGCGCGCGGGCCGTGTTCCTGGGCCTGGCGCTGACGGCGCTGTGGCTGATGCCGATGGGATGGCGGCTCGCCCGGCACGCGGGCAGCGCCGATCCCGGCACGATGCTCGCGGCGGCCGACGCCGGCGTGGCGGCCGCGATCCTCATCGCGCTGGCCACGATCACCACCAACTTCGTGAACATCTACCTGTCGTCGCTGGCGTGGCGCAGCGTGGTCCCGGCCGTGCCCGGCAGCGCGGCGGTCTGGATCGTGGGGCTCGTGGGCACCGCGCTCGGGCTGACCGGCGGGTGGCTGGCGCGCTTCGCGGATTTCATGACGGTGGTCGGGTCGGTGCTGGTGCCGGTCGGCGGCGTCTTCCTCGCGCACTTCGTCGTCCGCCCCTGCCCGACCAACGTCGCGGCCCTGTACGATCCGGCGGGACCGCGCGCCGGCGTGCGCTGGCCGGGGGTCGCCGCGTGGGCGGCCGGCATCGTCGTGTACTACCTGGTGCCGGCCGGCGCGACGATGGCCAGCCTGGCCGTGGCCGTCGGCGCCTACCTGGTGCTCGGGGGCCGCGCGGACGCCCCGCGGGAGCGCATCCGCGTCACATGACCGCCGGCACGTCGCGCTCGAACGCCGGGCGCGCGTGGGCCGCCAGCACCCGGACGCGTACCGCCCGGAGGCTCCGCAGGTGGGCGAGGGCGGCGATGGCGGCGTCGGCCACCGTGATGGGCACGCCGTGGGTGCGGTGCGCCTCGCTGAAGTCCGTCTCGGCCGCCTCGGCCAGCGCCTGCTCGACCTCGACGTGGTCGCGCCAGCCGAGCGCCACGGCGGCCTCGAAGCGGACGGCCGGCGAGGGGTCGCGGCGCAGCAGGCCGATGAGCGTCTGGCGGGTGTGGGGCGTCCACGGGTCGTCGTGGGCGAGGCGCCGCACGTTCTGGCACCGGCGGGCGCCGCCGTCGGCATGCGGGGCAGGGCCGGGCCCGGCCCCGTCGTCCGGAGTCCGCGCGCGGGCCTGGCGCGGGCCCGCACGCGGCGTGAGGTCGTGCGACACCGCCGTCGCGCCGGTCGTGGCCGGCTGGTCCGCGCTGGGCTTCCTCATCGCCGCATCGTAGGGGGCGTCCCGGGGCAAGACTTCAAGAGCGTGCTATGGGGCTGTAAAAGACCTGTAAAACCCGGCGGTCCGCGTCCTTGTGAAGCGGCCGGCGGCGGCAGTAGGATTCCACCACCCATGGCCTGGCGAGGAACGCTGCTGCTCATCGCCGTGATCGGGACGCTGCTGCCCGCCATGGCCTACCTCCAGTACCACTGGCTGGGCGACCTCAGCCGCCTCGAGCAGATGCGCGCGCGGACGAATCTCGACGCCGCGGCGCAGCGCCTCTCGATGGAGTTCGACGAGCTGCTGGCGGCCGTCTACGCCCGCTACGACGCCGAGCTGGCCGGCGCCCCGCCGGATCTGGCGGGGCACGGAGCGGCGGCGGTCGCCCGGTATCCCCGGCTGGTGAAGGACGCGTGGCTCGTGGTCCGGACCGACGCCGGCCTCACCGCGCGCCCGGTGGACCAGGAGGGGCCGCTCGCGCCTCCGGCGGCCTGGCCGGCGTGGCTGCGGGAGGCCGCCCGCACCGCCCCCCCGGCGGCCTCGGCCCGGCAGGCGTCCGGCCTCGATCGGTCGCTGCTGGACGAGATTCCCGCGCTGGTCGTCCGGCGGGGCTCCTCGGACGCGTCGCGGATCGTCGTCGCGCTCGACCGACCCTACATCCTGGAGCACCTGCTGCCGGATCTCCTGGCCAGCACGCTCGAGGGCGGCATCCCCGTCGTCTACGACGTCCTCATCAACCGCGAGGACGAGCCAGACCAGGTCATCTACGCGTCCAGGACCGGCCTGCGGCCCGGCGACTTCGACGGCTGGGTGTCGCTGATGCCCCTGTTCGGCCTGCACAGCCGCGATCTCCCGCACGACGCCGCCGCCGGGCTCATGCCGGATGCCGCCGCGCACCGCTGGCGCGTGTTCATCAAGCCGCAGGACGGCACGCTGGAGGCCGCCGTCGGCGCCGCCAGGACCCGCAACCTCTGGATCGGGGCCAGCGTCCTGGGCCTGCTGGGCGTGAGCGTCGGCCTGCTGGTCTTCTCGGTCCACCGCGTGCGGCGCGCGGCGCAGGAGTCGCTCGACCTCGTGGCCAGGATCTCGCACGAGCTCAGGACGCCGCTCTCCACGATCACGTGCGCGGGCGAGAACCTGGCCGACCGCGTGGTGGTCGACGCCGAAGAGACGCGCTACTACGGGCGCGTCATCCTGGCCGAGGGCCGGCGGCTGCACCGGACGATTGCCGACATCCTGCTCTGCTGCCGGCTGCACGTGCGGGCCGACGCCGCCCTCAACCGCCGGCCGACGCGCGTGGCCGACGTGATCGACCGCGCGATCGACGACAGCCAGATCGTCGCGGCCGTCCCGCCGGGCTACGTCGAGCGCGACATCGCCGAGGCCCTGCCCGACGTGCTGGCCGACCCGGACGCGCTGCGCGCGGCCATCAAGAACCTGATCGTCAACGCCATCAAGCACGGGGAGCGGGGGCCCGTTCGGATCTCCGCGCGCCTCGACCGATCGGGCGAGGTCGCCATCGAGGTGGAGGACCACGGCCCCGGCATCCCGGCCGAGGAGCTGCCGCGCGTCTTCGATCCGTTCTACCGCGGCACGCGGGCGCACACGCGGGAGGTGGACGGCAGCGGCATCGGCCTGAGCGTGGTGCACCGCGTGGTGCGGTCGCACGGCGGACGGGTGCGGGTGTCGGCGGTGCAGCCGACGGGCACGCGCTTCACGGTCACGATGCCGGTGCTGCCGGCGCTCTCGGAATCGCCGGCATGAAGCACGGACGCGGGGGACCGGTCGCGGCCGAGGGCGAAGGACGCCGCGTGCTGGTCGTCGACGACGAGCCGGGCCTCCGGCGGATGCTGTCGGATCGGCTGCGCGCCGAGGGCTACCGCGTGGACACGGCCGAGGACGGTGGCGTCGCGGCGACCATGGCGCGGGCGGCCGCCTACGACGTCATCGTGCTCGACCTGATGCTGCCCTACCGGGACGGCATCGACGTGTGCCGCGACCTCCGGCGCGACGGCGCCGACACGCCCGTGCTGATGCTCACGGCCCGCGACGCGGTGGCCGACAAGGTCCGGGGGCTGAAGGCCGGCGCCGACGACTACCTCACCAAGCCGTTCGAATGCAGCGAGCTGCTCGCGCGCATCGAGGCGCTGCTCAGGCGTCGCACGCGCGCCGAGCCGCCCGAGTACCGGTTCGGGGACGTCGTCGTCCGGCCCGTGGCGGGTCAGGTGCTGCGCGACGGACGCCCGGTGAAGGTCTCGGCCCAGGAGCTGAAACTGCTGACGCACCTGGTGCGCCACCCCGGCGTGCTCTACTCGCGCGACCAGCTCCTCGACGCGGTGTGGGGCTACCAGGCCACGCCCGAGACCCGCACGGTGGACGTGCACGTGAGCTGGCTGCGCCAGAAGCTGGAGCCGGATCCGCACCACCCGCGCCACATCGTCACCGTGTTCGGCCTGGGCTACCGCTTCGAAGGCGGCGACGCCGACCACTGACGCGGCCGCCGCCGGGCGCTCAGCGACCGGCCTCCGGCAGGCGCGGGACGAGGCGCACCACGCCCGCGGCGCGATCCACGTGGATCCACGTGAAGCGGGCCGCGGGCAGCACGCCGCCCGCCCCCGTGGTTTCCGGGGGCGCCGCGACCAGCACGGCCGGCATCAGGCCGAGCGGCAGCCGCGCGAGCGCCACCAGTGCCTCGATGCTCCGGCCGCGGCCCGTCCCGCCGGCGGTGGCGAGCGACGTCCCGCCGCCCCCGGACCCGCCGTAGATCACGGCGACCTCGGCGCCCGAGTCGAGCACCAGGTCGCGGGGGGCGCCGTTGACGCGGGCCTCGACGAGCAGGCGGCCTCCGATCTCACGGATCGGAACGGCGGTGCCCTCGGACAGGCCGGCGGCCTCGGCGGATGCCGGGAAGCGGAGACGGCCCCGGTCGAAGTCGAACACGACGTGCTCGCCGTCCAGGACGTCCATGCCGAGGATGCCGTCGAGCGACGGCGCGCGGCCGAGTGTCGACAGGTCGGCCACGACGACCCGGAGCGCCGTGCGCACGCGGTCGCCCAGCCGGAACCCGGCCAGGGTCGCGAGACCGGCCTCCACCGTGCCCGCCGGCGTCATCAGGCGCGCGCCGTCCGAGACCGGAATCCCGGCACGCCTGGCGGCCGACGCGTCCAGGACCGTGCGGGAGGCGCCGGTATCGACCAGGAACCGCCACGCCGGCGCGGACGGGCCGGCGGCGACGGCAATCGTCCAGAGGCCGCGCCCGAAGGGCTCGAGGGCGATCGACGACGACGCCGAGGCCGGGAACGCGGGTGGCAGGCACAGGAGCGTGAGGAGGGCGGCACGGGCGGACGGCATGCGCCCACGGTGCGGCCCGGGCCCCGCGCATGTCGTGAGGCCGGTGCGCGGAAACGGCGCGGCGGCCGTGATGAAGTGGTGATGGCGGGCGCCGCCGCCGGGGCCGCTACCGGGCCGCGGGCCGGGTCAGCGTCAGCAGATACGGCGCTCCCGCCGTCGTGGTCTCGTCGTAGACGATGAGGTCGCCCCGGGGCGACCACGCGGGATAGCGGCCGACCACGCGGGTGGAGGTCGCGTGCGTGACCGGGATCCGGGCGCCGGTGGCGACCTCGATGCTCTCGATGTTCCACACGCCGTCCGGCCCGACGACCGCGGTCGCGATGTACTTCCCGTCCGGCGAGAACGACCCCGGCCAGTACTGGCCGCGGGGCGCCGAGACGGGACGGGCCGCGAGCGTCCGGGCGTCGGCCACGTACATCGGCATGTCGGGCCCCACCTTGCGCTCCAGCGCGATCAGGCGGCCATCGGGTGACCACACGCCGAAGGCGTAGCCGTCGAGCGCCGTCCATGGCGCGTAGGTGCCCGCCGACACCGAGCCCTTGAGGAGCGAGTCCAGCGGCTCGCCCAGCGTGACGAGCAGCGTGTCGCCGTCGGGCGCCACGCGGGGAAAGGTGGCGGCCTCGGGCAGCCGGACCCGGTCGGTGACGGCGCCCGTCTCGAGGTCCACGTCCACCAGCACCGGCTCCAGTCCCGTCCATCGGAGCAGGAAGAGCGACCGCGCCGAGCGCCACGTCGGATACGCCGCGCGGCGGCCGCCGGTCCTGACGACGCGGTCCGCGCTCCCGTCGATCGCAACGACGTGCACCTCGGCGCCGCGGTCGTACGCGACCCACGCGCCGTCCGGCGAGACGGCCGGATGCCCCCCGTCCCCGATGGTCCGCGGCTCGCCCCGCGGCGCGCCGGCGGCGGTCACCGGCACCGCCCGCACCGCCTTCCGGTAGTCGGCGACGACGACGGCGGCGGTGCGGCCGCCCGGGGCGAGCGACAGCCCGAGGATGTCGTCGGG
The DNA here is from genome assembly GCA_050187355.1 of Vicinamibacterales bacterium. GTDB lineage: Bacteria > Acidobacteriota > Vicinamibacteria > Vicinamibacterales > UBA2999 > CADEFD01. The sequence goes on from JBFWXO010000004.1 coordinate 175,251, forward strand.
CAGGTCGGCAAGGATGGTCGGCAGCGGGGACAGGGGCGCCTCGTCGCCCACCGGCACGCTCAGCAGCGTCCGGGCGCCCATGAAGCGGTCGGGCCCGATCGCGCTCAGACCCGACGGCGTCGGCACCAGGGCCTGGAGGCGGAACGACAGCGCGCTCGTCCGCTTGGTGACGAGGCCCGTCGCGACGCGCACGGACCAGATGTCGATGGGGCCGTTGCGGAAAGCCATGAAGTAGACCTCGGCGCCGGACGGCGCCCAGAGCGGCGCCCCGTGCCCGCCGGGCGGGTCGCCCTCGGTCGTGAGCGGCCGCGCCGGGCCGCGGCCGTCGGCCGGCGCGATCCAGAGCCGTGATCCAGGTTGCGCCATGTCGGCGAGGAGCTCATCGGACTGGAACGCGATCCACGCCCCGTCCGGCGACCAGGCCGGACGCGATCCGAGGGCGGCCACCTGCCGCGCGGCGCCGCCGGCGACCGGAATGACCCAGATCCCCTTCCGGATCACCGAGTGGTAGGCGATGGCGGATCCATCCGGCGACCACGACGGGTGGACGTTGCGCATGCCGTCGGCCGTCACCGGCGTGGAGGTGGCGGCCGACAGGTCCCGTCGGTAGATCTCGTCGTCCCCGCTCCGATCCGACACGAGGGCCAGCCATCGGCCGTCAGGCGAGAAGATCGCGGCGCTGACCTCGCCGGCTTCGCCGGCGATGCGGGCGATCGGCGCGGGGTCCGCCGTCGCCGGCGCGGCGGGCACCGGGGGACCGGAGCGGGCCAGCAGGACGGCGGCCACGACGGCGGCCGCGCCCGCCGCGAGCGCGACGGACGCCCACCCCACCCGCCGCCGGTGCATGCCAGGCGCGGGCACCGCCAGCGGCGGCGGTTCGCCGTACGCCGGGGACGCGGGTCCGCGCGCCGGGGCGGGCACGACGGGGCCGGCGGACACGGCCGCCGGGAGCACGTCCACCGGCGCGATGAAGCGGTAGCCCCGCGTGGGCACCGTCTCGATGTACTTCGCATCACCCGCCTCGTCGCCCAGCTCGCGCCTCAACTGCGCCACGACCCGCGTGAGCGCGTTGGGCGTCACGGCAACGCCTGGCCATGCCGCGTCGAGCAGCTCGTCGCGGCTCACCAGGCGGCCCGGCCGCTCCACGAGGACGCGGAGCACCTCGAGGGCCTTGGGCTCGAGCGCCCGGCGCTGGCCCGCGCGCGTGACGACGAAGCGGTCGACGTCCAGCTCGACGTCCGCGAAGCGATAGCGGGCCACGTCCGGATTATCCGCGAGCCGTCCGGCTCCCGCGCGGCGCCGTGACCGGCGGCGGGACGGACCGGGGAACCGTGGCGGCCGGCGGCCGGGCCCGAAACCTGTTCCGGCCCGGCCAGACCGGCGGTCTCAAGGTCTCGTGTGCCAGGTCGCGTCACCGGCCCTGTGCCCATCCCCGGGCCGTCGGTCCGTCGGAGCAGAGACGTCACATGCACTCTTCAGTCATCCGCGCGGCGCAGTGGGGCCTCACGCTGGCCGCGCTCGACGCGGCGCGTCGACCGCCCGGGGCCGGTCCGCCCTCATCGACGGCCCGCTCAGAAACGTCGACATCGCCAACGTCATCAAGCCGTAGACATCGTCGCAGCGTCCCGACCGCGGGGGGGCGGAAGGGACCAGGCGGGGCGGGGCCGGTCCGGCGAGGACCGGCCCCGCTGCGTGTGCGGGCGGCGCGCACCGCTCCTGGTCGCGCCGCGGGTCGTCAACGAATCGGAGGCGGCGGAACCAGGCGTCCGGAGGTGGTGAACCGCCGGAAGCGGGTGTAGGTGGCGACGCCTTCGCCGCTGGGGCGGCCGTCGTAGGTCTCCGACAGCCGGACCGGCACCAGCAGCCCGAGGTCGGGCTCGTCGCGGAAGTCGACACGCACCTCGTGGCGGCCGCGGCCGGCCGGGGCATGCAGGGTGACGTGGGCCCGGAGCACGGCGCCGTCGTCGCGCACCCAGGCGCGCACGTCCGCCCGGACGAACAGGCCGTCGTCGGACGCGATGATGCCGCCGGGCGGGTGTTCGTTCAGCAGCAGGCGGGTCGTTCGGTGGCCGGCGATCGACGTGGTGCCCTGCAGCGTCGTCACGAAGCCCGCCGCCCGGCGGCGTCCGAGCAGATCGAGCGGCAGGGTCGGCAGGTTCAGGCTGCGCGGGTGCCCCAGGTTGTACTGCGCGTTGGCGTCGGCGATGGCCCTGGCGCGCGCGAACAGATTCGGGCCGGCCGTCGCAAACGCCTGGTCGAGGTGATCCGCCTCGCTCCTCACCAGCCGGCCGTCCACGCGCTGCACGCTGCGCTGCCCCAGCCACGCCAGCCCACCCGGCAGGCGGAGGAACCCGACCTCGGAGACGAGCTGGCGCCGCTCGGACACGCGGCTGTTTCCGTACTCGCTCGTGAACGACGTGCGCTGGACGAACGCCTCGTCGGCGATGAGCGCGCTCAGCTCGACCTCGTACGCATCGAGGTAGGCGTGCATCCTGGCGACGAGCGACGGGGGCCGGCGCTCCTGCGCGGACGGCGCCGACAGCAGGACCGCGGCGCAGACGGCCGCCGCCGCCCGCGCGATCCGCCGCCGCACGCACCGATGCCGCGCCATCGCTCCTGGGTCCGCGAGCGCCCGTTGTATCACGGCCCCGCCCGGCCGGCGGGCCCGGCGGCGGCCGTCAGGGGCAGCGGCGGGCGGGGTCGCGCCGGCCGTCTCCGGCCGTGCACCGGCTGGCGCCCCGCGCCTCCAGGAGACGCACGTGCACGCGGGCGTGGAGATCGTTGAAGCCCGTCGCCGGATCCCACACGCCGTCGTTGGCGAGCCGGATGCTGTAGGCGGGCACCCCGTACAGCCCGCGCTCGGGATCGGGCAGGTCGAGCAGCACGTCGTAGTCGCCGTCCTCGAGGTCCGGCGGCAGCACGGTCGCGAACGAGATCAGCCGCGTCTCGCCCGGACCCCAGAACCGCGGGTCCTCGGTGAGCGGAAACCGCACCAGGCGGCCGCTGCCCTCGTGGCGAAGCACGAGCTCCACGAGCCGCGGGTTGTACGGGGCGGCCCAGCCGTCGTTCGTCAGGCGCAGCGCCATCGCCCACCGCCGCCCGGCCTGCGCCTGCACCGGCACGTGCGCGTCGAGCAGCCGGAAGCGGTAGCCCAGCCGGGATCGGATCTCGTCGAAGCAGCCTTCCTGCTGCCACAGCGCGATGACGGCGGGGTGATAGCCGAGGTGCAGGGTGCTCCAGCGCATGCGCGCGAGATCGACGAGGGCGCTCGCGCAGTGGGCCTCGGGCTCCGCGTAGACCACTGGATCGCCGTCGGCGCCGCAGCTCTCGCCGCCCTGCGGCACGAACCGGTTGTCCAGGCTCAGGTAGGTCTTCAGCGCGTCGATCGACTGCGGGAAGCGCGACGGCGGCGAGTAGGTGCCGGTGTCGGTCGGGCCCGAGGCGAAGCAGTCGTTGTGGGCGCCGACGCGCGCCTGGGACGACCCGCGATAGGCGTCGGCTGGCGTGAGGGGCGCGGGCCCGTAGAGCTGCTCCTTGTGGAACGCGTAGCGGAGGGCCGTCATCCGCGTGGCCGGCAGCACCGAGAGCAGGCGCGCCAGGATCGCGGCCGAGCTCGTGTTGAGGCTGTGGTCGGGCGCCAGCAGGCCCGACGACGAGGCGTGCCACTCCCCCCACGCGCCTACGAACCCGGTCTCCATGAAGGCGATGACGTCGGCGTTGGCGGCGAGCACGGGCGCGAGCTGGTCGAGGTGGCCGAGCACCTGGTCCAGCGACGCGTCCCTGGCGTCGGCGGCGCGGCCGATGCCGGGGAAGTTGTAGGTGAAGCGCGGGACGATCTTGAGCCCCGCGCGCCGGACGGCGGCGAAGTCGGCGTCGATGTGGTCCAGCGCGGCGCGCGTGATGGGCGAGGTCCTGAACTCGTCGATGACGAAGTAGGCCCGGATCATCGTGAGCCCCTCGGCGCGGACCGCCGCGAGCGTACGGTCGTCGAAGGGCTGCTCCTCGGTGCCCAGCCAGAACGGCGTGAACTGACGGAAGAACCCGCGCTCGGGATTCGGGACGTCGCCGGGGATCTGCGCGTAGCGCACCGTGGGCGTATAGGGCGCCCGCGGCGCGGCCTGCGCGGCGCCGATCCCGGCCGAGGCGCTTCCGGCGCACGCGGCGAGGCTCGCCACCACGGCCGCGGCGAGCCAGATCCGCACCGGCACCACCCTCACGCGGCTATCGTAGCCCGGCCGGCGGCACGGAGCGCAGGCCGGGCGGCCGCGCGGCGGCGGCCCGTCCTCACCCCAGGCGGACCGGCGGCTCGATGAGCTCGGCGACGAGCGGGTCGTCGGGGACGACGCGCGACATCGTGAGGTCTTCAGGGCGGCGGTCGCGCCAGCGGCGCGGCACCCGCTCGATCCTGACGGGCCAGATCGTGAGGCGCCCGTCGCGTCCCACGTGCAGCCGGAGGAAGTGCTTGAAGTCCTGGATGCGCATCGCGCTGAACGCCTCCTCGCTGTGGCGGCCGAAGACGTTCACCGAGACCAGGAGGTAGATGCCGGTGACGAGCGATCCGGCGATCCAGCCGCCGGCGAACGTCCCGGCGCCGGCCAGCGCGGCGCGGACCACGCCGGTGGCGGAGAGCCACCGGGTGGCCAGGTCCAGCGCGCCCCAGCCCAGGTAGAACATCGCCGTCAGGTGGGCGCCTGCGTGCGCCAGGCCGCCGAGCACCCGATAGAGCCGGCTGTGCGTGTCGGTGAAGGCCAGGAACGCCAGCACGATGCCGCCGCACCACAGGCCCAGGCCCGGGTGGGTGCTGAAGGCCCGCACCGTGACGTTGAGGGCCTGCCAGGGGTTGGACGGCGCCTCGCCCGCGGCCGCCGCGCCGACCAGCCACGCCGTCATCAGGTACAGCGTGGCGGGCACGATGCCGAACTTCGGGTTCGTCCAGGGGAAGGCGAGGTTGCGCCAGGCCAGGCGGGACGACTGTGCCGGCGCCGGGTAGCTGTGCGCGAGCGCGAAGGCCCGGGCGCGGACGTCGTCGCCAATCGCCTCTTCACGCAGGAGCGACACGTCCTCCTCGTGCGTGGGATGGAGGAAGGCGCCGCCGCCGCCGGCCGTGATCTTCTGGACGGGCTCGGCGCCGCCGGCCGACTCCGGCGTCTCCTGGTGGCGGCGGTAGTGGTGCAGGTCGCCCGCGAGATAGAGCTTCACGTCGATGCCCCGCTTCGCGAAGACCTCCTCGCGCAGGTAGATGAGATCGGTCTCGTCGAAGACGCGGCCCATCGTGCGGTACTTCTGCGCGTAGATCCACGCGGGCACCGAGAGGCACAGGAGCACGCGGTCGCCGGGCTGCATGTAGCGCTGGGCGATGTCGCGGAAGTGCTCGATCTGGGGCACGTCGAGGTCGCTCTGGAGCTGGCCGTCGCTCGCCACCAGCCACCAGCGGTGCGGCAGCTTCAGCACGAAGTAGCTCCGGCGCTGGCGCGTCCACCAGCCGGCGAGCCGGCGGCCGCCGATGTCCGAGCAGAAGAGCCGCGTGAAGGCCGACAGCCCGTCGTACCAGTCGTGGTTGCCGGGCACCGCGTACACGTGCGGGCGCTCGGCCGGCTCGTCGTCGCCGAACGCCGCCGCGTAGGGCGCGACTAGGCGGCGCTGGTAGGCCTCGCGGCTGGGGGTCGGATACACCTCGTCGCCGCCGAAGACCAGCACGTCGCCCCGGGGCAGGTCGTGGTGCGCGAGGCCGTCGCGCACCCGGAGCGCGCGCTGGGCCGCCGCGTAGGCGACGGCGTAGGTGGAGTTCCAGCCGTCGCCGGTGTCGCAGACGAAGTCGATCCAGATCTCGTCGCGCGGCCGGTCCCGGAGCGGCTGCGGGCCGCGCGGGTGGTCGCGGTAGTGGACGGTGTGGTCGTAGTACTCCTGCCGCCGGGCGGCCAGCGCCTGCACGATGCGCCGGTCGCTCCGCTCGCCGACGGCCAGCGAGACCAGGCTCTTGAGGCCGGTGGCGACGAGCTGGGCCGGATCGAACCAGCCCACCATCGGCATGCGGACGTCGGGACCCGGCCGGCGGCGCAGCCACAGCGGGAAGAACGCGGGGTTCGCGGCCATGCGCCGCGCGATGGGCACCGCCGCGGCGTGCGCCTCCGCCGGCGCCGGGACGCGGGCGTCGTCGTCCGGCGGCGGCGGGCCGGGCCCGGCGGGCTCGTCGATCATCGCCCGCGCGACGGGGCCGGGAACGCCGCGCCGCGATGGACGGCGCGGCCCTTGACGAGCGTCAGTTCCGCCTTCATGTCCTTCAGCGCGGCCGTCGGGACGGTGTACGGGTCGCGATCCCAGACGGCCAGGTCGGCGTCCTTCCCCACCTCGATCGACCCGACGCGGTCGTCGAGGAAGATCTGGTGCGCCGCCCAGATCGTGTAGGACCTGAGCGCCGTGCGGACATCCACCGCCTCGTCCATGCCGAACGGCGTCTTGCCGAACGTGCCGTTGAGCGTCTCGCGGGCCACCGACGCCCACAGGCCGTAGCGCGCGGCGTAGGGCGTCACGGCGAAGTCCGAACCGCCGGCCCAGCGGATCCCGCGCGTGAGCCAGGTGTGCAGGGGCTTCATCCGCAGGTTGCGCCGCGGCCCGAAGTTGCCGGCGTAGTTGTCGCCGATCCACCACATGAAGCCGGCCGAGGCCTCGGGATAGCCCGCGTCGTAGTCGCGCTGCAGCCGCGCCATCTCGTCGATGGCGTGATCGCTCGGCACGTTGGCGTGGATGATGCCGTGCCGGAGGCCCTTGGTGGGCGTCTTCGCGATGGCCTGCGCGTAGGTGTCGACCACCCAGTCGATGGCCCGATCGCCGATGGCGTGCGTGCTGACGTGGACGCCGTTGTCGTGGAAGCCGGTGACGATGGCCCGGTACTGGTCCGGCGGCGTGGCCGGGTAGCCGACGTTCCCCGTGTCCACGTCGGTGAGGTTCCTGTTCCAGTCCTCGTGCATCCAGGCGGTGCGGGCGCCGCCGCTGCCGTCCATGTACATCTTCACGCCGCCCGAGAAGAGCATGCCGTCGCCGAGCGACGCCGGCGGCCGCGGGTTCGCGTTCACGCGGCGCTGCACGGCGGGCGCGTCCTCCAGCCGCCGCGGCCCGGCCCACAGCGCGAAGACCCGCACGGTGAGGCGGCCTTCCTTCAGGAGCTCGTTGTAGAGCTCCCACTTCAGCTCGAAGATGCCGGGATCCTTCGCGCCGGTCATGCCCTCCGCGTTGAAATCCTGGACGATCCGGGCGATGCCCGCCTTCTGCTGCTCGCGGGTCATCGGCGGGACGTGGCGCGTGATGAGGTTCTGGGCCGCCTCCAGCAGCACGCCGTTGGGCTCGCCGTCGTCGGTGTGCAGGATGGTCCCGGCGGGCGGATCGGGCGTGCCCTTCCGGAGCTCGGCGATCTTCATGGCGTAGCTGTTGCCGACGCCGTAGTGGCCGGTGGTGTTGGTGAGCCACACCGGGTTGTTGGGGGCGACCTTGTCGAGGTCGGCGGCCGTGATGTGGCGCCGCTCCTTGAGCTTCCCTTCGTCCCAGCCCCGTCCCCGGATCCACTCGCCGGGCCGGGTCTTCGCCACCTGGGCCGCGACGCGCGCCAGGACGTCGTCCATCGACGTGATGGCCGGGTCGCCCAGGTCGACGTTGTACAGGGCATCCACCTCGGTGAAGTGCACGTGGCCGTCGATGAGCCCGGGCGTGACCGCCCGGCCGCCCAGGTCCACCAGCTCGGTGGCGGCGCCGGCCAGCGCCCGGATCTCGGCCGTGGTGCCGACGGCCACGATGCGCCCGGCCCGGATGGCGACCGCCTCGGCTATCGCGTCCTGCGGGTTCACCGTGATCACCTTGCCGTTGACCAGCACGAGGTCCGCGGCCGGCGCGGGCTGCGCCGTGAGCGCCTCGCGCCCGGGCCACGCGCCGATCGCGATCGCGACGAGCACGAGCGCGCCAGCCAGTCGTCGAGTCATGGGTCCTCCAGCGTTCCGGGCGGCATCGTATCCCAGGACCCACGCGACCAGAACCGTTGCGCCGGCGTCGAAGGGGAATAGAATCGGCCCTGGGCGCACCGCCCGGACGACCAGCCAGTGCTCGACACGCTCTCTTCTCTGCTCCTCGGCGTCCGGTGGGTCGTCCTCGGCCAAGGCGAGTTCCGGCTGGCCCCGCCCCCGGGCGTGCTGCTGGCCGCGGGCCTGGCGGTGGTGGCCATCGGCGCCACCGTCATCACGTACCGCCGCGCCCCGCGGCGGCTCACCACCCGCGACCGCGTGGTGCTCGTGGGCCTGCGCACGGCGCTCGTGGCCCTCCTGCTGCTGTGCCTGTTCCGGCCGATGCTGGTCCTGCGCGCGGCCGTGCCCCACCAGAACGTCGTCGGCGTCCTGCTCGACGACTCCCGCAGCATGCGCATCGCCGATTACGGCGGGCAGCCGCGGAGCCGCTACGCCGTGGAGCAGTTCGGCGCGGCCGACCAGGGGCTGCGCCGCGCGCTGGGCGAACGCTTCACGGTGCGCACGATGCGCTTCTCGAGCGGCGTCAACGCGGCGCCGGCCGCCAGCGATCTCACCTTCGACGGCACCAACACGCGCCTGGCCGCGGCCCTGGACGAGGCGCGCCAGCAGCTGGCGGGCGTGCCCCTGGCCGGGCTCGTCGTGGTGAGCGACGGCGCCGACACCACGGGCGACGCCGTGGAGCCGTCGCTCCTCGCCCTGAAGGCCGCCGGCGTGCCCGTGTTCGCCATCGGCGTCGGGCGCGACGCGGCCGAGCGCGACATCCAGGTGGGCCGGGTCACGGCCCCCCGGACGGTGCTGGCCGGCACGACGCTGCTCCTCGACGCGCTGGTCACGGCCCACGGCTTCGCGGGCCAGTCGCTGACGGTGGACGTCCTCGACGGCAGCCGGCTCGTGGGCAGCCAGGCCTTCACGGTGGCGCCGGACGGCCAGCCGACCACCGTGCGCGTCCGCTTCACGGCGGAGGACCCGGGGCCGCGCGTGTTCACGTTCCGCGTGGCGCCCCAGCCGGGCGAGCTCCTGGCCGAGAACAACGTCCGCGACGTGCTGGTGGACGTCCGCGACGAGCGCGAGAAGATCCTCTACTTCGAGGGCGAGCCGCGCTTCGAGATGAAGTTCCTGCGCCGCGCCGTGGACGAGGACAAGCACCTCCAGCTCGTCGTCCTCCAGCGGACGGCCGACAACAAGTACATGCGCCTCGAGGTGGACGATCCCGACGAGCTCATCGGCGGCTTCCCGAAGTCGCGCGACGAGCTCTTCAAGTACCGCGGGGTGGTGCTGGGCAGCATCGAGGCGGCGGCCTTCACCGGCGACCAGCTCGCGATGCTCACCGAGTTCGTGGACCGGCGCGGCGGCGGGCTCCTGATGCTCGGCGGTCCGCGCTCGTTCAGCGAGGGCGGCTACGCGGGCACGGCCCTCGGCGACGCCCTGCCGGTGGAGCTGACGCGCATGACGCCCCCGGCCGAGCCGATCGTGACGCGGATCGCCGTCCGGCCGACGCGCGCGGGCAACGGCCACGCCGTGTCGCAGATCGCCCCGACCGAGGCGGCCTCGGCCACGCGCTGGACGGAGCTGCCGGAACTGACCACCGTGAACTCGGTGGACACCGTGAAGGCCGGCGCCACCACGCTGCTGGCGGCGGCCGACGGCCGGCGGGAGCGGCCCGTCCTCGCCTTCCAGCGGTTCGGGCGCGGCAAGTCCGGCGCCTTCACGCCGCAGGACTCGTGGCTGTGGCAGATGCACGCGACCATCCCCGTGGAGGACCAGACGCACGAGATCTTCGTGCGGCAGCTCATGCGGTGGCTGGTCGACGGCGTGCCCGAACCCGTGGAGCTCACGACCGCCGCGGACCGCGTGGACCCGGGACAGCCCCTCGCCCTCACGGCGGAGGTGGCCGACGCGTCGTTCGTCGCCGTGAACGACGCGACGGTCACGGCCACGGTGACGGCGCCCGACGGCTCCACGGCCGCCGTGCCCCTCACGTGGAACGGCCAGCGCGACGGCGTCTACACGGGCACGGCGCCCACGAGCGTCGCGGGCTGGTACGAGGCGACGGTGGAGGCCACGCGCGGCGAGACGTCGCTCGGCCGCTCCACGGCCCACGTCAACGCCGGCCCCGGCGACGCCGAGTTCGCCGAAGCCACCCGACAGATGGCGGCGCTCACCCGGCTGGCCGACGACACGGGCGGACGGGCCTACACGCCGGAGACCGCCGACGCGCTCGTCGAGGACATCAAGTACACGGGCCGCGGCATCACGTCGGTCGAAGAGCGCGAGCTGTGGAACGCGCCGATCGTGCTCCTCCTGCTCCTCGGGCTGCTCAGCGCCGAATGGGGGTACCGGCGTGCCGTCGGCCTGTCCTAGCCGGCGCACGGCCGGACGCGCGACGGCGCTGGCCACCGTCCTGGCCGTGGCGGCCGCGGCGGGCTCGGCGGCCCAGCAGCCCTTCCGGGGCGAGCAGTTCCGGCGGGGCCCCGCGGCCGTGGACGAGAACGTCTACGTCCCCTACGACGGCCGCTTCGCCTTCGTGCGCCTCCGCTACCGCATGCCGGGCCTGGCCGGGGGCTTCCGGGGCTTCCGCCGCGAGCCGCCCTGGCACCACGACTACCCGCGGGCCGACCGCCACCTGATGCGGATCCTCGAGGAGATCACGCTCCTGCGCCCCCATCTGGAGGAGAGCGCGATCCTGACGCTGGACGACCCGGACCTCTTCAACTACCCGGTGGCGTACATGTCCGAGCCGGGCTTCTGGACCCTGGAGGACGCCGAGGTGGCGGGCCTGCGCGCCTACCTGGCCAAGGGCGGCTTCGTCATCTTCGACGACTTCCGCCAGGAGCACTGGTACAACTTCGAGCAGCAGATGCGGCGGGTGCTGCCGGCCCAGACCCTCGTGGAGCTGACGGCCGACCATCCGATCTTCCATGCGTTCTTCGAGATCGACCCGGCGCGCTTCGTGTCACCCTACGGCGGGCTCACGCCGGTCTTCTTCGGGGTGTTCGAGGACAACGACCCGTCGCGGCGGTTACAGGTGATTGCGAACTACAACAACGACATCGGCGAGTATTGGGAGTTTTCCGACACGGGGTGGGTGCCGATCGACCTGTCGAACGAGGCCTACAAGTTCGGCGTGAACTACATCGTGTACGGTATGACGCACTGAGTGCGGGGGCCGGGGACCGGTCCGCACAGATCCCCAGGCGCGGCTCGCGCGCGCCCAGTGACGAAGACGGAGGCGGCTGCGTGAGCGAGACGGCGAACACACCCATGGATCTGAGCGCGCCGGACGACATCGCGCTCGCCGATCGGATGAATCAGGGCCAGCTCCGCATCAAGCAGGAGCTGAAGAAGCTGATCATCGGCCAGGACGAGGTGCTGCAACAGGTGCTCTACACCCTGTTCGTCGGCGGCAACAGCCTGATCATCGGCGTGCCGGGCCTGGCCAAGACGCTCCTCATCCACACGCTGGCGCGCGTGGTGGACCTGAAGTTCAACCGCATCCAGTTCACGCCGGACCTGATGCCGTCGGACATCACGGGCACCGACATCATCCAGGAGGATCCGGCGACCGGCCGGCGGCAGATGGTGTTCGCGCCCGGGCCGATCTTCACCAACATCCTGCTGGCCGACGAGATCAACCGCACGCCGCCGAAGACCCAGTCGGCGCTGCTCGAGGCGATGCAGGAACACCGGGTCACCATCCAGGGCCGCACCTACACGCTCGAGGAGCCGTTCTACGTGTTCGCCACGCAGAACCCGATCGAGCTCGAGGGCACGTACCCGCTGCCCGAGGCGCAGCTCGATCGCTTCATGTTCCACATCGTCATCGACCACCCGCCCGAGGACGAGGAGTACGACGTGGTGCGGACGACGACCGCCGTCCTGGACCCGCAGTTCGAGCGCACCGTGGACGGCGCCGACCTCATCGCCTTCAAGCGCCTGGTCCGCCGGGTCCCGGTGGCCGAGCCCGTGATGCGCTACGCGCTGGCGCTCGTGCGCGCCAGCCGGCCCAAGGGCGGCACCGCCTCCGAGACGGTCAAGAAGTGGGTGTCGTTCGGCGCCAGCGTCCGCGCCGCGCAGTACCTCGTGCTCGCGGCCAAGGCCCGGGCGCTCACGAGCGGGCGCTACCACGTCACGTTCGACGACATCCGCGCGCTGGCCCACCCGGTGCTCCGGCACCGCGTCCTCATCAACTTCCACGCGCAGTCGGAGGGCATGACGTCGGACATGGTGGTGGACAGGCTGCTCGAGTCGGTGCCCACGCCGCGATCGGGGATGTAGGCGATGCAGCTCGGCGGCGTCATCCCCGGCGCGCAGTTCGTCGATCCGGCCGTCCTCGCCCGCATCGGCAACCTCGAGCTGGTCGCGCGCTCGGTCGTGGACGGCGTGATCAACGGCCTCCACAAGTCCCCGGCGTTCGGGACGTCGGTGGACTTCGCCGAGCACCGCGGCTACGTGCCCGGCGACGACATCCGCCGCGTGGACTGGCGCGTCTTCGCGCGGACCGACAAGTACTACGTCAAGGAGTTCGAGGCCGACTCGAACTCCAACTTCGTGGTGCTGCTGGACATCTCCGCGTCGATGGCCTACGGGCCGCGGGTGACCAAGCTGGACTACGCGCGCACGCTGGGCGCGTGCCTCACTTACCTGGTGCACCGCCAGCGCGACCGGGTGGGCGTGGTCACGTTCGACCACGAGATCGTCAGCTACGTGCCGCCCTCGGCCAAGCACTTCGACGTCGTGCTGCACACGCTCGACCGGGTGCAGGCCACGAGGCAGGGCCAGCTGGCCGAACCGCTGCGCCGCCTGGCCGAGCACTTCGGCCGCCGCGGCGTCATCGCCCTCATCTCGGACCTGTACGACGAGCCCGATGCGATCTTCGACGCGATCGCGCCGATGCGCTTCCGCGGCCACGACGTCATCGTGTTCCACGTGCTCGATCCGAACGAGCTCGAGTTCCCCTTCACCGATCCGTCGGCCTTCGAGGACCTCGAGACCGGCGAGCAGCTGCCCGTCGTCCCGGAGTCGTTCCGGGACAAGTACCAGGCGCTCATCCGCGCGCACATCGAGACGCTGGCCGCCAAGGCGGCCCAGCGCGACGTCGACTACCGGATGCTCGACACCTCGAAACCGCTCGACTTCGCCCTCCACGACTACCTCTCGTTCCGCGAGCGGACCACGCGGGTGCGGTAGCCGTGACCGAGGCCGCCTTCCGCCGCCACCGGGCCATGGCCCCCTGATCCGGACCAGACGCCGCCGTGTCGTTCCTGCTGCCCCTCTTCCTCGCCGGACTGGCCGCCCTGGCCGTGCCGGTCCTGATCCATCTGATCCAGCGCGAGAAGAACACGATCATCGCCTTCCCGTCGCTGATGTTCGTCCGCCGGGTGCCGTACGAGTCGGTCCGCCGGCGGAAGATCCGGCACTGGGCGCTCCTGGCGATGCGCCTGGCGGCGCTGGCCCTCATCGTGGCCGCCTTCGCGCGGCCGTTCGTGCGCGGCACGACGGCGGCGGCGACCGGCGGGGCCCGCGAGGTGGTGGTGCTGCTCGATCGCTCGTACAGCATGGGCTACGGCACCCGGTGGACGCGGGCGCAGGCGGCCGCCCAGGCCGTGGTGGACGCCCTCGGCGCCGGCGATCGCGCGAGCCTCGTCCTCTTCGGCTCGACGGCCGAGATCGCGCTGCAGTCGGTGGACGACCGGTCGCGGCTCACGGCGGCGATTGCCGCCGCGCGTCCGGGCGCCGAGGCCACGCGCTTCGCGCCCGCGCTCAAGGTCGCTGGCACGATCGTCGCGGAGTCGTCGCGGCCGCGCCGCGAGGTGGTGCTGGTCAGCGACTTCCAGAAGCTGGCGTGGACCGCCAGCGACGACGACCGGCTCCCCGGCGGCGCCACCTTCAGGCCGGTCGCCATCACGGACACGGACACGAGGAACCTCGCGGTGACGCCCGTGGGCATCCGCCGCGCACGCTTCGAGGGCCAGGAGCGGGCGACGATCACGGCCGGCGTCACGAACCGCGGCACGGAGCCCGCGTCGAACGTCCCGCTCACGCTCGAGATCGACGGGCGCGCCGTGGAGACCGTCAGGGTGACCGCGGCGGCGCAGGCCTCGGCCTCGGTGTCCTTCGCGCCCCTCACCATCGCGCCGTCGCCCACGCGGGCCGTGGTGCGGCTGGCGGACGACGCGCTGGCCGCGGACAACGCCTTCCACTTCGTGCTCGCGCCGACGCGCCCCGTGGCGGTGCTCCTGGCCTCGGCCGCGGGCCGCGCGGCCGACGACACGTACCTGCGCCGGGCCTTGGCCATCGGCGAGTCGCCGCGCTTCGACGTCCGGGCCGTGACGATCGACCAGGTGACCGACGAGGCGCTGCAGGCGGCGGCCGTGCTGATCGTGCACGACGCCCCGCTGGGCGACGCGGTGGCCGCGCGCGTGCAGGGCTTCGCGGAGCGCGGCGGCGGCGTGCTGCTCGTGGCCGGGCCGCGCGCCTCGTGGCCGCAGGCGCCCGGCTGGCCGGGCACGCTGGCCGCGCCCGTGGACCGCACGCGCGGCGAGGCGGGCCGGCTGAGCGGCCTCGAGTTCGGCCACGCCGTCTTCGCGCCGTTCCGCGCGCCGCGCAGCGGCGACTTCTCGTCGGTCCGGGTGTACGGCTACCGGCGGCTGACGGCCGCCGACGGGGTCCAGGTGCTCGCGCGCTTCGACGACGGGCTGCCGGCCCTCGTGACGGCGGGCCTCGGCCGCGGGCGCGTGATGGCGTGGACGTCCAGCGTGGACCTGTCGTGGAACGACCTGGCGCTCAAGCCGGTGTTCCTGCCCTTCGTTCACCAGCTCGTCCGGACGCTGGCCGGGTTCGAAGATCGCCCCACGTCGCTCACCGTGGGCCTGGTGGCCACGCCCGACCTGCCCGCCGACACGTCGCGGCCGCGCGTGGCCGTCGCGCCCGACGGCAGCCGGCTGCCGCTGGACGCCGCCCGGGACGACGCCTTCGAGGTGTCGCAGCCCGGCTTCTACGAGGTGCGGGACGCGGGCACCGACGCGCAGGCGGGTGCCATCGTGGCCGCCAACGTGGACCTCGTCGAGTCGGACCTGGCGGGGCTCGACCCGGCGGCCGTGACCAACGCGGTGACGGGCGGCGGCGCGTCCGCGTCGGCGGCGCCCGCGGCGGGCACGCCCATGCGGGACGACGTGACGGAACAATCCCAGCGCCTGTGGTGGTACCTGCTGCTTGCGGGTATGCTGCTCCTTATCGGCGAATCGGTCGTGGCCAGCCGCCTGTCGGGCGGAGCCGCGTAACGGACGCGAGGACGCGTCACGGGGGGAGCGATGCTCCACGAGCGACCAGTGTCGGGCGTCGGCGGCGTGGCCGACGTCATCCGTGAGGTCAGGGCCGGCTGGCGCCGGAAGCTGATCGTCCGCGGCCTGCTCCGCGCCCTCGTCGCCGGCGCGGTCGTCCTGCTCGCCGCGAGCCTCGCGCTCGAGGCGCTGCGCTTCACGCCCGGCGCCATTCTCACCTTCCGCATCCTGACCCTCGCCGCCATCGCCGGCGTGGCGTGGTTCTGGATCGTCCGGCCCTGGCGTACCGAGGTCAGCGACGAACGGGTCGCCCTGTACCTCGAGGAGCACGAGCCGTCGCTGAACAACCTGCTGCTGAGCGCCATGAGCGCCGAACGGCGCGGCGACACGGGCGAGCACTCCCCGGCGCTGGTGGCGAAGCTCGTCGAGGAGGCCATCGCCCGCTGCCGCGACGTGGACGCCGGCCGGCAGATCGATCGGCCGGAGGCGAAGAAGTACGCGCTGCTGGCCGCGGGCGCGACGGTGCTGGCGGCGGCCGTCTTCCTGTTCGGTCCCGCCTACCTGCGCCTGGGCCTGTCGGCGATGTTCTCGTGGACGTCGGACCTCGAGGCGGCGGTCCCGTACCGCATCACGCTGACGCCCGGGTCCGGCGCCGTCCCGCGCGGCGCCGATCAGCTCTTCACGGCGACGCTCAGCGGCTTCACGGCCGACGACGCGGTGCTCCTCGTGCGCAAGGGCGACGCCACGGACTTCGAGCGCGTGCCGATGGTGAAGAACGAGGACGGCGCGTTCGAGGGCATGATCTTCGACCTCGACGCGAAGCTGGAGTTCCTGGCCGAGGCCGAAGGGGTGCGCTCGCCCACCTTCACGCTCGACGTCGTGGACCTGCCCTACGCCCAGCGCATCGACCTCGAATACCGCTTCCCGGCCTACACGGGCCTCGAGCCCCGCGTCGTGGAGGACGCGGGCGACGTCGTGGTGCTGACCGGCACCGAGGTCCTCGTCACCATCACGCCGACCATGCCCACGCCGGCCGGCCAGCTGACGCTGCACGAGACCACGCAGATGCCGCTCACGGCCGGCGCCGACGGCACGCTGACGGGCCGCTTCGTGGCCGACAAGGACGGCTTCTACCGCGTGGGCCTGCAGGGTCCCGACGGCACGATGGTGACGGCCTCGCCGCAGTACGTGATCGACGTGCTGGACGACATGGCGCCGACGGTCTCGATCTCCAAGCCGGGCCGCGACACCAACGCCACGCCCGTGGAGGAGTTCCTGGTCGAGGCGCGGGCCGACGACGACTTCGGCGTGAAGGGCCTGGAGCTCGTGTACTCCGTCAACGGCGGTCCCGAGCAGACCGTGCCGCTCTACCGCGGCGCCCGCCGGCTGGAGGAGGTCACGGCCGGCCACACGTTCTACCTCGAGGAACTGGGCGTGCAGGCCGGCGACGCCGTCAGCTACTACGCCCGGGCGTCCGACAACGACGCCGGCGGCGGGAAGCAGGCCACGAGCGACATCTACTTCCTGCGCGTGCGTCCGTTCGGCAAGGACTTCAAGCCCGCCACGTCCATGGCGGGCGGGGGCGGCGGGGGCGGGGGCGGCGGCGCCGAGGTGGGCGCGCTCTCCGAGCAGCAGCGCCAGATCATCGCCGCCACGTTCAACGTCGTCCGCGAGAAGAAGACGCTGTCCGGCGACAAGCTGCGGGAGTCGACCGTGGTGCTCGGCCTCTCGCAGGGCCGCCTGCGCGAGCAGGTCGAGGGCCTGGTGAGCCGCATGAACTCCCGGCTCGTCGCGCCGGACCCGTCGTTCCAGAAGATCGCCGATCTCCTCCCCAAGGCGGTCGAGCAGATGAAGGCGGCGGAGGCCAAGCTGAACACGCGGAGCCCCGACGGAGCCATGCCGGCCGAGCAGAAGGCGCTCCAGTTCCTCCAGCAGGCCGAGGAGGAGTACGAGCTGCAGGTGCAGACCGGGCAGCAGTCGGGCGGCGGGGGCGGCGGTGGCCAGGCCGGGTCGATCGCCGAGGACCTGGCGGACTTGTTCGAGATGGAACTCGACAAGATGGCCAACCAGTACGAGACCACGTCGAGCGCCGCCAGCGCGCAGGCCGAACAGCGCATCGACGCGCTGGCCGAGAAGCTCAAGGAGCTGGCGCGCCGCCAGCAGCAGGAGATCGAGCGGCAGCGGCGGCGGGCCGCCGGCCAGGCCGCCGGGGGCGGCGGCGACCAGCAGCGTGCGCTGGCCCGCGAGGCCGAGGAAGCCGCGCGGCAGCTCGAGCGCCTGTCGCGGGAGCAGAACCGGCCCGACCTGGCGCAGGCCGCCCGCCAGATGCAGCAGGCGGCCGACGCCATGCGCCGCGCGGCGGCCGGCAACGATCCGAGCGCGGGCGGCCAGGCCTCGCAGGCCGCCGACCGGCTGCAGCAGGTGCAGCGGCAGCTCCAGCAGGCGCAGTCGGCCCGCGCCGAGCGTGACGTCCAGGACGCCATGCGGCAGGCCGAGGAGATCGCCCGGGAACACGCCGACGTCGCCTCCGACGCCGAGCAGATTCCGGGCGCGGGGGCGGACCGCCTGCAGAAGGCGCAGATGAACGCCCAGCGCCGCGAGCAGCTCTCGAGCCGCATCGGGCAGCTCGAACAGCAGCTGGACCGGACGGCGAACGAGATCGCCAAGGACGAGCGCGCGACCTCCGACAAGCTGCGCGAGGCGGCCGGCGGCATCCGCGACGACAAGGTGAAGGAGAAGCTGCGCTACTCGCGGCAGTTCCTGGGCCGCGACGCCCCGGCCGGCGCGGCCGGCGAGATCGACGCCCAGATCGGCTCCGACCTGATGGACCTGCGCCGCAAGCTGGCCGAGGCCTCGTCGGCCCTCGGCAAGGGCGGCACGCGGCAGGCCGACAACAACCTCGACCGCGCGCGTGAACTGGTGCGCGGGGTGGACTCGCTGGGACGGCGGATGCAGGAGCGCGCCGCCGGCGACCGCGCCGATCGCGGCGGCAACCAGCAGGGGCAGCAGGCCCGGGGCGACCAGCAGGGGCAGCAAGGGCAGGGCCAGCAAGCCGGCCGTGACGGCCAGCAGGGCGGGCAGCAGAATCAGAGCGGCCAGCAGGGGCAGCAGGGCCAGGCCGGCCAGCAAGGCCAGAGCGGCCAGAGCGGCCAGGCCGGGCAGCAGGGCCAGGGTGGCCAGCAGGGCCAGGGACAGGCCGGGCAGAACGCGCAGGGCGGCGGCGGGAACGGCGATCGCACCGGCGGCTGGAACGACGACGGCGGCTGGGGCTGGGGCGACGCGCGGCCCGGCAACTTCTCGCCGGACGACGTGCGCCAGTTTCGGGGCGAGGCGCGGCGCTACGCGCAGGACGTGGACGCGCTCAGGCGGGGTCTGCGCGGCGAGGGCGTGGACTCCCGGGCGCTCGACGAGATTCTGGCCAAGCTGAAGGCCCTCGACGACGACCGGGTCTACAAGGACGTGCGGGAGCTGGCGCAGCTGCAGGCGGCCGTCAGCGAAGGGCTGCGGCGCTTCGAGTTCGACCTGCGGCGGTCGGTGGAGAGCGACGCGGGCGATGTGCGCCTGACCGGCAGCGAGGACGTGCCGGCGGAGTTCAAGGGCCTCGTCGAGGAGTACTACCGCAGCCTCGCGAAGACGAAGGGCCGCGACAAGTGACGTCGGGCCGGCGGGTGGCGGTGGCGGCGCTCGTCGTCCTGCTGGCCGCCGGCGGCGCGTTCGCGCAGTTCCGGGGCGGGTGGGGGCGCATGCGCCGCGTGCCGCCCCGCTTCCCCGCCAACGAGGCCAGCTTCGACGGCGGCTTCAACTTCTGCCGGGTCATGTACTCCAGCCAGTGGCGGGAGCCCGGCGGCCAGGGCTGGTCCACCGACTACCCGGACGCGGACATCAACTTCTCGATCCGCTTCGCCGAGCTGACCAAGACGCGGGTGAGCCGGCAGGCGTCGGGCGTGCCCAACCACTTCGTGACGCGCCTGACCGATCCCTGGGTCTCGCGCTGCCCGTTCCTCCTCGCCTCCGACGTCGGGACGATGTCGCTGCGGGAAGACGAAGCGGCGGCGCTCCGGGACTACCTGCTGAAGGGCGGGTTCTTCTGGGTGGACGACTTCTGGGGCGCGCAGGCCTGGGATGTCTTCGAGAACGAGATGGCGCGCGTCCTGAACCCGGGGCAGTACCCCTTCCGCGACCTCGAGCCGGATCACCCGATCTACCGCACGATGTTCCCGCTGGAGGCCCTGCCGCAGATCCCGTCCATCCAGTTCTGGCGCACGACCGGCGGCGCCACGTCGGAGCGCGGAAGCGACAGCGCGCAGGCGCACCTGCGCGGCATCCTCGACCCGAACGGCCGGCTGATGGTGCTGGCCACGCACAACACGGACATCTCCGATGCGTGGGAGCGCGAGGGCGAGGATCCCGCCTACTTCTACGAGTTCTCGCCCAACGGCTACGCCACGGCCGTGAACATCCTCCTCTACGCGATGAGCCACTAGGTGCGTCGGCGCCGGCGGCGCTCGCCGCGCGGCTAGCGGCTAGCGGCTAGCGGCTAGCGCCAGCGAACCAGTGTCAGGCGTACTGGCCGGGGTAAAATCGCGGCGATGACGAAGAAGATCTGCGACACGATTCTCGACACCATCGGCCACACGCCGATGGTCCGCCTGAACCGGCTCACGAAGGGCGTCGTCGCCGCCGACGTCGTCGCCAAGATCGAGACGTTCAACCCCGGCAACTCGATCAAGGACCGGATGGCCCTGAAGATGATCGAGGACGCGGAGAAGGACGGCCGTCTGCAGCCCGGCGGCACGATCATCGAAGGCACGTCGGGCAACACCGGCATGGGCCTGGCCATCGCCGCCGTCGTCAAGGGCTACCACTGCATCTTCACGACCACCGACAAGCAGTCGAAGGAGAAGGTGGATGCGCTGCGCGCCTTCGGCGCGGACGTGGTGGTGTGCCCCACCGACGTGGAGCCCGAGGACCCGCGGTCCTACTACTCGGTGTCGTCCCGGCTCGAGCGCGAGACGCCGAACAGCTGGAAGGCGAACCAGTACGACAACCCGTCGAACGCGCAGGCGCACTACGAGCAGACGGGCCCCGAGATCTGGGACCAGACCGATGGGCGCGTGGATCACCTGGTGGTGGGCGTCGGCACGGGGGGCACGATCTGCGGCGTCGGCCGCTACCTGAAGGAACGCAAGCCCTCGGTGAAGGTGTGGGGCATCGATACCTACGGCTCGGTCTTCAAGAAGTACAAGGAGACCGGCGTCTTCGACAAGAACGAGATCTACCCGTACATCACGGAGGGCATCGGCGAGGACTTCCTGCCCCAGAACGTGGACTTCGGCGTGATCGACCACTTCGAGAAGGTGACCGACCGCGACGCCGCCATCATGACCAGCCGCATCGCGCGCGAGGAGGGCATCTTCGCCGGCAACTCGGCGGGGTCCGCCATGGCCGGCGTGCTGCAGCTGGCGCCGAACTTCCGGGCGGGCGAGCTCGTGGTCGTGATCTTCCACGACCACGGCACCCGCTACCTGGGCAAGATGTACAACCCCGACTGGATGCGCGAGAAGGGGTTCCTCGACAAGAAGGGCCTGACCGCGAAGGACCTCGTCGCCGATCGCCAGAAGGCGAAGCTCGTCACGATCGAGCGCACCGAGACGGTGGCCGCAGCCGCCCACATCATGACCGAGCACGCATACTCCCAGATCCCGGTGACGGCCGATGGGCGCCTGGTGGGCTCGGTGAACGAGGGCCACCTGTTCGCCGAGATCGTGAAGCATCCGGACCTGCTGAAAGGCCAGGTGGAGGCCATCATGGAGCCGGCCTTCCCCTTTGCGGACATCTCGACCGGCATCGAGGCGCTGGCCGGCATGATCACGCCGGCGACGCCAGCCGTGCTCGTGCGCGACTTCAAGAGCGACGAGACGTACATCATCACGCGCTGGGACGTGATTCGGGCGCTGAGCTAGCGTCGGACCGCCGGTGGAGCCAGCGCTCCAGCACCGCGCGCATGTCGGCGATGCCGAAGGGCTTGGCCAGGTAGTCGTCCATCCCCGCCGACAGGCACTTCTCCGAGTCGCCCGCGAGCGCGTCGGCCGTGAGCGCGACGATCGGCTGGCGGATGCGGCCGTGCCGGCTCTCCTGGGCGCGGATGGCGGCCGTCGCGGCGAAGCCGTCCAGGACGGGCATGTGGCAGTCCATGAAGATGAGGTCGTAGCGGGTCGTCTCGATCGCGGTCAGGCACTCGCGCCCGTTGCTCACGACGTCCACCTCGCAGCCCATGCGGGTGAGCATGGCCATCGCCACCTGCTGGTTCACCTCGTTGTCCTCCACCACCAGCACGAGTCCCGAAAAGCGGGGCCTGGCCGGGGGCGGGGCCTCGACGGGCCGCGGCACCACGATCTCGGCGATGCAGTTGTAGAGCTCGGACTGGCGCACGGGCTTCGCCAGGCAGCGCGCGATGCGGTGCGCGGACAGCGTCTCGCGCGACAGGTCGCGGCCGATCGAGCTCAGGACGACCAGGCCCATGCCCTGATGCCGGGTGTCGCGCCGCATCTCGGCCGCCAGCGACAGCCCGTCCATCCCCGGCATCTGCAGGTCCACCAGCGCCACGTCGTAGGGCTGCGCGGCGTCGCCCAGCGCGCGGAGGCCCTCGGGGCCGGACGACACGCAGTCGGCCACCGCGCCCCAGCGCGACACGTGCCCCTGCAGTACCTCGCGGTTGGTCGCGTGGTCGTCGACGACGAGCACGCGGACACCGGCCAGTGACGCCGGCGGGCGCGCCCGGACGCCGTCGGCCGACACCGTCATCGGCAGCGTGAACCGGAACTCGGTGCCGCGGCCCCGCTCGGTCGTGAAGTCGATCGCGCCGCCCATCCGCTCGACGAGCCGGCGGGCAATCGCCAGGCCGAGCCCGGCCCCGCCGTGCTGGCGCGTGAGCGACGCGTCGCCCTGCTGGAAGGCGTCGAAGATCCGAGGGGCGAACTCCGCCGGGATGCCGGGCCCCGTGTCGCGCACGGAGACGTGCAGGAACACGCGGCGCGGCCCGTCCGGCGCCGGCTCCGCGTCGAGGCTCACGACGACCTCGCCCTCCTCGGTGAACTTGACGGCGTTGCCGAGGACGTTGGTCAGCACCTGCCGCACGCGATCGGGGTCGCCCACGACGGCCGCCGGCACGGCCGGGGACGAGCGGCAGATCAGTTCCAGGCCCTTGGCGTGCGCCATCTCCGCCAGGAGCACGCAGACGTCGTCGGCCAGGTCGCGCACGTCGAACGCCCGCTCGTCCAGCCGGATCTGGCCGGCCTCGATCTTCGAGAAGTCGAGCAGGTCGTTGATGACGGTCAGGAGGGACTCGGCCGAGCGGTGGGCCGTCTCGGCGAGGCGCCGCTGCTCCGGCGAGAGCGACGAGGCCAGCAGGAGCTCGGTCATCCCCAGCACGCCGTTCATGGGCGTGCGGATCTCGTGGCTCATGTTGGCGAGGAACGACGACTTGACGCGGCTGGCCTCCTCGGCGACCTCCTGCGCGTGGAGGCGGCGCTCCACCTCGCGGCGCAGCCCGGCGTTCATCGTCTCGGTGGCCGCCTGCGCCGCCGTCAGGGACCCCACCAGGTCGTCGTTCTCGAAGCGCAGGCGGAACGAGGTGGCCATCGCATCGCTGTGCCGGGACCCGATTGCCAGCATCGCCACGAGGTAGACCATCATGGCCAGCGCGGTGAACGTGTGGGCGGGACCGCCGAGCCACAGCGTGAACAGCGCGTAGGGCACGACGAGGGGAATGGTGAAGGCGGCGAAGGCCGCCATGAGCGGCGCCAGCGTGGCCAGGCCGCCCGCCGATACGCCGGCCAGCACCATCACGATCGCGGCTTCCCGCTCGGGCACGCCTTCGGGATGCAGGGCGGCCATGCCCACGCCCCACACGAGCCCGCCCAGGGCCGCGGCCGCGACATAGTACCGGGCCGCCGCACCGGCGGTCCGCCGGTCCAGCGCGACGCCGTCGTAGGCGCGCACGACCGCCAGGCGTCCCAGGCTGGCCGTGACCGAGGCGGCGAGCCACGCCGCGAGCCACGCGGAAGGCACGGTGCCATACAGCACGGCGACGGTCGCAACCTGCGCCGCCGTGGCCGCGCCGAGGCTCGGCGCGGTGACGTCCAGGAGCATCCGCACACGGGCCGACGCGACGCGCGCGTCCATGCCCTCAGACGCCGCGCCGTCGGGCTGGTCGTCTGCGGAGTACATCAGTCTCAGTATCGGTGCTGGACCGGCAGGACTGCATCTGTTTGGCACACCCCGGCCATAATGAGGAAATATGGCCCCCTCGCGGATGCACGCCCGGGCGGTCTCCCGCGGCTCGAGCGCCCCGGCCTGCACGCCCTGGCCCCGCCGCGCGTGGATCGCCGGCTTCCTCTCCCTGCTCGCTGCCCTGCCGGCGTCGGGCCAGCCGGCCGCGGACGCGCGCCTGACCGAGGCCATCGGCTGGTACACGGGCACGGCGGGGCGCGTCGACGACGAACGCGCGCGCGGCCTCATCGACGCCGCCGCCAGGGACGGCGACGTCCTGGCACGGATGTGGGTGGCGCGGGCCTACTCGCGGGGCCGCCTCGGGTATCCGCGCGACCCGAATCGGGCGCGCGTCATCGCGGGCCAGCTGCTGGGCGCCGTCAGACGCCAGGCCGATGCCGGCAGCGTGGAGGCTGCGTTCCTGATGGGCACCGCGTACGACGAGGGGCTGGGCGTGAACGAGGACCCGGCGGCCGCGCTGGGGTGGCTCCAGAAGGCCGCGGCCGGCGGGCATACGCTGGCCGAGCACAACATCGGCAACGCCTACTTCGCGGGCCGCGGCGTGGCCGCCGACCTGGCCGCCGCCGTGACGTGGTGGACGAAGGCCGCGGCCAAGGGCGACGCGGTGCCGCAGCTGCGGCTGGGCGAGGCCTACGAGACCGGGCGGGGCGTGGCCGTCGACCTCGACTCCGCGCGCCGGTGGTACGCCGACGCGGCGGCGCGCGGCAACGCGGCCGCGAAGGCGGCGCTCAAGCGGCTGGGCGGCGGGCGCTGAGCCGCGGCAGCCATCGCCCGCGGCGGCTCCACGGCCGAACGGCGGATGACCCGGCTCGAGCGGCGGCACGTGGTGCGTCGGCGGCCGAACGGCACCCGGGCTAGAATCGTCTCCTCGTTCACGGGGGGACGACATGCCATGGGCCTGATGGACTACATCAAGACACAGTTCGTCGAGATCATCGAGTGGACCGACGACTCGCGCGACACGATCAGCTGGCGCTTCCCCGACGACGACAGGGAAATCAAGAACGGCGCGCAGCTCATCGTCCGCGAGTCGCAGACGGTGCAGTTCGTCTACCTCGGCGAGTTCGGCGACACGTTCGGCCCGGGCAAGCACTCGCTGACCACGAACAACATCCCCGTCCTCACGCAGCTCAAGAGCTGGAAGTACGGCTTCGAATCGCCGTTCAAGGCCGACGTCTACTTCGTCAACACGCGCCTCTTCACCGGCAACAAGTGGGGGACGTCGAACCCCATCATGATGCGCGACCAGGACTTCGGCATCGTCCGCCTGCGGGCGTTCGGCACCTACGACTTCAAGGTCGTGCACGTGCAGCGGTTCCTGAAGGAGGTCGCCGGGTCGGACCACAATTTCCGGCTCGATGAGTTCGCCGACGCGATGCGCTCGCGCATCGTCAGCGTGTTCAGCGACGCCATCGCCTCCGCCAAGGTGCCCGCGCTCGACATCGCCACCCGGTACCAGGAGGTCGGCGAGGCGCTGCTGCCCCTCATCAATCCCGCGCTCGAGGCCAAGTACGGAATCACGATCCCGAGCTTCATCCTCGAGAACTGCTCGGTGCCGCCCGAGGTCGAGGCGGCCATCGACAAGCGCTCCAGCATGGGCGCCATCGGCAACCTGAACGACTACGTCAAGTA
Source organism: Vicinamibacterales bacterium (assembly GCA_050187355.1). GTDB lineage: Bacteria > Acidobacteriota > Vicinamibacteria > Vicinamibacterales > UBA2999 > CADEFD01. The sequence continues at coordinate 200,464 of JBFWXO010000004.1, forward strand.
CCAGATGGCCCAGGGCATGGGACAGCCGGGCGGCGGGGGCGGCGTGGCCGGGTCCGCCGCCGAGGTCGCCATGGGCTTCGCGATGGCGCAGCAGATGCTGAACCAGCCGGGCGGCATCCTCGGCGGCCAGGCGGCCGCGGCGCCGGCCGCCGGCCGGCCGGACATCCTCACGCCCGCCGACGTGGCCACGGTGCTGGGCGTCACCGAGGCCGACGTCATCGCGACGCTCGAGAGCGGCGACCTGAAAGGCAAGAAGATCGGGACGGCCTGGCGCGTCACGCGCGGGGCGCTCGACGAGTTCCTCGCGCACTGACGGCATCAGTGGCCACCGAGCCGCCGCCGCTGCCGCCGCCGCTGCCGTCTGCGCCGGCGCCCCCCGACGACGTCGCCGCGCTCGTCGCGCACGAGTGCCCGGCCTGCGGCGCCGAGGCCCGCTGGGACCCGGCGCGGCGGGCGCTCGTGTGCCCGTACTGCGGCACGGTGTCGCCGGCCGAGCTGGCGAGCGACGGGTCGCTCGTCAGGGAACACGACCTCGCGCTGGCGCTTCGCGCCATCCCGGCGGCGCAGCGCGGATGGGAGCGCGACCGGGTGCCCGTGCAGTGCCAGAGCTGCCGCGCGATCTCGCTCTTCGAATCCGCGCGCGTGGCCCAGCGGTGCGAGTTCTGCGGGTCGCCGTCGGTGGTCCCGTACACCAGCACGCGCAACGTCATCTACCCCGAGAGCCTGCTGCCGTTCACGATCAGCGAGGCGCAGGTCCGCGAGTCGATCCGGCGCTGGTATGCGAGCCGCTGGTTCGCGCCGAACCGGTTGAAGCGCGCCGCGCTCACCGACCGCGTCGGCGGCGTCTACCTGCCCTACTGGACGTTCGACGCCCAGGTCTGCGCCCGGTGGCGGGCGGAGGCCGGCCACTACTACTACGAGACGCACTCGGTGTGGCGCAACGGCCGCCGCCAGCAGGTGCGCGAGCGGCGCGTCCGCTGGGAGCCGGCCGCCGGCGAGCTCACCACGGCCTTCGACGACGAGCTCGTCGCGGCCACGCAGGGCCTCCACGGCCGGCTGCTCAAGGCCATCGAGCCGTTCCCCACGAAGGACCTGAAGCCGTACGACCGGGGCTACGTCTCCGGCTGGGTCGTCGAGCAGTATCAGATCGACCTGGTCGCCGCCGCCGAGCGCTCGCGCGCGGAGATGGACGCGAAGGTCCGGGCGCGGTGCGCGCAGCAGATCCCGGGGGACACCTACCGCAACCTCGACGTGGCCGCCACCTACAGCGGCCAGACCTTCAAGCACACGCTTCTGCCCGTGTGGCTGCTGTCCTACGACTACGGCAGGAAGAGCTACCAGGTGGTGGTCAACGGGGTCACCGGCGCCATCGCCGGCGAGCAGCCATACAGCTGGGTGAAGATCGTCTTCGCCGTGCTGGCCCTCCTGGCCGTCATCGTCCTCGTGGCCATGCTCCAGGACTAGGCGCGTCGCGGCGGCCGTCCTGCCGTTCGTCACTTCGTCCTTGTCCGCCGGCCTGCCGGCACGGTAGCGTCGGCGGCATGCCCAAGCTCGCCTCTGCGCTCCTCGTCCTGGCGGTGTCGGCCCTGCCCGCGGCGCAGGCGCCCCCGTCCCGGGCGGGCCTGACCGGCACGGTGGTCGTCGTGAACCAGCAGGCCGACACGGTCACGCTCGTCGACCTGAAGACCCTGGAAGCCTACCGGCACGTCCGCGTCGTGGGCGGCCCGCACGAAGCCGCCGCGTCGCCCGACGGCCGCCGCGTGCTCGTGACCAACTACAACAAGCAGGGCGCCGGTCCGCAGAAGGCGCTGAGCCTCCTGGCCCTGCCGAGCGGCGACACGCTGAAGACGATCGACCTGGGCGAGTACCGGGCGCCGCACGACGTCCGCTGGGTGGATCCGTCGAGAGTCGTCGTCACCTCCGAGGCGAACCGCGCGCTGCTCGTCGTGAACGTCGAGACCGGCGCCATCGAGCGCGTGTTCCGCACCGAGGCCGCCGTGTCCCACATGCTGGCCCTGTCCACGGATCGGACGCGCCTCTACTGCTCGAACATGCGCGATGGCAGCGTGAGCGCGTTCGACTTCGCGACGGGCAGGAAGATCGCCGACATTCCGACGGGCAAGGAGTGCGAGGGCGTCGGCGTCACACCCGATGGCCGCTGGGTCTGGGCGGGCAACCGCGCGGCGGACACGATCTCCATCATCGACACCCGATCGCTGCGGGTCGTGAAGCACCTGCCGTCGGCGGGCTTCCCCTACCGCGTGCAGTTCACGCCTGACGGCCGGTACGCCCTGGTGCCCCACGCGCAGGCGTCGTCGCTCGTGGTGGGCGACGTGGCCGCCCAGACGATCGCGAAGTCGATCCCGCTGGGGCTCACGAAGGTCGAGAAGCCCGAGACGGCCGGCGTGTTTCCCCATCCGGACAACCGCCACGCGTTCGTGACGGTCAGGAACGACGACTCGATGCTGGTGCTGGACCTCGTGACCGGCGAGACGCTCGCGCGCGTCGGCGTGCAGGCCAGCCCCGACGGCGTCACGTACTCCCCGGTCCAGCGCTAGCGCCGCGAATGGCGCGGCCCCCGGGCCGCGAGCCGGCGCTTGACACGGCCGCGCCCGGTGCTGTATTTAACCACTCAGCTAATTAACCATACGGTTCATTTCGCCATGCCGACCGACGCCCTGAGCCGCACGTTCGCCGCCCTCGCCGACCCCACCCGGCGGGCCATCCTGGCCCGCCTGGCCGCCGGGGAATGCTCCGTGACCGAACTGGCCGAGCCCTTCGACATGAGCCTGCCGGCCATCTCGAAGCACCTCCGTGTGCTCGAGGGGGCCGGACTGGTCGCCCGGCGCGCCGAGGCGCAGTTCCGCCACTGCCGCCTGGAGCCCGAGCGGCTCCAGGACGCCGTGGACTGGGCCGCGCACTACATCCAGCGCTGGCGCGGACGGATGGACCGCCTCGACGCCCACCTGCAGCGGATGCAGACCAAGGAGAGCCGACATGCTCGTACGTCCCGACGTCAATAGCGCCACCTTCGAAGTCACCATGCCGTCGCCGGCGGAGATCCGGATGACACGCCTCTTCGACGCGCCCCCGGGGCTCGTCTTCGAGGCCATGACGCGGCCCGAACACGTGCGCGAGTGGTGGGGACGGCTCGGCGACGGCTACTCGGTGCCGGTGTGCGAGATCGACCTGCGGGTCGGCGGGCGCTGGACGTTCGTCAACCGCCACCCGAAGGGCGAGGCGACGTTCTACGGGGAGTACCTGGAGCTCGATCCGCCGCACCGGGTGGTCTTCACCGAGATCTTCGCGGACTTTCCCGACAGCCCCTCCACCGTCACGGCGGAGCTCGTCGCCGAGGGCGCCCGGACGCGCCTCACGGCCACCGTTCGCTACCAGTCCCAGGAGGTGCGCGACATGGTGGCGGGCACGGGCATGGCCCGCGGCGCCGGCATCAGCTACGACCGGCTGGACGACCTGGTGCGCCGGCTCCAGGGCTGAGCGCGGACGGTCCGGCCCGCCCGGCCGGGCGCTACGCGTGGGCCGGGGCCGGGTGCGTGATGCCGGCCGCCGCGTAGATCTCGGCCTCGTCCAGGCTCTCGTGGGCGAGCAGCTCGGCGACGATCGCGTCGAGCTGCGTCCGATGCTCCCGCAGCAGTCGGCGCGCCTCGGCGTAGCACTCCTCCGTGATGCGGCGCACCTCGTCGTCCACGGCGTTCAGCAGCGTGTCCGAGACGCCCAGCATGCGCGGGTCGCCCTCGATCGGCAGGACGGACAGCGGGCCGACGCGCTCCGACATGCCCCAGCGGCCCACCATCGACCGGGCGATGCGCGTCACCTGCTCGAGGTCGGCCTCGGCGCCGCTGGTGATGACGCCGAACACCTCCTGCTCGGCCGCCATGCCGCCGAGCGCGCCGACGATGCGGCCCCGCAGGTAGTTCGCGTCGTAGCCGTAGCGGTCGGTGTCCGGCGTGGACAGCGTCACGCCCAGGGCCCGGCCCCGGGGCACGATGGACACCTTCCGCACGGGGTCGGCCCCGGGCTGGAGCATGCCGAGCAGGGCGTGGCCGGCCTCGTGGTAGGCGGTGCGCCGACGCTCCGCCGCGGGAATGACGACGCTGCGCGCGGTGCCGAGCTGCACCTTCTCGAGCGCGTCGGTCACGTCGCGGTGAGCCACCGTCTCCTGGCCGCGGCGGGCCGCCAGGAGCGCGGCCTCGTTCACGAGGTTGGCGAGGTCCGCGCCGGTCATGCCGGGCGTGGAGGCCGCGATCCGCTCCAGGTCCACGTCTGGACCGAGCGGCACGCCGCGCGTGTGCACCTTGAGGATGGCCAGCCGGCCCTTCTGGTCCGGGGCGTGGACGATGATCTGGCGGTCGAAGCGGCCCGGACGCAGGAGCGCGGGGTCGAGCACGTCGGCGCGGTTGGTGGCCGCCAGCACGACGATGCCCTCGTGGCCGGAGAACCCGTCCATCTCCGTGAGGATCTGGTTCAGCGTCTGCTCCCGTTCGTCGTGGCCGCCGAACGCCCGGGCCCCGCCGCGCGCCCGCCCGATCGTGTCGATCTCGTCGATGAAGATGATGGCCGGGGCCACCTTGCGCGCCTCGGTGAAGAGCTCGCGCACCCGGCTCGCCCCGACGCCGACGATCATCTCGATGAACTCGGAGGCGCTGGCGCTGAAGAACGGGACGTTGGCCTCGCCGGCGGTGGCCCGGGCCAGCAGCGTCTTCCCCGTGCCCGGCGCGCCGGCCAGCAGCACGCCCTTCGGCGGCCGGGCGCCCAGCCGGCGGTACTTCGCCGGATCCTTCAGGAAGTCCACGATCTCGTTGATCTCGTTCTCCACCTCGTCGATGCCGGCCACGTCGTCGAAGGTGACGCGGATCGTCTGGCGATCGACGGGCTTGCGTGGCGTCCCGCCCAGCAGGCCGCCGCCCATCATGCTGGCCTGCCGCTTGAACATCCAGAGGTAGAAGCCGATGAGCAGCAGGAACGGCGCGACCGAGATCACGAGATTGGCGAGGATGCCGCGCTCCTGCACGAGCGGGGTGGCGCGCACGGCGGCGGCGCCCGACGTGAGCTCGCCGAGCAGGTCGTCGTTGGCGAAGGTGGGCCGTTCGGTGGTGAAGCGCTCGTAGGTGCGGCCCCCGTCGCCGGGGACGGGCACGGCCTTCTTCAGCACGCCCTGGATGGAATCGCCGCGGGCGAACACCTCCGACACGTTGTGCGCGCGCACCTGCTCCTTGAAGGCGGTATACGGCACGAGCTCCGGCGCGTAGAGACGGTCCTGGAACGTCAGGATCGCGAAGACCACGGCGTAGCCGAGGGCGGCCAGCGCCACGAGGGTCCAGCGGGGCCGGCTCGGCTTCGTGGGCGGCTCCGGGGGCAGGCCCTCCGCGCGCCAGGGCTTCGGCACGCGCGGCGGTGCGCCCGCGGGTGGACGCGGCTCGGAGGGAGGCGCGGGAGGCTCGGGCTCGCTCATGGGCGCTGTCCTGACGCCATCATAGCGGCGCGCCACGGCGCGCGCGAGCGGGCCGTTGCACGGGCGGACCTCGGGCGGTACCATGCCGCGGGGGTCTCCGCCAGATGTTGCAGTCGAGCACGCTCCTGACGTCGCTGCGGAACTCCGGGGCCGAACTGCTCGAACTCGTCCCGGACCTGCTGCTGGCCGCCGGCCTGCTGGTCATCGGCTGGCTGCTGGCCCGCTTCCTCCGGCGCATGTCCATCCGCCTGCTCCGGCGCCTGAAGGTGGACGAACTGGCCGAGCGATCGGGCTTCGAGGACTTCCTGGTCCGGGGCGACGTGGACGTCACCACCGTGACGCTCATCTCGAACGGCGTCTACTGGCTCGTGCTCCTGGGCGTCTTCCTGGTGCTGCTCGACGCCCTGGGGCTCAGGGCCGCCGACGTGCTCATCGAGCGCCTGGCCAACTTCATCCCGAACCTGGTCATCGCCGTCGGCATCCTGGTCTTCGGCTCGCTCCTGGCCCGGATCGGGGGCGCCCTGGTCTACAGCTATCTCAGCAATATCGGCACGCCGGCGGCGGGACCCGTCGGCGTCCTGACCCGCTACGCGCTGCTCGCCTTCGTGCTCTTCATGGCCGCCGAGCAGCTTGCGATCCGGAGCGAGGTGCTGATTTCGGGCTTTCAGATCGCCTTCGCGGCGGTCTGCCTGGCGGGCGCGCTCGCCTTCGGACTCGGGGGCCGCGACTGGGCGGCCGACTTGATCGCCCGCTACACCAGGAAATGACGAGCCGATGATCATCGACTGCCACACGCACGTGAACCGCTACGAGGACGAGTCCGCCCCGGCCCTGCCCGTGTGCGTCGAGCGGCTGACGACCGCCATGCGCCGCAACCGCGTGGACGCGGCGCTGGTCCTCACTTCCTACAAGGTGACGCCGGGCCGGCCGTCGACCCAGGCCGTGGTCGAGGCCACCGCCCACCTGCCGAACGTGCACGTCGTGGCGGGCCTGAGCTGGGCCACTTTCTCGCCGGCCGACGTCGACGAGCTGAAGGCGCTGCTCGAGGCCAAGGCCATCAAGGCGCTCAAGATCTATCCGGGCTACGAGTCCTTCTACCCCGCCGACCGGAAGTTCGCCCCCGCCTACGAGCTGGCCGAGGCCTACGACGTGCCGGTGATGATCCACTCCGGCGACACCTACGCCCCGCGCGCCAAGGTCAAGTACTCGCACCCGCTCCACGTCGACGACGTGGCCGTCGACTTCCCGGGCGTGAAGTTCCTGATCTGCCACCTCGGCAATCCGTGGTTCCGGGACTGCATGGAGGTGATCTACAAGAACGAGAACGTCTACACGGACATCTCGGGGCTGGTCCTGGGCAACTTCACCGACCGCTTCGAGGCCTACATGCGCCAGCAGTTCAAGGAGATGGTGTCGTGGGGCATCAACCCCGCCAAGGTGCTCTACGGCACCGACTGGCCCATCTCGTCGATGGAGTCGTACCTGCAGTTCATGGACGAACTGCCCCTGCCGTCGGGCGACAAGGACATGCTGCTCTTCGAGAACGCCGCGCGGCTCTACAAGCTGCAGGTGGCGCCGAAGGCCGACGGGCTGCGGGCGCTCCTGAACCGGTTCTAGCCGGGCCGCGTCACGATCGCCGGCGGGACGCCGCTCACACCGCGCTCGACCCGTCCTCCGCCTCGTACTGCACGGTGTAGAGGTCGTTGCGGCGGTCCTCCCAGTTCATGACCGTGCCCTTGCGCCGCTGCCGGCGCAGCATCTCCAGGTCCACGTCGGCGAAGACGACGGTCTCGATGTTCGGCTGGCACTCCGACGCGACGCCGTCGCGGCTGAAGTAGAAGTCCGACGGGGCGAGGATCGCCGACTGCGCGTAGTGGATGTCGGCGTGCTCCACGTCGGGCAGGTTGCCGACGCAGCCCGACAGCACCAGGAACACCGGGTTCTCGACGCAGCGCGCCTGCGCGCAGTAGCGCATGCGGAGGTAGTCGTTCCGCTCGTCGGCGTTGAAGGGCACGAAGAGCATGCGGGCGCCCTTCGCGTAGGCGATTCTGGCCAGCTCGGGGAACTGGACGTCGTAGCCCACGAGCACGGCGATCCGGCCGCGGTCCGTCTCGAACACCTCCAGCGCGCGGCCGGGCTGCACCCCCCACCACCGCCGCTCGTGCGGCGTGATGTGCAGCTTCTGCTGCCGCTCGCTGGAGCCGTCGCGGCGGAACAGGAACGCCGTGTTGTAGAGCCGGTCGTCGTTCAGCTCGAACTGGCTCCCGGCCACGATGTTCAGGTGGTACTTCACCGCGAGGCCGCGGAAGAGGTCGAGGTACTGCGGCGTGAACTCAGCCAGCATGCGGGCCGACCGGCCGGGGCGCTCGGCCTGGATCATGGACAGGAGCTGGGTGGTGAACAGCTCCGGGAAGAGCAGGAAGTCGGCTGTGTAGTCCGAGGCGACGTCCACGAAGAACTCGCACTGCTTGGCGAACTCCTCGAAGGTCGCGATGCGCCGCATCTGGTACTGCACGGCGGACAGGCGGACCGGGCTCGACCGCCGCAGCTGCTGCCGCATGTCGGCGGGCGCGTAGTCGAGGTTGGTCCATTCGAGATACGTGGCGTAGCCGCGCGACTCCGTGTCGCTCGGGAAGTAGTTCGGGATGATGCCCTTCAGGACGAACCCGTTCGACAACTGCGGCGTGAGGACGGTGTCCACCAGCGTCTTGTCGATCACCTTCTGGACGTACTCGCTCGCCGTCATCTCGTCGGCGTAGCGGCCGTAGCCGGGCAGGCGCCCGCCGATGATGATCCCCCGCAGGTTCCGGTCGCGGGCGAGCTGCCGGCGCGCGTCGTAGAGCCGGCGGGACAGCTTCATGCCCCGGAACTCCGGGTCCACCATGATCTCGATGCCGTACAGCATGTCGCCCAGGGGATCGTGGTTCCGGATGTAGCCGCTGTCGGTGATGGCCTTCCAGTCGTGCCACTCCGAGTACGCGGACGAGTCCACGATGAGGCTGCTCGCCGAGCCGACGATCCGGCCGTCGAGGTCGAGGACGAGCTGCCCTTCCGGAAAGGTGGCCAGCTGGCTCTCGATCTGCGGGCGGAGCCACGGACCCATTCCAGGAAAGCACTTCGCCTGGAGGGCGACGATGTCGTCGAAGTCCTCGATCTGCATCCGTCTCAACCGCAGCGTCTTCTCGGATCCGGTCTGGGCACGCGTCATGGCCCCGCCATGGTACATCCGGGCCGGCGCACGGACGAGGTGGGGCCGTACCCGGCCCTCCGGGCGGCCGATCCGGCGTCGGCGGGCCGCGCCGCCTCGGCCGTGCGGCGCCGGCGGGGCGGCCGTCGGCTTGCCGCGGCGGGGCGCCTGGACTATAGTTTGTGTTCAAACTAATGGCGTCGCTGCCGTTTGCCGTCCACGCACGCCGCGTGGACCAGACGGCGAGGGTCGGGCCGCCTCCAAGGCTCCGGCCCGACACGGGCGCCGTGCACCAGTCGATGCCGATACCGCTCCTCCTCCCCGTCGTTCGTCCACCCGCGCCGTCCCGGGCCGATGCTCCGCGCCCGCGCGCGGCCGGACCGGGTGCCGGCCGCCGGTGCGCTCCCGGAGGCCGTCGTGCGGCCTGACCCCGCGGCCCTCGCGCCGTTCGTGTGGCCGGCGGCCTGGACCGCCACCACCCTGGCGGTCGCGTGGCTGATCGGCCGGGGCGCGGTGGCCCTCCTGTCGGCCCGCACGTCGCGCTGGCGCGGCCACGCCGCGTTCCCGTGGCTGGAGGCCGTGCGCGAGGCGGTGCGGCCGCGGCTGCCGTGGTGGGCGGTCCTCATCGGCCTGTGGGTGTCCACCGGCTACTGGCCGCTCACGACCGAATGGCGGGCGTTCCTGGCCCAGGCCCTGTTCGCGGCCGGCGCGGCGTCGCTGACGCTGGCCGCCGCGGCGGTGGCGAGCCACTCGGTGGATCAGTACGCCGAGGCGCTGGCGCCCGTGATGCCCGTCACGAGCCTCACGCGCAACATCGCCTGGGCGATGGTCGTCGTGACGGGCGGGCTGGTCGTGCTGAACGGCCTCGGCATCTCGATCACGCCGATGCTGACGGCGCTCGGCGTGGGCGGGCTGGCCGTGGCGCTGGCGCTGCAGGAGCCCCTCTCGAACTTCTTCGCCGGCTTCTTCATGTCCATCGCCGGGCAGGTCCGCGTCGGCGACTACATCTCGCTCGACTCGGGCCAGGAAGGCTTCGTCACCGACTTCTCGTGGCGGTCGACGCGCCTCAAGATGCTCGCGAACAACCTCGTGGTGGTGCCCAACGCCAAGCTGGCGCAGGCGCTCGTCGTCAACTACAGCCTGCCGTCGCGCGACCTCGCGGTCCTCGTGGAGATGGGCGTCGACTACGCCAGCGACCTGGGCGTGGTCGAGCGCGTGGTCATGGACGTCGGCAGCGAGGTCATGCGCGAGGTGCCGGGGGGCGTCCCCTCGTTCGAGCCCTTCATCCGGTACCACACCTTCGGCGACTCCAGCGTCAACTTCACGGTGATCCTGCGGGGCGAGGACGTGGTGGCCCGGTTTCTCGTGAAGCACGAGTTCGTCAAGCGCGTCCACGCACGGTTCCGGCAGGAGGGCATCGTGATTCCCTTCCCGATCCGCACGGTGCACCACGTACGCGCCGAGGCCGAGGCCCCGGCGCTCCCCGGCCGCTGAGCCCGCCGGCTCGGCATCGGCGCCGGATTCGCAAGCGCGGCGGTCAGGACGGCTCCAGTGGAGCCGTGGAGGAGGTGTCACATGACGACTCGACTCGCGGTCATCCTCGGCGCGTGCGGCCTGGCGCTCGCTCCCACCCTGGCCCCCGGCCAGGATCTCCACTCGGCGCCGGCCGTCGAACGGCTGGTCACGCTGATGCGCGACGCGGGCCTGCAGAGCTTCGCCACCAAGCTCGACGGCGGCCCGGACCTGTACGTCTCCGCGATGCTCTTCCCGGACGTCCAGCTCCTGGTGGTCCTGGGGCGGCACCAGGCGCCGGGCGCGATCGACGCGAAGATCGCGGCCAAGGACTACCAGGGCGCCTACGCCGATCACAACGGCAGCACGATCCGCGAGGGCAAGCTGTTCGTGATGGACATGCAGGCCGACGGGCTCGCGGCGCGCCCCTCGTCGGGGGCCGCCTTCGACATCGCGTACGAGGATGGCGAGCGGGAGACCCGCTTCGACGGCGACTGGAAGAAGCAGAAGCTCTCGCAGGCCGACTACAAGACCCGGATCGCCAGCATCGACGACCGCTACACCAAGGCGGTCGAGCAGCTCATCGCCGCGCTGTCGGCGAGCCGGTAGCCCGCCCCGGGCTCAGCGCCGGCCCGCCTGGATCTCCTTCGCGATCCGCTGCACGTCGTCCATCACGCGCAGCAGGTTGCCGCTCCAGATCTTGCCGATCTGCTCCTCGGTGTAACCGCGCCTGACGAGTTCCAGCGTCACGTTGAAGGTCTCGTCGGCGCCATTCCACCCGGCCACGCCGCCCCCGCCGTCGAAATCCGACGAGATGCCGACGTGGTCCACGCCGACCTTCTTGACGAGATAGTCGATGTGGTCCACGAAGTCGGCCACCGTCGCCATCGGCGGCGGCGGGAACTTCCTGTCGATGTCGGCCATCCGGGCGCGGAACGCCGCGCGGTCCGCGTCCGACTGTCCCGGCCCGCCCCGGCCGCCGCGCTCGGCCCTGAGCGCCGCGATCGCCGCGGCCCGTTCGGGCGAGTCGGCCGGCTTGATCTTCACGTAGCTGTCGAACGCCACCGTCTGGATCACGCCGCCGTTCCGGCGGAGGGCCTCGAGCTGCTCGTCGTCCATGTTGCGGCTGTGGTTGGCCAGGGCCCGCGCGGCGGAGTGGGAGGCGATGACGGGCGCCTTCGACAGCGCGATGGCCTGGAGGTTGGCCTGCTTCGACGGGTGGGAGACGTCCACCATGATGCCCCACCGGTTCATCTCGGCGATGGCCTGCCGGCCGAGCGGGCTGAGGCCGTCGTGCAGCCACTTGCCGTCGCGCTCGCCCGTGTTCGAGTCCGCGAACTGGCTGTGGCCGTTGTGGGCGAGCGACATATAGCGGGCGCCCCGGTCGTAGAACTCCTTGATCCGCCCGAGGTCGGTGCCGACGGGATACGCGTTCTCGACACCGATGAGGGCCACCTTCCTGCCCGACGCGGCGATGCGGCGGACGTCGTCGGCCGTGAGCGCCAGCCCGATCTTGTCGGGCGCGATCTCCTTGGTGAGCCGGTGGACGGCGTCGAACTTCTCCACCGCCTGCTGGTACGCCTTGGCGTAGCCCTCCTCGGTGAGCGGGCCCTGCCCGACGTAGACGATGAAGAACGACGCGTCGAGGCCGCCCTCCGTCATCTTCGGCAGGTTCACCTGCGTGTCGAGGCGCTGGGTGTAGTTGCGCGACTTGGTGAAGTTGCGCGGGTCGATGTCGTTGTGCGTGTCGAGGGCGATGACGCGGTCGTGGATCGCGCGGGCCTTCGCCACCAGCGCGGGGTCGGGCGCCTGGGCCGCGGCGAGCGCGGGCAGCAGGAGCGGCAGAAGGGCGAGGGTGCGTCGCAGCATGGCGGGATTGTAGTGCCGGCCGCACGCCGGCACCACCGCCACCCCGGGCCGCTAGTGCAGGCGGACGTCGGACACCATCACGCCCAGGAGGTTGCCGGTGCCGCCGGGCCGCCACCCCGGCGACGTCCGCAAGTACACCCGGCCCGAGCGGCCGCAGCCGTCGAGCGCCCCCTCGATCCGGTGCCAGGCGTGGTCCGTCAGCGCGACCCTCGCCGCCGGCCCGGCGCACGGCGTCAGCTCGACCGTTTGCGCGAACGGCGCCAGCGACCGCACCTGGAGCGAATACGTCGTGGCGCCGTCGGGCGGCGGCCATGTGGCGACGATGGTCGCCCACTGGAAGGCCTCCCCCGAGGGTCCGCGCTCCTCGCCGGCCAGACCGGTCGGCACGGCGCGGGCGAGCAGACGGTCTGGACCGGGCCATCGATATTCGTAGACGAGGTGCACGGCCAGCAGCACCGCCAGCGCCGACCACGCGGCCGGCGCCGCGCGCGGCGACAGCCGCGGACCGCGACTCGACACGCCGGCGACGAGGCCCAGCGCGACGAAGAACAGCAGCCGGAGGACGTGGATGTAGAACACCTCCTGGACGAGTCCGTACCCGGCGATGCCGAGGAGCGAGCCGCCGGCGGCCAACAGCACCGCCTGGCGCCGGGGGTCCATCTCGCGGTCCTTCAGGCCGGCGGCGACCGCCACGCCCGCCGCCGCGAACATCGCCAGGAGCGCCGCCAGGCCGACCACGCCCGTGCCGGTCAGAGTCTGCATGTACACGCTGTGGGCGCTGGCGGCGTCGGGCACGCGCAGGGGCGAGGCTTCGAGCGGCCCCCCAGGACTCTGGACGTACATGAGGTAGCGCAAGGCGAACGACTCGTGGCCGCCCCCCAGCACGGGGTGCAGCGCCGCCATCCGCAGGCCCACCCGCGCGTAGACGAGACGGTTCGCGCTCGGGATGGAGGCGAGGCGCTCCGCGAACGCCCGGCCGTCCGGACGCGGCGCGCCGGGTGCAGCCGCGGCCGTCCAGAGCCAGACGCCCACCGGCACGGCCAGGCCGACGCTCATCGACAACGCCAGCAGGCGCCGCCGGTGCGCGGCCAGCCACGCGCCGTCGTGGCGGCGCATCCACCAGACGGTCCCGGCGGCGACGGCCGCGAGATCGACCGCTCCCACCACCCAGCCGCCGCGCTGGAACGCCGCGGCCAGCGCCAGGGCGCCGATGCCCGACGTGGCGGCCATCGCGGCGAGCCGACGCCATGCCGGGGCGTCGATCGCCAGCAGCACCAGCCCGTACGGCAGGGCGTAGACGACGAGCTGTGAGAACCAGCCGGGATTTCCGGCCGAGGACTGCAGCGTGCCGGCGCGATAGGCCACCGACGCCTCCCCCCGCAGCGGCGTCAGGTCCACGAGGCCGGCCGACTCGGCCAGGCCGAGGAGCACGAACGCGGTCGTGCCCAGCACGACGGCCGCGGCCGCGCCGAGCGCCGTGCCCACCGACGCGCGGGCCTCGCGGCGGACGACGAGCGCCAGCACCAGGCCCTGCACGGACAGGAGCGCGGACGTGATGGCGAACTCGGGCCGCGCCTCGGGCACGGTGAGGAGCGAGGCCAGGTAGGCGGGCCATGCCGGCAGGGGCTCGAGCCGCAGGGCCGCGGCGTGCTCCTGCCAGAGGGCCAGGAGCGGCAGCGAGCTGAGACTGGCCAGGGCGGCGGCCGCGAAGAGGGCCGCGGCGAGCAGCACCGGCTCGCCGCCGAGCGCGGAGCGGAGCGACGCCATCGACGGGCGCGCCCGCAGGACGTAGGCGACCTCGAAGGTGCCGACGAGGCACGTCAGCCAGAGCGCCGCGCGGGTCGCGGCATGGTGGGTGAAGAATGGCAGCCCCGCCAGGAGCGCCAGGAGCGCCCACCGGGGGCGAATCGCCGTCACGACGGCGACGACGGCGAGGGCGGCCCCCAGCGCCGGGGCGGAATCAGACAGCGAGGGCACCTGCACGCGCGGACGCCAGGGGACGCCGCGGGGTCATCTTATCGCCCCTCCGGTCCCGCGTAGGCCCGCTCGACGCGCGCGACCCGCAGTTCGTAGTGGGAGTACCAGCGTTCCTTGCCCAGCCGCTGCGCCTCCAGGTGCTCGGCGTCGGCCTTCCAGGCGGCAATCGCGGCCTCGTCCCGGAAGTAGGCCACCGTGATGCCGACGCCGTCGGGGCCGCGGGCCGACTCGGCGCCGAGGCAGCCCGGCTGCTGCAGGGCCCTGGTCCACATGGCGCTCGCCATGGCGCCGTAGCCGTCGTCGCCCTCGCGGCGTCGCGAGGTGAAGATCACGGCGTAATAGGGCGGGGCGGGGGTCGGGGCGAAGCCGTCGGCCATCGGTGCTCCTTGGTTCGTGACCGTCACAGTACACTTGGTGCCCGTCGTGGCGCGACTTCGCCGGTTCGGCCTGGCCCTGGGAGCGCTCCTCGTGAGCGCGGTCGCGACGGCCCATCCGGCGCCGTTCAGCTATCTCGACCTCCACCTCGACGGATCGGCCGTGACCGGGACGCTCACGGTGCACGACCTCGACGCCGCCTACGAGCTGCGCCTGACCGACGCCGACGCCCTGCTGGACCCGACGGTGGCCCGGCGGCATGGCCCCGAGCTGGCCGCCATCCTCGGGCGCCGGCTGCACGTCTGGCTCGACGGGACGCCGGCCGCGGTGACGCTCGCCGACGCCGTGCCCGTGCCCGAGCGTCAGGGCGTCCGCTTCACGCTGACGATCGCCGGCGCGGGCGCCCCGGGCCGGGTCCGCGTCGAGACGACGCTCTTCCCCTACGACCCCGCCCACCAGACCTTCATCAACGTCTACGAGGGTGACGCGCTCCGGCACCAGGCCATCCTCGACGCCGGCCACACGCGCCTGGACTACTACGCCGGCACGTGGCAGGGCGTCGGCTCGGTGCTGGCCACCTTCGTGCCGTCGGGCGTGCAGCACATCCTCATCGGCCCCGATCACCTGCTCTTCCTCCTGGGGCTCCTCCTGCTGGGGGGATCCGCCGGCCGCCTCGGGCTCATCGTCTCGGCGTTCACGCTCGGCCACAGCGTGACGCTCTCGGTGGCGGCCCTCGATCTCTACGCGCCGCCGGCGGCCGTGGTGGAGCCCCTCATCGCGCTCAGCATCGTGCTCGTGGGCGTGGACAACCTGCTGGTGGGCACGGCGCCGGCGGCGGGGCGCGACCTGCGGCCGTGGATGGCGGCGCTCTTCGGCCTCGTACACGGCTTCGGGTTCGCGTCCGTGCTGAAGGAGTTCGGCCTGCCGCGCGAGGCCATCGGCTGGTCGCTGTTCGGCTTCAACCTGGGCGTCGAGCTGGGCCAGCTCGTCGTGGTCGTGCCGGCCGCGTTGGCGATCGCGGCGCTGCGCCGCTACAGCGCGATGGCCGCGGCGCGCCTGGCGGTGGTAGGCTCAGGGGGCGTCGTGCTGGCGGGCCTGTACTGGTTCGTGCAGCGGGTGTTCTTCCCGGCGGGTCTCGCGTGAGGCGGCGCCAGCACGGCCCCGGGATCCTCATGCGCGCACTTCCTGCTCTCCTCTTCCTGGCCGGCCTGACGGCGGCCTGCACCAACGACCCGGCGCCGCCGGCCCAGACGGCCGCACCGGCCGCGGCCGCGCCGGTCGATCCCCAGCACCAGGGCATCACCGAACCGCACGGCGACCACACGCCCCACCGCGGCGGCATGGTGCTCATGAACGGCGACGTGCACTTCGAGGTGGTCCTGTCGCGCGAGGGCAAGCACCGCATCTGGTTCACCGACGCGGTGCGCGCCGACCTGCCGGCCTCGGTGGCGTCGGACGTGAAGATGATCATCACGCGTCCCGGCAAGCCCGACGAGGTGCTGGCGCTCTCCATCGACGACAGCGGCGAGTCGTGGGTGGCCAACGGCCAGCCCGTGCCCGAGGACGACGCCTACGTGAAGATCACCTACCTGATGACGGGCGAGCCGTTCGAGGTGGAGATCCCGTTCATCATCCAGACGCCGGCCGCCACGTCCTGACGGCCCGTGGAAGCGCCGCGCCCCTCAGAGGCGCCGGTGCATCACGTGCACGGCGACCTCGCCGTGCTCCGGATGGCGGAACGCGGCAGGGACGGTGCCCACGATGGCGAAGCCACAGCGCTCCCACAGGCGGATGGCCCCGGTGTTGGTGCCGACGACGGCGTTGAACTGCATCGCGCGGAAGCCGTGCGCCCGGGCCTGGTCCAGCGAGTGGCGGCACAGGGCTTCGCCCACCCCACGTCCGCGCGCCTCGGGCGCGACCATGTAGCCGCAGTTGGCCACGTGATCCCCCGGCCCCAGGAAGTTGGCCTTCAGGTAGTAGGTGCCCACGACCCCGCCGTCGGCCACGGCGACGAACGTCCACCCGCCGGGCGGATGCAGCAGCGCCAGCGCCTGCTCGCGCGTGGCGTCGGAGGGCCAGGCGTAGGTGTCGCCGGCGGCGAGCACGGCGCGCAGGATCGCCCACTGGGCCTCGGCGTCGTCGGGCGTGGCGGGGCGGATCTGCAGGGGCATCGTGGACGAAGGCGGGCCGCGGCGTGCCGGCTGCGGCCATCCGGGCGCGTATTCTACACGGCGGCCAGGCGCCGCCACCGCTCGCGCGACACGCGGTAGACGAGCGTGTCGAGGCCGTGCACCTCGCCGCGCCAGTCGAGCGTCATGCCCAGCCGCTCCATCACCCGGATGGACGCCGCGTTCGGAGGATCGGTGGCGGCCACGGCGCTCGGGTGGCCCAGCGTCTCGAAGACGTACGCCAGCACGGCCTGGCTCGCCTCGGTGGCGAACCCGCGATGCCACCACGCGGGCCGCAGACCGTAGACGAGCTCCGGTTCGCCCGTGAGCCACGGGCGGCAGCCGACGAAGCCCGCCAGCGCGTCCGCCGGGCCTTCGTGAATGCCCCAGAGCCCGTAGTGGCGCTCCCGGAAATCCCGCGTGCCGGCCTGCAGCACCTCGCGCGCGCGCTCGGGCGTGATGACCACGTCGTCCCAGAGATGGCGGCGCACGTCCGGGTCCGTCCACAGGGCATGGACCGTCCAGACATCGGCCTCTCCGAGCGGCGCGAGCGTGATGCGCGCGGTCGTGAGCGTCGGCGCCAGGCCACCCTTGGACGGCACGGTACGAATCCTCTCCCCCTCGGCAACCGCCGGCGCGCCAGGTCGCCTCGACGGTCAGGCGGCCGGAAACGCCGGCAGCGCCATGACCCGGCGCGCCTGCTCCACGTGCCGGTGATCGTGCGACACCATCAGCCGCCAGCCGTCGAGCACGGTGTAGATGACGAAGCCGGCGAACGGCGACGTCATGACGGTGCGCGCGGCGCGCGGCTCATCCGCGCCGGCGACCCACGCCGCCAGCTGCCGGTGGTGGTCGACGAGGCGGCGGACCACGTCGCCGTCGATGGCGCTCGCCGCCGGCGTGGCCTGCGGCGTCGTCTTGAACTTGCGGGCGCCGCCGGGCGCCTGGGACGTGATGAGCAGCCGGCCGAACAGGCCGGGCACGACCGGCATCCGCTCCCACAGGGTTTGCGTCCGCCCGGGGGCGAGTGCGGCGTCGGCCGCGTCGCGCATCAGCCGGTTGGCGTGCAGCAGGTGCTCCAGGCACTGGGCCACGCTCCACTGGGCCTCGCTGGGCCGCCAGTTCAGCCGCCGCGCGTCCAGCGCGCCGAAGGCGGCCTCGACCTCACGCGCGACGGCCTCGAGGGCCGCCTGCACCTCCGCGCGCGACAGCGTCGTGTAAGTCATGGTCCGCTCCGATGCCCCGGTGCCGGGCGCTACCGCGACGGCGTCCGGCCGGCCGGGATGATCGGCAGGAGGATGTGCGAGGCGTGCGCCGCGTCGTGGTACACGGCGTTCTCGGCCCGCTGCCACCGCCGGTTGTCGTTCAGGGGCTCCCCCGTGTTCGGGTTGATGTCGAAGCGCGGGAAGTTGCTGCTCGAGATGTCGAGCCGGATGCGGTGCCCCTTCCGGAACACGAGGGACGTCGGGTACATCTCGATCCTGAACTCGGCCGGCTGGCCGGGCGTGAGCGGCGGCGCGGCCGCGCCGGCGCCGTTGCGGTAGCGCGCCCGCACGATGCTGTCGCCGATGCCGAGATCCACGCCGTTCGGGTAGTCGGCGCTCGGCGGATACACGTCCACGAGCTTGGCCGTGAAGTCGGTGTCGGGCGCGTTCGACGCCGCGAAGAGCGTCACGACGAGCCGGCCGGTGACCTCCACGTCCCGGTCGAGCGGCGGCGTCTGGAACACGACCACGTCGTTCCTGGCCGACAGCGGCAGCGTGTCGTGACACAGCCAGAAGTCGGCCCGGCACTTCTGATCGGCGGCCCCCTGGAACATCAGCGTGCCCTGGGAGGAGATGTTGCCGCCGAGGGTCGGCACCGGGTGCCGGGGGTCGAACACGTAGCGCGTCGGCGCCGAGGCGCCCGGCCGCTCGGGCGACAGGCCGCCGCCCTCGTGCAGGTAGTAGGGCGTGGCCTGCGTGCGGGCCAGCGGCCATTCCTGCTCGTCGCGCCAGCGCCCGCCGACGAACAGCCGGCCGTCCTTGGTCCGGCGCGCCTCGCCGGACTCGCCCGCGCCCATCACGTAGAGCCGGACCGGCGGCTCCGTGTCCACGCCGTTCTGCAGGCCCTTCAGCCAGCGGTCGAGCCACCGGAGGCGCCAGGCATCGAAGTCCAGCGCCGCGTCCGGCGTGAACTCCGCCTCGCCGGCGTAGGGCCGGGACTGGCCGCCGTGGGTCCACGGGCCGATGATGAGCCGCTGCAGGCTCTTCTTCGCCTTCCGCAGCTCCACGTAGTTCATGTTCGCCACCTGCGTGCCCCAGGTGTCGTACCAGCCCGTGATGTGGTACACGGGCACGTCCTTGTACTCCGCCAGGTGATCCACCACGCTCGACCCGGCGTTCTTCCAGAAGTCGTCGTAGTCGCCGTGTCGCATGGCCTCTACGAGCCACCGCTCGTAGTCGGGCGCGAACTTGAGCGGCGTCGTGCCCGGGCGGAGCGGCAGCGCGAAGATGTACTCCCGCACGCGGTTGGCGAAGTCGGCCAGGGCCGGGCCGGCGGCGGCCGGGTCCGCGGCACGGTCGGCCGCGGCCTGCGCGTTGGGCGTGCCCGCCGCGTTGCCCATCGTGTAGACCCAGTTCAGGAAGCGGAGCTCGAAGGCGCCGTTGTGGCGCACCCCGTAGTGGCCGGTGTTGGACATGGCGTCCACCGGGATCATGGTCTTCAGCCCGGGGGCGTTGCCGATCGCCAGCGCGTGCTGGGTGGCGCCGGCGTACGACGTCCCCACCGTGCCCACGCCCCCGTCGCTCCACGGCTGGCCGACGATCCAGGCCGTGGTGTCCGGGCCGTCGGTGACGTCGTCCGCGATGGGCCGCCAGTGCCCGCCGGAGCGATAGCGGCCCCGCACGTCCTGGAGGACGACGACGTAGCCTCGGGGCACGAAGTAGTCAGCCAGGGCGGCGTCGCGCTCCTTGTTGTAGGGCGTGCGCTGGAGGATGGTCGGGAACGTGCCGGTCACGGCGAGGCCCGCGCGCGCGGGCCGGTAGATGTCGGTGGCCAGCGTCACGCCGTCGCGGGCCGCCACCATCACGTTCCGGGTGGCCAGGATCTCGTACGGCGGCGCCGGCTGCGCCGCGGTCGGCACCTGGAACCCGGCGGCCATCGCCAGGCTGGCGGCGGCAAGGACGGCGGCGAATGAGCGGCGGTGCGGCATGTCGGACCTCGTGCCGCGGATTCTACGCCCGGACCGGCGCGGGTCCAAGGCGCCGGGCCGATGGCGCTGTCGAATCCGCCGGGCGCGCCGTATTACCTTAGGCGGGCGATGTGGAGGGGGAGCATGCTGCGACTGGACAAATTCGAGCGCTATCCGCTGACGTTCGGGCCGACGCCCATCGAGTTCCTGCCGCGCATGACCGCGGCGCTCGGCGGCGCGGTCCGCGTCTACGCGAAGCGCGATGACTGCAACTCAGGCCTCGCCCTGGGCGGGAACAAGCTGCGCAAGCTCGAGTACATCGTCCCCGACGCCATCGCCCGCAAGGCCGACACGCTGGTCTCAATCGGCGGCGTGCAGTCGAACCACACCCGCCTGGTCGCCGCGACGGCGGCCAAGATCGGGATGAAGTGCGTGGTGGTCCAGGAGAGCTGGGTGCCGCACGAGGACGCCGTCTACGACCGCGTCGGCAACATCCTGCTGACGCGCCTCATGGGTGCCGACAGCCGCATCGTCCCCGACGGGTTCGACATCGGCATCCGCAAGAGCTGGGAGGAGGCCATCGAGTCGGTTCGGGCGGCCGGCGGCCGGCCGTACGGCATCCCGGCGGGCGCCTCGGTGCACGAGTACGGCGGCCTGGGCTACGTGGGGTTCGCCGAGGAAGTGCGCGCGCAGGAGGCGACGATGGGCGTGCGCTTCGACTACGTCGTGGTGTGCGTGGTGACGGGCTCGACACAGGCGGGCATGATCGTGGGCTTCGCGGCCGACGACCGGGCGGGCCGCGTCATCGGCATCGACGCCTCGGGCACGCCGGTCCAGACCCGGGCGCAGGTGCGCCAGATCGTCGACCGCACGGCGGCGCTCGTGGAGCTCGGCCGGCCCGTGAGGGACGACGAGATCGTGATCCTCGAGGACTACGCCTATCCGGCGTACGGCGTCCCCAGCCCCGAGACCAACGACGCGATCCGGTTCGCGGCCCGTACCGAGGCCATGATCACGGACCCGGTCTACGAGGGCAAGTCGATGCAGGGCCTGATGGACCTCGTGACGAAGGGGTTCTTCCCGCCGGGGTCCAACGTCCTGTACGCGCACCTGGGCGGCGCGCCGGCGTTGAACGGCTACAGCTACGTCTACCGCAACGGCTAGGCCGGGCCAGGGCCCCCGCCCTTCGCCGGCAGGCGCGATCGCCGCCACGTGATGCCGATGCCGAAGGTCCACGCGGCGAAGGCGACGAGCTGCAGCAGCGCCAGGACGGCGGTCTGGTAGACCGCCAGCGTCATGACGCCGGCGACGCCCCCGATCAGTCCGGCGGCGCGCACCCAGCGCGGGAGCACACCCGCGCGCCCGGACAGCCAACCGAGCATCACCTGGCCGACGCCCCACGCGAACAGTCCCGGGTCGGTCAGATAGAAGCTGAGATCCGACCAGAACCGCACCTGGTCGGCTGCCGCGGCGTTCCCGGGCGCGGCTCCCGCGGAGGCCAGGGCCAGCATCGCCCCCGTGCGCGTGAACATGGCGAAGGTGAGGAGCAGCACCCCTCCGCTCACGAGCATCTGTCCGGCGGCCGCCAGGGGCCGGCTGACCCGCTCGAGCCACGTGCCGAGCAGGGCCGCGAACACCACCGCGCTGGCCGACCAGGCCAGCACGAGGCTGGCGAACACGCCGTAGAGCGCCCGGTGCGCGGCGACGTCCTGGAGCAGCGCCTCCGGGCCCGCCGGCGGCGGCTGCACGCTGCCGGCGAGCACCGCGATCGACAGGGCGCCGGTGAGGAACGCAGCCGGGGCGGGCGGATGGGCGGAGTGGCCGTCGGTCGGGGCGGGCATGGGTGCGTCCATGATCAGGGGTGTCGGAACGGGCGTCGACGAGGTGGCCGAATCACGCGCGGGGCAGACGGGCCACCGGCGCGCCGACGTAGACGGCGTCGGCGTCCAGACGAGCGTGCTTGGGCACCACGCTCAGGGCGCCGATGTGGCAGCCGTCGCCGGCCGTGACGTCGATGCCGACGACGGAGCCCACGCCGACGGTCACCCCGCGGCCCAGCGCGACCCGCCCCGTCCTGAGCAGGCCGTGCTCCACCGTGTGCCCGGACAGGTGGACGCCGCCGCCGATCACGACGCCGTCGCCCAGCGTGAGCATGTTGTGGTCGGAGATCGTCAGGCTGTTGATGTAGACGCCGTGCCCCACCGTGGCGCCGTTCCAGCGGAAGTACCACACCCAGAGCAGCGTGGACCGGAAGAACGTGCCCACGAACACGCGGACGACGTGCGTGGACATCATGTAGCGCGACCAGCGCAGGACCGGCCACTCGCACGCGCCGATCGCCCACTCCCCCGGCGGCGGCGTGCGCCACCCGAGCAGCCGGCTGCCCCAGGCGGACAGGGCGGCCAGGGCCACGGCGAACACCGCGTACGCCGGCACGAGCGACATCGCGAGCACCGACGGGCGCAGCAGCGGGCGCGTGGCGGGCAGGAGCGTGAGCACCCACTCCCACGCGACGAAGGCCGGCAGCACGGCCAGGCCGAACGTGAGCGTCTCCACCACGAAGAACGAGGCGACGGTCCACGTCACGCGTGCCAGCCGGGCAGCGCCCACGGAGGCAGGCTACCATGGCGGTGAGATGCCGGATCCGCTGGTGCTCGTGCCGGGACTGGATGGGACGGGCCTGCTCTTCTACCGTCAGGTGCCCCTGCTGGAACGGCGCTACGCGGTCACGACGCACCGGCTGCGGGACTCGGCGCGTGTCCTATCGGAACTGGTGGAGGAGCTCGGCGAGGCCGTCCGCCGCGCCGGCGCCGGCGCCCCCGTCACCCTGGTGGGCGAGTCGTTCGGAGGCGCCCTGACGCTCAGCTACGCCCTGGCCCATCCGGGCACCGTGGCGCGTCTCGTCATCGTCAACTCGTTTCCCTACTTCGCGCCGCAGGCGCGGCTGTGGCTCGGGTATCACCTGCTGCGGGCCACGCCGTGGGGCGTGATGCCGATGGTGCGGCAGCTGACGGCGTGGCGGATGCACTCGCCGCACACGGGCAGCGACGAACTCCGGCGGTTCCATCAGCTGATGCGGGCGACGACCCGCGAGGGCTATCTGTCGCGCCTGCGGATGCTGCGCGAGTACGACGTCCGATCGCGGCTGCCCGAGATCGCCGCACCGGTGCTGTACCTGGCCGCCGACCGCGACAACCTCGTGCCCGCCGTCGAGCAGGCCACGCTGATGGCCTCCCTCACGCCGCGTGCCTCGATGAAGGTGCTCGCCGGCCATGGGCACATCTGTCTCATCGCGCCGGACCTCGACCTGGGGGCGATCCTGGACGAGTGGACGACCGGCGCCGCCGGCGCCGAGATTCGCCACTGACGCGCGGCGACGGCGTCCGGCCGCGGGGCCGCCGGCGCGCCCGCATTCGCGACCCGATCAGCTCGAGGCCGGACGCGGATGGCGCGGCTCGTAGACGCCCAACCGACCGCCACTGGGCAGGGTCAGCTGCGTGAGCACACCCCACCGCAGCACGCGCGGCGGGGTGCACGCGACCCCGCGCGCCGCCATCTCTACGACGAACCCCTCCGCGTCGTCGACCATCAGGTAGAACTCCTGGCCGTCGTCGCCGTCGGCGGGATGCACGGCCACCTCAGCAGGCGGCAGGGCGAAGATGAGCCAGCCGCCGCCGGCGTCCACGTGCGGGAAACCGACCACGTCACGCAGGAACGCGCGATCGGCGTCGGGATCCTTGCTGTAGAGAACGGTGTGCGCTCCGGTGATGGTAGGCATGGGCTCCTCGCAGACGATCGCAGGCACGCGGCTGACGGGTTCAGGCGCCCGCCCAGTCGAGGACGCGGAGCGCGCGAAACGTGATCCACCGGCTGGCCGTCCCGCGCGGACCTTCCATCGCGAGGCCCACGGGGTCCTCGTGGACGACGCCACGCGGCCAGCGGCCGTTCTGATGCCGGCGTCTGGCGACGAGCGCGAGGGCCTCGGCCGCACGCGGCTCGGGCGCCACGGCCGCCCGGCGCAGGTAGTCCAGGCCCCGCAGCACGTCGTAGTGCCAGCCGGCCGGCCAGGCAAAGCGGGTCCACGCCCGGTCCACGACGGCCCCGGTGGCGAGCCGCCGGAACAGCCCGCGGGCCAGGAGGTAGTCGTGGGCCCGGACCCGGGCGGCCGTGATCGGCGCCGACGGCCCGCACGCGGCCTCGTACGCCAGCAGGCCCTCGAGCACGCAGATCGTGGAGTGGAAGGACGAGCGGACCGAGCCGCGTTCGGCCTCGCAGTTCCAGCCGCCGTCGGCGAGCTGCTCGCCGAGGAGGCGGTCCGCGAGGCGGGCGCTGGGCCGGCCGAAGTAGGCGCCGACGGCCAGCACGCGGCCGTTGATGCACGGCTCCACTTCGCCCTCGAAGAACGGAAGGTCGCCGAACTCCGGCCCCCAGGTGAACCCGCGATCGAGCCGCTCGACGACGGTCCGGGCGTGGGGACCGGCGGGGTCCAGTCCGAAGTCCTGCAGCAGGACCATGGCGTTGAGCGTCGTCTGCCACACGGGGAACGACTCGTGGGCCCACGCGCCGTCGGCGCGCTGCCGGGCCAGGAGCGCCGCGCCCCAGCCCTCGGCCGCCACGCGCGCACGATCCGCGGCCACGGCCGCCGCGGATTCCCCGGCCAGGTCGCGCCGCACCTGCCACCGGAGGGCGGGATCGGCATCGAGCAGCCACGTCAGGACGGCGCGGGAACTGGTGGGCATGGTGGTGCCGTGCGCGGCGATGCGGACGCGGACACGACGGTGGACGCTATTGTGCGACAGCCGGTGTCGATCCGTCGCGCCGGACCGCCGCGAGAATCCGCTTCCCCACCGGGACCGCCCGGTCGTACCCTCTGAGACCGATGGATTCGACGCGCCGCCCAATCACCAGTACGTCCTGGATGTTCACGCTCGTCCTCGGCGCGCTCGTGTCGCTGACGTGCCTGTCGCTGCTCCCGCAGGCGCGCGAGGCCGGGGATCCGGACGCCGACCGCGATCGCCCCGAGCGCGTCAGCATCGCCCGCCTCCTCGCCCAGCTCACGCCCGTGGAGCGCCATCCGCGGGGCATGTTCCTCCCGCGCACGCGCGGCACGCTGCAGTGGCAGCCGCTGGGACCGCGGCCCATCACCAACGAGTACTGGTCCGGCGGGGCGAACGCCTCCGGGCGCGTCTCCGCGGTCGCCGTGGACCCCACCGACGCGAACACCGCGTACGCCGCCGCGGCCGGCGGAGGCGTGTGGAAGACCACCGACGGCGGCCAGTCCTGGACGCCGCTCACCGATCAGCTGTCGTCCCTGGCCTCCGGCGCGCTGGCCCTCGATCCGTCGGCGCCCTCCACGATCCTGTACGGCACGGGCGAACAGCACTACAACTCCGCCGACAGCCTCTACGGCGACGGGCTGT
>JBFWXO010000005.1:0-212995 GCA_050187355.1 Vicinamibacterales bacterium
TGCGTCGTCAGGCTTGCGCCCATTGCGAACAATTCCCCACTGCTGCCTCCCGTAGGAGTCTGGGCCGTGTCTCAGTCCCAGTGTGGCCGTCCGCCCTCTCAGGCCGGCTACTGATCGTCGCCTTGGTAGGCTTTTACCCCACCAACTAGCTAATCAGACGCGGGCCCCTCCTCGAGCGCCAGGCCTTGCGGTCCCCGGCTTTGATTTCCAGATCTTCAAATCCAGAATGTCATGCGGTATTAGCGTCCCTTTCGGAACGTTATCCCCCACTCAAGGGTAGGTCACCCACGCGTTACTCACCCGTTCGCCACTCTACTCAGGGCCGAAGCCCCTTTCGCGTTCGACTTGCATGTGTTAGGCACGCCGCCAGCGTTGATTCTGAGCCAGGATCAAACTCTCAAGTTAAAGGTTTTGTCCGCAGGGCGCCGCGAGGCGACCCCTTGGGCATCTCCAAAACCAGAGGAGCTTGTCGGCTCTTCTGTTTGTTACGTCTTGTGTTCGTCCGCTTCGGCTCTTGCTTGCGCTCGGGCCTCCACGGAACGGCTGACACTCGACGGGCTGGTTTGGTCTCACGCCCGCCTGCCCCGGCAACCCTGAGGCCGCCGAGGTCCGCGAAGCGCAAGACGTGTGTGCACGTCTATCTAGTTTTCAAAGAACCAGGGGCGGCAGATTCGCCAGCCCGGAGCCCCTGCCGTCGCATCGGTGTTGCTTGCGACATCGTTCGTCAGGGGAACCTTACAAACTTACGACGCCTTTGCCTGGCGTGTCAACAAAAAACTGCTCCGTCACCAGATTTTTTTGCCGCCTTCGGGGAGCACCGTGGTGACGCCCCTTCCCGCGACAACTTCCGAGCGTCTAGCTGCTGACTCGTCCAGAGGACTTCGTTGGCCGGCTGACTTACCCAGCGGTTGCGGCATCGCCACGTCGGCGCGCGCCGCACAGGTGCGGAGAACCCGAATCGTATCCGTCCAGCAGAAGCCTGTCAACTCGATCTCTGCAGAAAATCGAGTGCTCTCGGTCGATTTTTTGTGCAGAACTGTGCAGATTTGCGAAGTTACCCGACGGCGCTGACGACGCGACGCTCCCGCTGGCCCTTCCGAAGCACCAGCACGCGGCCGCCGATGAGATCACCCAGGCCGATGGTGGCATCGCCTTCGGTGACGCGCCGGTCGTTCACATATAAGCCGCCTTGCTTCAACAACCGGTGGCCCTCGCTCTTCGACGCCACGAGCGAAGTGCGATGCGCCAGTTCGACGGCGCCGATGCCTCCGCTGAGTTCATCGCGCGGAATCGCCAGCGCCGGAACATCGTCGAACACCGTGAGCACGTCGTCCGCATCGGCATCCGCCAGGCGGCCGCCGAACAGCACCGACGACGCGCGTTCGGCCTTGGCCAGTTCCTGCGCGCCATGCACGATCGTCGTGACCTGCGCCGCCAGTTCCCTCTGCGCTCCACGGCGCTCAGGCGCTGCCTCCTGTCCCGCGACGATCTCGTCGATCTCCCTGCGGTCCAGAAACGTGAACCACCTGAGGTGTTGCGCCACGTCCCGGTCGTCCGCGTTCAGCCAGAACTGATAGAACCGGTAAGGGGACGTGCGCGCCGCGTCCAGCCAGATGGCGCCGGATTCGGTCTTGCCGAACTTCGCGCCGCTGGCGGTCGTCAGCAACGGCCAGACCAGGCCATGGGCACGATGGTTGCGGACCCGGCGGATCAGGTCGCATCCCGCCGTGATGTTGCCCCACTGGTCGCTGCCTCCCAGTTGCAGGACGCAGCGATCGCGGTCGTGGAGCACGAGGAAGTCGTACGCCTGCAGCAGCTGGTAGCTGAACTCGGTGAAGCTGATGCCTTCGGTCCCCTCGATCCGGCGCTTCACGGAGTCCTTCGCCATCATGGCGTTCACCGTGAAGTGCTTCCCGACGTCCCGTAGGAAGTCGAGCAGGCCGATAGGCCGCAGCCAGTCGACGTTGTTCCGGAGCAGTGCCGCATTCGACGCGCCCGGCGTGAAGTCGAGAAACCGCTCCAGCTGGCGGCGAATCCCCTCCGCGTTCTCGGCGGTCTGTTCGAGCGTCAGCAGGTTGCGTTCCTGGCTCTTTCCGCTGGGATCGCCGATGAGGCCGGTGCCTCCGCCCACGAGCGCGATCGGCCGGTGTCCCGCGCGCTGCAACCGGGCGAGCCCCATCACGGTCAGCAGTGACCCCGCATGGAGGCTCGGAGCCGTCGGGTCGAAACCGATGTACGCCGTGACTGGCCCCGCAGCCAAGGCGGCCTCGAGTCCCTCCGTGCAGTCCTGCAGCAGCCCTCGCCAGCGAAGCTCGTCAAGTACGTTCACGGCCTCACTATATCCGCTCACCCTCCTCGGGCCGCGCCGGTGCGGGACCGGCCGCCGGCCTCGACGGGCGCGCCGGCGTGGGCTGTTAACATGACGTGCAGCGGTCATGTCGACGTCCGCCTGGCGACCCACCCGACGAGCTGTACTCAGAGGCATCGGCGCCACCTCGATGGGCGCGGTGGTCGGCCGGGTGGCGTATGGCGCCTTCTACGAGCGCCACCAGATCCGACTGGAGGAGCGCAGTCTCGAGGTGGCGGGCTTGCCCGCCGCACTCGACGGCTTGCGCGTCGGCCTCATCACCGACATCCACGTGTCTTCCTCGGTGTCGGACGAGGATGTACTCGAAGCGGTGCGACTGCTGTCCGAGGCACGGCCCGACTTCGTGGCGCTCGGCGGCGACTACGTGACGAACCTCGACACGTCGCGCGCACCGAAGGCAGCGGAAATGCTGGCGCCGCTTGCGGCGGCCCGCGACGGCGCCTTCGCCGTGCTCGGCAATCACGACGACGACCGCGTCATGCCGGCCGCGTTGGCGGATCGCGGCTTCGCCGTGCTTCGCGACCAGTGGACCCGGGTCGAGATCCGCGGTGAGCGGGTGGACATCGCGGGGCTGCGCTACTGGACGCGCCGGCCTGCGGACGTCGAGCGGGCCCTGAGCGGCACGGGGCCGACGACGTTCATGCTCGCCCACGACCCGAGGCGCTTCGACGAGGGCGCACGCCTCGACGTCAGGCTCGTACTGGCCGGCCACACCCACGGCGGGCAGGTCGTGCTGCCGTGGGTCGGCGCCTTCGCGGCTCGCCGGTTCCCGGTCGTGGCGGGCCCGGCCCGGAAGGAGAACACCACCCTCTTCGTCAGCCGTGGTGTTGGAACCGTCGTGGCGCCGATCCGCATCAACTGCCCGCCGGAAGTGTCCGTGCTGGTCCTGCGCGGTAGCCAGGCGTGACCACGACTGCGGGACGCCGGGCCCGAGTTCGGCCGGCCGGCCGGGCGGCGGCGGTCGTCGCGGTCGTCCTGACCGCGCAGTGGATCAGTGGCGCCGCCCTGACGCCGATCGAAGGCGTCGCGGGAACCGTCGGCGCGGCCGGGCCGCTGGTCTCCGTGGGCTGGGGCGTCGCAGCCCTGCTGCTGTCCGTCTTGGCGGTCCGTGCCCCGCTCCTGACGCTCCTGCCGCTCGGAGTCCTGGCGTTGCCGTGGATTGCGCCGCACGCCTCCTCCTCGTGGGTCTTCGCGGGTCCGGCGGCGGCGTTCGCCTGGACGGTCAGCATCATCAACCAGCCGTGGCGTCCGACGGACAGCGCCGGGCTCCGGTCGCTGACGCGGCTCATGGTGGCGCCGATCGCTCTGGGCGTGGCCTGGCTTGGCACCGCCGCCACGCTCCTGACGCCCGTCGCGATGTCCGGTGACGCCCCTCACTACCTGACGGCAGCGCAGAGCCTGGTGCGTGACGGCGACTTCGACCTGCGAAACAACTACGACGAGCGGACCCACGCACCGTTCTACGCCGGGAGCCTCGAGCCCCGGCACACGAACGACAGCCCGTGGGGGGAGCAGTACCCCTTCCATGGTCTCGGCACGTCCGTGCTTGTCGCTCCAGCCTTCCGGCTCTGGGGCGCGCGCGGGGCGACGTGGACCCTGGTGCTGGTGATGGCCTTGGGCGCGGCCGTCGTCTGGGAGACCGTCCGGAGCGCGACGGGTGAGCTCACCGCCGCGTGGTTCTCCTGGGTGACCCTGGTGGGATCGGCGACCTATACGCTGCATGCCGCCGCCATCTACCCCGACGGGCCGGCCGCGGTCGCGGTCGCGGGGGCAATGTGGCTGCTGGTTCGCGTCCGACGCGGGGGGCCCGTGGCCCTCGGGACGCTCGCCCTGGTGGGGGCGGGCCTGGCCGCCCTGCCATGGCTGCACGTGCGGCTGGCGTGGCTCGCCGCGGTCTTTGGCGCCGCGGGCGCGGTGGCGGTGCTGCGCCGCCAGCCTGAGCCCTGGACGCGCCTCTCGTGGTTCCTGATGGTGCCCGCGATCAGCTGCGCGGGGTGGGTGGGTGCCAGCCAGGTGATGTTCGGGACCTGGAATCCTGCGGCCGCGATGCTCCAACGGACCGCCCCGGGGGCACTCTCCACGGCGCCGGCCGGCTTGTTCGGACTGCTCGCCGATCAGGAGTTCGGCCTGCTGCCGGCCAATCCCCAGTTCCTGCTCGTTCCGGTAGCGCTCGTGGCCCTGCTCCGGGCGAATGCCGCAGCCGGAGTTGCCGGCACGTCGGCAACCCTCGGCGTGCTCCTCATGTCGAGCCTGTGGGTGTGGTGGGGTGGGGACTCGGCGCCGGCGCGGTTCCTGACTCCCGTGCTGCCCGTACTCTCGGTCGCCCTCGGCGTGCTCTGGGCCGGTGCCGCCGCGGGCCTGCGACGGGTCCTGGGGCTGTCGCTCGCCTTCGGCGTCGTCATCACCGGCGCGATGGTCCTGCTGGACGGTGGCGCGCATGCGTACAACTTTCCCGACGGCCGAGGCTCGGTCTTCGAATCGCTGTCGTCGGCGGTTGACCTGTCGCTGGCGCTGCCGTCGATGCTCAGACCCGGGGCGACGCTTGGATCGGAGGCGCCGATTGCGGGTGTCTGGCTCCTGGCGGCCATCGTCGGCGGGGCGCTCACCGGCGCATGGCCCTCGCGATGGCGGGCCTGGCCGGAACTGTCGGGATTCGGCGTGCTGGTCGTCGGCAGCCTTGCCGCTGGCACGGCCTGGTCACTTCGGGACGCGCCGGCATTCACGGCCTCGATAGCCAGCGCACGCGTGCTGACGGCCCTGGCCGCACAGCACCCGGCCGACGTCGCCCTTCTGGGGACATCGCTCGCGGGCTCCGACCTGGCCGGCCGGCTCCGTTTGCGAACGCCGGAATCAGTCGCGGCCGGCGACGGCGTGCTGGTCTACGTGCCGCACGTCCCGGCGGGCCGCTACCGGATCCGGGTACTCACGAACGGCCCGGCGGACGGCGAGGCGGTGCTGCAGGTCGGCCGGGACATCTGGCCATACGCCACGTGGCGCCTCACCGACCCGCCCCCACTCGTGGTTCTGGCCGGGGACGTGCACTCGGTTCGAATCGACGGCCCCAAGGACGCCATCGACGATCTGTGGCTCGAGCCCGTGGCCCGGCCCGCCTCGCCTGGCTACCCGGAGGCGCGCCGCCTGTACAAGGTGGGAGACGTCGACGTGTATGCCCTCGACGACGCGAGCTATCCGGAGCCAGGGGGCCTGTGGACGGGCGCGAATCGCACGACGTCGCTCCTGCTGGCGGTGCCGGCGCCGTCCGACGTCGTCGCCCACCTACAGGCCGGGCCGGCCGCCATACGGATGCGCCTCGATCACGGCAGCGATCGGAGCGACGTCGACATTGGGCCGGAGGGCACGGCGCAGGCGGCACTCGGCACCCTGGCCCCCCAACAGCCGGTCCTCCTCCGCCTCACGACGCGCGGTGGATTCCCCGGTCGCACCCTCCGCGAAGGCGACTCGCGTTCGCTCGGTGCCTGGGTGACGTTCGCGGCGACGCCCCGCTGAGGGCCTCGGAGGGCGCTCTTACGTGTTGGGCTGTGCCGAGGGGAGGAACCTGCGACCGTCCACGCGCCACCCACCGGCCAACACCGTCGCCACGGCGCGCGGGAGAAGCCGGTGCTCCTCCACCAGGATCCGCGCCGCCAGCGTCTCGGCCGTATCCGCGGGAGAAACGGGCACGCACGCTTGCGCCACGATCGGCCCCGCGTCCAGCTCCGGGGTCACGAGGTGCACCGTGCATCCTGCCGTGCGGACGCCGTGCGCGATCGCCTGTCCAGCGGCGTCGAGCCCCGGAAAAGACGGCAACAGCGACGGATGCACGTTCAGGACGGGGCCGCGGAAACGCGTCAGGAACCGCGCGCTCAGCCTCCGCATGAAGCCTGCCAGGCACACGAGGTCCACGCGCCGGTCGTTGAACGCGGCCGCCAGCGCCTCGTCGTAGGCCTCGCGAGCCGGCCAGTCGCGGTGCGGCATCACCTGCGTCTCGATGCCGGCGCCGGCGGCCCGGTCGAGCGCCGGCGCGCCGGGAACATTGGAGATGACCAGCACGATGCTGGCGTCCAGCCCTCCGGTGGCAATGGCGTCGATGAGGGCTTGAAGGTTCGAGCCCCGGCCCGACACCAGGACGCCAAGGCGGCGCGTTCCGTCGGCGTCAGACATACGTCACGGCCGGCGAACCGGCCACGACGCGCCCGATCTCGCTTGCCGGCTCACCCGCCTCCGCCAGCAGCGCGCGCGCCGCGTCCACGTCGCCGGGAGCGACGGCGACGACGAGCCCGATGCCCATGTTGAATGTGCGGTACCGATCGTCGAAGGAGACGCCGCCGGCCGCGACGAGCCAGTCGAACAGGGGCTGGGACGGCCAGCTGCCGGCCCGGATCTCCGCTGCCGTTCCCGACGGCAAGATCCGCGGCAGGTTGTCCGTGATGCCGCCGCCCGTAATGTGGGCCAGCCCCTTCACGACGCCGCGTTCCAGGAGCGGTGTCACGGCCTTGAAGTAGGACTTGTGAGGCCGGAGCAGCGCGGCACCCACCGTCTCGCCGAGCTCGGCGACGAGGCTGTCGGAGCGAAGGCCGAGGCGATCGAAGGCAATATGCCGTGCGAGCGAGTAGCCGTTGGTGTGAAGACCGTCCGAGGCCAGGCCCAGCAGGACGTCGCCTGGCGAGAGCGACTTGCCGTCGATGACCTTCGACCGCTCCACGGCGCCGACGATGAAGCCGGCCACGTCGTACTCGCCGTCGCCGTAGAAGCCTGGCATCTCGGCGGTCTCGCCGCCGAGAAGCGCGCACCCGTTTTCACGGCAGCCCGCAGCAAGGCCGCTGACGATCTGCTCCGCCACGTCGGGGGAGAGCCGGCCGGTAGCGAGGTAATCCAGGAAGAAGAGGGGCGATGCGCCCTGCACCAGGATGTCGTTGACGCAGTGGTTCACGAGGTCTCGCCCGATCGTGTCGTGGACCCCGGTCATGAACGCGACCTTCAGCTTCGTGCCCACGCCGTCGGCGCTTGCGACGAGCACCGGATCCCGCCAGCCGCCGGCCAGGGAGAAGAGGCCGCCGAACGAGCCGATCTCGGACAGGACGCCCTTCGTGAAGGTCGCACGGGCGATCGACTTGATGCGGCGGACCGTTTCGTTGCCCGCGTCGATGTCGACGCCCGCGCCCTTGTAGCTGGCGCCGCTCATGCCACGGGCTCCGCCTGCGGTGCGGGGGCTGGAGCGCCGCGGCCGTCGAGCTTGAGCGTCAGCTGCAGGTAGGCGGCCTGGTCCCGGGGGAACGCGACCGGGTAGCGGCCCGTGTAGCAGGACGTGCAGTACCGTCCGCCGTCCGGCGTCACGGCCGCCAGCAGCCCCTCGAGGCTCAGATACGCCACGGAATCCGCTTCCAGGTAGCGGCGGATCTCGTCAAGCGAATGCGTTGCGGCGATGAGCTCGCTTCGCTGGGGCGTGTCCACGCCGTAGAAGCACGGGGAGATGGTTGGCGGACAGCTGATTCGGACGTGCACCTCGGACGCTCCGGCGGCCCGCACCATCTTGACGATCTTCCGGCTGGTGGTGCCGCGCACGATCGAGTCGTCGATGAGGACCACGCGCTGGCCGGCGAGGATGCTCCGGACGGGGTTCAGCTTCACCTTGACGCCGAAGTGCCGGATGGACTGCGCGGGCTCGATGAAAGTCCGCCCGACGTAATGGTTCCGGATGAGCCCGAACCGCATCGGGATGCCGGCCTGCTCGGCATAGCCGATGGCCGCGCAGACGCCCGAGTCGGGAATGGGCACCACGACATCGGCCGGCACCGCGGTTTCGCGCGCCAGCTGGCGGCCGAGATTCGTGCGGACATCGCTGACGCTGCGGCCGAACACCTCGCTGTCCGGCCTGGCGAAATAGACGTGTTCGAAGATGCAGTGCGCGGGCGTCCCTGGCGGGAAGGGCCGCTCGGACCTGGGACCATCCGGACCGATGATGAGGACCTCACCGGGCTCGACGTCCCGGACGTAGGTGGCGCCGACCAGGTCCATCGCGCACGTCTCGGAGCAGACCACCCAGGCATCGCCCAGGCGCCCGAGGGCGAGGGGGCGGAATCCGTGTGGATCGCGGACGGCGACCAGCCGGTCCTTGGTGGCGAACGCGAAGGAGAACGCGCCCGTGAGCTTGGCGATCGACTCGACCAGGGCCTCATCGGCATTGCGCGCCCGCGAGCGGGCGAACAGGTGCAGCACGACCTCCGTGTCGCTGTTGGTCTGGAAGATCGACCCCTGGCGGACCAGCTCGTCGCGCAGTTCCCGGGCGTTGACGATGTTGCCGTTGTGGCAGATGCCGATCTCCCCGTGCACGCAGTCGATGACCAGCGGCTGCGCGTTGCCGACCGTGCTCTCGCCTGCGGTGGAGTAGCGGGTGTGGCCGATGGCGATATGCCCGGGCAGCGTCGCCAGCACCGGCTGCGTGAAGATCTCGGCCACGTAGCCCATCTGGCGGACGGTGCGCAGGCGAAGGCCATCGGCCACCGCGATCCCCGCGCTTTCCTGTCCCCGGTGCTGCAACGCGTAGAGCCCGAGGTAGGTCAGGTTCGCGGCCTCGGGATGGCCGTAGATACCGAAGACGCCGCATTCCTCGTGAAGCTTGTCGAACATCGCGACTCTCCGTGGTGTCAAGCCGTCGTCCCGGCCGGGGCCGTCACGCGGCTCCGGCTGCCATTCGCCGCTCGATCGCCGTCGCCCACACCGTCTCCGCTTTGCCCACCGAAACCTGGATCGCCGTCAGGCCGCCCAGGTCCATTCGAATCTCCTCGCCGCCGGTCGTCCCGATGACGCGGGCAGGCACGCCCGCTTCGGCGGCGCGGGCGAGCACGGCCGCGACATGCCCTTCCGACGCGGACACCACGATCCGGGACGCGCTCTCGCCGAAGAGCGCCGCGGCCTCCGCCAGCGGCGCCGGAATTCCCGCGGGCGCCTCCAGCGACACCTGGACGCCGATCCCGCCCGAATCGAACGTGCACTCGGCGAGCGCGACCGCCAGGCCGCCGTCGGAGCAGTCGTGCGCCGATTCGACCAGGCCGGCGCCGACCAGCGACACGATCAGGGTCTGCAGTGCCCGCTCCCGGTCCAGGTCGAGCTGCGGGGGCATGCCCCGCACGCAGCCGAGCACGCGCGCCAGGTACTCGGACCCGCCGAGTTCATGGAAGTCGTGCCCGAGCAGGAGAACCGCGGCGCCGGCCGATTGGAACACGCGGGTGACCGTCCGCGCCGCGTCGTCGAGCAGCCCCACGACCCCGAGGACCGGTGTCGGATGGATGGCCGTCCCGTCGGTCTCGTTATAGAGGCTGACGTTGCCGCCCGTGATCGGCACGTCGAGCGCCCGGCATGCGTCGCCAATGCCGCGAACCGCCTCGCCGAACTGCCACATGATCTCGGGCCGCTCCGGGTTGCCGAAGTTCAGGTTGTTCGTGGCGCCGATCGGCAGCGCCCCGACACACGCCACGTTCCTGGAGGCCTCCGCCACCGCCAGCATCGCGCCGCGGTACGGATCGAGGTAGCAGTAACGGCCGTTCCCGTCCACCGACACGGCCAACCCCTGCCGCGCGCCCTTGACCCGCACGACACCCGCCGTGGTTCCGGGCTGGGCGATCGTGTTGGTGCCGACGGTGTGGTCGAACTGGTGATACGCCCAGCGCTTGCTGGCGACGACGGGCGACGCCAGGAGGCGTTCGAACGCCTCCTGCGACGACGGCGGTGCCGCCAGCGCGGCGAGATCCAGCCGCTGCACCTCGTCCTGCCAGGACGGCCGCGACATCGGCCGACGGTACACCGGCCCTTCGTCCGTCAGGGCCTTCGTGGGCACGTCGGCCACGAGCGTGCCGCGATCGAATACCCGCACGCGCCCGGAGTCCGTCACGTGCCCGATTCGGACGGCGTGCAGGTCCCACTTCTCGAACACGGCCTCGACTTCGCGTTCGCGCCCGGCCTTGGCCACGAGCAGCATGCGCTCCTGAGACTCGGACAGCATGATTTCGTACGGCGTCATCCCGGTCTCGCGCTGAGGCACGAGCGACACCTCCACGTCCATGCCCGCATCGCCGCGCGAGCTCATCTCGGAGGTCGCGCACGTGAGCCCCGCGGCCCCCATGTCCTGGATGCCGACGAGGGCGTCGGTCTTCATGACCTCCAGGCACGCCTCCATGAGCAGCTTTTCCATGAAGGGATCGCCGACCTGGACGGCGGGCCGCTTCTCGGCCGACGAGTCGTCGAACTCCGCCGAGGCCATGGTCGCCCCGTGGATGCCGTCGCGTCCGGTCTTCGCCCCCACATAGAAGACGGGATTGCCGACGCCGCGGGCGGTGCCCTTGACGATCTCCTCGCGGCGCGCCAGCCCCAGGCACAGGACGTTCACCAGGGGATTTCCCGCGTAAGCCTCGTCGAAGACGATCTCGCCCCCGATGGTCGGAATGCCGATGCTGTTGCCGTAGCCGCCGATGCCGGCCACGACCCCCTCGAAAATGCGCCGGGCGAGCGGCGTCTCGAGCGACCCGAACCGGAGGGCGTTCAGCAGCGCGACCGGGCGCGCGCCCATCGTGAAGATGTCGCGAATGATGCCGCCGACGCCCGTCGCCGCACCCTGGTACGGCTCGATGAACGACGGATGGTTGTGCGATTCGATCTTGAAGACGGCCGTCAGCCCGTCGCCGATGTCCACGGCGCCGGCGTTCTCACCCGGGCCCTGCACCACGCGCGGTCCGGTCGTGGGCAGGGTCTTCAGGTGCACACGCGAGCTCTTGTAGCTGCAGTGCTCGGACCACATCACCGAGAAGAGGCCCAGTTCGAGCAGGTTGGGGTCGCGGCCGAGCAGGGTGCAGATGCGCGCGTACTCATCGGCGGTGACGCCGTGCTGGTCGAGGAGCTGACGGTCGATCACGCTCATGGTTGCGAGGACGCTCGGAGGAAATACAGGGCGACGAGGACATCCGCGATGGCGGCCACTCCAAGGGCCGCCGAGAGCCAGCCTCGTACCGACTCGGCCACGGGGAGGACGCCCGCGTAGGCCAGGGCCGCAACGGTCACCATGACCACCGCGGACCCGAGGAGGCTCATGCCGATGACCCGGGCGGACGCCGGATCCGGCCCGGACCCAGCCGCGCGGGGCGGTGTGGTCATCGCGACCCTCCCGCCGCGCCAGTCGCGAAGCTGCGCACCACGGACTCGAGCACGGCGCGCCCGTCGGCGCTGCCCATCGAGACTTCGCACGCCCGCTCCGGGTGCGGCATCATCCCGACCACGTTGCGGCGGGCGTTGCAGATCCCGGCGATGTTGTGGAGCGACCCGTTCGGGTTGCCGTCGTCGGCGGCCTCCCCGTCGTCGGTGACGTAGCGGAAGATCACGCGGCGCTCGCACTCGAGCTCGTCCACGACCTCCGGATCCGCGAAGTAGTTCCCCTCGCCGTGGGCAATCGGGAGACGCAGCACCTGACCGGTGCTGCAGGCGGCAGTGAACGGCGTGTCGGTGGCCTCAACACGCACGGGGACGAGCCGCGAAATGTACTTGAGCCGCCGGTTCCGAAGCATGGCGCCGGGGAGGAGGCCGGCTTCGAGCAGTACCTGGAACCCGTTGCATATGCCCAGCACGGGCCCGCCGCGCTCCGCGAAGGCGCTCACGGCGGCCATGATGGGCGAGAACCTCGCGATCGCCCCGGTCCGCAGGTAGTCGCCGTGTGCGAAGCCCCCGGGCAGGATCACGGCGTCGGCCCCGCCGAGCGTCGTGTCCTTGTGCCAGACGAGGGTGGCGCGTTCGCCGACGACCGCCGTCGCCGCGTGGTACGCGTCGTAGTCCGAGTTGGAGCCGGGGAAGACGATGACCGCAAACGTCATGGCTGGAGGCGTCCTCGCGTCTCGCGCGTCACAGCACCTCGACCCGGTAGCTCTCGATGACGGGGTTGGCGAGGAGCGTTGCCGCCATTTCCGCCACGCGGGCCTCGGCGGTCGAACGGTCGTCGGCCTCGAGCTCCACCTCGAAGAACTTGCCCTGCCGCACGTCGCGGACGTCGCCGTATCCGAGCGAGTGCAGCGCATCCGCCACGACGCGGCCTTGCGGGTCGAACACCGAGGGCTTCAGGGTCACGTATACACGGGCTCGCATCGTCGTCTCGTTCCTCACGTTCGCGGGGCGTCGAACACCCTCGCGAAGATCGCGTCCACGTTTCGCAGCTGCTCGTCGAGGTCGAACGCGCGCTCGAGCTCGGCCGCGCCCAGCACGCGCATGATATCGGCGTCGGCCAGGAGAAGCGACTTGAAGCCCACGCGGTCGTGGAACGAGCGCATGGCGTTCCGCTGGACCCACTCGTAGGCCTGCTCGCGCGAGATGCCCCGTCGCGCGAGCTCCAGCAGCACCTGGCCCGAGAACACCACGCCGCGCGAGCGATCAAGGTTCTCACGCATCCGGTCGGCGTAGACCACCATCCCGCTCACGATGCGCGTAAAGCGCCGGAGCATGTGGTCCAGCGCGATGAAGCTGTCCGGCAGAATCACGCGCTCGACGGAGGAATGGGAGATGTCCCGCTCGTGCCAGAGGGCCACGTTCTCGAACGCGGCCATGGCGTTGGCCCTCAGGAGGCGCGCCAGGCCGACAATCTGCTCGCAGCCGATGGGATTCCGCTTGTGGGGCATCGCCGAGGAGCCCTTCTGGCCCTTCGCGAACGGCTCCTCCACCTCGCCGATCTCGGTCTTCTGCAGGCCCCGAATCTCCAGTGCAAATGTCTCGAGCGATGCCGCCGTCAACGCAAGAGCCGAGAGGAGCTCGGCGTGGCGGTCTCGTTGGATGACCTGGGTGGAGATGGGGGCAGCCGTCAGGCCCAGCCGTCGGCAGACGTCGGCCTCGATGGCCGGATCCAGGTGGGCGAACGTGCCCACGGCCCCCGAGATCTTGCCGACGGCGACGCCGGCCCTGGCGCGGGTCACCCGGTCGACATCGCGCCCGAGCTGATCGTGCCAGAGCGCCAGCTTGAGCCCGAAGGTCATGGGCTCCGCGTGCACGCCGTGCGTGCGGCCGATCATCGGCGTGCGCTTGTGCTCCTCCGCCCGGGCCCGGATGGCCAGCCGGAGTTCCCCGAGCAGCGACAGCACGAGGTCCGAGGCCTCGACCATCTGGAGCGCCTGGGCCGTGTCCACGACGTCCGACGAGGTCAGCCCGAAATGCAGCCACCGCGCCGACGGCCCGACGTGCTCGGCCACCGCCGTGGTGAAGGCGATGACGTCGTGCTGCGTGGTCCGCTCGATCTCCTCGATGCGCGCGATGTCGAAGCGGGCCCTGGCCCGGAGGTCGGCGGCGGCATCAGCGGGGACGAGGCCGGCGGCGGCCATGGCGGCGGCGGCGGCGAGTTCCACGGCCAGCCACGTCTCGTACCGGCGCTGGTCGGTCCAAATCCGCCCCATGTCGGGGTGTGTGTATCGGCGAATCATGCGAGCGCCAGTTGTCCGGCGGCGACGGTGTGGAGCGCGCCGCCGCCGAGCACCGTCAGGCCCAGCGAACCGGTCGGGAACAGCCGATGCGCCACCTGGAGCACGTCCGCTTCGGTGACGCCGTCGATCGCCCGGAGCATGCCGTCGAGCGACTCGTCAGTGTCCCCGTAGATCTCCTGGCGCGCGAGATGCGTCATCCGGCTGGAGGTGCTCTCGAGGCTCAGCATCAGGCTGCCTTTCAGATGGTCCTTGGCCCGCTGAAGCTCGCCGGTCGCCAGCGGCTCCGACTTCAGTCGCCGCAGTTCGGCCATGACGACGTCCACCAGTTCGTGGACGGCCTCGTTCGCGCAGCCGGCGTAAATCGTCACAGCGCCAGCGTCCCTGTATGTCGTGAGGCTCGAGAAGACCGAGTAGGCGAGCGCGCGCTTCTCGCGCACGTTCTGGAACAGCCGGGAGCTCATCGATCCGCCGAGCATCGTGTTGAGGGCGTAGGCCACGTAGCGATCGTCGTCGCCGTGCGCGAGCGCGGGGCCGCCGAGGCATACGTGGCTCTGCTCGATCTCCTTGTCCCGGAGCACGACGTCGAGCGCCGGACTGGGCGCGGCTTCGCCGCGCGGTTGCGCGGGGCGCACGGCCTGAGGAAACGCGCTGGCCACCATGTCACGCACGCGGTCGTGATCCAGGTTGCCGACGGCGGAGACGACGAAGTTCCCGGCCGTGTACGTGTCGTCGAAGTACTCCCGCAGGGTGGCCGCGTCCAGTGCCGACACGGTCTCGGGCAGTCCGAGAATGGGACGCCCCAGCGGGTGGCCGGGCCACAGCGCGCCGGCGAAAATCTCGTGGACGAGATCGTCGGGCGTGTCTTCGACCATCTTGATTTCCTCGAGCACGACCTTCTTCTCGCGCTCGATCTCGGCGGGGTCGAACTTTGGCGAGGTCACCAGGTCCGAGAGCACGTCGACGGCGAGCGGCATGTGCTCGTCGAGAACCTTGATGTAGTAGCCCGCGTACTCCTTGGAGGTGAACGCGTCGAGGTGGCCGCCGATGGAGTCGACCTGCTGGGCGATGTCTTCGGCGGTTCGCCGCCGGGTGCCCTTGAAGAGCATGTGCTCGACGAAGTGGGCGATCCCCTCGTGCGCGCGTGGCTCGTGCCGCGATCCGCGGGTGAGCCACACGCCGATGCTCACCGATCGCACGTGGGGCATGCGCTCGGTGACCAGCCGAAGCCCATTGGGCAGGACTTCTCGGCGGATGGCGGGATGGGACACGGCGGCGGGCGGACCTCTACGGAGTATGAGTCCCTAAAGTGTTGAATTGAAAGGAATTACGCTCAATCATACCACGCGGAATGCCCCCGTGCAAGCCAGACGGCGCAGGGGCAATTGCCCGATGCCGAATGCTACACTCGTCCCCTCCGCGCAACTCGCCGCCCGGCGCGTGTTTTCCGCCATGACGTCCCACGCCACGCCCGATCTCGCCGAGTTCACGCTCGCGGACCTCGAAACCTGGGTCGTGGACGCGGGGCTGCCGCGGTACCGGGCACACCAGATCTTTCGGTGGGTGTGGAAGAAGGGCGCGACGAGCTTCGAGGACATGAGCGATCTCGGGCGCGGGCTACGGTCCTCGCTCAGCGGCCGCCTGGCGTTCACGACCCCCGCCGTGGCGCGGGACGAGACATCGGCGGACGGCACCCGCAAGCTGGTCCTGCGGTTGGCCGATCGCCGGCACATCGAGTGCGTCTACATCCCTGACACTCCGGCCCAGACGTTCTGCGTCTCGACGCAGGTCGGCTGCGCGATGGGATGCGCCTTCTGCCTCACGGGCAAGATGGGCCTCGCGCGGCACCTGACGGCGGGCGAAATCGCCGGCCAGGTGCGGGTGCTCGCGCGCGCGACCGGGCTGGCCGGGCAGCCGTTCAACATCGTCCTGATGGGGATGGGCGAGCCGCTGCACAACTACGCGGCCACCATGGCCGCCCTTGCGCTGCTGAACGAGCGGGAGGGCATGGCCCTGCCCCCCCGCCGCGTCACGTTGTCCACCGTGGGGCTCGTGCCGATGCTCGAGAAACTCGCGGGCGAGCCCCTCATCCCGAACCTCGCCATCTCGCTGCACGCGACGACGGACGACCAGCGGGCGGCGATCGTGCCGCCCACCAGGAAGTACGGCCTCCAGGCGATTCTCGACGCCTGCCGCCGGTTCCCGGTCGGCGCGCGCAATCGGATCACCTTCGAATACGTCCTGCTCCAGGGCGTGAACG
This sequence comes from Vicinamibacterales bacterium, assembly GCA_050187355.1. Classification (GTDB taxonomy): domain Bacteria; phylum Acidobacteriota; class Vicinamibacteria; order Vicinamibacterales; family UBA2999; genus CADEFD01. The sequence continues at coordinate 16,067 of JBFWXO010000005.1, forward strand.
ACGAGCCGGCCGACGCACGCCGGCTGGTCCGGCTCCTCCACGGGATTCGGGCCAAGGTGAACCTCATTCCCTTGAATGCCGCCCCGGGCATTCCGTTCGACCGGCCTTCGGAAGCGCGCGTGGACGCGTTCGCGCGCATCCTGGCCGAGAGGGGCATGACGGTCTCGGTGCGCAAGAGCCGCGGCCGGGACATCCGTGCGGCGTGCGGACAGCTCATCGTGTCGGACGGTCCGGCCAGGAGCGCCGGGCAGGCGCTGGCGGCGGCATTGTGATCGGGGCAAACGTCCGGCTGGGAGCCTGCCTTGGCGTGACCCTCGTCCTCGCGGCCTGCCGGGGCGAGCCCACGACCGTCCGCGACCTCTTGAAACAGGCGCAGGCCGAACCCGACGCAGCCGCCAGAACGGCTCTCGTCGAGCGGTTCCTGGAGGCGCATCCGGCCAACCCCGTCATCGAGCAGAACTCGCGGCTGACGTTCTTCCTGAAGGACGACGGCACCGGGCGGACGCCGCGCTTCGTCGGCGACTTCAACGCCTGGGCAACGACGCCCCAGGGGTACGACGCGAAGGCCGGCACGCCAACGCCCATCGACGGCACGCCCTGGTCGTATCTCGACAGCACGGCTTTTGCCAACGGCCGCCTCGAGTACGTGCTGCTCTACGAGAAGGAGGCCACGCCGGACCCGCGCAACCCGCATCGGGTGCAGACGTTCACGGGTGAGCGCTCCGAGATCCGCATGCCGTTCATGACGGCGCACCCGGAGGTCGACGGCCCGGAGCCGCCTGCCAAGGGCACCGTCACCGACGAGCAGTTCCCGAGCCGGAGCCTGAAGGCGTCCCGGCGCGTCTGGACCTACCTGCCGGCCGGGTACGAGGCGTCGCAGGACCTGTATCCGACGGTCTACTTCCTCGACGGCCGGAACTACGCCGAGTGGATGGCGGTGCCGGGAGTGCTGGATCGCCTGATCGCGGCGGGCGGGCTCCCTCCCGTCATCGCGGTGTTCGTCGAGCCGGGCGACCGCCGCGAGGAGTACTCGCGGAATCCCCTGTGGCGGGCGTTCATCGCCACCGAGCTCGTCCCCGCCGTCGACAAGCGGTTTCGCACGTTCCCGGCACCGGATCAGCGCGTGATCTTCGGCAGTTCGCTCGGCGGGTACGGAGCCGTCGACCTGGCCGTGGCCTACCCAGACGTCTTCGGGTTGTGCGCATCCATCGCCCCGCCGTCACAGTCGGATACCCTGCTTACGAACCAGGTGCAGGGCCAGCGGGCCGTCCACGGCGTGCGGTTCTTCGTGCTGGGTGCGGTCTACGACACCGACGTCAAGGGGGCGCGCACGCTGAGGACGGCGCTCGCCGAGGCCTCGGCCGACGTCACCTACGAAGAAGTGCCGGAAGGACACGCCGCCGAGACCTTCCGCACCCACATCGGACAGGCCCTCGGCACCCTGCTGCCGCGCCCGGCGTCCTGAGCGGGCGCCGTCAGTCGCCGCTTGCCGCCGCGGTGGCAAGCGCCGGGACGGCGACGTCCACCCACGCGTTCCGTTCGTGGCCCGGGGGAAGCGACACCCGGATGTAGTTGTCGGTCACACAGGTCCGGCCGTCGTCGATCGTGAGCGCCAGGCGGACGCGGCCCGCCTGCGACGCGCGAAATCGGGCGTTGAGCGCCCCCGACGTGGCGCGAAGCCGGGCGGCCCGCGCCTTCACCGCCGCGCCCTGGACCTTGCCACCGTACGTCGACGCGTCGGTGCCCTCGCGGTCGGAGTAGGGAAAGACGTGCACGTGCGTCACCGGCGAGGAATCCAGGAATGCGGCCAGCGCGTCCGCCTGTCGGTCGGTCTCGCCGGGGAAGCCGACGATGACATCGGTGCCGATGGCCGCGTCCGGCAGCCGGTTTCGCACGTCCTGGACCAGCGCCAGGTAGTCGCGCCCGGTGTAGGGGCGTCGCATCGCCGCGAGCAGGTCGTCGTCGGAGTGCTGTAGCGGCAGGTGCAGGTGAGGCGCGAAGCGGTCCCGCGCGCCGCTCAGCACGTCCAGGACGGCCGCCGTGCAGTCCATGGGCTCCAGCGAGCTCACACGCACACGGAATCGGCCGGGCTCCCCTGCCACGAGCGCCAGCAGTTCGGCCAGCGTGGCGCCCTGGCGGAGGTCGCGGCCCCAGGCGCCAAGATGCACGCCGGTCAGGACGATCTCCTTGTAGCCCGCATCGACCACCCGGCGAAGCTCCTGCAGCAGGTCGGCGGCCGACCGGCTCGCGCTCGGGCCGCGGGTGGACGGGATGATGCAGTAGCTGCAGGCCTCGTCGCAGCCGGTCTGCGCCCTGAGGGTCCACGCCGTCCGGCCCATCAGGCCGGGTGACGGCGGCCGCCCGCATGGGCCGGACGGCTCGGCGTCGGCGAGCGCGCGAAGGGCGCGCACCAGGTCCGGCTTCGACGCATTCGGCACCACGGCGGCCACGCCGGGAAGCTCTGCGACGGCGGCGGCGGCACGCGTCGCGAAGCATCCGGTCACGACGATTCGTGCGGCGGGATTCTGCCGATGAATTCTGCGAATCGTCTGCCGGGCGCCTTGATCGGCGCTTGCGGTCACCGAGCACGTATTCACGACGACCAGATCGGCGGCGTCGGCAGCGGCGGCGGTCGCCCCCGCCGTCGTCAAGGCGGCCTCGACCTCCAGCGAGTCCGCCTGGTTCACGCGGCAGCCGAAGGTGACGACCGCGTACTTCACGGCGGCGCGTCCCGCAGCGCGCTCGCGCCGATGTCCCGGCGGAACTGCATGCCGTCGAAGCCGACCCGGCCGACCGCGCCATACGCGGCGGCCATCGCCGCGCGATGGTCGCGCGCTCGGGCCACCAGGGTCAGGACGCGCCCACCCGCCGTCACGAGGGCGCCATCGTGAAGTCCGACGCCCGCGAAGCGGACAGCCACGTCAGGCGACTTCGGGGTGTCGAGACCGTGAATTACCTGGCCGGTCTCCACCTGGCCCGGATACCCCCGGGACGCCAGCACGACACCGACGGCGGCATCGGGCGAGAAGCGGACCGCCGCTGGCAGTGGCGCGCCAGTCGCAGCGGCCAGGAGGATGGGCGCCAAGGGCTCGTCCAGCAGCGGCAGGACAACCTGCGCTTCGGGATCGCCGAACCGGCAGTTAAATTCGATCACCTTCGGCCCGTCGGACGTGAGCATCAGGCCGCAGTACAGGAATCCCGTGAACGGGCTGCCCTCAGCGGCCAGCCCCTCGAGCACCGGGCGGACGATGTCGCGCTCGATCCTGGCGCGCAGGCTCGCGGTGGCCAGGGGACTGGGCGAGAACGCCCCCATCCCGCCGGTATTCGGGCCGCGATCGCCGTCCAGGAGACGCTTGTGATCCTGGGCCGACCCGCACGCAACGAACGCCGCACCTGACGCAATCACGAAATACGACAGCTCCGGCCCGCTCAGGCACTCCTCGAGGACCACACGCGCGCCGGCCGCACCGAAGGCCCCGTCCACCATGGCGGCGCGGAGCGTTGCCTCGGCCACCGGGAGGTCCCCGGCGATCACCACGCCTTTGCCCGCAGCCAGGCCGTCGGCCTTCACCACCACGGGCCACCCGAGTTCACCGCCGCCAACGACGTCAAGGGCCTCGTCGATCGACTCGCACACCCGGGCGCGCGCCGTTGGCACGCCGTGCCGGGCCATGAGCGACTTGGCGAATGCCTTGCTGGTCTCGATCCGGGCAGCGGCCCGCGTGGGCCCGAAGACCGGGCGGCCCGCGGCAACGAAGCGGTCGGCGACGCCGGCGGCGAGAGGCGCCTCTGGGCCGATCACGGTCAGATCGACGGCCTCATTCGCCGCGAGCGCCAGGAGCGCGTCCGCGTCCAGCGGGTCGACGGGCAGCACGCGGACGTCCCTGGCGATGCCGGGATTCCCAGGAGCGCACACCACGTCACTCCCCGGACCGGCGGCGAGAACCGCCGCCAGGGTGTGCTCGCGGGCGCCGGATCCCACGACCAGGATCTTCATGCCTGTATCCGACGTGTTTTCAACAACTTGTGAGGGTGCCGCGCACGTAGAACGCGCGCGAAATTGGCCGGACGGGCCGTGAAGCTCGTGTGATAGCCTAGCATATTCAACCGTTGAGTCTTGGACTCATCGAGCAGCCAGCACGGAAGGAGGTGAGTTCGAGATGGCCGAGGTGAAGATTCAGGAAGGCGAGTCAATCGAGTCGGCCCTGCGGCGCTTCAAGCGTAAGGTGCAGCAGGAAGACATCATCAAGGACATCAAGAAGCACTCCTTCTACCTGAAGCCGGGCGACAAGCGCAGGGCCAAACAGGCTCTGGCTCGCAAGCGGAACAGGAAGAAGCAGCGCCGGGAGGCGGAATAGGACCGGCGCCGCGATGAGCGGCTTCGGTCGTTGACGCCACCGACATATCGCGGATAACATTTGGGGCCCTTGAACACGGCATAAACGCTTTGTGTTCAGGGGCTTCACCACATTTTAGGTCTTGTAGGCCCGCCTGCGCGGGACACACGAACGGCGGAGAGGATTACCGGCATGGAAATCGCCGAACGCAAGGTCAGCGACGTCACGGTTCTGGATCTCACCGGCAAGATGACGCTCGGTGAGGGCGACGAGCTGCTGAGACAGACCGTCAACAATCTGTTGGCGGCCGGCACAAAGAAGATCGTCCTCAACCTCGAGGGCGTTCCCTACATCGACTCGGCCGGGCTCGGCGAGGTGGTGCGCACGCACATGACGGTGAGCAAGCAGGGCGGCAAGCTCAAGCTCCTCAACCTGACCAAGCGCATCGAAGACCTGCTGTCGATCACCAAGCTCCTCACCGTGTTCGACTCGTACGAATCGGAAGCCGACGCGATCAAGAGCTTCGCGGAGTAATCTGACGGTTTCGCGCTCCATGGCGCGTCCAACCTACCCGGATCTCGAGGCGCGAGAGGCCGGCGTCGAGCGGGTGAAGGATCGCTCCACGCTCGGCAGCCTGCTGAAATCGCTGCGGCCCGAACAGTGGACCAAGAACCTGTTCGTGCTGGCGGCGTTGCCGTTCGGCCTCAAGCTGTTCGACCCCGCCGCCACCGCCCTCGCGTTGGCGGCGTTCGTCGTCTTCTGCGCGCTGTCCGGCGTCGTCTACATCATCAACGACCTGTACGACCGGGAGGCGGATCGCCTCCATCCCACGAAGCGGTTCCGCCCGATCGCGGCCGGGGATCTCTCGCCCAACGTCGCGTTGTCGGCGGCCGCCATCATCGGCGCGTGCGCGCTGACCGCCGCGGTCTGGGTCGGACCGAAGTTCGCGGCGGCGGCGACCGGATACCTGGCGCTCTTCGCCCTGTATTCCCGCTGGCTGAAGCATTTCGTCGTCGTCGACGTCCTGTCGATCGCGATCGGGTTCGCACTGCGGGCCTACGCAGGAGCGGCCGCGATCGACGTCCCCGTGAGCGACTGGATCCTCATCTGCACGACGCTCCTGGCGCTGTTCCTGGGGCTCGCCAAGCGCCGCCACGAACTCACCCTGCTGGCGGACGGCGCCGTGCGGCACCGGCGCATCCTGGACGAATACAACCCGTATCTTCTCGACCAGATGATCGGCGTCGTGACGGCATCGACGCTGATGGCCTACATCATCTATTGCACGAGCTCCGACACAGTTGAGCGGTTCGGCACCCGGCTGCTGGTGCTGACCATCCCTTTCCCGATCTACGGCATCCTGCGGTACCTCTACCTCGTGCACCGGCGCGACGGCGGGGGCAACCCCTCGGAACTGCTGATCACGGATAGACCGCTGCTCATCTGCGTCGGACTCTGGGGTCTGGTGACCGCACTGGTCATCTACCGGCCCGTCGGATTCTGACGCAGAGACAATGAGCAAGAGCCGAGTCGCCATCCTCCGCACGTCGCCCGCGACGGTCATCCGGGACTACCACTCCCTGATGAACCTCGCCGGGTACCAGGACGTCCTGCCGAAGGACGTCGAGACGGGCCTCAAGGTCAACATCTCGTGGCACTTCTTCTTTCCTGGCTCCTCCACGACGCCCTGGCAGCTCGACGGCGTCATCCGGGCGATGAAGGCGGACGGCTACGACCCGGCGAAGATTCACGCGTGCCACAACCGCACCGTCGTGATCGACGCGCACCTCGGTGAGCGGGAGAACAAGCAGATCAACGTCGTCGAGGCGCACGGCCTGGCGAACGTGCACCTCTACGAGGGCGACGAGGACTGGATCAACATCAAGGACGCCGTCGGCGACCTGACGAAGCAGTTCCTCTGCCTGAACGAGGTGTATCCCGGCGGGTTCATGATTCCCCGGCGGTTCATCGGCGAGAACATCCTGCACCTGCCCACGGTGAAGACGCACGTCTTCACGACGACCACCGGGGCCATGAAGAACGCGTTCGGCGGACTGCTGAACGAGCGCCGTCACTGGACCCACCCGGTGATTCACGAGACGCTGGTGGATCTGCTGATGATCCAGAACAAGATCCATCGGGGCGTGTTCGCCGTGATGGACGGCACGTTCGCCGGCGACGGCCCCGGACCGCGCTGCATGGTGCCGCACGTCAAGAACGTGATCCTGGCCAGCGCCGACCAGGTGGCCATCGACGCCGTGGCCGCCAAGCTGATGGGGATGGACCCGCTCTCGATCAAGTTCATCCGCCTGGCGCACGAGCGCGGACTGGGGTGCGGCGACCCGCGCGACATCGAGATCGTCGGCGACACCGACGCGGCCGCCGAGAACTGGCACTTCGACGGCCCCTTCCGGGAGATGACGTTCGCCTCGCGGATGCAGCACAAGATCTACTGGGGTCCGCTGCGCAAGCCCATCGAGTGGTCGCTCAAGACCGTGCTCGCGCCGTGGGCCTACATCGCGAGCGTCGTGTACCACGACAGCTTCTGGTATCCGTTCAACGCCGACCGCCGGATGCACGACGCGTTGAACTCGCCCTGGGGCCGGCTGTTCCAGAACTGGGAACACCTCGCTCCAGACGCCAATGGCTTTCCCACGGTTGGCGACGCGCCGGCCGTCGCGCCGCGCCTCGGGATGCGCGCGCTCGGCAAGTCCGTGGGCATCCTGGGCACGTGCATCAAGGAGGCGCCGGAGTTCGCGAGCCGCCGGCGCCACACGACGCACGGATCGCAGGCCTGAGGATTCGCGACATGTCCGATTTCCACGTCCGTTCAGATGCTGTCGACGTCGAGCAGATCATGGAGCAGATCCGCCGCCGCGTGCGCGACAAGCGCGGCGTCGACTACACCGAGGAGCAGATCCGCGAGCTGGCGGCCGTGCGCCTCGAGAAGTTCCTCGATCCGAAGAACCTCCGCTCGGACCTGCTCGATCAGTTCAGGAAGAGCCGGCCCACCGAGGACGCCTCACTGCCGCCGATGGCGACCTACGAGTTCGAGGACACGACGCTCTACGACACCCACCGGGGGCTGCTGCGCACGATCCGTCGCCTGCTGAACCCGCTGCTGAAGCTGTTCTTCAATCCGAACCAGCTCACCAACGTCCTGCACCAGCAGGCGGCCCTGAACCGGGCCTTCGTTCAGACCACCCGGCAGGCGCGGACCGACCGGGCGGCGTGGAACGCCCTCTATTACGAAGTCCTGCACAATCTCGTGCTCGAGACCACGCGCGCCGGCATCGAGCTCAAGAACCTGACGATGCGGGTCGAGGCGCTGTCGAGCCGGCTGGACTTCTCGGAACGCCGGGTCAGAGCGCTCGAGGGCGTCGTTCAGTACCGCCCGGAGGCCATGGCGCCCCGGGAGCGTCGTCCTGAAGCGGCGCCGCCCCAGGGCGGAGGCATCGAACCCGCGGGTGTCCCGGGCGGAGTCGAAGGCACCGGTACGGCCGACGGCCGCCGCCGCCGCCGCCGCCGGCGTGGCCGGCGCGGCACCGGCCCCGGGATGGCGGCAGGCGGTCCGGGTGGCGAGGCGACGGCCGACATGGACGACGCCGACGGTCCTGACGATCGCGCCGACGGCGCCGACGACGGTCCGTCCCCGGATGGCGGCGACCAGGACAGCGGCACTCCGGACGGCGACGGCGGCCCGGACCAGACACCCCAGGCGTCGTGAAGGTCGCGGTCGTCGTCCAGCGCTACGGCGCCGAGATCAACGGCGGCGCCGAGCTTCACGCACGCTACATCGCCGAGCACCTGGCGCGCCATGTGACCGTCGAGGTCCTGACGACCTGCGCGCGCGACTACATCACGTGGGCGAACGAGTTCCCGGCGGGTGAGTCAGCCGCGGGCGGCGTGACCGTCCGGCGGTTTCCGGTGGACGCGCCGCGCGATCCCAAGACGTTCGGGGACTGGTCGGAGCGCGTGTTCGGACAGCGGCACTCCGTGAACGACGAACTGGCGTGGCTCGATGCCGAGGGGCCCGCCTCGACCGAACTCGTTCGGTTCGTGTCCCGCCACGCCGCCGACTACGACTACTTCCTCTTCTTCAGCTTCCGCTACTACCACGCGTACCACGGCGCGCGCGCCGTCCCGGAGAAGGCGATCCTCGTGCCCACGGCGGAGCGCGACGAAGTGCTGGGGCTCCACATCTTCGCGCCCGTCCTGCGATCGGTGCGGGCGCTGATGTACAACTCGCCGGAAGAGCGCGCGCTGCTCTGTGCCGTCTCCGGCACCAGCGACGTGCCTGGCGTGATCGTCGGCGTGGGCTCGGAAGTGCCGGCCTCCGCGAGCGCGGCCCGCTTCCGGCAGCGGATGGGCCTCGGGGACAGGATCGCCCTCTACATCGGCCGCATCGACGAGAACAAGGGCTGCCGCGAGCTCTTCGACTTCTGGACGCGCTACGCCGATGTCACGCCAGGCGGCCTGACGCTGGTGCTCATCGGGACACCCGTCCTCCCGGTGCCCTCGCACCCGCGAATCCGGCACCTCGGCTTCGTCAGCGACGAGGACAAGTACGACGCCCTGGCGGCGGCCGAGTTCCTCATCATGCCGTCGTACTTCGAGAGCCTGTCCATGGTGGCGCTCGAGGCCTGGGCCATGGGCAAGCCCGTGCTCGCCAACGGCAGGTGCGACGTGCTGCGCGGACAGGCCGTGCGGAGCAATGCCGGCCTGTACTACGAGAGCTACCCTGAGTTCGCCGAGGCCGTCCGCGTGCTCGATGGCTCCGCCGGAGTGGCGGCCACCCTTGGCCGGAACGGCAGTGCGTTCTTCCGCGCGAATTACGCGTGGCCCGTGATCGAACGCAAGTATCTGGACATGTTCGACCGGCTGGCGCGCGAGGATGCGGCGAGCCGCGCCGGCCGCGCCATGCCCGCGCTGCCCGGCTGGTGGGGACGCCGCCAGAAGACGCTGCCGCCCGCGCGCGAGGTCCTGGCGCAGCTGCCCTCTGGACCCGTGCTGACGGCCCGTTCCGCCCGCGCCGGCGGGAGCCCGCCGCAGGCGCAGGCCAGGCACGGCCGGCGGCCAGACGGCCGGAACGCCGGCCGCGAAGGCCGCGAAGGCCGCGAGGGGCGCGATAGACGGCCGCACCGCACGGCTCGCCCCCAGCCGCCGGCGGGCCCGGCTCCAGCGGCCCAGGCCAAGACGACGGGAGAGGGCACCGGCGCTCGTCCGGCGGCGCAGGTACCTCGTGGACACCGGCGTCGGCGCGGCGCCAGGCACGGCGGCAGGCCGGGCGGCTCGAGGGACGAGTAGGTGCCGCCTGCCGTCCATCAGGTGCTGGCGACTCTCGGGTATGGCGACGCCATCGGCCACGAGGTGCTCGGCATCCAGCGCGCGCTCCGCGGGGCGGGCTACGATTCCGAGATCTTCGTCGAGACCGCCGACCGCCGCCTGGAGGATCTCACGCTCGACTATCGCGATCTGCCGGAGGCGAGCCATCCCGACAATCTGCTGATCCACCACTTCTCGATCGGATCGCGCGCCTCCCGCGTGGCGTACGCGCTGCCGGACCGGATGGCCCTCGTCTATCACAACATCACGCCGCCCGAGTTCTTCATCGACGTCCATCCGCTGCTCGTGCAGCTCTGCTACCTGGGCCGGCGCGAACTCGGCGCGTACGCGAGCCGCGTCGACATCGGCCTGGGCGATTCCGAGTACAACCGGCAGGAACTGGACGCCCTGGGGTTTCCGCGGACGGCGGTTCTGCCCGTCGTCCCGGACTTCACGCACCTGGCTGGGGTGGCGGACTACATGCAGGCCCGGGCGTTCGACGACGGCTGGGTGAACGTGCTGTTCGTCGGGCGGATGATTCCGAACAAGCGCATCGAGGACGTGGTCCGCGCGTTTCATGCCTACAAGCGCTGGTTCAATCCGCGGTCGCGGCTGCTGCTGGTGGGCTCGCACGGCGGATTCGAGCGCTACCTCGCGATGGTGCACGACTTCGTGGCGCGGATCGGCGCGGCCGACGTGCACTTCCTCGGGCACGTCAGCAACGAGGAGCTGACGGCCTACTACGAAATCGCGGACGTCTTCCTCTGCGCGAGCGAACACGAGGGCTTCTGCGTGCCGCTCATGGAAGCCTTTCACATGGGCGTTCCGGTGCTGGCCTATGCGGCCACGGCTGTGCCGGCGACGATGGACGGTGGCGGCCTGCTGTACGACCGGAAGGATCCGATCGAGATCGCCGCACTCATCAACTCGGTCGTCGCGGACACCAGGCTCCGGCATGCGGTGCTCGAGCGGCAGGATGCGGCGCTCGACCGGCTCCTCGCCCGCGACTTCGGACGCACGCTGCTGCAGTTCGTGGACGAGACCCTGAGTCGCCCCAGGCGCGAGGCGCCTCCTGTCGCGTTCGACTTCTGGGATCAGGTTCGTCAGGCCGAGGAACTGGAAGCCATCCGGTCGTACCGCCCCGCCGCCTTCCAGGCCCTTCCGGAGGACGAGGACGGCCTGACGTCCGAGCCTCCGCGCGACACGAACGCCGCCGCCCCGAGTGCGGCCCCGAACGCCGCCAAGCCGATGCACCAGGAGCCGGAGGCCCCGCAGCGATGACCGTCAACCAGTGGGTGCCGGCGGCCCACAAGGGCGACGCCATCGGCGACTCCGCCCGCCGCGTGCGGGGACTGCTGCGGGCGATGGGCCACCAGTCGGACCTGTTCGCGCTCACGATCGACGACGAGCTCGTGGACGACGTGCGGCCGTTCGCCGATCCGGACGCAAGGCGCGGCGACATCACGATCTTCCACTACGCCTTGCCCTCCCCGATGACCGAGGCCTTCGCCTCGCTGCCCCACGGGCGGGTGCTGCAGTACCACAACGTGACGCCGGCCCACTTCTTCGCCCCGTACCATCCGGGCATCTTCCGGCTGGCCCAGCTCGGCCGCGCCGAGGTGGCCACGCTCGCGGGCCGCACCGACGCCGCGCTGGGCGATTCCGAATACAACCGCCGGGAGCTCGACGCCATGGGCTTCGACCGGACCGGCGTGTTCCCCATCGCCATCGACGTGGATCGGATCGCGGCCGCCCCGCGGCGGCCGGCCCTCGAGCGGATCCTGGACGACGGCCCCCTGAACTTCCTGTTCGTCGGCCGCATCGTGCCGAACAAGAAGATTGAGGATCACATCCGGCTCGCCGAGGTCTACAAGCGGTACGTCGACGTCAACTACCGCTTCATCTTCGTCGGCAAGACCGACGGCGTGCCCCGGTACTACGCGATGATCCGGGCACTCATCGCCGAGTACCAGATGCCGGCGGACCGCTTCTGGTTCACGGGTCCCGTGCCGGACGAAGATCTCGCGGCCTTCTACCGGTCGGCCAGCGTGTACATCTCGCTGTCGGAACACGAGGGCTTCTGCGTGCCGCTGCTCGAGGCGATGGCCGCCGACGTCCCGGTGCTGGCTTACGGAGCCACGGCGGTTCCCGACACCCTCGGGGGCGCCGGCGTGCAGTTCGCCCCGAAGGACCTCGAGCTCGCCGCGGAACTGCTCGGCGAGCTCGCGTACAACCAGTCGCTGCGGGCACAGGTCATCGGCCGGCAGCGGCAGCGTCTCGCGGACTTCGGCGACGACCGCATCCGCGGCGCCCTCGCCGACCTCTTGCAGCAACGGTTCGTCCCCAGCCCGGGATCGACACCAACGGACGGAGTGACATCGTGAGGATTGCGTTCGTCGTTCAACGGTACGGCGCCGAGATTCTCGGCGGGTCGGAGTACCACTGCCGGCTGATCGCCGAGCGCCTGGCCGCGCGGCACGACGTGGACGTGCTGACGACGTGCGCCCGCGACTACGTCACCTGGAAGAACGAGTATCCGGAAGGAAACGACCGGATCAAGGGCGTGACGGTCCGCCGCTTCCCGGTGGCAGCGCCGAGGGACATCGCGGCGTTCAACCAGTATTCGGACTGGATCTTCCACCACCCGCACTCGCGCGAGGACGAGCTCAAGTGGCTCGAGATGCAGGGCCCCTGGACTCCGGCGCTGCGCGACTACCTGACGAAGCACCACCGGTCCTACGACGCGCTCATCTTCTTCACGTATCTCTATGCGCCGACGGTGCTCGGGCTGAAGGTCGATCCCGCCCGCAGCATCCTCGTGCCCACGGCACACGACGAGCCCGCGATCCACCTGGGCATTTACAGGGAGATGTTCAAGCAGCCGGCGGCGATCGCCTTCAACACGGACGTCGAGCGGCAGTTCCTGAAGACCAGGTTCGAGATCGCGGCAAAGGCCGAGGAGGTCGTGGGCTGCGGCGTGGACCTGCTGCCCGGGTCCGACCAGGGCGCCGCTCCGGCCGACGATCGCGACGACCGCCGAAAGGCGTCGCCCGTGGCGGCGGCCATGGCCCTGGACGAGCCGCGCGATCAGGAGGAGGAGCCGCTGCCGGAGCACCTGGCGCAGCGCGGCGCGCGGTTCCGGCGGCGGCACCGGCTGCACGGACCGTTCCTGCTGTACGGCGGCCGGATCGATCCCGGCAAGGGCTGCGAGGAGCTGCTCGAGTACTTCACCAGCTACAAGGAACAGTCCGGCGAGGCCGACCTCGTGCTCATGGGCGTCAAGCTCATGCAGCTCCCGGAGGTGCCCTGGGTGCGCTTCGCCGGCCTGCTGTCCGAGCGGGAGCGCCTCGAGGCGCTGGAGGCCGCCACGATCGTCGTCGTGCCGTCGCCCTTCGAGAGCCTGTCACTGCTCGCCCTCGAGGCCATGGCCGTCGGGACGCCGGTGCTCTGCAACGGGCGCAGCGACGTGCTCGTGGAACACTGCATGCGCAGCCAGGCCGGCCTCTGGTACAACGACCGCGACGAGTTCGTCGAGGCCGTCAAGCTGCTCCTGGCCGATGACCGGCTCCGGCGCGCGATGAGCCGGAACGGCAAGGAGTACATCAAGCGCGAGTACCGCTGGGACGTGATCCTCGCCAAGTACGACCGGCTGATCGCGGCGGTGCGCCAGCGCTGACCACGGCGGCCCGGGTGGGCCGCTCCCGGGCCGTCAATCCGCTTCGGGGGGCGCGGCCTCCGGCGGCTCCGCGGTCTCGGCGCCCGCCGTCGCGCTCGACGCCTTCTTCCGGCGGGGGCGGATGTCGTAACGCTTGATCATCTCGTTCAGCGTCGTCGGCTTGATATGCAGCAGCTCGGCGGCGCGCTTCTGGACCCCGCCTGCCGCCTCGAGCGCCGACTCGATCCACTGCCGTTCGTAGGCCGAGGTGACGTCCTTCAGCGAGATCCCCTCCGGCGGCAGCACCACGGACGGCACCAGCGCGCGTGGCGCCCGACGGACGCTCTCGGGAATCATCTGCGGACCGAGAACGCGGCCCTGGGTCAGGACGACGCCTCGTTCGATCACGTTCTCGAGCTCACGCACGTTGCCGGGCCAGTCGTGGTCCATCAGCATGTCGAGCGTCTCTGGCGCGATCTCGAGGACCGGGCGGTCGTTCTCCTCAGCGTACTTCTGCAGGAAGTGCTGCACGAGCAGGGGAATGTCGTCCTTCCGCTCGCGCAGCGGCGGCAGGTGGATGCTGATGACGTGCAGGCGGTAGTAGAGGTCCTCGCGGAACTTCCCGCCCTCGACCTCGTGCTTCAGGTCCACGTTGGTCGCGGCGATGATGCGGACGTCGACCTTGATCGTCTCCATGCCGCCGAGGCGCATGAACTCCCGTTCCTGCATGACGCGCAGGAGCTTCGCCTGCGTATCCGGCGACACGTTGCCGATCTCGTCGAAGAAGATGCTGCCCTTGTCGGCCAGGTCGAAGAGGCCCTTCTTGGGATAGACGGCGCCGGTGAAGGCGCCCTTCACGTGTCCGAAGAGCGTGGACTCGAGGAGGTCCGGGGGAAGATTGCCCGAGTTGACGGTGACGAATGACTTGTCGGCCCTGGCCGAGTTGGCATGGATGGCTCGGGCCACGAGTTCCTTGCCCGTGCCGCTCTCCCCCGTGATGAGGATCGTCGACCGGCTTGGCGCCGCCTGGATCACCAGGTCGAAGACCTGCTTCATCTGAGGGCTGCCGCCGATGATGCCGGCGAACTTGTGGTACCGCGCCTGCAGGTGCTGGCGGAGGGAGAGGTTCTCGGCGACCAGCCGGCGGCGCTCGACGGCGTTGCCCAGGACGACGAGGACCTCGTCGTTCTTGAACGGCTTCGTGATGTAGTCGAAAGCGCCCCGCTTCATCGCGCTGACGGCTGTCTCCATCGAGGCCAGCGCCGTGATCATGAGCACCGGCAGTTCCTCGTCGAAGGCGCGGATGGCGTCGAGCACCTGCAGGCCGTCCATGCCCGGCATCATGACGTCCACGATGGCCGCGTCGATCGGCGTCGATCGCAGGACGTCGAGCCCCTCGGGGCCCGACGACGCGAGATGCACCCGGTAGCCCTCGCGCGTCAGGAGCGTCTCGAGGATCTCCCGCATGATCTCTTCGTCGTCGATGACGAGAATCGTTCCGTGCCGGGGCATGGGAATGGGGGCCTCCCGCCCTACTGCCGCGCCTCGCGCCGCCCGGAGGGACCGGGCTGGGTCGAGGACGACGACGCCGCCAGGGGGAGCGTCACCACGAACCGGGTGCCCTGCCCCACGGCGCTCTCGCATTGGATGGTACCGCCGTGCTCCTGCACGATCCCGTACGAAATCGACAGGCCGAGGCCGGTGCCCTGCCCGATGCTCTTGGTGGTGAAGAACGGATCGTAGATGCGCGCCAGATGCTCGGGCGACACGCCGGTGCCCGTGTCGCTCACGTCGGCGATGGCCCGATCGCCCTCGACCCGGGTCGCGATCGTCAGCCATCCACCGGACGGCATGGCATCACGCGCGTTCAGGAAGAGGTTCAGGAACACCTGCTGCAGCTTGAACTCGTAGCCGATGACCGGCACCGGGCCCGTCGAGAGCTCGCGCCGCACGCGCACGCTCCCCTTGTCGAACTGGTGCTCGAGGAGGGCCAGGACGTCGGCGGCCACCGCGTTGAGGTCCACCACGGTGCGCTCGCTGTCGTCGGCGGTGGCGGGCCGGGACAGGTTCAGGAGGCCATTGACGATGCGGGCGGCGCGGAAGGTCTGCTTCTCGATCTTCTCGAGGACGGCCGTGCGCGGGTCGTCGGGCTCGGCCTGCTCCAAGAGCATCTGCGTGTAGCTGGAGATTCCGGTGAGCGGCGTGTTCACTTCGTGCGCCACGCCCGCGGCCAGGAGCCCCAGCGACGCCATGCGCTCCGACACCCGCAGCTGCTCTTCGAGAGCGGCGCGCGCCGTCACGTCCTCGAACATGACGATCGTCCCGGCCCACTCCCGCCCCGGCATCGGCAGGAGCGGCACCGTCGTGATATTGACGAGGAGCCGGTCTGGCGCGTCGACGCCCTGGCGGGGCCGCATGGGGACGCGGTATTCCGTGCCGCCGTTGGGTGATGCCGCACGCGCGGCCGCGACGGCCGCCACCACGTCGGCGTCGAACAGCACGTCCAACGGACGTCCCACGGCCTCGCCGCGGCGGAGACCGTAGATCCGCTCGAGTGCGTGGTTCCAGCGGACGACCGCGCCATCGCCGCCCACGACCAGCAGCCCGTCGTCGAGCGACTCGAGGATGTGCTCGTTGAACACGCGAAGCCGGTCGAACTCGGCTGCCTTCAGATGCAGTTCCCGGTAGAGCCTGGCGTTCTCGATGGCCGTCGCGGCCTGGCCCGCCATCGCCGTCAGCAGGGCGATGTCGTCGGTGGTCATCGGCTCGCCGTTGTCACGGCGGCCCAGGGCCAGCACGGCGATCGACGTGGACTTGGCGACGCACGGCACGAAGTAGAAGAGGCCGGCATCGCGCCACTCCTCGATCTCCTCCGCCGGCATCCTGGCCGCGGCCACGGGATCGTCGAAGCGCACGGCGTGGCCCTGGCCCAGCCTGGCGGCCAGCGCCGACTGCCGGGAGATGGGTCGCGGCGCGCCAGGGAAGCCGTCGTAGCGTACGGGCACGAAGTCGCCCAGGTCGGTGCCCGAGAGGAGGCACAGGCGGTCCACGCCCAGCGTGTCCCGGACGCGCGTGAGCAGGCGCTCGGCCAGCCGGTCGAGATCCAGATCGGAGTTGAGCTCGCGGGCGAACCCGACGAGGGCGCGGCGGTAGTCGTACCGGCCGCGATAGAACACCCGGTCGATGCCGGTCTGGACGGCTTCGGTCACTGGACGGGCCAGGAGCAGCACGACGGCCGTGGCCAGGAGGGCGATGACCCAGCGGTGGTCGTCCTCGTTCGGCACGAGGTAGCTGCCGGTCGCGCGAAGCAGCACCATGTAGATGGCGGCGATGGCGCTGAGGGCGGCCGTGTAGACGAGAAGGCGCTTGAGGATCACCTCCACGTCCATCAGGCGATAGCGGACGATGGCAGAGGCGAAGGCGAAGGGCACGAAGCCGAGCGGCACCGCCGTGAGCTGCATTGCCAGGGACGGCGTCGCGCCGAACGCGAACGGCAGCGCGTAGGCCAGCACGAACGGGCCGGAGCCGATGGCGGCGCCCCAGACGATCCACCGCAGCTGGCGGAGCGCGGTCGTGGACCGTACGCGCGTGAGAGCGAAGGCGAACACGCCCAGGCCGGCGAGCAGGTAGGCGCCCACGAACAGGGGTTCCCACCGGTCGAGCACGGCGATGGTGCCGATCAGCCGCGAGGGGTCGGCCGATGCCTGTCCGAGCACCCACGCCCTGACGAGCGCGAGGGCGGCCGGCGGGACGTACAGGCTCGGCCACAGGCGGCCGGCAAGGACCGCCAGGGCGGAGGACTTGGGACGCTCGGGAAACACGAGCGAGAAGTGGAGGAAGAGCGGCGGCAGCAGCAGCGTGGCGAGCTGGTCGGCCCAGTAGAACAGCCAGTCCACCCGGTCGAGCCGCCCGGAGAAGGAGAACGTGAAGACGCCGTAGAAGGCGACGCTCAACCAGAAGAAATGGAGGGTGGCGGGATCCCGTGGCCTCCGCGTCCGCACGGTGGCGCCCACGAGCAGGGAAAAGACCCCGACCGCCGCAAGGACGTAGTACAGACCGCCGACGCCCCGGGGGATCGGCGCCAGGGTGACTTGCGCGATGCGGCGATCTCCGAGCGACAGCAGCGTGTAGGTGTGGCGGGCGCCGCGGCTCGCCGACTGCTGCAGCCCGAGCACGTCGTCCCTGGTTTCGATCGGCTGCCCGTCCACCGCGAGCAGCACGTCGCCGGGCCGGACTCCGGCTCGACCGGCCGCCGAGCGCGGATCGACGTCGGCCGCCACGACGCCAGTCGTGCGCTGCACCCACAGCACGCCGTCCTCGACGTCGTCCTGCGTGGCTCGCTGCACGATGTTCAGGAACCCGAGCACCAGCAGCACGGTCGCCACGGCGACCGGCAGCAGCCCGCTCGCCTTCAGCGGCGATCCGTGGCCGGCCACGTGGTGCGCAGGGGTGTGCAGGGGGTTCATGGGTCCGGACAGCGGCCGTTTGGGGTGCAAACGACATACCACGATCCGAAAAATCGGACCAATGATAAGTCTCTGTGAATCAGCGTCTTACGCGCGTTTTTGCCGCTCCACGGCAGGGGAACCAAACGCTTGAAGGGAGCGCGACCAAAATCCCGGGACAGGGCCGGCGGGACGCCGCGGATCCGGCGACTCAGAAGCGGACCTGGAGGCCGCCGACAAGGCGCTTCGGGGCGCGCACCACGAGCAGCTCGTCGTAGATCGAGCGGTCGTCGAGGCTCGAGCGGAACAGGCTGCGCACGCCCAGGAGCATCTCCCAATCGCCGGCGCCGTCCAGGAACGGCAGGCCCTGGCGCAGCTGCATATCGAACCGCGCCGCCGCCTTGTCCAGGGTGGACGTGCCCGTGAACCCCGTGTCGATTTTGTAGACCACGTGGAAGCGCGTGGCGGTGAGTGGGACGCCGGCATCGATGGAGGCCGTCAGGTCGTGGATCCGCTCGTGGGGGTCCCGAATCGCCTGGGGCGCCATGTCCACCAGCGCGCGATCGTCGGGACCGCTCGAGCGATTCCAGTGGGCCGTCACCAGCGTGTAATCGAGCCGCGCTTGCACGTTGGGCGTGAAGTCCTGGGTGATGCCGGCGGTCCAGCCCCTGAGCGACGCATCCCCGGCGACCGCCACGCCGTAATGGCCGCCCGCGGAAACCAACCCGTCCGGGTCGGCCACGCCGAACACCGTGACCAGCTGGTTCTCAACGGCTTGGCCGAAGGTCCGGAGTTCCAGCGCCGTTCCACGGTAGGCGCGCGTGACGCCGACCTCGAGGTGCTGCACCCGCTCCGTGCGGAACCGATTCGCGCCAAGGGGCGCGAACGTGCGCTGCGGCGGCACCCACAAAGCGTCGGCGGGCGGCACGAACTCCTCGGCTCCGGGCGCAACCTGCTGGAGCGACGCGAGTGCGCGAACGCGCCAACCGCGGGCGGGCGAGAAGGTGACGCTGCCGGTGGGGCTCAGGAGCCCGCGACTCGCGAGGTAGTCGAAATGCTCGTAGCGCGTTCCGTAGCCAACCTGCCAGCCTGGCGCCAGGGGGAACTCGTGGCGGCCGTAGATGGACGTGACGCGGCGATGGCCTTCGGGGACCGCCTGGAGCGCCGCGATGTTGCCCCCACGGTAGGTCTGCAGCGTGTGGGTCATCCCGACCGCCACTTGATGGCGGGCGGACGGGCGCGACGCGTAGTCGCCGGCCATGGCCCACGACGAGATGTCGCCGCTGTTCATCGTGGCTTTCGCCGACCAGTCGCCCTGATCGCCAACCGGGGCACCAACCGCCAGGAACGCCACGCCGGACGCCGGGCCGAACTCCACCATCTCGTCGGCGTCGTCGTACGCGGTGGCGGTGAGCAGGTTGACCTGGCCGTTCAGCGGCCAGCTCGACAGGACGTTCGACGCGACGTCGAACGCGCGGGAGAAGAATCCAGCCCCGTCGGCCTCGGGCCATTCGCCGTCCGGCTCGGGGGCCGGGACGACGCCGCCGTCCTCGTCCTTGAGCACGCTGCGCGTGAGCCGCCGCAGGCGCCAGGCGAGGGCGCTTTCGTCGCGCGGCTCGGCCAGTGTGTCCACTCCGGGAACGCCGGCGGCCTTCACGTCCCCGGATGCCCCCTCGACGCGACGCAGCGTGAAGGACGACGACGCGCGTGCGGCCGGCCGCACGTTGACGAGCGTGCTCCTGGCCGCCGCGTAGCCTTCGCGGTGGACGCGGACGACGTACGGGCCTGCCGGGAGATCGGAGAGGCGATACCTCCCCGTGTCGTCGGTGACGGCGAAGGACGTGGCGCCGCCGAGAGCCGAGACGACGGCGCCTTCGACAGGCGTCCCGCCGTCGTCGAGCACGGTGCCGAAGATCGAGCCGACCGACACGGCCACCACGCGGACGACGGGAACGCCGGATGCCTGGGGCTCAGCGGACTGCGAGAGCGCCGGGGTGACGTTCAGGAGCAGGGCGGCGGCAGCTGCCGCCGGGAGCCGAACGCGGTAAGCGATCATGCTGTGCTCCGTGCCTCCAGGGGAAACCCTGCCCCGCGCGGCGCACGCGGGGCGGGTGCCCAAGCCAGTGCTCAGGATGCGGTGACGTTGAACTTGACGTCCCGCGTCAGCACCTTGTTCGTCGTCTTGTCGGTGATCTTGATCTCTAGGCGGTACTCGCCCTCGCCGAAGCTCCTGAGCGGCACGGTGATGCCGCCGGGCACCGGGAAGCGCGCCGGGTCGAACTGCGGCGGCAGATTGCTCTCGTTCACCGCCTGGGGGTTCGTCTTGTTGAAGAACTTCTCCTCGCCGCCTTCCTTCTTGTGGAAGTTGTACTCGAGCGTGAGGTCGGGCTTGCCGTTGGCATTGAGACCCGGGTTGTAGACCTGGAAGAAGATCGACAGCTCGTCGGCCTTCGTGAAGTCCATGTCGATCGCCGGCTCGAGTTCCTGCGAGCCGAACGCGAACGGCCGCTCGCGGGCCTGATCCGGCGTGAGGGGCTCGGTCAGGATCGTGACCTTGTCGGCCACGAGCACGGTGCTCGTCGTGAACTCGGCCGACAGGTCCGGCACGGTGACGCTCGTCTTGAACAGGCCGGCCTTGACGGGCGTGTTCTTGGGCGCCTTATCGGCCAGCCGCTCCTTCGCCATGATGTAGACGTCGTAGGTGCCGGGCTTCGCCATGAACACGCGGTTCAGGCGGGCCGGCGAGCCGGAGAGCTGCGCCGCGGGCACGAAGTGCACGTCGTCCCACGGATACTCGACCTTCTTCTTGCCGTCCGTCTTCTGGGTCGGGTCGACCACCCGGATGTAGAGCACGGCGTCCTTCTGGGGAAGGCCCGTGAGCTCCAGCGAGAAAGGCACGAAGATGCGGGCTTCGGCGGACTTGAGGAACGCCGGGTGAATCTGCATCTGCACGTCAGTCGGCGCCGGCTGCCCAGCCATGGCGGCATCGACCATCTTGACGACGGTCTCGATCTCTTCCTTCTCCTGCTTCGAGCGCTTCTTGTCGTCTTTCTGCGCCAACGCGGTCATCGGCAGGGTCGCGACGAGGGCGCCGGCCAGCGCCAGAGCGAGTCCGCGGTACGTCAACTTCATGAAAATCTCCAGAGAAAGGCCTCAGAAAATGGTGCGGCCTCTCATCATAATGAGCAGCGTCGCGCCGTGTCAATCACGCTAAGCGCTTGGAGAGAAACGACTTGCACGTATCTGAACCGTTCCGGGCGTGGTAGATTGCCGCAGGGCCTTGCACCCGGGTCCCGGGGCGGGGCGCTTCCCCCGGTTCGACACCGGCGAGCCATGCCCGCATCTCATCCCCGGAGGCCGACGTGGTTCGCGACGAGACGCTCGTCATCGTGCTCGCTGGAGGCGCTGGAGAACGGCTGGCGCCGCTGACCCGCGAGCGCGCGAAGCCGGCCGTGTACTTCGG
The DNA here is from genome assembly GCA_050187355.1 of Vicinamibacterales bacterium. Taxonomy (GTDB): domain Bacteria; phylum Acidobacteriota; class Vicinamibacteria; order Vicinamibacterales; family UBA2999; genus CADEFD01. The sequence goes on from JBFWXO010000005.1 coordinate 37,292, forward strand.
CGGTCCCTACCGGATCATCGACTTCGTCCTCTCGAACTGCGTCAACTCCGGGCTCCGCCGGATCTTCATCGCCACGCAGTACAAGTCGCTGTCCCTCAACCGCCACATCCGCATGGGCTGGAACGTGGTCTCCGAGGAACTGGGCGAGTTCATCGAGATCCTGCCGCCGCAGAAGCGTGTCGGCGAGCACTGGTATCTGGGCACGGCGGATGCCGTCTTCCAGAACATGTACTCGATCGAGCGCGAGACGGCGCGCAACGTCGTCGTGCTGGCGGGCGACCACGTCTACAAGATGGACTACCGCAAGATGATCCGCGCGCACGAGGACGCCGATGCGGACGTCACCCTGGCGACGATCGAAGTGCCGGTGGCCGAAGGCCGCCGCTTCGGGGTGGTCGCCATCGACGGGCAGTCGCGGATCACGGATTTCCTGGAGAAACCCACGGCGCCGCCCTCGATGCCGGGGCACGCCCATCTGGCGCTGGCCTCGATGGGCATCTACGTCTTCAAGATGGACGTGCTCGCGCAGGCGCTGCGGTACGACGCGGCCGATCCCGACAGCCATCACGACTTCGGCAAGGACATCATCCCGGGCCTCATCCGGACCAGCACGGTCGTGGCGTATCCGTTCTACGACGAGAACAAGAAGTCGGCGAAGTACTGGCGCGATATCGGGACGCTCGACGCCTACTACGAGGCGAACATGGACCTCTGCGGCGTCAACCCGGAGTTCAACCTCTACGACCCGGAGTGGCCGCTCCGAACCCACCAGCCGCAGGCGCCTCCGGCGAAGTTCGTGTTCGCCGACGACGGCCGCACGGGCACGGCGCTGGACTCGGTCATCTCGCCGGGATGCATCGTGTCCGGGAGCAGCGTCCGCGGCTCGGTACTCTGTCCGAACGTGCGCGTCCACAGCTTCGCCTCGGTCGAGAACTCGATCCTCATGCCCGGCGTGCAGGTGGGCCGCCATGCGCGGATCCGGAATGCGATCGTGGACCGCGACGTGCTCATCCCGCGCGGGGCCGTCATCGGCTACGACGAGGCCGCCGATCGGGCGCGGCATACGGTGACGGAGCGCGGCATCGTGGTGGTCACCCTGGACGAGGAGCCGCTCGTCGCGCCGGTGACCGAACAGGCACTGGCCCTCGAGCACCAGGTGGACCAGACGTAGCCCGTCCGGCGCGGCACCCGTTGCGCGCCGTATCCTGTGCCTGCAAACGAAGCGCGCACGCGTCCGGCCGCGCTTGCCGGCCGCGCGCGGATTTTCGAGGATACTGAAGCGTCGTCGGCCGACGGCTCGGCCGCTTCACGACGCCCGGGAGCGCCCAACGTGCACATCGTCGATATCCGCGGCCGCGAAATTCTCGATTCGCGCGGCAACCCCACCGTCGAGGTGGACGTCCTGCTCGACAACGGCGCCCGCGGGCGCGCGGCCGTCCCGTCGGGCGCGTCCACCGGCGAGCGCGAGGCGCTCGAGCTTCGCGACGGCGACACGACCCGCTTCCTCGGCAAGGGCGTGACCCGGGCGGTCGGTCACGTCAACGGCGAGATCCGGAGCGCCATCGTCGATCGCGACTGGACGCAGCGCGACCTCGATCGGGCGCTCATCGCCCTGGACGGCACCCCGACGAAGGGACGGCTGGGCGCCAACGCCATCCTCGGCGTGTCGATGGCCGCCCTCAAGGCCGGCGCCGAACGGGCCGGGCTGCCGCTGTACGCCCACATCGCGGCCGAGGCCGGAGCCACCGGAGGCTACCGTCTCCCGGTGCCGATGATGAACATCCTCAACGGCGGCGCCCACGCCGACACCAACGTGGACTTCCAGGAGTTCATGGTGATGCCGGTGGGCTTCCCGTCCTTCAAGGAAGCGCTCCGCGCCGGCACCGAGATCTTCCACGCCCTGCGGTCGATTCTGAAGGGGCGAGGGCTGGCGACCGGCGTCGGGGACGAAGGCGGATTCGCGCCGAACCTCAGGAGCAACAAGGACGCGCTCGACGCCGTCATGGAAGCCATCGGCAAGGCCGGATTCAAGGCCGGCGACAACGTCTACATCGCCCTCGACTGCGCCGCCAGCGAGTTCGGCACGGCCGCCGGCACGTACGAGTTCCACAAGTCCGGTGAGCCCGGACGCGATTCGGAGGGCATGGTGGCGCTCTACGAGGACTGGTGCCGCCAGTACCCGATTCTCTCGATCGAGGACGGCTGCGCGGAAGGCGACTGGCGGGGCTGGAAGCTGCTCACGCAGGCCCTCGGAAAGCGCGTGCAGCTCGTCGGCGACGACGTGTTCGTCACGAATCCGACGATCCTGGAACGCGGCATCGCGGAAGGCGTGGGGAACGCGCTCCTGGTGAAGCTGAATCAGATCGGCACCGTCAGCGAGACGCTCGACGCCATCGCCCTGGCGTCCCGGGCCGGCTACCGGAGCGTGATCTCGCACCGCTCCGGCGAGACCGAGGACTCCACCATCGCCGACCTCGCGGTCGGCACGTCGGCCGGCCAGATCAAGACCGGGTCGGCGTCGCGCAGCGACCGCATCGCCAAGTACAACCAGCTGCTCCGCATCGAAGAGGCGCTCGGCGACGGCGCGGCGTACGCCGGCCGCGCCGCCATCGCCCAGCTGAGCTGACCATGCATACCGTCGTCCTCCTGCGCCACGGCGAGTCCGAGTGGAACAAAGAGAACCGGTTCACCGGCTGGGTGGACGTCGATCTCAGCGAGAAGGGCCTGGCCGAGGCCCGCGCCGCCGGCCAGCTTCTGAAGGCGGAGGGGCTGACCTTCGACGTCGCCTTCTGCTCGGTGCTCAAGCGCGCCATTCGCACGCTGTGGATGGTGCAGGACGAGCTGGACCTGCTGTGGATCCCCGTGCACAAGTCGTGGCGGCTGAACGAACGCCACTACGGCGCCCTCCAGGGCCTGAACAAGGCTGAGACGGCCGCGAAACACGGGGAGGCCCAGGTGAAGATCTGGCGGCGCAGCTACGACGTCCCGCCGCCAGCCCTCAGCGTCGACGACGCGTACTTCCCCGGGCACGATCGGCGCTACGCCGACGTCGGCGCGCGCGATCTCCCGCGCACCGAGTGCCTGAAGGACACGGTGCAGCGCTTCCTGCCGTACTGGCACGAGACCATCGCGCCGGCCATCCGCAGCGGGCGGCGCGTGATCATCGCGGCCCACGGAAACAGCCTGCGGGCGCTCGTGAAGTACCTGGACGGCATCAGCGACCGCGAGATCGTCGAGCTCAACATCCCGACGGGCATCCCGCTGGTGTACGAACTCGACGCCGACCTCCGGCCGCTCGGGCCGGGCCGGTATCTGGGCGACCCGGAGGCCGCGAAACGGGCCGCCGAGGCCGTCGCGAAGCAGGCGGGCGCCGGCCCCGCCCGCTAGCCGTTGTTTTCCTGCAGGTTGACCTCGTCCGCCGCGATGCGGAGCGACCGCAGGAAGCGCCGGTCGTTGGCCGTCACCTCGTAGGCCGGCAGGGGCGCTGGCTCGACTGCCTCGCCAGACCCGGCGTGACCCTGGCCGTCCACGGAGGCGAAGCCCACGGTCGCCTCGAGGTTCAGGTGCAGGTGGAATCCCGCGGCCTTGGCGCGGGCGCGGCACCGCTCGACCCCGGCATCTTGGGCGACGGCCGCCGCGATGGCATCGGCGAGCTCGCGCGCGAGGCGGTTCTGTACGTCATCCATGCAGCTTCCCCATCTCGTCGTGAACGAGCGTGGAACGTCGGAATCCGCAGAGGCTGGGTGCCCGGCGCGAATCCCGGTCATTCTACGAGGGGTTGCATTTTGGTGCAATCGTGTGCAAGGACCGCCGGACGGCCCACCCCCGCCCGGTAGCTACAATGCCGGGGATGACCGACCCGACGCCGAAGCGATTCCACGCCTCGCCCGACGACCTCGCGGGGTGGAGCGACCAGCGGGATCTGGGATTTCCCGGGGAATTCCCTTACACCCGCGGCATCCAGCCGACGATGTACCGCGGCCGGCTGTGGACCATGCGGCAGTACGCCGGGTTCGGTACGGCCGAGGCCTCCAACGCCCGGTATCGGTACCTGCTCGGGCAAGGGGTCACCGGCCTCAGCGTTGCCTTCGACCTCCCCACCCAGATCGGCTACGACTCGGACCACGCCCTGGCCGCGGGCGAGGTCGGCAAGGTGGGCGTCGCCATCGACTCGATCGACGACATGGCCACACTCTTCGACGGGATTCCCCTCGGGTCGGTGTCCACGTCGATGACGATCAACGCCACGGCGATCATCCTGCTGGCGCTCTACGTGGCCGTGGGCAAGCGGCAGGGCGTCGGCCCGCAGGCCCTGTCCGGCACCGTGCAGAACGACATCCTCAAGGAGTACATCGCCCGCGGCACCTACATCTTCCCGCCGGGTCCGTCGCTTCGGGTCGTGACGGACGTCTTTGCGTATTGCGAGCGGGAAGTGCCCCAGTGGAACACGATCTCCATCAGCGGGTATCACATCCGCGAGGCGGGGTCCACGGCCGTCCAGGAGGTGGCCTTCACCTTCGCCAACGCCGTGGCCTACGTCCAGGCGGCCGTCGACGCGGGCCTGGACGTCAACTCCTTCGGGCAGCGCCTCTCGTTCTTCTTCAACGCCCACAACGACTTCCTGGAAGAAGTCGCGAAGTTCAGGGCGGCCCGGCGCCTGTGGGCCCGCCTCATGCGCGACCGCTTCGGCGCGACCAACCCGAGAGCGATGCAGCTGCGGTTCCACACCCAGACCGCGGGCAGCACGCTCACGGCGCAGCAGCCCGACAACAACGTGGTCCGTGTCGCGGTGCAGGCGCTGGCGGCGGTGCTCGGCGGCACGCAGTCGCTGCACACCAACTCCCGCGACGAGGCGCTGGCGCTGCCCACCGAGGAATCCGCGCGCCTCGCGCTCCGGACGCAGCAGATCATCGCGCACGAGTCCGGGGTGGCCAACACGGTCGACCCGTTCGGCGGGGCGTGGCACGTCGAGCGGCTGACGGACGCCATCGAATCCGGCGCCGTCGAGCTGATGGCACGCATCGAGGGCGTGGGCGGCACGCTGCGCGCGATCGAAACGGGGTACGTGCAGCGTCAGATCCAGGAGTCGGCCTACCGGGCGCAGCAGGCCATCGACGCGGGCACCCAGGTGGTGGTCGGCGTGAACCGCTTCGGCACCGACGAGCGGCCGGCGCTCGAAGTGTTCGCGCTCGATCCCGACGTGGAGCGGCACCAGGTGGAGAAGGTGCGCCGACTGCGCGCCCGACGCGACGAGGGAACCAGCCGCGCGGCGCTGGCCGCCGTCGCGGCGGCGGCGGCGGGACGGGACAACCTGGTCCCGCCGATCATCGCCGCCGTCGAGGCCCAGGCGACCGTGGGCGAGATCGCGGATACCATGCGGGGCGTGTTCGGCGAGTTCCGCGAGGTCACCGTTGACTAGGCCGGCGTCCGGCTCCCCGCCGGAGGCGGGCGGCCCGCTGCTGTCGGTCCGCGGGCTCACCACGGTCTTCGACACCGGCGGCGCACCGCTCGTGGCCGTGAACGACCTGTCGTTCGACATCCGCAAGGGCGAGACGCTGGGCCTGGTCGGGGAGTCCGGCAGCGGCAAGTCGGTCACGGCCTTTTCCCTGCTGCGTCTCGTGCCGCCGCCCGGGCGCATCACGAACGGGCGCGTCGAGTTCCAGGGCCGCGATCTCCTCGCGCTGACCGAGAAGGAGATGTGCGCGGTGCGGGGCGCCGGCATCGGGCTCGTGTTCCAGGAGCCCATGGCCGCGCTGAATCCCGTGATGCGCGTGGGGAAGCAGATCGGGGAGTCGCTGGTCGTGCACGGACGGGCGACGGCGCGCGAGGCGCGCGACCGGGCGGTGGACCTGCTCCGCGCCGTGAAGATCGCCGACCCGGAGTCGCGGGTGGACGACTACCCGCACCAGCTCTCGGGCGGGATGCGCCAGCGCGTGATGCTGGCCGTGGCCCTCGCGTGCAAGCCGCCCCTCGTCATCGCCGACGAACCCACGACCGCCCTCGACGTCACCGTCCAGGCGCAGATCCTGGATCTGCTGCGGGAGATGAAGCAGGCGTTCGACCTCTCGCTCCTGCTCATCACCCACGACCTGGGCGTCATCGCGGAAGTCGCCGATCGGGTGGCGGTCATGTACGCCGGCCGGATCGTGGAAGTGGGTCCCGTGCGGGCGATCTTCCGTCAGCCCGCGCACCCGTATACCCGGGGACTGCTGGCGTCGATGCCGAGCGGCAGGGCGGGCGACCGGCTGGTCGCCATCGAGGGCACCGTGCCGAACCTGGCCGATCTGCCGCCCGGCTGCGCGTTCGCCCCGCGGTGCCCGAGCCGCTTCGACGCCTGTGCCCGCGCCGTCCCGCCCGACGTGCCGGTCGGAGACGCCCACCACGCGCGATGCTTCCTGCACGTCCCCCAGAACAGCCCGGCGGGCGCGGGGACCGGAGGCGCCAGGTGAACCGGCCGCTCGTCGAGGTCCGCGACCTGCGGAAGCACTTCACCCGCGGCGGCGGGATCTTCCAGCGCGGCACGGTGGTGAAGGCCGTGGACGGCGTGTCGTTCTCGATCGACGAGGGCGAGACGTTCGGGCTGGTCGGGGAATCGGGCAGCGGCAAGAGCACGACGGGGCGCTGCATGCTGCGGCTCGTCGAGCCGACGTCGGGGCAGGTGCACTATGGCGGGCAGGACGTGCTGGCGTACACGCCGGCGGAGATGCGCGCTGCCCGGCGGCACATGCAGATGATCTTCCAGGACCCGTACTCGTCGCTGAACCCGCGGATGAAGGCGCGCGACATCGTGGACGAACCGCTGGTCATCCACCGGCTGGGCTCGGCGCGCGAGCGGGCCGAGCGCGTGGCCGAACTGTTCCGCCTCGTGGGCCTGGATCCGGCCCACCTGGACCGCTATCCCCACGAGTTCTCCGGCGGGCAGCGGCAGCGGATCGGGCTGGCCCGGGCGCTGGCGCTCGAGCCGAAATTCATCATCGCGGACGAGCCGGTCTCGGCGCTCGACGTGTCGATTCAGGCGCAGGTCGTGAACCTGCTCATGGACCTGCAGCAGCGGCTGCAGCTCACCTACCTCTTCATCGCGCACGACCTGCGGCTCGTGCGCCACATCTGCCGGCGGGTGGCCGTGATGTACCTGGGGCGGATCGTGGAGATGGGCGACACGGAGGCGATCTTCGCCGCCCCTTCGCATCCCTATACCAGGGCGCTGCTGTCGGCGGTGCCCGTCACGGATCCCGACGCACCGCGAACGCGCATCGAGCTCGATCCCACGGCCCTGTCCCTCGACGCGCCGCTCGTCGAAGTCGCGCCCGGCCACGTGGCCGCCATCGGGTAGCCTGGCGCGCGGCGCCGGCCGGCTACGCGGCCTGGCGGACGTCCTTCTCGACCTGGCCGTCGCGGATCAGGATCTGGCGGTGCGCGTGGGCTGCGACGTCGGCCTCGTGCGTCACGAGGACGATCGTGTTTCCGGCCTCGTGCAGCCGGGCGAACAGGGCCATGATCTCGACGCCCGTCTTGGAGTCGAGGTTGCCGGTCGGCTCGTCGGCCAGGAGAATCGACGGGTCGTTCACGAGCGCGCGGGCGATGGCCACGCGCTGGCGCTGCCCGCCGGACAGCTCGTTCGGCTTGTGGTGCATGCGGTGCCCGAGTTCGACACGCTCCAGCGCCGACTTGGCGCGTTCCAGGCGGTCCTTCGCGGAGATGCCGGCGTAGACCAGGGGAAGCTCCACGTTGTGCAGGGCGGTGGCACGGGGCAGCAGGTTGAAGGTCTGGAACACGAACCCGATCTCCTCGTTCCGGATTCGGGCCAGCTCGTTGTCGTTCATCGTGCTGACCTGCTTGCCGTTCAGCAGGTAGGTGCCCTTGCTGGGGGTGTCCAGGCAGCCGATCAGGTTCATCAGCGTGGACTTGCCGGACCCCGACGGCCCCATGATAGCGACGTACTCGCCCTTCTCAATCTGGATGCTCACGCCGCGGAGGGCGTGAATCTCCTCGTCGCCCATCGTGTAGGTCTTCCAGAGGTCGTTGGTCTCGATCAGGGCCATGGATGGCGGGTCTCCGGGGTCGTCCGACCCCTCCATTTCAGCACAGACGTCGGATGGCAGGGCGAGGTTCCTGCCGGTGCGGCTCCGGACCGGACGGGACGCGCCGGCGTGCATGGACCAGGTGGCGTACGGGCGCGATTGCGGCGTGCCGCGCCGTCACATAGGATCGCAGGCCCGGGGTTTCCCCGTGGCAGCGCGTGACCGGTTCCCCGCCTCGGTCACGAAGGAGTCGATGCCAATGGCCGTCGCACGAGTGACCGAAATCATCGCCGGATCGAAGAAGAGCTTCCAGGATGCCGTCGAACAGGGCATCGCCCGCGCGTCGCGGACCCTGAAGAACGTCGAGGGCGCCTGGGTGCAGGATCAGAAGATCATCGTCCAGAAGGGGAAGATCACCGAGTACCGCGTGGCGCTCAAGGTGACGTTCATCCTCGAGAAATAGCCCGCGGGAGGCCCAGGCGGCGCCTCCCTACCCCTGTTCGTCCGCGTACTGCTCCTTGAGGCGGGCGACGACCGCCGGGTCGGCGAGGGTCGTGGTGTCGCCCAGCGCCTTGCCCTCGGCGATGTCGCGGAGCAGTCGCCGCATGATCTTGCCCGACCGCGTCTTGGGCAGGTCGGCGGCGAAGATGATGTCGTCCGGCCGCGCGATGGCGCCGATCTTCTGGGCGACGTGCGCCTTGAGCTCGTCCGCCAGCGCCTCCGACGTCGCCACGCCTTCCTTCACGGTCACGAAGGCGGCGACGGCCTGGCCCTTGATCTCGTGGTGGCGTCCCACCACCGCCGACTCGGCCACCTTGGGGTGATCGACGAGCGCGCTCTCGACCTCCATCGTCCCCAGGCGGTGACCCGCCACGTTCAGCACGTCGTCCACGCGTCCGAGCAGCCAGAAGAACCCGTCGTCGTCGAGCTTCGCGCCGTCCCCCGTGAAGTAGATGCCCCCGGGCCACCGGCTCCAGTACTGCGCCGCGAAACGCTCCGGATCCCCGTAGATGCCGCGGAGCATCGACGGCCACGGGCGCGTCAGCGCCAACAGGCCGCCGCCCACGGGAATGGGCTGTCCCTTGTCGGTCAGGATCTCCGCGGTGATCCCCGGAAACGGCCGCGTCGCCGATCCCGGCTTGGTGCTCGTGATGCCCGGAAGCGGCGTGATGAGGATGGCGCCGGTCTCGGTCTGCCACCACGTGTCCACGATGGGACAGCGCTCACGGCCGATGTGGAGGTGGTACCAGATCCAGGCCTCGGGATTGATCGGCTCGCCGACCGAGCCCAGGAGCCGCAGCGACGACAGATCCCGTTTCGCCGGCCAGTCGGTGCCCCACCGCATGAACGCCCGGATGGCCGTCGGCGCGGTGTAGAACACGGTGACGCCGTAGCGCTCGACGATCTCCCAGAAGCGATCCTTCTTCGGCCAGTCGGGCGCCCCTTCGTACATCAGGACGGTGGCGCCGTTGGCCAGCGGGCCGTAGACCACGTAGCTGTGCCCGGTCACCCAGCCGATGTCGGCCGTGCACCAGTAGACGTCGTCCTCCTTCAGGTCGAAGACCCACTTCGAGGTCGCGTACGTGCCCGTCAGGTAGCCGCCGGTAGTGTGCACGATGCCCTTCGGCTTCCCCGTCGTGCCCGACGTGTAGAGGATGTAGAGCATGTCCTCCGAGTCCATCGGTTCCGGCGGGCACTGGTAGGACGCTTCGTCCATCAGCTCGTGGTACCAGTGGTCGCGGCCGGCCTTCATGTGGACGCGCAGGTCCGCGGCGCCGCGCTTCACGACGATCACGGACGTGATCGACGGCGTCTGCTCGAGGGCCTCGTCGGCCATCTGCTTGAGCGGCACGATGCTGCCGCGGCGATACCCGCCGTCGGCGGTGACGAGCACCTTGCAGGCCGAGTCGTTGATGCGATCCCGCAGCGACTCGGCGCTGAACCCGCCGAAGACCACGCTGTGCACGGCCCCGATGCGGGCGCAGGCGAGCATCGCGATCGCCAGTTCGGGCACGAGCGGCATGTACAACGCCACGCGGTCGCCCTTCACGACACCCCGCGCCTTCAGGACGTTGGCGAACTGGGACACCTGGCGGTACAGCGCGAAGTACGTCAGCGTGCGCCGCTCGCCGGGCTCGCCTTCCCAGATGATGGCCGCCTTGTTGCGCCGCGGGCCGCGGATGTGGCGGTCGACGCAGTTGACGCTGGCGTTGAGCGTGCCGCCCACGAACCACTTGGCGTACGGCGGCGTCCACTCGAGCGTCTTGGACCAGGGCGTCATCCATTCGAGCTCCCGGGCGAACCCTTCCCAGAAGGCCTCGGGATCCTTCGCGGCGCGCTCGTACACGGCGGGGTCGTTCACGTTGGCCGCAGCGCGGAACGCCTCCGACGGCTCGAACCTCCGGTTCTCGCTGAGCAGGGCGTCGATCTCGGGTGTGGTCTTGGAGGACTGGTCCGACATGCGCCCGATTCTATCCCCGTGGCTGCGCGCTCCGACACGTTCCGGCCCGAGCCGCGCCTCCTGGCCCGGCGTCCGGCCTCCCGCGCGCCGCGCCGGACCTATACGTCCGGGCCCGCGGGCCGATAGACTTGACGTCCCCGGACCGCCGTCCCCTGGCTGGCCTGGGGACGGTCTCGAATGGCCACGGTCCCCAACGGCTCACCTGCCGCGCGAGCGCGTGGCCGCCTGCCCGTCTACGTCTTCGCCGCAGCCGCCTTGGGCGCCCTGATCCACGCCCTGCCGCTCGTCGCGGCGCTCGCGACCACGCCCGACGGCTGGCACTTCACCGGGATCCACCAGAACAGCCCGGACCTGATGCAGTACCGGCAGTGGTTCCGGCAGACGCAGATCGACGGGCCGGTCATCACGAACGTTCTCACCCCGGAAGCGAACCGCCCGCACCTCCTGGTGCTGTTCGCGTGGGTCGTCGGCACCATCGCCGCGTGGCTTGGCGTGTCCGGCGAGGCCGTGTACGCCTGGGGCGGCTGCTTGCTGGCCGTCTGGTTCGTGGTCCTGCTCTATCGGATCGTCGAGGCGACGGTGCCGCGCCCCGGCCACCGCGTCTGGATCTTCGCGGCCCTGTTCGGCGGCGGCTTCGGCGGCCACCTCAAGCTCCTGCTGCGCTTCGAGGCCGTTCGGGCGCTTCCCGGCGTGCGGGCGTCACTCTACGAGCCGCTCACGCGGTATCTGCTGTTCGAAGACTTCCGCGGGCACTTCATCTTCACGACGTTCTACGACTCGCACTTCCTGCTGCACTGGTGCCTGGCCTGCTGGGCCGTGCTTGCCCTGCTCCGGCAGATCCAGCGGCCGTCGCCAGCCCGCCTCGCGACGGTCGCCGCCCTGTTCGCCCTGACGACGCTCGTGCACGTGTACTCCGGGATCACGATTGCCGCCGTGGCCGTGTGCATCGCCCTGACCTGCTACGTCCAGCGCGTGTCGGCGGCGACGGCCGTCAGGGCGTGCGGCGCCGCCGTGTTCGCGTCGGTCGTCGCGGTGGGCGTCGTCGCGCTGCTCCTGAGCCGGGCCGGCATTCCGATCTCGCCCTGGCGCGACCCGGTGATGCTACCCGCGATCGTGCTGGTGGCGTACCCGCTGGCCCTGGGGTTCTTCCTGTGGGGCCTGCCGCGGCTCCTCCAGGCGCCGTCGCTCGAGACGTGCGTCCTGCTGGGCTGGGCGTTCGGGTGCCTGGCCGTGACCTTCAGCGGGCCCTTCTACGCCTATCCGGACCGCGGCGTCCTGACGCTGCAGATCCCCCTGACGATCCTCGGGGGGCTCGTCTACTTCCGGGACCGCGCCCGGCCGACCGCGGCAGCCGTCGCCGTGGCCGTGTTCGTCATGGCGGCTACCCCGGCCTGGTCGGTCGGCAGGGTCGTCGGCAGTTCCACCTTCACGCCGGAGTCGCCGGCGAAGTTCCAGAACGCGGACTACCAGAAGATCGTGGACGCGGCGCGGCGCACGGCCTCGCCCGCCGACCTGCTCCTGGCCGACGAGGGTTCGCTGCTCTGGCTGGCCCCTGACTACCCGGGCCGCAACTACTCCGCGCACTTCTTCCTGACGGTGGACTACACCCGCCGACAGGAGGAAGTCACGGCGTTCTACCGCGGCGACGACGTCCAGCGCGCGGCGTTCCTCCGGGCGCAGGGCATTTCCCAGCTCTTCGTGCCCGCCCGATACGGACCCGACGGCTTTGCCGGCATCGCCGGCCTGCGGGTAATCGAGGCGTCGAGCGTCGGCACGTTGTTCTCGTTCGCGCCTCCCCGTGAAGGAGCGACGCCATGAGCGCCGCCGAGCCCGGCCGGCGGGCGCCGGTCTCCGGGCGCGAATGGGCCGTCGTCGCGGCCATCCTGATCCTGGCGTTCGCGCTGCGGACCTGGCGGCTCGACACCGCGTCCATCGACCATTACGACGAAGGGGTCTATGCCTTCTCGGCCCTCGGTCTCAGCCACGCGGGAGGCTCCCTCCACCCGGAGCAGCGGAACTCGCCGGCGCTCCACTCGTGGGTAACGAGCGTCGCCTTCCGGCTGGCCGGCGCGTCCGACCTCGTCATGCTCGCCGTCAATGCGGGGCTGGGCACGATCACGGTCGGCCTGCTGTGGTTCCTGGCACGGGGATGGTTCGGAGCCGGTCCCGCGATCGGCGCGGCCGCGCTTCTCGCGCTCAACGACTATCACGTCGCCCTGTCCCGGTCCGGGCTGACCGACCCCTTGTTCGGGCTGCTGTTCGTGCTGGCGCTCGGGGCGACGATGGCGGCGCTCGAGCGCCCGGCGGTCGGCCGGGCCGTGCTGGCGGGCGTGGCCGTCGGGCTCGCCTGGAACACGAAATACCACGGGTGGCTGTCGGTCGTGGTCGTGACGAGCGGCCTCGTGCCGTTTGCCATCGGCCGCGGGTGGCGCCTGAAGGAGTACGCCGTGGCGGTCCGGCAGCTGGCCATCATCACGGCCGTCGCCCTCGCCTGCTACCTGCCGTGGATGCTGTATCTCATCGACGCGTTCGGCGGCTACGGCGCCATGGCCAAGTACCAGACGTCGTTCCTCAGCCGCAACTGGCCCGGCAACTTCCTCCGGCAGGCGGCGCAGCAGATCTACTTCGACGGCGCGCTCACGCGGATCTCCCTGCCCGCGGCCGCCGTGGCCATGGCGGCGGTGGGCCCGGTCTGGCCGTCGTCGGCACGCTGGCTCGGCGCGGTGGCGGCGCTCGGCCTGGCCAGCGTCGTGGTGGGCGGGACGCCGGTGACGTGGGCGCTCACGGCAGCGGCGATTCCGGTGCTGATGGCCGGAGGCCGCCTGGCCACGTGGACGCTGCTGGCGTGGGGCGCCATCTTCCTGGCGCTGACGCCGGCCTACAACCCGTACGCCCGACTCGTCCTGCCGTTCACCATGGCCACCGTGCTGGCGTCGGCGTACGTGCTCGCCAAGGCGCCGATCTGGCACGGCGCGCCGTCGGACTCGAAGCCATGGCTGGCCGTCCCTGCCGCCGCCGTGCTGCTCATCCTCGTGGCCGTCGGCGCCATCGCCGCCGACCGGAACGACCCGGCGTCCCGCTGGCGGGACACCCGATCGCTGCCTCGGGCCGCCGCCGCCATCGCGGCGCGGGTGGAGCCAGGCGCCCGCGTGTTCGTCGTGGGCGAGGCGGCGCTCGCGTTCCATCTCGAGCTGGCGGGCCTCGACGCACTCCGGGGGTTCGAGCAGTTCGACGTGCTGGAGAAGGACACGCGCGAGCAGTACGTCGTGACCGGCTTCTACACGAAGGGCGCGCCGTCGCTCAGGGACGGGCTGACGCGCCTGAGTCCGCGCCTCGAGCGGCTTGGCGCCTACGAGTTCGTGCCGACGGACTTCCGGCTGCTCGACAGCTTCCGCCCGGACGCCGCGCGCGCGTTCCTGCGCGCTCCCGACGATCGCTACGCGCTCACGCTCTACCGCTATCGGCCCGGCGTGCCGCTCCCGGCGGCCCCGTAGCCGGCCGCGCCGGGGGGTATCCGCCGAGCCCTCCCGGGCCCGCGAGCGTGCCCGGCGCCTAGAGCGCCTGAATGAACTCGCGCATCCGTGCGCGCGCGCGGTCGTCCGGCAGGCGCCCCAACGCCGTCGCCGCGTTCTCGGCCATGTGGCGCGGGTTGCTGGTCTCGGTCAAGACGGCGGTCACCGCCGGATTCGACAGGATGTATTTCAGCGAGAACTGCGCCCAGGTGGTGCAGCCCACCTCGGCGGCCCATGGCGGCAGCGGAGTCCCTTCGAGGCGCTTGAAGTAGGCGCCGTTCATGAACGGCCGGTTCACGAGCACGGCGACGCCGCGGTCGGCCGCCAGAGGCAGGAGCCGGTCCTCCGATGCGCGCTCGGTGATCGAGTAGTTCACCTGCGTGAAGTCCGGCCGCTCCGTCTTGAGGAACCGTTCGAGGGCGTCGTGGAGCCGCGGCTCGGCCACCGTGACGCCGATGTAGCGCGCTTCGCCGGCCTCCTTCCAGGCCTTGAGGCTGGGCCAGTGCGTGTCCAGGTCCGTGAGGCTGAAGATCTGCACGAGGTCGATCGTCGTCCGCCGGTAGGCCCGGAGCGCCTCGCGGAACTGCGCCACGCCGGCCTCCCGGCCGGTGCGGTCGATCTTGGTCGTGACGAACAGGCGATCGCGAAGGTCCGGCTCGTCGAGGACGGCGCCGAACCGGCCGTCGTTCGCCGCGTTCCGCGGCCAGGTGTCCACCACCTTCCCGCCGCCCGCGACGAGGGCCCTGAGCACCTGCCGCACGGGGTCCTCGCCGTTCCTGGCGATCTCCTCGACGACCTTGCTCGATCCGAGGCCGATCACGGGCAGCCGCTCGCCCGTCGACGGCACGGCCCGCGTCGGCATGCCCGCCTGCGCGAGCCCGGCGTTCCCCGCCAGGCCCGCCGCCGGCACCGCCGCCAGGAGCGCCAGCAGCTCTCGCCGGTTCACGCCGGACGACGACGCTCGATCGGCCATGGCCCCTCCTCTGGTCTTCTCTGGAACAGCGTCAGCGTGACACCGGTGGAGCGTGGCGGCGTGCTCCGCCAGCCCCCTACAGGACCGCTAGTCGTAGTACTCGCGCCCCAGGTGGGTGATGAGCTCTTCGCCCTTCAGGTACCGCAGCGTGTTCTTGAGCTTCATCAGCTGGATGAAGAGGTCGTGCTCCGGATACACCTCGGGAGCGTGCATCGGCGCCTTGAAGTAGAAGGACAGCCACTCCTGGATGCCGTGCATGCCCGCGCGCTTGGCCAGGTCGAGGAACAGGGCGGAGTCGAGGACGATGGGCGCGGCCAGAATCGAGTCCCGGCACAGGAAGTTGATCTTCAGCTGCATCGGGTAGCCGAGCCAGCCGAAGATGTCGATGTTGTCCCAGCCTTCCTTGTTGTCGCCCCGCGGCGGGTAGTAGTTGATGCGGACGACGTGGGAGATGTCCTTGTAGAGCTCGGGGTAGAGCTGCGGCTGGAAGATGTAGTCGAGCGCGCTCTTCTTGCTCTCTTCCTTGGTCTTGAACGACTCGGGATCGTCCAGCACCTCGCCGTCGCGGTTGCCCAGGATGTTCGTGGAGTACCAGCCCCGGACGCCGATCATCCGGGCCTTGAGGCCGGGTGCGATGATCGTCTTGATGAGCGTCTGGCCGGTCTTCATGTCGTTGCCGGCCACGGGGGCCTGCGTCCTGGCCGCGAGTTCCAGCATCGCCGGGACGTCCGCCGTCAGGTTCGGCGCCGCGTTGGCGAACGGGATGCCTTCCTTCAGCGCCGCGTAGGCGTAGACCATCGACGACGGAATCGCGACGTCGCTCTTCGCCAGCCCCTTCTCGAGGGCCGCGAGGGAGCGGTGCACGGGCGCCTGCTTCATGAACACTTCGGTGCTGCCGCACCAGACCATGACCAGGCGCGAGCACTTGTGCTTCGCCTTGAAGGCGCGGATGTCGGCGATGACCTGCTGGGCCAGGTCCATCTTGTTCTTGCCCTTCTTCACGTTCGGGCCGTTCAGCCGCTTGACGTAGCGCTGATCGAACACGGCGGGCATGGGCCGGATGGCCTCCATCTCCTTGCGCACCTTGTCGAGCAGCGACGGCTCGAGCACGCCGGCCGTGCGGGCGGCGGCGTAGGTGTCCTCTTCGAAGATGTCCCAGCCGCCGAAGACGATGTCGTTCAGGCTGGCGAGGTCCACGAACTCGTTGATCTTCGGCGAGCGGTTCTCGGTCCGCTTGCCCAGCCGGATGGTGCCCATCTGGGTCAGCGAGCCGATCGGCTGCGCGAGGCCCTTCCGGATGGCGAGGACGCCGGCGATGGTGGTGGTGCTGACGGCGCCGAGGCCCACGAGCAGGACGCCGAGTTTGCCCTTGGCAGGGGCGATCTGTACGGGTGTTTTCACCGGGGAAATATAGCATGGCGGCTCATGCGCGCCCGGTCCGCGTACGCCCCGCCTCGCGCGGAACGCGGGTGCTGCGACTATGATGGCGCGCATGTTCAAGTTCTTCCGCCAGCCCGCCATCGATCCGCTGCAGGTCGCGATGACCGGCGTGAAGATGGGCGAGAAGGTCGTGGTCGTGGGGTGCGACGACGGCCTCCTGCTCGGGGGACTCGGCGCGAAGACGGGCCTGAGCGGCGCGATGGCGGCGGTGGTGTTCGACGAGCACCAGGCGGTCGCGGCCCGGCGCGCCGCCGCGCGCGAGGGCTTCCTCCTGGACCTGACCGTCGCCAAGGACGAGACCGTCGCCATCGACGGCGACGCGTTCGACATGGTCGTGGTCGACGACACACGAGGCGGCTTCGCGAACCGCACGCCCGAGGCGCGGGCCGCGATCCTCCGCGAGGCGCATCGCGTGCTGCGCCCGCATGGGGGCCGCATCGAGGTCGTCGAGGGCCTGGGATCGAGCGGGCCGTTTTCCAAGGCCACGGGCCGCCCGGCGGGCTACGCCGCGACGACGGACCTGGAGCGCGCGGGCTTCCGGCCCGTCCGTGTGCTGGCGGAAGTCACGAACTTCAGGTTCGTCGAGGGCCTGAAGGTCTAGCCCGCCACGCCGCGCCGCCTGCTCGAGCTGGTGTCGATTTCCTGAACACCCTGTCGAATTGTTCGACACCGGCCCGATGCGCAGTCCCGCATCGGCGCCCGGCCGTCCCGGGCTTCGTCCCCCTCCTGCCGCCGCCGGTCCCACCTCGCGTCCGCGATCCCCCGCGGCCGATCGCGGGTGCACACCCTGTCCTCGCCGCACGTTCGGGCACGCGGTCTGCAGTGGACGCGGGCAGCGCGCGACTCCCCCGCGCGTCCGTTCACACATCAGCATGGGAGACAGAGGGATCATGAAGACCACGCAACGCACGCTCGGCGCGCTGGCGATTCTCTTCGCGCTGGCGAGCCATGCGGGCGCCCAGGGCCTGCAGTCCGGCATGCTCACGGGCACGGTCACCAGTGCCGACGGGCTCTCGCTGCCCGGGGCTACCGTCACCGTCGAGTCACCGGCGCTGCAGGGTGTCCGCACCGCCGTGACCGACGTCAATGGCAACTACGTCCTGCGCGGCCTGCCGCCGGGCGACTACACGGCCCGCGTCGAGATGGACGGCATGGCGCCTCGCACCGAGCGCACGTCCATCGCGCTTGGACGCACGACGGTCCTCGACGCCACGATGACGATCGCCGGCATCTCCGAAACGGTGACCGTCGCAGCCACCGCCTCGCCCGTCGTCGCCAACCCCGTCGTCGGGACGAACCTGAGGAAGGGCGACGTCGACGGCCTGCCGATCGGCCGCACGCCGCAGAACATCGCCGAGCTGTCGGCCGGCCTCACCGACAACACGCCCAGCGCGAACCAGGTCACGATCTCGGGCGGATTCGGCTTCGACAACGCGTTCCTCGTCGACGGCGTGGACGTGAACGACAACATCTTCGGCACGGCGAACAACCTCTACGTGGAGGACGCGGTCGAGGAGACGCAGGTGCTCACGTCGGGCATCTCCGCGGAGTACGGCCGCTTCTCGGGCGGCGTCATCAACATGGTGACGAAGCGCGGGGGCAACCGTTTCTCCGGCAGCTACCGCGCGAACCTCTCCAACCCGGCCTGGGTCGCCGAGACGCCCTTCGAGACCACTCCCCGGCGCGACGTCCTGCAGCTGATGTCGGAAGCCACGCTGGGCGGTCCCGTGCTGCGCGACCGCCTGTGGTTCTTCGCGGCGGGCCGCAGCGAGAACTCGTCCACGCCCTTCACGTTCGTGGACTCGGGCATCGCGGGCGAGACGGGCACCGAGGAAACGCGCCTGGACGTCAAGGTGACCAACACGTGGCGCAGCCGCCACACCTTCCAGGCCAGCTATCTCGACACCGCGCTGACGCAGAGCGGCGTGCGCGGCATCGTGTCCGCCGCCGTGGACCCGCGCGTCCTCGTGACGCGCAGGACGCCGCAGTCGCTGGCGGTGGCGAGCTGGCAGGGCGTGCTCTCGCCGCAGCTCTTCGCGACGGCCCAGTATTCGCAGAAGCGCTGGGGGTTCCGCGGCAACGGCGGCACCAGCACCGCCATCGTCGACTCGCCGTTCCGGACGCGCGGCGGCGGCGGGCTCCCGTCGGGCCGCCTCTACAACGCGCCGTACCTCGACGCGAACGACCCGGAGGACCGGGACAACCAGCAGCTCGCCGGCAGCGTGTCCTACTTCCTGTCGGACCGCCGGTTCGGCAGTCACGATCTGAAGGCCGGCGTCGAGCGGTTCACGACGTCCTATCGCGGCGGCAACTCGCAGTCGGCGACGGGCTACGTCTTCTACTCGAACTACGTGGCCGACGCCGCGGGCCGGCCGGTGTTCAATGCCGACGGCACGCTGACGCCGCAGTTCGTCACCGGGCGCTCGATGCTCTACACGTGGCTGCCGACGCGCGGCGCCACGATGGACATCCACACCACGTCGCTCTACGCCCAGGACCGGTGGGCCGCGACGCGGCACCTCTCGTTCGACCTCGGCCTGCGCCACGAGCGCGTGCGCAACGACTCGACCGGCGGGGTGGTGAGCGCGAACACCGACGCGTGGCTCCCCCGGCTGGCGGCCTCCTACGACCTGCGCGGCGACGGCGCGTGGGTGGCCCAGGCCACCTACGGCCGCTACGCCGGGCGCTACAGCGAGGCGCAGTTCACGGCGAACTCCGATGTGGGCAATCCCAGCCTGCTCATCTCCGTCTACACGGGCGCGACGGGCCAGGGCCTCGGCTTCGCCCCCGGGCTCGACCCGGCCAGCTACACGGTCCCGGTCTTCGGCAGCTTCCCGACGGCGAACGTGTCCTTCGAGGACGGGCTGTCGTCGGCGAGGAACACCGAGATGACGGCGTCCTTCGGCGGCGAGCTCGGCGCGCGGGGCTACCTGAAGGCCACGTACGTCCATCGCCGCACGTCGAACGTGATCGAGGACTTCACCACGAGCGAACTGGGCGCCACCACGATCGTCAGGGACGGCGTGGAGGTGGGGACCTACGACAACATCCAGTATCGCAACGTCGGCGACGCGCTCTTCCGCAAGTACGACGCCCTCGTGCTGCAGAACCGCTACCGCCTCACGAACGCCTGGTCGCTGTCCGGCCACTGGACGGTCCAGCTCCGCAACAACGGCAACGTCGAGGGCGAGGCGGCGAACCGGCCGGGGGCGACCTCGCCGTTCGGCGACTACCCCGAGGCGTTCAACGCCGAGCGGCACTACCCCGTGGGACGGCTGGACGACTTCCAGCGCCACAAGGTGCGGGCGTGGACGACCTACCTCGCCGACCTCGGGCGCGCCGGCTCGCTCGACGTGACGGCGCTCTACCGCTACAACTCCGGGCTCACTTACAGCCTCCGTGCGAACGGCGAGCCGCTGAGCGCGCTGCAGACGGCCAACGCCGCCGCGGCGGGCTACGCGGGCCTGCCGGGCGGCGGCGTCCAGACGATCTACTTCGGCGAGCGCGGCACGGGGTCCTTCAAGGGCGCCGGCGTCGTCGACCTGAACGTGGGCTACAACGTCCCCGTGTTCCGGTCGCTCCGGCCCTACGTGAAGTTGGAGCTGCTGAACGCGCTGAACAACCAGAAGCTGACCACGTTCGACACCACCGTGTCGGCCGACTGGTCCGGCCCGCTCGACGCGCTCGGGCTGCCGACGACCTACGTGCAGGGTCCGCGCTTCGGCCAGGCGACGCGGAGCGCCGACTATCCCGCGTGGCGCACCGGCCAGACCGGCGGCCGCGCGTTCCTGATGGCCATGGGCCTCAGGTTCTGATGCGCGCGGCGCCGTCGGTGGACCCCCTCCCCGACGGCGCCGCCGTCCCGTTCCCTCCACCCGGCCGCGACGCCGCCCCGGGACTCACTCGCTGCGCAGCGCCACCAGCGGGTCGATGGCCGTGGCGCGCCGCGCGGGCCCGAGGCAGGCGGCGGCGCCGGCCGCCACGAACGCCACGGCCACGCCGGCCAGCACGAGCGGGTCGCCAGGCGTGGTCTCGAACAGGTAGGCGCCGAGCACGCGGCCGAACGCCAGCGCTCCCGCCAGCCCCAGGACGAGCCCGGCGACGATCAGGAGCAGCCCCTGCTCCAGCACCATCGCGAGCACCGAGGCTCGCGGCGCCCCCAGCGCCATCCGGACGCCGAACTCCCGCGTGCGCTCGGACACGCTGGTCGCGATCACGCCGGTGACCCCCGCCAGCGTGACGGCCAGGGCCACTCCCGCGAAGATCCAGAGCAGCAGGGCCGTGAGCCGCGGCGTCGCGAGCGTGGCGCGGCGCAGATCCTCCATCGTCTGCACGTCCTCGACAGGCATGTCGGGATCGAGCGCGTGGACGGCCTCGCGCACCACGCCGGCCAACGCCGCGGGATCACCGGGACCGCGCACCAGGACGCGGGCTCCGAGCCCGAAGGGCATCTGGGCCAGGGGCACGTAGATCTCGGGGATCACGTCGCGGTCCAGGCCGTACTGCCGCACGTCGCCGACCACGCCGACGACGGTGAGCCAGGTGTCGCCGTTGTCGAACGAGATGCGGCTGCCAACGGGGTCGGCGCCTTCCCAGTAGCGTCGCATGGCCTGGTTCACGATCACCACCTTCGGCGCCTCGCGATGATCCAGCGGCGCGAACGGGCGCCCGGCGAGGAGCGGAATGCCGAGCACGTCGAAGTACTGCGGCGAGGCGATGTTCACGTCGCCCATCGGCCGCTGGGCGGCATCCACCGTCCGCCCCTCGATATCGAACGGGGTCCGGCCGGGATTCTGCGGCACGAGCGGCACGGCGTTGGTGATGGCGGCCGCGTCGATGCCGGGGGTGACCGACAGCCGGTCCACGAGGGGCTCGTACAGGCGCAGCTGGGCCGGCGCATCCGGATAGCGCGAGAAGTTGCCGGCGATGTTGGCTGTGAGGACCCGATCGCCGCGGTAGCCGGCATCCACGTTCTGCAAGCGGACCACGCTGGCCAGCAGCAGCCCGGCGCCGACCAGGAGGACCACCGACAGCGCCACCTGCGCGACGACCATCAGGCGCTGCAGGCGCCGCTGTCCTCCTGACGTCCCGCTGCCGAGGCTGCCCTGCTTCAGCGACGCCATGACGTTCACCCTCGTCGCCAGGGCCGGGAGGGTGCCGAAGACCAGCCCGCTCAGCACGGCCACGCCGAGCGTGAATGCCAGGACGCGCGGGTCCAGCGTGATGGCGTCGATCCGATCGGTGAACCGCCCGATGAACCGCGTGAGCAGGCCCAGCGTGCTCCAGGCGAAGACCAGCCCGGCCAGCGCCGCCACGGCGGAGAGCAAGGTGCTCTCGGCCAGGAGCTGGCGCACCAGCCGGCCCCGGTTCGCCCCGAGCGCCGCCCGCATGGCGAGCTCCCGATGGCGTCCGAGCAGCCTGGCCAGCGTCAGGTTCGCGACATTCGCGCAGGCCAGTAGCAGCACGAGCCCCGTGGCTCCGAGCAGCAGCCACAGGATGGGCCGTGCGTTGGCGGTCAACGCCGTGAGCACCGGACGCGTGGAGGCGCGGTAGCCCGGGAGCGGCCGGTAGTCGGCCTCGTGCTCCACGCGCAGCCGCTCCGCCACGGCGCCGACGTCGGCCCGCGCCCGCTCGTAGGAACTGCCCGGGGCGATCCGGCCGAACACGCGCAGGCCGGAGAACGCGCGGCGGTTCCGGGCAATCTGCGCCTCGGCGGCGGCCCGGAACGGGCAGGCCGACGTCGGCATGTACAGATCCACCGGGTTCGGGTAATGGGGCACGTCGGGCAGCACGCCGACGACCGTGTGGGGCCGGTCGTTCATCTCGAACGTCTGGCCGACGATGTCGGGATCGCCGCCGAACTTCGTCTGCCAGTAGTCGTAGCCCAGTACGATGACGGGCGCGGCGCCGGGGTCGTCGTCGCCGTCCTGGAACGTGCGCCCGATGAGCGGCCGGATCCCCAGTACGGCGAAGAAGTCGTGGGAGACCACGCCGGTGGCCACGCGGTCGGGCTCGCCGCGCCGCAGCAGGTCGAAGGTCATCTGGTGGAACTCGACCAGGTCCGTCACGTCGCGCAGCTGATCGCGGAAGTCGTAGAGTTCCTTCACCGACACGCCGACGTTGGCGCGGTTCGCCAGCGGCGCGGACTGCTCGACCAGGACCAGGTGATCGCCGTTCGCATAGGGCAGCGCCCGCAGGAGCACGCCGTTGATGGCGCTGAAGATGGCCGTGTTCGCGCCGATCCCCAGGCCGAGCGTCACGACGGCCACGAGCGCGAAGCCGGGGCTCTTGCCGAGCGCCCGCGCCGCGTGGCGGACGTCCTGGGCGAAGTCCCGAAGCCATACGAGCCCGCGCGCATCGCGGGTGTCCTCGACGTGTCTGGCCATGGGGCCGAAGTTCCTGAGCGCCTCGAACCGGGCGGCTTCGGGGTCCATGCCCCGGCGCTCGTTCTCCCGCGCCTCCATCTCGAGGTGGAAGCGCACCTCGGCGTTCAGTTCGCGGTCGAGCCGCCCGCCCCACAGCAACGCCCTGAGTCGTCGCCACATATGAGTGTCCCTCCTCGCAGGCCTGGAACGGCGTTCAGGACCCGGCGGCCAGGATGCGGGCGACCGCCGCCGTCATCCGGTGCCAGGCCTGTTCTTCCTCGCGCAGGCGCTTCTGGCCGGACTTGGTCAGCCGGTAGAACTTCGCCTGGCGGTTCGCTTCCGACGCGCCCCATTCGGCGTCGATCCAGCCGGCCGTCTCGAGGCGCTGCAGCGCCGGATAGAGCGAGCCCTGGTTCACGCGGAGCACGTCCTGGGAGATCTGCTGGATGCGCTGCGAGATCCCCCAGCCGTGCATCGGCCCGAGGGCCAGCGTGCGGAGGATCAGCAGGTCCAGCGTGCCTTGCAGGAGATCGAGCGATTTCGGGGGCATCGGAACACCTCGTGCGGCGCCGTCACTGGCGGCCCTGACGGACTGGCAGCTTGCGCCGGCCCCAGTCCACGATGGAGCCGTCGTACATCCGTGCGTCGAAACCCAGGTGGCGGGCGGCGAAATAGACGACCGATGCGCGCATGCCGATCATGCAGTAGGACACGACCGGTCGTCCCGAGGCGGCGCCCGCGGCGGCCAGCTTCGCCCGCATCACCTCGTCGGCGACGAACTGGCCCGTCCGCGAGACGAGGTCGGTCCACACCAGCTGGCGCGCGCCGGCCAGGTGGCCGGCCGGGTGCATCCCGTCCATGCCGCCGTCCTCACCCGTGAACTCCGCGTCCGGCCGCGCGTCCACGAGCGCGATCGCCGGCGTCTCGAGCCGGGGCAGGAGCCAGTCGGCCGTGGCGACGACCTCCGAGCGCGGCGTCAGCGACGAGAGCGTCCCGCGGGCCGGCGTGGCGCCGGGGCCGGTCTCGACGGGCCGCCCCTCGGCCTTCCACGCGGCGAGCCCGCCGTTCAGCAGGCGAACGTCGGGATGCCCCAGGTAGTCGAGCGTGAAGAACGCGCGCGTGGCGCCGATGGCGGAGCCATAGACGACCACCTGCGAGGTGTTGGAGACGCCTGCCGCCTCGAACACGTCGCGCAGTTCCTCGACGGGCGGCAGCTCGGAGCCCAGGTCGTCGGGACCGTCGATCGCGAACTGCGCGTAGCGGACGACGCGGGCCCCGGGCACGTGGCCCGCGGCGAACTCCCCGGGGCGCCCCTCGACGTGGATCACGACGACGCCGGGCTCCTGCAGGCGCGGCGCGAGCTCGGCCGGGGTCAGCAGGCCGCCGGACGCGGCGGCGGCGAGGGCGAAGAGCAGGGCTGTTGTCGACACCCGACAAGAGTCGTGGCCTTCTTGTCGAATGTCAACAAGAGACGAGCGGATTGGCGTGACGAACCGGGTGACGAACAAGAGACGCCCAAATCCGGGCGGATGCGTTCGGCGCAGCCCGGGCAGGGTGGTCGACTGCCGGAGGCACGCGCCGGCACCCGGCCGCGATGGTCTCGTAACGCTCGTGCCGGCGCGGCATCCGAGGAGCGGAGGCAGGTCACGCCATGCACGTTCGCACTCTCGTTCTCGCAGTCGCCGGGCTCCTCGCCGCGGGCGGCGTCCGGTCCGCGGCGGCCCAGGAGATGCTCGTGGTACGGAAGCCGACGCTGACCCTGGCCGCGGCGCGCGTGGCCGTGCAGGCCGCCGAGGCCGAGGCGGCCAGGCGCGGGCTCGGCGTCGTCACGGTGGTCGTCGATGCCTCGGGCACCATCATCCAGCTGTCCCGGATGGATGCGGCGCAGGTGGGGAGCGTCAACGTCGGCATCGGCAAGGCGCGCACGGCCGCGCTCTTCCGCCGGCCGAGCCGCGTGTTCGAGGAGCAGATCGCCAACGGCCGCATCGCCGCGCTGGCGCTCGCCGACGCGACGCCGCTCCAGGGTGGCGTCCCGATCGTGCTCGGCGGCACGGTGGTGGGCGCCGTGGGCGTGAGCGGCGACTCGCCGTCCGTGGACGAGGACATCGCGACCGCCGGCGTCCGGGCGCTGGAGTCCACGATCGCCTCCCGCCACTGACCGCTGGCCGGGCGGCAGGCCCTGAGGTCGCGTCCCGCCGTCCTATCGCAGGCAGGTCAGGTGACGCCCGCCGTCCACGGCGATGGTGTCGCCCGTCATCCACCCGGCCTTCATGGACGCGACGAAGAGCACCGCGTCGGCGATCTCGTCCGCCCGGCCCGGGCGCCCGAGCGGGTGCGTCTCCTTCGCCCGCTCCAGGAACGCCGCATAGCGCGTGGCGTCCATGCCGCCCCGCGTGTGCAGGTTCGTCACGGTCACGCCCGGGTTCACGCAGTTGACGCGCACGCCGTGGGGCGCCCAGTCGAGGGCCGCGCACCGGGTGAGGTGGTCGAGCGCGGCCTTGCTCGAGCAGTAGACGGCGACGCCCGCGAAGGCGCGCAGCCCGTTCACGCTCGAGACGTTCACCACGTTGCCGCGGCGGGCCTTCAACTGGGGAAACGCCTCGCGCATGAGGCGGAACGGCGCACGGACGTTGATGGCGAACATGCGGTCGAAGAGCTCGTCCGGCGTCTGGTCGGTGCTGGCGGTGCCGATGATGCCGGCGGCGTTCACCAGCACGTCCAGCCCCCCGAAGCGCTCGACGGCGGCCGCCACGACCCGTTCCGGCGTGTCGTCCGCCGTGACGTCGGCCGGCACCGCCAGGGTCGGACCCGAGGCCTCGGCGGCGGCCGCGTCGAGAGCCGTGGCATCGCGGGCCACCAGCACGACCGACGCGCCCTCGCGCGAGAAGGCGAGCGCCGCCGCGCGCCCGATGCCCGAGCTGGCGCCCGTCACCACCACCACCTGATCCGCGAACATTCCCTGGCTCGTCATGGCAGGGAAGTATAGGGCGCGCATCCTTCGTAGGACACGGCTGTCCCCGCTCCACCACAGCCGGGCCGCGGCAGGCGGGCCTCCCCGGGGCGCGCGGCGGCGCGACGGGCTGATTCGGGCGCAATCGCGAGCGGCCGCCAACACGCGTCGTCCGTGACACAATCGGCAAGGCTTTTGCGAAGGCCGGTGCAGCCATGCCCCCGCCCGCTCCCACCGAGTTCTACTCGCTGCGCGAGATCGCCCAGGCGGCGGACGTCGCCGAGTCGGTGGTGCTGGACCTGGCGGCTCGCGGCAACCTCCCGACCGCGTCGGGCCTGCAGGACGGGGCGCCCCTCGAGACGCTGGTGGCCGAGCGCGCGGCCATCGACGCAGTCAGGGCCCTGAGCGCCGGCGAGCCGGTGGGCGACCACGGGCGGTCCGTGCTGGCGGTGGCGCCGACCACACGGCGCGACACGGGAACCTCCTTGGCCGTCTCGAGCGGCCTGCACGCCCTGGTCGCCCTGCTGGCCGCGGCGGTGGCCAGCCTCGGCTGGTCGCTGCAGGCGGCGCCCCCGCTGGAAGAAACCGTCTCGCGTGAGCCCGTCCGCCTCGTGTACCTCGCCCTGCCCGGACCGGGGGGCGGCGGGGGCGGCGGGGGGCTGAAGCAGAAGCTGCCCCCTCCGAAGGCGGAGCGCGAGGGCGACCACTCCCTCGCCAGCCCGCTGCCGGCCCGCGAGCTTCCGCCACCCGCTCCCGAGCCGGTCCCGGTCGATCCGCCCAAGCCCCTGGACGCGAAGATGCTGCCGCCGGTGATGGCTCCGGTCGCAACGTCGCCCCCCGACACCCGGAACCTCGAAGGCGTGATGCGCGACACTCCGCCGCAGGCGCCGTCACTGGGCCCGGGAACCGGCGGCGGCGCGGGCACCGGCCGGGGCACCGGTCTGGGCGAGGGCGACGGCTCGGGCATCGGCGATGGATCGGGCGGGGGCATGGGCGGCGGGCCCTATCGGCCCGGGAGTGGCGTCGAGCCGCCGCGGCTCCTGCGCGAGGTGAAGGCCGCCTACACCGACGAGGCACGGCGGGCCAACATCACCGGGTCGGTGGACATGGAAATCACCATCCGCAGGGACGGCTCGGTGAGCGACATCCGGATCCTGCGGGGACTCCGGGGCGGGCTGAACGAGCAGGCGGCAGCCGCCGTCCGCCAGTGGCGCTTCGCCCCCGCACGGCTCAAGGGCACACCGGTGGACGTGATCGTCGAGGTCTCGGTGGAGTTCACGCTGCGGTAGGCGCCGGAGTACTGGGTATGGAGACGATGCTCCTCGGAGTGACGGTGGTTTCGCTGCTCGCGGCGGTGGCGGCGTCGACGGTCGCGTGGCGCCTCCTCCGGGCGGAACGCGCCCGCCACGCCAGCCGCGTCGCGGCGCTCGCCGCTGCCGCCGGCATCGACAGCGCCCGGCCCGCACCTCCCCCGGCGACCGCCCCCGCCGCCGACGCCGGGGCGCTCGACGAGTTCGTCGCGGCTCGCGGGGCATCGGACGCCGGCGCACCGGCCCTCGCCGACGGCATCGTCCCGACCGGCGCGATCTTCACGCGGCCCGGCGTGGACTCCGGATCGTCGAACCGTCAGCACCGGCTGCTCGGCGCCGCGGCCGCGTTCGCCCTGATCGTCGTGGGAGTGGCGGGCGCGCTCCTCGTGAGCGGCCGGACGCCGGGGGCCGGAGCGGCGGTTCGCGCCACCCCGCTCGAATTGGTCGCCCTGGGTCACCAGCGCGCCGATGGTGCGCTGGCGATTTCCGGGCTGGTCCGCAATCCCGCCGCGGCCGCCGCGCTCCCCGCCGTCGACGCCGAGGTCCGGGTGTTCGACGCCTCCGGCATCCTGATTGCCACGCGCTCGGTGACGCTCGGCGCCGCGCCGTTCGCCGCGGGCCAGGAAGCGCCGTTCGCGGTGACGCTCGGCGACCTGCCGACCGCTGCCCGCTACCGCGTCAGCTTCAGTTCGGGCGGCACCATGCTGCCCCACGTGGACCGGCGCACGAACCTCCCGGCAGCCGTCACGGCCGACGCGAGGTGAGGAGGACCACCATGCGCCACGCGCCCCACTGGATCGCCTGGCCGGCCGCGGTGGCGGCCTTGGTACTCACCGCCCGCGTTCCGGGCCTCCATGGGCAGGAGGGCTTCAGGTTCAAGAGCGGCGTCGAGCTCGTGAACGTGAACGTGACGGTCACGGACCGCTCGGGCCGCTTCGTCTCGGGACTCACCGAGGACGACTTCGTGGTGTACGACGACGGCCGGGCGCAGGGCATCACGCACTTCAGCGCCGAGCGCGTGCCTGTCAGCCTCGGCATCGCGCTCGACACCAGCGGCAGCATGGCCGGCGACAAGATCGACCAGGCGCGCGCCGCGCTCGATCGCTTCCTGCTGGAACTGCTGGCGCCCGACGACGAGGTGTTCCTGTTCCGCTTCGGCGCCAGCCCCGAGCTGGTCCAGGACTGGACGTCGAACAAGTCGCAGGTCAGCCGCCGGCTGGCGCGGGTCAACCCGAACGGGGGCACCGCGATGTACGACGCGGTGGCCGAGGCGGTGCCCGTCGCCCAGCAGGGCCAGCACCAGAAGAAAGCCATTCTCGTCGTCTCCGACGGCAACGACACGAACAGCCGCACCTCGGTGTCGGAGTTGAAGCAGATGATCCGGCAGACCGAGGTGCTGGTCTACGCCGTGGGCATCGACGGCCACGCCGAGACGACCTTTGGCGGCGGACGCGGCACGCCGCCCGTCATCCGGCAGCCACCTCCGCGGATGCCGTTCCCGTTCCCGCGCGGGGGCGGCGGACGCGGCAGTCCGTGGCCGGGCGGCGGCTTCCCCGGGGGCGGCACATCCGGCAGGGGCGGCGGGCGCGTCTACGGCAATGCCGGCAACGACGATCGCGTGAACGTGAGCGCCCTGCGCGAGATCACGGACGACAGCGGAGGCCGCACCGAGATCGTCCGCGACGCCCGCGACCTGGATCCGGCCACCGAGAACATCGCCGACGAATTGAGCCGGCAGTACTACATCGGCTATCCGGCCCCCGACCACCACGATGGCGGCTGGCACAGCATCCGCGTCGAAGTGAGCCGTCCGGGCTATACGGTCCGGGCCCGCCGCGGATACACCGCCACGCGCTGACGCGGGTGTCCCGAGCAGGAACGCCGCTCCCGGACGAGTGCCCCTCGCGCCGTCCGCCGCCCGATCCAGGCGCATCGTCGCACTCGCGGCGCGGTGTCACGGCTGTCAGATCCGTCGAACTCCCGGCGTGTCCCGCGCGTGGAGACACGCCTGTCGCCCGGCGAGCACACTCGCGCATCGGTTGCGGCATCGACGGCGCGATCGCCCGCGCATCCCTCACGCATGGTTGGCATGCGCCTCGCAACGTCATCAGGTGTGCGGCATCACAAGGACTGCCGGCCGCAAGCCGGCCACAACCCGGAGTGGAGGTCATGATTACCCGTCTCAGCATTCCTGCCCTGGTGCTGGTCCTCGGTCTCGGCAGCACGAGCTTCGCCCAGGACCGCCGCGACTATCAGGTCTTCCAGGACATCTCCAACCAGATCAACCGCTACACCCAGTTCACGATCTTCGACAGCGTGGACGTCGCGATCACGGACGGCCATGTGGCGCTGAGCGGCTGGGTGACGATGCCGTACAAGAGCACCGACATCGAGCGCCGCGTCGCCAAGGTGGACGGCGTGAAGTCGGTGAAGAACGACATCAAGGTGACGCCTGTCTCGCAGTTCGACGACGAGCTGCGCTTCCGCATCGCGCGGGCCATCTACGGCAACTCGTCGTTCTGGAACTACGCGGCGATGGCGAACCCGCCGATTCACATCGTCGTCGTGAACGGTCGCGTGACGCTCACCGGCGTGGTCAACAACAACGTGGAGCGCGTGCTGGCGCGGTCGCTGGCGACGGGCTTCGGGTCCTTCGACGTCAAGAACGAACTCAAGACGGACGAAGAAGTCAGGGCCTCGCTGGAGAAGCTGGCCGACTGACGCAACGCGGGGCGCACGCGGCTATGATTGCCGCATGCGCCCCCGACTCCTTGCCGCGGCCGCCGTGATCACGGCATCGGCCCTCGCAGCGCTCTCGTCACTGGCCGCCGTCGGCGTCGCGCTCGTGCCCGGACGGGCGGCCGCGCAGCAGGCCGGTCCCACCACGGGCCCCCTGATCGCGGACTTCGGCCCGGCCTGGACCGTCCCGAATCCCGGCATGGCCACGCCCATGCTGCAGGAGCTGAAGATCCGGTTCGACGTGTCGGCGACGCCCGACGACGCCGCCGTCCTGAATCCCCGCCTGGAAACCGCGGCGCGCTTCCTCAACATGCACACGAAGGCCGGCGTCTCGCCCGAGCGCCTCAAGGTGGCTATCGTGGTGCACGGACGCGCGGCCAAGGACGTCCTGAGCAACGAGGCCTACAAGCGCCGCCACAACATCGACAACCCGAACGCGGCCTTGCTGGCGGCACTCGGCACTGCCGGCGTCCGGGTGCTGCTGTGCGGCCAGACGGCCGGCAGCCAGGGCATCACCCCGACGGACATGGCGCCCTCGGTGCAGATGGCGCTCTCGGCGATGACCGCCCACCTCGTGCTGAACGGCGAGGGCTACGTCCTGAACCCGTTCTAGTCCGGCCCGGGCGCGCCCGCTCGAGGGACGCCCGTCAGGCGGCGGCCGCCGTCGGGCGGCCCTTGCGCCAGACCCACCAGACGACGCCGGCCAGCGTGAGCAGCGCCAGGACGGCCATCCCCGCGAACAGCGCCAGCGTCTGCGACAGGATCGACGCCGTCTCCAGGCGCACCTCGATGTCGAGCGGCTCGCCCTTCGCCCGCGCGGCCAGCGGCTGTTCCCACGTGATGATGTTCCCGCGCTCGATGGTCCGGCTCGGCGCGTTGTGGTACGGCACGCGGCTCGGCAGGTGCAGCCGCACCGCCACGAGCTCGTCGCCCTGCCAGCCCACGTTGCCGACCTCTTTCCCCGCCGACGGGCCGAGGTGCTGGGTGAACACCTTCAGTCCATCCCGATCGACGAGCGCGTAGGTCGACCAGCTGAACGGCGCCGCCGCGGACAGCGTGCGGACGTCGTCCACCTCGAGGCGCAGGTGCACGTAGCGCCGGCCCTCCCGCCGCGACGTGCTGACCGCCGCCACGCGCACGCCCGGGCTCTCGTAGAACCGCCGGACCACGTTGCGGTCGAGGCGCGCGTTCGGATCGAGCGGCAAAGGCGCGCCGCGCAGGGCCACCAGCGCCGGCACCGCCGCGTTCAGGTAGATCGTGGCAGAGCCGTCGAGGCGGAGGTAGACGTCTTCCTCGTACTCGTACTTCCGCGAGAGGACGTTGCTGCAGGACGACGCCAGGACGACAACGGCGAGAAGGGCGGCGAGGTGCGGCAGCCGGCGGCGCACCGCTGACGGGCGTCCCGGCGCGGCGCCCTCGCGCCGCCGTGTCCACGCCCGCGAAGCCGATGGCATCTGCATCATAATACCGGCCTCGCCCATGTCCGAGCCGCGGTCGCTCTTCCTCATCGACGGCAGCAACCAGATGTACCGCGCGTACCACGCGATCCGCGGGCTGACGGGGCCGGACGGCCGCTCGACCAACGCGGTGTACGGCTTCGTCACGATGCTGCGGAAGCTGCTGGCCGACCACCCGCCGGACCTCATCGCCGCCTCGTTCGATCTGCCCACGGCCACCTTCCGCGACGCGATCGCCGCCGACTACAAGGCCAACCGGGCGCCGATGCCAGGCGACCTCGCCGAGCAGATTCCCTGGGTGCACGAGGCCTGCGAGGCGATGGGCGTGCCCATCCTCACCCACGAGGGCTACGAGGCCGACGACGTCATCGGCACGCTCGCGCGGCAGGCGGCGGAGGCCGGCTACGAGGTCGCGATCGTGACCGGCGACAAGGACTTCTTCCAGCTGGTCGGCGGGCGGATCCGGGTCTACAACCCGAAGGACGACGGCGCGTGGTTCGACGCGGACGGCGTGACGGCGAAGTTCGGCGTGGCGCCGGCGCAGGTCGTGGACGTGCTGGCGCTCATGGGCGACTCGAGCGACAACGTGAAGGGCGTGCCCGGCATCGGCGAGAAGGGCGCGCGCGACCTCATCGCCGGCTTCGGCTCGCTCGACGCGCTGCTCGCCTCGGCCTCGGAGGTGAAGGCGAAGAAGCAGCGCGAGGCGCTCCTCGCCCACGCCGACGACGCGCGACGGAGCCGGGAGCTCGTCACGATCCACACCGACGTGCCCGTCACCTTCGACCCGGCGGCCCTCGCCTACAGGGGGGCGTCGCGGGAGCGGTGCTACGCGCTCTTCTCGACGCTGGGCTTCCGCACGCTGGTGACGGAGTTCGCCCCCACGGCGGAGTCGGTCCGGAAGGACTACGCGGTCGTCGAGTCGCTCGATGAGGTGGCCGCGCTGGCCGACGCCATCCGCGCGCGCGGCCGGGTGGCGATCCACGTGCTGGCCGACGGCGACGCCGGCATGCGGGCGGACATGGCCGGTCTCGTCGTCGCCACCGAGGCGCGGGTGGCCCGCTTCCTGCCCTTCGGCGCCCCCTCGCTCGTGAGCGAGGGCGGCCTGGACCGCGCCGGCACCCTGGCCGCGCTGAAGGGCGTCCTGGAGGACCCGGCCATCGCGAAGGTCGGGCACGACCTGAAGTTCGCGATGGTGATGCTCGCCCGCCACGGCATCACGCTCGGCGGCCTCGACCTGGACACGATGCTGGCCGCCTACCTGCTGGACGCGGCGAGGTCGAGCCAGGACCTCGAACCGCTGGCGCTCGAGCAGCTGGGCTACCGGGCCCGGCTGGCCGACGACGTGCGGGGCAAGGGCGCCAAGGCCGTGCCGTTCACGTCGGTGGCCCCGGCCCACGTGCTCGACTACGCCGGGGAGCGCGCCGACCTGGCCTGGCAGCTGGCCGAGGCCTTCGGGCCCGCGCTCGAGACCGAGGGCGTGGCGGCCGTCTACCGCGACCTGGAGCTCCCGCTCGTCCCGATCCTGGCCGGGCTGGAGCGGGCGGGCGTCAAGGTGGACACGCAGGCGCTGGCCGGGCAGGCCGCGCACATGGAGCAGGAGATGGCGTCGCTCGCGGCCGAGATCTTCCGGCAGGCGGGCGAGACGTTCAACATCGGCTCGCCGAAGCAGCTGGGCGAGATCCTGTTCGAGAAGCTCCATCTCCCGGTGCTGAAGCGGACGGGCACCACGCGCACGCCGTCCACGGCCGTAGAGGTCCTGGAGGAGCTGGCGCTCACGCACGACATGCCTCGCCTGATCCTCGAGTGGCGCAGCCTGTCGAAGCTGAAGGGCACCTACATCGACGCCCTGCCGGCGCTGGTGCACCCGATCACGGGGCGCGTGCACACGGTGTTCAACCAGGCCGTGGCCGCGACGGGCCGGCTCAGCAGCAGCGACCCCAACCTGCAGAACATCCCGATCCGGACGGCGCTCGGCCGCGAGATCCGGCGCGCGTTCGTGGCGGAGGCGGGCCACGTCCTCATCTCGGCCGACTACTCGCAGATCGAGCTGCGGGTGCTGGCCCACCTGTCGGGCGACGAGTCGCTCACGGCGGCGTTCGCGCGGGGCGACGACATCCACGACCAGACGGCGCTCAAGGTGTTCGGCCCCGAGAGCGGCCTGGACCGCCACGAGCTCAGGCGGCGCGCCAAGATCGTCAACTACGCGCTGCTCTACGGCAAGACGGCGTTCACCCTCGCCAAGGACATCGGCGTCTCCCAGCAGGCGGCGCAGCAGTTCATCGACGCCTACTTCGCGGGCTTCCCGCGCGTGCGCGGCTTCATCGAGGGGACGCTGGCCGAGGCCCGGACCACCGGCGTCGTGCGGACGATGTTCGGCCGCAAGCGCCCCGTGCCCGAGCTGACGAGCAAGAACGGCCAGATCCGGGCGGCGGCCGAGCGGGTCGCCGTCAACATGCCCATTCAGGGCACGGCGGCCGACATCCTCAAGCGGGCCATGATCGACGTGGATCGCCTGCTGGGTCGCGAAGCTCCCACCTCGCGCATGATCCTCACCGTCCACGACGAGCTGCTCTTCGAGGCGCCGGCCGCTGACGCCGACCGTGTGGCGGCGCTCGTCCGCACGGCCATGGCCGATGCCGTCACGCTGCGCGTGCCCCTGGACGTGGACGTGGGGGTGGGAGAGAACTGGAAGGAAGCCAAGCCGTAGCGCGGCTGAGCGGCTACTTCCACCGCTCCTTGAGCAGTTCCCACTCCGCGCGGAGCGCGCTCTCGCGGGCGGCGCGGTCCGATTCGGGGACGTCGCGCCCGCGGTCGGGAATCAGGCCTTCGCGCACCAGGCGGTCCACGTCGGCTCGCAGCGCCATCGCGCTCGCCCCGGCGATCGGCGCCCGCACCCACGCGGCGATGGCGGCCTGCCACGCGCGCTCCAGTTCGCCCTGGGCGCGAAGGCCGGCCACGAGCCAGTAGGAGGCGGCACGCGACCCGGGATTCTTGGCCTGCTCGCGCTGCATCACGGCGATGAGCCGGCGGAGCATCACCTCGCGGCGCGTGGTCGTGTAGGGGGCCGCCCAGCGCTCCATCGCCGAGCCGTACCAGTCCAGCACGGCCTCGCGGGCGCCCTCACCCGCGGCCGGCGCGATCTCGACGGCCGACTCGAAGATCTCGGCCGCCGCGCCGAAGTCGTCCTCGAGGAACAGCGAGCCGCCGAGGGCGATCAGGTACTCCGCGCGATCCGGCGTGCCGAGCTTCTCGACGTTCGCGCTGCCGAGCGCCGTGCGCGCCGCGCCCAGATCCGCGGGATCGGCCAGCTGCCGGTAGCGCTCGAGGTGCGCACGCGCGAGCACGATCGCGGCCGCGTCCGCGGTCTCGGGCGTCTTGCGGGCGGCTTCGGCCGCCGCAATCGCCTCGTCGAACTTGCGCTCGTTGAACAGTGCCCGGGCCCGGGCCAGATCCTCGCGCGACGCGGAGGCGCCGGCCGTCGCGAGCAGGATCGCCACGATGAGCGCAGGGCCACGACGCATGGCCGGCATCGTAGCACAGGGACCGGCCGAAAATCCCCCGTAAGATATTGAAAACACAATAGTTCAGCCCGTTTTGCGCCAGCGGCCCTGCTACAATGCGCGTCGATGTCCGAGCCAGTCATCGTCCCGAGAGCCGACCATCCCATCTCGCGGCGGTCGATCGATCCGGATGCACTCAAGGTGCTCACCCGGCTCCACGAGGCTGGCTACACGGCCTATCTCGTCGGCGGCAGCGTGCGGGACCTGCTGCTCGGACGGCGGCCGAAGGACTTCGACATCGGGACGTCGGCGCACCCCTACCAGATCAAGAAGCTGTTCCGGAACTGCTGGATCATCGGCCGCCGCTTCCGGCTCGCCCACGTCAAGTTCGGCGACAAGGCCATCGAGGTCGCGACCTTCCGGCAGCACATCCCCGTCGCGGACTCCGAGTCGGTGGCCGCCGACGCGGCGGCGCCCGAGGACCTGAAGGAAGCGGGGAGCGACCGCGATCTCCTGATCCATCGCGACAACACGTTCGGCACACCCGAGGAAGACGCCTTCAGGCGCGACTTCACGATCAACGCGCTCTTCTACGACATCGGGGACCGCTCGATCATCGACTACGTCGGCGGCCTCGACGACATCCGCCACCGCGTCATCCGCTCGATCGGCGACCCGAACCAGCGCTTCCAGGAGGATCCGGTCCGCATGCTGCGGGCGGTGGTCCTCGCCGCCCGCCTCGAATGCACGCTCGATCCGCCGGTCGTCGAGGCGCTGGCCGCGCACCGCCACCGGCTCGCGATGGCGGCGCCGGCGCGGCTCATCGAGGAGTACTACAAGGTCCTCCGCTCGGGCTACGCGGAGCGGACGTTCGCGGCGCTGGCCGAGCACCGGCTCCTCGAGCCCGTGACCCCCGAGTTGCAGGAGCACGCCCACGACGAGGGGTTCCTCGACGCGCTCGACGCGCTCGATTCCTACCGCCAGCGCTTCGACGCCGCGCCCCCGACGCTGTCGAACCCGATCCTCCTCGGGACGATGGTGGTGCCGCTCGGCCTGATGCCGTCGCGCGGACGTCCGCACGCCGACGAGAGCCACGACGGCGACGACGATCTGCCTCCGCCGCCGACCACGTCGCGGCGACGCCGCCGCGATGGACCGCCGGAGCCCCTCTTCAAGATCGGCCACCTGCCGATCGCGCGCCGTGACACGGACCGCCTGCGCCAGCTGCTCGCCGTGCAGCGCCGGCTCCAGGACATGGAAGCCACGCCCCGGGCCAAGCGGGCGCTGCTCCACCGGGGGCCGTTCGAGGACGCGCTGACCTGGCTCGAGGTCCACGGGCGCGCTCCGGAGATCGTCGAACACTGGCGCGGTTTCATCGAGGCCAGTTCCCTGCCGCCGGAAGGGGCGGGGCGATCGCACGTCGACGGGACCGACGATCTCCGAAGGCGGCGGCGGCGCGGCGGCCGGCGACGGCGCGGCGGCCGGCGCTTCGGGCCGCCCACGACCGAGTAGACCGCGGCCGGCCGGCGTGGACCGGCGGCGCCGGATCGCGCCGCTCAGCCGGCCGCGCGCCCGGTGAGCCGCAGGATCGCCCGGAGCCCGTCGTCGCCCACGTCGAGGCTGTGCGCGTTCACGTACAGCCGGATGTGCTGGTCGCACACCTCGTCGGACATCTCCTGGGAATGCGCCCGCACGTACGCGCGGCTCGCCTCGGGATGCGCGAACGCGTGCGCCACCGAGGCCCGGATCGCGCGCTCCGCGGCCTCGGCCAGCGCCGGTGCGACGTCCGCGCGCGCGCAGATGCCGGCGAGGGGGACGGGCAGGGCGGTTTCCTGCTCCCACCAGTCGCCCAGGTCGATGGCCCGGTGGAGGCCATGCGCCATGTAGGTGAAGCGGCTCTCGTGGATGATCAGGCCGGCGTCGACCTCGCCCCGCTCGACGGCGCCGAGAATCCGGTCGTACCGCAGTTCCACCACCTCGCCGAGGGCGGGGGCGGCCATCCGGAGCAGCCGATAGGCCGTCGTGTCCCGCCCCGGAATGGCAATCCGGCCCCCCGCGGCCTCGGCCAGCGTCGAGGGGGTCCGGGTCACGACGAGCGGGCCCACGCCGTGCCCCAGCGCGGCGCCCGAGCGCAGCAGGCGATACCGCTCGCCGACCGACGCGAAGGCGCCGACGCTCAACTTCGTGAGGTCGAACGCGCCCTCGTGCGCGCGGCGATTCAGCTCCTCGATGTCGAGCAGGACCGGGCGCACGGTGAACGGGGCCTCGATCAGGCCGTGGACGAGCGCGTGGAACGCGAACGTGTCGTTCGGGCACGGCGAGAAGCCGAAGGTCAGCTCAGGCAAGCCGCCACCTCACGCGCCAGCGCCGGCGTCGCGCCCACGATCGCCGCAAACGCGTCGTCGAACCGCCAGCGCGACCGATCGGGTTCCTCGATGGCGTTCGAGATCGCCCGCACTTCGATGGCGGGCACGCCGGCCAGGGCCGCCGCCCGCAGGATGGCAAAGCCCTCCATCGCCTCCACGTCGCACCCGTCCGTCTGCCCCACCCGGCCGCTCGTGCCGATGAGGCGCTCGACGGCCCCAGGCAGGGCGCGCCTCGCCGCCGCGAGCAGGCGCGGGTCCGGCGACAGGCGCCGCGGCGCCCACCGTTCCGGCACACCGAGATCGCAATACAGGGTCTCGCTGCCGATGACGAGGGCCGGCGGCTGCAGTCCGGACGCCGCGCGCGCCCCGGCGATGCCGACGTGCAGGACCGCCAGCGGCTTCACGCGCGCAACCGCCGCCGCCGTCGCCGCTGCCGCCTCGACCGGCCCCACCCCACACACGAGCCCGTCCCAGTCCGCACCCGCGGCGAGTTCCCGCGGGGTCGCGGCGACGACCAGCACTCGTGAGGGAGACATCGGCGTGGCAGCGTGACGACGCGTTTCTCTAATCCCCGGTCCCTGGTCCCTGGTCCCTGCGGAATCCGTCCCCTACCCGTTCTTCCGCTCGAACTCCCGCATGAAGTCCACGAGGGCCGTGATGCCGGCCTCCGGGAAGGCGTTGTAGATCGAGGCCCGCATGCCCCCCACCGACCGGTGCCCCTTCAGGCCGTCGAGGCCAGCGGCCGTCGACTCCTTCACGAACTGCTTCTCGAGCTCTTCCGACGGGAGCCGGAACGTGATGTTCATGCGCGACCGGCTGTCCTTGGCCGCCGTGCCCCGGTAGAACCCGGTGCGGTCGATCTCGGCGTACAGGGCCGCCGCCTTCCGTTCGTTCGTCGCCGCGACCGCGGACAGGCCGCCCTGGGCGAGCGCCCACTTCATCACGAGGCCCATCAGGTAGATGCCGAAGCACGGCGGCGTGTTGTACATCGACCCGTTCTCGGCGTGGGTCTTGTAGTTGAGCATCGTGTGGAGCGACGGGCTGGACCGCGCCAGCAGGTCCTCGCGCACGATGACCAGCGTGACCCCGGACGGGCCGAGGTTCTTCTGGGCGCCGGCATAGATGAGGCCGTACTTCGACACGTCGATGGGGCGGCTGAACACGTCCGACGAGGCGTCGGCCACGAGCGGCGCGTCGCCCGGGGACGGTTCGGAGGCCCACTCCGTCCCGAACAGCGTGTTGTTGGTGGTGAAGTGCACGTAGGCGGCGCCCGGCGTGAGCGTCAGCTCGTCCTGCCGCGGGATGCGCGCGAAGTTCTCGCCCTCGGTCGAGCCCGCGACGTGCACGGTCCCGACCCGCTTGGCCTCCTTCACCGCCTTCTGCGACCAGCCGCCCGTCACGATGTAGTCCGCGGTGGCGCCCGGCGTCAGGAGGTTCAGCGGCACCATCGAGAACTGCATCGACGCGCCGCCCTGCAGGAACAGCACCTTGTAGTGGTCGGGCACGCCGCCGAGGGTCCGGAGATCGGCCTCGGCGTTGGCGAGAATCGCCTCGAACGTCTTCGAGCGGTGGCTGATCTCGAGCACCGACATCCCGACGCCGGGCAGCGAGACCAGGTCGCGCTGGGCTTCGAGGAGCACGGGCTCGGGAAGGATGGCGGGGCCGGCGGAGAAGTTGTGAATGCGGTTGGTCATGGCAGGAAGGCCCCGGCGGGGCGTGAAGACGTTCGGATGATGACAGAGACGCGCGCGGCTGGCCGGGGACGCGTCACACCAGGTGGCTGAGCACGCCGTCCCTCAGCTTCGGCTCGAACCAGGTCGACTTGGGCGGCATCGTCCCCCCGGCGTCCGACACGAGCATCAGGTCGTCCACCGAGACGGGCACGTGCGAGAAGGCAACGGCGTAGGCTCCGCCGTCCACGAGCCGTTCGAGCTCCGCCGTGCCGCGGATGCCCCCGACGAAGTCGATGCGCTTGTCCGTGCGGACGTCGTGGATGCCGAGCACGGGCCCCAGCACCTGGTCCTGCAGGCGGCTGACGTCGAGCGCCAGGTCCACCGCCAGTCCCGCCGGCGCCGGCCCGAAGTCCAGCGTCGTCCACGCGCCCTCGAGATACATCGCCACGAGGCCCTTGCGCGCCGGCGTGGCCGCGCCGGGGCCGGACACCGTCACGCGCGACGCGAGGGCCTGGCGGAACGCCGCCGGCGAGAGCCCGTTCAGGTCGCGCACGACGCGGTTGTACGGCAGCACCTGCACCTGCGCGTCGGGAAACGCGACGGCCAGGAACCGCTCGTGCTCGCCCGGGCCCTCGGCCGCCAGCTGCTGGTGCGCGCGCCAGGCGCTGGCCGCGCGATGGTGTCCGTCGGCGATGTACAGCGCCGGCACGGCCGCGAACGCGGCCACGAGCGCGGCCACCCCGCCGTCCGGCACGCGCCAGATCACGTGCCGGACCCCATCGGCCGCCGTGAAGTCGAAGAGGGCATCGCCCGACGTCGCGGCCGCCACCACGCGGTCCACCGCGGGCGAGGTGCGATAGGTGAGGAACACGGGGCCGGTCTGCGCCCGCAGCGTCAGGAGGTGCCGCGTGCGGTCGTCCTCCTTGTCCGGACGCGTCTTCTCGTGCTTCTTGATGAGGCCCGCCTCGTATTCGGCCACCGAGTAGCAGCCGGCGACGCCGGTCTGCACGTGGTCGCCCATGTGCAGGCGGTACACATACAGGCTCGGCGTCGTCTCGACCACGAGGGGCGCGGCGCGCCGGAGCCTGTCGAAGTTGTCGGCCGCGCGCTGGTACACGGCGTCGTCGTAGGGCGAGATGCCCGGCGGGGCCTCGATTTCCGGACGCGAGACGCGAAGGAAGCTCAGCGGCTCGTCGCCGGCCAGCGCCCGGGCTTCCTCCGTGTTCACGACGTCGTAGGGGACCGAGGCCACGCGCGCCGCGGTGGAGGGCGTCGGGCGGAGAGCAGCGAAGGGGAAGAGCGCAGCCATGAGAGCCTCACATTCTATCGGGTCCGTCGGGGCCGCACGGCGCGGACGCCGATTGACCCGCGCCGGGACGGCCGGTACGATGCCCCGGTGACCCGAGGCGCCGCCGCGAACGACGCCGGGACTGCTGGTCCGGTCCGCCGCCGGGGGTCCGTCCGCCTGTGGGCCGTCGCGTCGGTCTGCGCCGTGTCGGTCGCCCTCCTGTCGGCGCAGGCGCGCCACCCCGTCACGGGCCGGCCGATCGCGCCCGTCATGAGCGTCGACGGCGCCGGGTGGCTCGAGCGGCCGGAACGCGAGGCGGAAGAGGCCACGAGCCGCGCGGTGCGGGCGCTGGAGATTTCGCCGGGGCAGGTCGTGGCCGACATCGGGGCGGGATCGGGTTACTACACCGTGCGGATGGCGCGGGAGGTGGGCCCCACCGGCAAGGTGTTCGCGACGGACATCCAGCCCGGCATGATCGCCCTGCTGAGGAGGCGGCTGGCGCAGTCGGGCATCACGAACGTGGAGACGGTGCTCGGCGCGCCCGACGATCCGCGCCTGCCCGCCGACACGCTCGACCTCGCCCTGATGGTGGACGTCTACCACGAGCTGCGC
The DNA here is from genome assembly GCA_050187355.1 of Vicinamibacterales bacterium. Lineage (GTDB taxonomy): Bacteria > Acidobacteriota > Vicinamibacteria > Vicinamibacterales > UBA2999 > CADEFD01. Next base: position 77,959 of record JBFWXO010000005.1, read on the forward strand.
GAGCCCCAGGTCTTCGTGCGGAAGCTCCGGGCGGCGCTGAAGCGGACCGGCCGCCTGGTGCTGCTCGAGTACCGGAAGGAAGACCCGGCCATCCCGATCCGGCCCGAGCACAAGATGAGCGTCGCCGAGGTCAAGGCGGAGCTTGAACCCGAAGGCTTCCGCCTCTCGGCCGTGCGGAACGAGCTGCCCTGGCAGCACGTCCTGGTGCTGACCCGCACCGACGCGCCCTGACCGCTTCGGTCTGGCACGCGGCGTGCTACCTCCCATCCGAGGGGGACGAATGCCTACCAGCAAACCGTCGGCAATTACATCATTCGTGAACTTTCTGCTCGTCGTCGTGGCCGTCGCGGCGCTGCCGGCCACGGCGCAGGCGCAGGGCGCGGGTGTCCGGGCCGGCGTGTCCATCGATCCCGACCAGTTCTACTTCGGCGGCCACTTCGAGACCGACGCGCTGGCCGACCGTGTGCACTTCCGCCCGAACATCGAGGCCGGCCTGGGCAGCGACCTCACGCTCATCGCGCTCAACTTCGAGTTCGTCTACAAGTTCCCGCGACGGAACCAGTGGCGCATCTACGCGGGCGGCGGCCCGGGCATCAACTTCTACTCGTTCGACCGGGGACCCAATCGCGATCGCGACACCGAGAGCGACGCGGGCCTCAACTTCCTGGTCGGCGTCGAACAGACGACCGGGCTCTTCTTCGAGTTCAAGATCGGCGCGCTCGACAGCCCGGAGTTGAAGTTCGGCGTCGGCTGGTCGTTCTGAGCCCCGGCGCGTCGTGCGCGCCGCCCGGAGGGCCCGCGCGGCCGGCTCAGGGCACCCGCGACCAGGCCGTCACCACCACGGGACCGTTCATCACCGCGCCTGGCCGGGCGGCGTCGTCGAGCATCCCGCGCTCCGTGGCGTCGATCTCGTGGGGCGGCAGCACGGCGACCCCGAGCTCCCGGGCCATCCGGGCCATCGAGCGCAGGCTGTCGGCCATGTAGCGGCACAACCGATCGGCGTCCCGGCCGGCGAGGGTGCCGTGGACGTCGATGCCCGGATCCGGCAGCCCGGCGTCCAGGAACGTGCCCCGCAGGCGCAAGCCCATGTCGGTGCGGCCCCCGGCGGCCTTGATCGTCCGCAGCATCACGTCGAGCAGGTTCGTGTAGGCGGCCGACGCGGGCCAGGAGTGCCATTCGAGCACCAGCGCGTCGAGGTGCGACTCCATCAGGGCGACGACGCCGCCCGGCCGCACCAGCCTCGACGCGTGCCGCAGCGTGGCGGCCGGATCGGGCTGGTGCATCAGCACGAACCGGCCGACGACGGCGTCGACGGGGCCGACATCCAACGCGTCGATCGACGATTCCACGAAGGTCAGGTTCCGGCGCCCCGACGCCACGGCGCGGCCACGGGCCGTCGCCACGGCCTCCGGTGCGCGGTCCACGCCGACCACCTCGCCGGTCGGGCCGACGAAGTCCGAGACGAGCAGCGAGACGTCGCCCGCCCCGCAGCCGACGTCCAGCACGCGCATCCCGGGGCCGATCCCGGCGCGCTCGATCATGGCAATCGTGGGCGCCTCGAAGATCAGGGCCTGGCGCTCGAGGCGCGCCAGCTCCTCGGGCCCGTGGCCGAGCACGTAGTGCACGCGCGGCCCGGTCATCGGCGCCGCGCCTCCAGGTTGAGCTCCCAGGTCTCGAAGACCTGCGCCTTCCCGAACGCCACCTCGGGCGCGCTCACGGCCACCCGCTCGAAGCCGGCCTTCTCGTAGATGTGCCTGGCGGCGTCGAGGATGTCGTTGGTCCAGAGGGTGATCTTCCGGTAGCCGGCGCGGCGGGCGAACGCGACGCACTCGTCCACCAGGCGCTGGCCCAGCCCGAGCCCGCGGGCGGCCGGGTCCACGATGAGGAGCCGGAGCTTGGCCACGGTGGCCGACTTCCGGACCAGGCACACCGAACCGGCCGGGCGGCCGTCCACCTCCGCCATCCAGCACCCCTCGGCGCGCGGATCGAAGCGATCGAGGATCTCCTTGGCCACGCCCGCGACGAAGGCCTCGAACGTGCCGTCCCAGCCGTACTCCTCGGCGTAGAGCGCGCCGTGGCGGGAGATGATCCAGCCGAAGTCGCCGGGCCGGTGCGGCCGGATCACGACGGCGCGGGGCGCCGCCTGGCCCGCCACCAGAGCCTCCACCGTCCGCAGCGCCTCCTGCAGCCGCGCCCGGTCGGGCCCCGACAGCGAGGCGACGAGGGCCTGCGCCCGCTCGGCCGAGCGGGCGTCGAGCCGCTGGAACTCGCGCCGGCCGCCGGCCGTCAGCGACAGGCGCCGCGCCCGGCCGTCTTCGGGGTCGCGGGTCCGCGACACGAGCCGGGCCCGCAGCAACCGCCCGACGGTCCGGCTGATCTGGGCCGGATCCACCTCGAGGGCCTCGGCCAGCGCGGCCGCGGTCGCCGGGCCGCGTTCCCCGAGCTCGTACAGCACGCGCGCCTCGGTCAGCGTGTGCGGCGTGTCCAGGAATCGGCCGCCCAGGGCGCCGATCCGGGCCGTGTAGAAGCGGTTGAAGCGCCGCAGCGCGGCGGTGGTGGCGTCGGGGGCGGGAGCGGGGCTGACCATGGGTCCTCGGCGGCGGGAGGACTCAGGGTCATCCAAATAGATGTCAAAGTCAACTATCGGGACCGGGAGCCCGCCGACCGATCAGGCCTCGATCGCCTCCACGGCCGCGTCGAAGTCCTTCATGAGTTGGGGGTCGTTGTCCCGGAACCGGACGGCGAAGCCCTGGACGCGGTCCACGTAGACCACCTCCGACCGCAGCCGGTACACGCGGCCGCCCAGCCTCACCTCGGTCAGGATCGACGCGCCGACGGGGTTGCTGGCGTAGGCGTCGATGAAGCAGCCGGCCCGGCTGAGGTCGGTGATGCGGCAGTCCCGCATGCCCGACGCACCGTCCCAGCCGCCCTCGAATGGTCCCAGCAGGCGCTTGTGGGCTCGGCGTTCGCTCTTCATCGTCTGCACGGTCCTTCCCGGATTCCGGCCGGGGGTGCCGGCGGCGGACGCCCTAGGTATCGGCACGAACGAACTCACTCTATGGCGTCCGCAGCCCGACGGTATAGGATTGTGCCCTTCCAGGACCCCTCGTGCATCCCGAACTCAAAGAAGCCGTCGAATTCCACCGGGCCATTCTGGCCGAGGGCGCAAAGGCGCTCGTCGGCTACGAGTCGGCCAAGGCCCTCGCCAACATCGTCCTGCTGTCGGAGATCCCGACGACGTACGACAAGAAGGAAAACCGCCAGGTCAACGCCGGCAACCTGCTGCTGCGAGGCGTGCCGGGCGTGGGCAAGACGTTCTTCGGCGTCATCCTGGCCGCCATCTCGGACGCCAAGTTCGCCCGGCTCCAGGGACGGGCGGACCTGCAGCCCACCGAAGTCGTCGGCTTCCAGATGATCAACCCGGCCACGGGCGAGCTCATCACCGAGTTCGGCCCCCTGGCCTCGGCCGAGGTCATCCTCCTCGACGAGATCAACCGCATCCCGCTCAAGTCGCAGAGCGCGTTCCTCGAGGGCCTGCAGGACCGCACGGTCACGGTCGGCAAGACCACCTACGACCTCCCGGCCTTCAGCTTCGCCATCGCCACGATGAACCCCGTCGAGCTGGGACAGGGCACGTTCCCGCTCTCCGAGGCCGCCACCGACCGGTTCGCCGTGATGATCAACATCGGCTACCTCGCGCCGCAGGAGGAAGCCAAGCTCGTCAACTTCGACTTCAAGCACGTCCGCCTGAACACGCTGATGCCGAAGGAGCGGATCATCCAGCTCCGCGCCCGGATCAACTCGGAGGTGTTCCTCCACGAACGCCTCGGCACGTACATCCAGCAGCTCGTGGCCGCCACCCGGCCGTACAACCCCGAGACCGACTGGCTCCGCCACTCCCCGTCCGAGCTCGTCGAACGCGGCGTGGATCTGGGCGCCTCCCCCCGTGCCATCATCGTGTGGGGCCGCCTGGCCAAGGTCTGGGCCCTGCTGATGCACGAACGCGACGAGGTCTACCCCGAGGACATCCAGGACCTGGCGCCGTACGTCCTCAGCCACCGGATCTGGCTCGGGCCGCACGCCGCCAGCCACGGCCTCACGCAGGAGTCGGTCGTCAAGGACGTGGTGGCGCGAGTGCCCATTCCATGAGAACACGCGAGCAGGAAGTCGCGCCGCTCGTCAATCTGTCGGAAATCAGCGAGATCGAGCTCGTCATCCTGAAGCGGATGCGCGAGTTCACGCTGGGCGAGCACCGCAGCCTCTTCCACGGCTCCGGATTCGACTTCGTCGGCCTCCGCAACTGGGAAGCCGGGGATCGCTTCGAGACGATCGACTGGGCGCAGTCCAGCCTCACGAACTTCACGCCGCTCGTCGTGCGGGACTTCGAGCAGCCGTCCACGGCGGGCGTGGTGGTGGTGGCCGATCACTCGCGCTCGACGCGCTGCGGGGTGGACGCCCTGCCCGAGGGCGTGGTCGCGCCGGCCGCGGCCCGCGGCAACGTGCTCATCGCCCACGCCATCGCGCGCGCCGTCGCCACGATCGGCATGTCGGCCGTGTTCTTCCAGGACAGCTTCGGCCTCGTGACGTTCCACGGCGGCTTCGAGCGCCTGCACGCGATCCGGCCCCGGATCGGCAAGGGGCAGGTCATCCACTGCGTGGACGCCTACCAGTACGAGCAGAACCTCGAGGAGCTGAAGCAGTCGGAGAGCCTGAGCGGCACCCTGGCCGGCTACCTGCGCAAGACGTCGCTCGTGCCGGTCGTGTCCGACTTCCTGTTCGACGACGTGGACCGCGTGATCGACGAACTGGCCCGGCTGGACGTCCGGCACGACGTCTTCCTCGTGATCGTGGACGCCACCTTCGCCTACCGCCTCCCGTCCGTCTCGGCCGGGTGGGTGGAAGCGGTGGACGTGGAAACGGGCCGCGCGCGCGTCGTCTCGCGCGGCCAGCTCGCCGGCATGGCCGAGCGCGTGCGGGCCTGGCAGGACCAGGTCGAGGCCAAGGCCCATGCCGCCGGCCTCGACGCGCTGCGTCTCGGCCTGGACGACACCAAGAGCGACATCGCGCTGGCCGAGTTCGCGGTCGAGCGCCGACTGAGGAAGCGATGAACCGAACGTGCTCCCCCGCCGCCGCGGCCGCCCTCGCGCTGGCCCTGGTCCTGCCGTCCGCCGCCGCCGCACAGACGCCGCCGCCCGGCCAGTCCGTGGAGGCCGACGCCGTCCGCTGCTGGTGGCGCACCGACAAGGCCGCCGTCCGGATGGGCGAGCCGTTCACGGCCGTCCTCACCTGCGCGGTGCTCGAAACGGCGTCCACCAAGGCGGTCGTGGACCGCTCGCGCCTGGATCACACGGTGATGGCGCTGCCGCCCTTCGACGTCCTGGACGGCTCGGCGCCGGCGGACGTGGTCTCGGGCGCGCGCCGCTTCTTCCAGTACTCGTACCTCCTCCGCCTCCTGAACGACACCTCGTTCGGCCAGGACGTCTCGCTGGCCGGCCTGGCCATCGGGTACCACATCGACACGTCCACCTCCGACGGCACGACCTCGCAGGGGCGGGACCAGACCTACGCGATGCCGCCGCTCACCGTCCGGGTGCTATCGCTCGTGGCGGGCAGCGCGCGCGACATCCGCGACTCGACGACGATGACCTTCGGCGACCTCGAGGCGCGCCGCTTCCGGTCGCAGGCCCTGCGCCTGGCCGGCTGGTTCTTCTACGCGCTGGCGGCGGCGGTGGCCCTGCTGGGCCTGGCCCGCCTGTTCCGGGCGCTGCGCACGCCCGCCACCGCGCGGGCCGCCACGGCCGTGTCCGGCGCGGCCATCCTCAAGGCCGCCGGCCGCGAGCTGGCCGACGTCGCGCGTCGCAAGCAGAGCGAGGGCTGGAGCGATGCCCTGGTGGAGCGCGCGGGCGCGGCCCTGCGCGTGGTGGGCGCCTACGCCGTCGGGAGGCCGGCCACGCAGGCCAGGGGCCTCGCCGCCGACGCCATCGCCGGCCAGATCGCCCTGAGTTCCGGGCTCGTCCGCCGGCAGCACGCGCTCGTCTCGTCCGCCGTCACGCCCGCCGACCTCACCGCGGCCGCCGGCCGCGACGCCGCCGTCCAGCAGCTCCGCGACGGCCTGGCCGCCCTCACGGCCGCGCGCTTCGGCCGGAGCGCGCTCGACGAGTCCGCGCTCGACCTGGCGACGAGCGCCGCCGGGCCGCTGGCGCGCTCCCTGGCGTTCCGCCACTCGTGGCCGATGGTCCAGTGGCAGAAGCTCACCGAGGCCGTGGCGCGGTGGAGGGGAGTGGCGTGAACGCCTTCGCGGCCGTCACCCGGTTCGTCGAGCGCGCCCGCGCCGACTGGGCCGGCGTCCGGCTGTCGGAGCTCGTCTACGGCGAGAAGGACTCGGCGCTCCTGGCGTTCGTGGCCCTGGTGGGCGTGGCCATCGTGGCGCTCGTGCTGCGCAGCGTGGCGTCGCGGGCGCCCGGGCGCGGCAGCGTGGTCCTGCCGGCCGTGCTCGGCCAGTGGGCGAACTCGTGGGTGCCCACCCTGCGCCACCTGCCGCTCGTGCTGATGCTGGCCGGGCTCCCGCTCTTCGCCATCGCGCTCGCGGACCCGGCGACGCCGCTCTCCCGGCGCGAGGTGACGCGGCCAGGGCGCCGCATCAGCCTGATGATCGACGGGTCGTCGAGCATGCTCGCGCCGTTCGCGGCCCGCTCGCTCACGACGAAGGACGCGCCCATGGAGGCGACGTTCTTCACGTCGGTGGCCGCCGCCGAGCGCTTCGTGCGTCTGCGGATGGACGGCGGCTACAAGGACCTCGTGTCGCTCATCGAGTTCGCCGACACGGCCTACGTCATCACGCCGTTCACGACCGACTACGACAACATCCTCCTGAGCCTGTCGCTCATCGGCAACATGGGCGAGTGGGAGAACTTCCCCGATCGCGGCACCGTGATCGCCCAGGCGGTCGAGCAGGCGGTGGCCCTGTTCCGGGCCTTCGACTTCCTGGACGCGTCCGGCAACCTCATGGTCATCTTCAGCGACGGCGAGGACGCCGAGGTCACCGAGTCGGGCCGGAACATCGACGACGTGCTGACCGACGCCGTGAAGGCCAAAGTGCCCGTGTACTTCGTGCGCATCAGCAAGGGCAACAGCAAGCTGCCCGACGCGATGTGGCAGCGCGCCATCACCAAGACGGGCGGCCGCTTCTACACCGCCGTGGACGAGGCGGCGGTGCTCAGGGCGATCCGCGACATCGACAAGGCCTCGGCCGGCACGGTCGAGGTGAAGGAGTACAGCGCGCGGCTCCCCCGCTTCGCGCCCTACGCACTGGCGGCCGTCGCGCTCTGGACCGTCGCCGCCGCCCTGCGCCTCGTGGCGCCGCAGTTCCGGACGTTCCCGTGAGGAGAGGTCGATGAAGTCGGTGATTGGATACGTGGTCGTGGCGCTCCTGCTCGTGGCGGGCGGACGCGTGCTGTTTGGCGCGTCGAGCCTTGAGGATCGGACCGCCGACGCCCAGCAGGCGCTGCTGACGCTCCGCTACGGCGACCTCGAGACGTCGTACGAGGCGCTGCGGGCCGAGGCGTCGGACGGCGCCCTGCTGCCGCGCGTGTCGCAGGCGCTGGTCTCGTCGCTCCGCGAGCAGCAGTCCACCACCCGGTACTGGATGGGGACCTACGGCCGGCTCGTGCCCGAGCGCGACGCCGCCGGGGCCCTGGCCGAGTCCGACCCGATCGTCCTCGAGCTGGGCGCGCACGCCGCGTACCGCAGCGCCCAGCACGAGGCGGATCAGGCCGCGGCCGTGAAGCGCATCGACGACATCGTGCGCGGGTACGCCGACGTGCTCCGCGCGCGGCCCGGCGACGAGGACGCCGCCTGGAATTTCGAGTTCGTCTCGCGCGTCCGCGCCACGATCCAGCAGAGCCGCCAGCCGGTCATGCCGGAGCCGGAGCCGTCCGGGCTGGCCGGCGACCTGCCCATCGGGCCCACGCTGCACGGGGCCCCCGGCGCGCCGCCGGAGGGCTCCGACATGAAGCAGTTCAAGGTGGTGGTGCCGATGCGCCCCGACGAGCGCAAGCAGCTGCCGCAGGGCGCGAGCGAGGGCGAGCAGCGCAAGCGGAAGGGCTAGGCGCGGGGTCGCGGCACCGCGATCGTCCGCAGGCGAGCATCCGGGATGGGCTTCACGCTTCCCACCGTCGACTGGCAGGCGCTCAAGTTCGGGCAGCCGGACTTCCTCTGGCTGCTCGTGGGCCCGGCCGCGCTGCTCGTCATCTGGGTGGTGCAGCTGGCGCGCCGGCGCGCCGACATCCGCCGCTACACGCGCCACCGCGCCGTGCCGGTGCGCGAGCGCTTCTCGTACTTCGGCGGCCTCCTCTTCTGGCTGTGCCTCGTCGGCGCCACGGCCGCGGTCGTGCTCGCCCTCGCCCGGCCGCAGGTGGTGACGACGCGGGTCCGGCGGGCCGGCATCGACCTGGTGGTGCTCCAGGACGGGTCCACGTCGATGCGCGTCACCGACACGACGGGCGATCGCTGGCAGCGCTCGATGCGGTTCCTGAAGACGCTGGCCGAGACGATGCGGTGGGACGGCGACCGGATTGCCATGACCACCTTCGCGCGCATCGCGACGCCGCAGGTCCGGCTGACGAAGGACCCCAACACGTTCTTCTTCTTCCTCGAGCACCTCACCCAGCCGCCGTTCCGGGCCGAGGACGATGCCTCGTGGGACACGAACATCGAGATGGGCATCGCCTGGGGCTTGAAGCTCCTGGACCAGGACGAGCGCATCACGGGACGCAAGTCGCTCAACGCCAAGGCCTTCCTCCTGCTCTCCGACGGCCAGGCCTGGAGCGGCGAGGTCGAGCGGGCGCTGCAGAACGCCCGCCGCCTGAACGTCCCGGTGTTCGTCGTCGGCGTGGGCACGAGCAACGGCGGCTTCATCCCCGAGCCGCCGGCCGAGGACCCGCAGAAGCCGAACCCGCCGGTCTACTCACGCCTCGACCGCGAGTCGCTGGCCACGATCGCGGCCACCGGCGGCGGCCGCTACATGGAGCTCGATCGCGAGCGCGACGTGGACATCGCCGTCACCGTCATCGACGCGGTCCGCAAGACCGCGCGGGGCGGCATCGAGGAAGGCGCGGACGACGTCTACTGGGCGTGCCTGGCGCTGGCGGCGATTCTCCTCGTCCTCGGGATCGCGTTCGTGCGGGACCGCGCGGAGCTGGCGCTCGCCGCCATCGGCGCCGTGGCGGGGCTGGTCGTCGTCCAGCTCCTCTGACCGCGCTGCGCACGCTCGCCTGCCAGGGCGCAGGCGCACACTTCGCCGTCCGCCGGCGCATCTACGACGGCTGGTAGTAGTTCGATCCGTCACCGACAATCGCGGACGTGGAGGTGCCATGAGCGCTCGTCGCGTCCGTTCCCCTCTCGCCGCCGTCCTCGTCGCCGGACTGGCCGCCAGCGCATCCGCCCAGCAGCAGCCGGCCGTGCCCACGGTGGAGGAGACGGTGCAGGTCGTCGCCACGCGCCTCCCGGAGGTGCCGCACGAGGTGCCGGCGTCCATCGAGGTCTTCACGGGGGAGGATCTGCGGGCCCTCGGGGCCGCGAGCCTCAAGGACGCCCTGTCGCTCGCCACCGGCGTGGCCATCGCGCCCGGCGGCGATGGCGGGCCCGCCGGCGCGGTGCCCGAGTTCTGGGGCCTGCGCGAGTTCGACGCGTTCCTGCTGGTCGTGGACGACGTGCCGTGGGGCGGGGCGTTCAACCCCGCGCTGACGTCGCTGAGCATGCGGGACGTGGAGCGCGTCGAGGTGCTGCGCGGGCCGGCGCCGGTCACCTTCGGGGCCACGTCGTTCGTGGGCGTCATCCACGTCGTCCACCGGGCGGCGGCCACCGATCGCAGCTACGCCACGGTCTCGGGCGGCAGCTACGGCAGCGGCGGCGGCGCCATCGACCTCGCGATCCCGTCGTCGGGCGCCTGGCGATCCAGGCTCTCGCTGGACGGCGAGCGCCAGGGCTTCAAGGACGACCGGACCTCGTTCGCGCGGGGCCACGCGCTCTGGCGCACCACGCGCTCCGCGAACGACCGGCGGCTCTGGTTCCTGGCCGACGTCAACGTGCTGCGCCAGGATCCGGCCAGCCCCCATCCGCGGCAGGGCACCACGCTCAGCGCGCGCGTGCCGCTCGACGCCAACCACAATCCCGACGGCGCCTTCCTGGACGAGAACCGGATCAACGTCGGGGTGGGCTACGAGCGCCCGGTCGGGGCCTCGCGGCTCGGCACGATCGCGTCCTTCACGCACACGGCCCGCGACAACTTCCGCGGGTTCCTGGCCGACGTCGCCGAGGGTCCGGGCAACGCCGTGGGCTTCCGCCAGACGATCGACGTCACCGACCTCTATGCCGACGTGCACCTGGCGCTGCCCGAACGCGAGCACACGCGGGTCGTCGTCGGCGTGGACTGGCTGCACGGGATGGGCGACTCGAAGGGCGCCGTCTTCGACTACACGGTGCCGCTCAGCGGCGCCACGGCCACGGCGGTCACCGAGCCGACCGACCTCGCGCTCGGCGAGGAGGACCGTCGGGAGTTCGTCGGCGGCTACGCGCTGGCCGAATGGCGGCCGACCACCCGGGTCACGGTCTCGGCCGGCCTGCGGCTGAACCTGACCAACGAGGAGCGCGAGGAGGGCAACGAGACCGAGGCCCAGCGCGCGGCCGAGGAGGGCAACACCCAGACCAACACGCGGCTGAGCGGCAGCCTCGGCGCCATCGTCTCGCTCTGGGAGCAGGGCACCAACCACCTCCGGGCGTTCGCCAACTACCGGAACACGTTCAAGCCGGCGGTGTTCGACTTCGGCCTCGGGGAGGCCGAGGAGGGCGGTCTGCTCGAGCCGGAGACGTCCCAGAGCGTCGAGGGCGGCGTGAAGGCGCGGCTGCTCGAGGGGCGGATGGACGTCGAGGCCAGCGCCTTCCGCATGGACTTCAGGAATCTCGTGACGGCCACGGTCGTCAACGGGCTGCCCGCGCTCCTGAACGCGGGCGAAACGCGGTTCCAGGGGGTCGAGGTCGCCGCCGACGCGCGGATGCCCCACCACCTCACGGGACGCGCCTCCTACAGCTACCACGACGGGAAGTTCGTGGACTTCGAGCAGGCGTTCGACGGCGTCGTGACGAGGCTCGACGGCCGCCGGTTCGAGATGTCGCCCCGCCATCTGTTCTCGGCGGGCGGGTACCTGTCGCCGGAGGAGGGGCTCATCGCGAGCGTCGTCGTCAGATACACGGGCGATCGGTTCATGGACAAGCGGAACCGCGCGCTGGCCGCCGGCTTCCGCACGGTGGATGCGGGCCTCGGCTACCGCTTCGACCGCTACGAGCTCCGGCTCGACGGCCGGAACCTGAACGACGCGCGCGACGTGGTCTCGGAGAGCGAAGTCGGCGACGCGCAGTACTACCGCATGACGGCGCGCGACATCCGGGTGAGCCTCGGCGTCCGCTTCTGATCGCGGGGGCGTACGCGGAAACGCGCGCGGTCAGGGTCACCGCGCGCGTCCGCATCGTGGCCGCGACGGGCCGGGGTGCGGCCCCGGCCGTCCCGGGTGGACCTCAGTATCCGGCCAGCCCCGCCAGGCCCGCGGGCGTGCCGGTGAGCGGCGCCAGGGGCGCCAGCGCGCCGTCGGGGCCGATGCGGAAGACCGCGATCTCGGCGAGCGCCGCCACGCGGGCGTAGAGATAGCGCCCGTCGTGCGACATGGCCATGTCGGTCGGATTGCCGCCGGTCGTGGCCGTCACGCCGCTTGCGTCGAGCAGCGCCACCGTCCCGTCGCGATCCACCGAGAAGCCGGAGATGTTGCCCGTGCCGGCGTTGGTGACGTAGCCGAACTGGCCGTTCTTCGAGAGGATCGCCCAGCACGCCGCCCGCTGGCCCGTCATCACCATCGAGGACACCGGCGTCAGGACGGGGCCCGACACGCGGTAGGACGACGCGCCGCCGCCCGTGCCCGCCTCGGAGACGACGAGGTTGTCCTGCCGGTCCAGCGCGAAGCCGAACGGCACGGGACCGGCGGAGGCGTACACATACGGCCCGTCCGCGAGGCCGCCGGCATCCACCGTGTAGACGTCGATCACGTTGGTGCCGCGCTCGGTCACGACGAGCGATCGCCCGTCGCTCGTGAAGGCGACCTCGGCGGGCGCCGTGGACGCCGCGCTGAGGGGCCGGGCCGAGCCCGCCAGCGGTTCGAGCGATCCGTCGGCGGCCACGCGCAGGCCGGCGATGGTGTTCGGCACGCCGGCGTTGAGCACGTAGAGCAGGCCGCCGTGGACCGTGAGGCTCGTCGGCGTCGCGCCGCCGCTGGCTTCGACGTCCACCAGGTGCAGACCCGACGGCTCGATGCGGAACGACGACACCGAGCCGCTGCCCGCGTTCACGGCGAAGAGGTACCGGCGGTCGGCCGAGACGACGACGGCGCCCTGCGATCCGAGACCGGCGCCGTTGCCGGCGCCTCCGGTCGGGGTGGAGACCGCGGGCCCCAGCGAGCCGTCGGCGGCCCGCGGCCACAGCACCACGGCATTGCCGCCAGCGGCGTTGGTCAGGGCGAAGACGGCGCCGGGCGCGTCGGCCGCGGCATGTACCTGGTGGCTGGCCGCCAGGGCGAGCGCCAGCGCCACCGCCGCCGACAGGGAAACGGACTTCAGCATGTGTCAGACCTCCACGCCCTTCGATGCCTGCGTGGAGCCGGTGTTCCGAACCAGGCGATCGCCGGCCGCGCAGCGCGCCGAGGCGCGGATCAGCTCGCCGACGGACCACGCCTGGAACGGACAGCCGCGCGCCGTGAACGGCGGATCGCCGTCCGCGATCTCCGAGACGTGGCCGAGCCCCGCCTCGTCGAGGTGCGCGATGAGCGGCGCCAGGAACCGGCGTTCGGCCTCGCCGCGCGCCGCCGTGGTGGACCCGCGCACCGAGAGCCACGCGTCCACGAACGGCGCGATGAGCCAGGGCCAGACCGTGCCCTGGTGGTAGACGGCGTCGCGCATCCAGGGCGGCCCCTCATAGCGGCCGGCGTAGCCCGGTTCGTCCGCCGCGAGCGATCGCAGGCCCATCGGCGTCCAGAGCCGCGTCTCCACGGCATCCACCACGGCACGGGCGCGCGCGCCCGTGAGCAGCGCGACGGGCAGCCCGCCGACGGCCAGGATCTGGTTGGGCCGGCACGTGCCGTCCACCTCTCCGGGCCGGTGGTCCACGTCCACCACGTCGTAGAGCATGCCCCGGTCGGCGTTCCAGAAGCGGGCGGCGAAGCTGGCCGCGCCCCGCTCAGCGACGGTGGCCCAGCGGTCGTCGAACGCGGCGGCCGCGCCCAGGGCGTTGAGCCACAGCGCCTGCACCTCGACGGGCTTGCCGATGCGGGGCGTGATCTCGCGGTCGCCGACGCGGGCGTCCATCCACGTGAGCTGCTGGCCCGCTTCGCCCGCGGCCACGAGGCCGTCGGCGTCCAGGTGAATCCGGTAGCGGGTGCCGCCGGCGTAGCCGTCGAGGATGGCCGTCATCGCCTCGCGCAGCCGCTGGGTCTGCGCGCGTGAGAGGACGCGCGGCTGGCCGGCCGCGGCCGCCAGCAGTTCGCCTGCCGCCACCACGAACCACAACGACGCGTCCACCGCGTTGAACTCGGGCGTGGACCCGGCATCCGGGAAGCGGTTGGGCAGCATGCCCTGGTCGACGGCCTCGGCCCACTCGAGCAGGATGTCCCTCGCGTCGGCGAGGCGTCCCGTGGCCAGGCACAGCCCGCGCACGGCGATGAAGGTGTCACGGCCCCAGTCGGTGAACCACGGGTAGCCGGCCACGATGGTGCGGCCCCGGCCGCGGCTCACCAGGTACGCATCGGCGGCGCGATGCAGCGGGGTCGGGAACGCCCGACGCCGACGGCGCTCCGACGCCAGCCACGTGGTGACGGCGGCCCGGACGTCGCGGGCGCCGGCAGGGGCCGGAGACGCCGGCCCGGTCTCGAAGACGCACGCGGCCCGCCCGTCGTGCAGCGCGCAGTGGATGACGCCGGGACAGGCCAGGTCCTCCACGGCGTCCAGACCGCGGTCGCGCTCGGCGGCGTAGAGATACTGCCGGAACCACTCCGGCCGCGGGTGGAACGTCCCCGTGGTGAGGCACCGCACGGCGGGCACGCCGTCATACGGCCGCCATTCCAGCGCAGCGCCGTCCACGGCCGTCTCGAAGCGGAATGCCCCGTTCTCGTGATGAAGCGAATGGTAGTCGCGGCCCGACAGGAGCGGCTGGATCTCGAGCGTCACCGGCCCTGGGCCCACCAGCGTCCAGGCGCACACCACGCGCGATGCGCCCCGGACGCCCACCACTTCTCCCACGACGGACGTGCCCTCACCGACGTCCCACGTCCACGTGGGCCACGGGTCCGTCGTGAAGGCCGTCAGCCGCGACGCCCCATCGGGGTAGCGGACGCCCGGGCTGTAGCGATGCGTCGAGAGCGCCACGCGGCCGGTGGACGTCAAGGCCCACACCTCGAGTCCGTTGACGAGCATCATCCGCCCGGTGGGCGGCGTCGTGGCCGGGAGCAGCAGCCCGTGGTAGCGGCGGGTCCGCTCGCCGCTCACCGTCCCACTGGCGAAGCCGCCCAGGCCGTCCGGCTCGATCCATTCCCGTGACGATGCGCGGTCGATGTCCACGTGTCCTCCCTGGTGGCCAGTTTGACGCCGACGGGTCACCGGCGTTTCCCGGACCCGTGACGGCCGTGGCACGGACACCGCCCCCGGACGCGGGCATCCAAGCGTGCGTCATGGAGGACACCCCGATGCACCAGGCGATCGACCATCTCGTCCGTCTCGTCCGCAGCGAGTTCGCCGAGATGCCCGGCCTGTCGTTGACCGAAGGCCAGGCCGCGCGCCTCTGGCAGATCCCGCCTGCCGAGGCGGCGCAGGCCCTCCACCACCTGGTCGATGCGCGTTACCTGGCGCGCAGCGGCTCCGGTCGCTACTGCCGGTCGAGCGCCGTATGAGCGTCTCCCACTGGCGCGAGTACGCGGCGGAGGCGGCGGCCATCGGCGCCTTCATGGTGTCGGCCGGCGTCTTCGCCGTCGTGCTCCAGCATCCGGGCTCGCCCATCCGGCAGGCCATCGACGACCCGTTCGTTCGCCGCCTCCTGATGGGCGCGGCGATGGGCCTGACGGCGGCGGCCATCATCTACTCGCCGCTCGGCGCGCGTTCGGGGGCGCACATGAATCCGTCGGTGACGCTGGCGTTCCTGAGCCTCGGGCGCATCCGGCCGCGGGACGCCGCGGCCTACATCGCCGCGCAGTTCGCGGGCGCGCTGGCCGGCACCGTCCTGGCGTGGCGCCTCCTGGGCGCCGCGTTCGCCGACCCGCCCGTGCTGTTCGTGCAGACGCTGCCGGGCGCCGGCGGCATCTGGCCCGCGGTGGCCGGCGAGCTCGCCATCTCGTTCCTCACCCTGTCGATCCTGCTGGCCGTCTCGGCCCGGCCCTCCACGATGCGCGCGACGGGCCTCGTGGCCGCGCTGGTGGTGATGCTCAACATCACGTTCGAGGATCCGCTGTCGGGCATGAGCATGAACCCGGCGCGCAGCCTGGGCCCGGCCATCCTGTCGGGCAACTTCATGGCGATCTGGATCTACCTGGTCGTACCGCCCGTGGCGATGCAGGCAGCCGCGGCGCTGCACCGCCGGCTCGGCACCCCGGGCTGCGCGAAGTTCAACCACTCGGCGCGCGTGCGCTGCATCTTCTGCCAGGCGTGAGCCGCTCGCGCCGACTTCCTGGAGCCACACCATGCACTACGACGTCATCATCATCGGAAGCGGCGCCGGCGGCGGCACCCTGGCCCACCGCCTGGCGCACGCGGGCCGGCGCGTCCTGCTGCTCGAGCGCGGCGACTTCGTGCCGAGGGAGAAGGACAACTGGAGTTCGCGCGCCGTGAACGTGGACGGCAAGTACCACACGAAGGAGGTCTGGCGCGACCGCGCGGGCGAACCCCTCCACCCGCACACGAGCTACGTCGTCGGCGGCAACACCAAGTTCTACGGCGCGGCCCTCTTCCGGCTGCGCGAGCGGGACTTCGGCGAGATCCGGCATCACGGCGGCATCTCGCCCGCCTGGCCCATCGCCTACGAGGACCTGGAGCCGTACTACGCAGAGGCCGAGCGGATGTACCACGTCCACGGCGCGCGGGGCGGTGACCCGACCGAGCCCTGGGCCTCGGGTCCGTATCCGCACCCCGCCGTCTCGCACGAGCCCCGGATCGCGACGCTCCACGAGGACTTCGCCGCCGCCGGGGCCCATCCGTTCCACGTGCCGCTGGGCATCATGCTGGACGAGCGCGCCCGCGACACCAGCCCGTGCATCCGCTGCTCGACGTGCGACGGCTTCCCCTGCCTGGTACACGCCAAGAGCGACGCGCATGTAGTGGCGGTGACGCCGGCCCTGGCCACCGGCAACCTCACGCTCCTGACCGACGCCTTCGTCGAGCGCCTCGAGACGTCCGCCTCGGGCCGGGAAGTCACGGGTGTCGTCGTCCGCCGCGGCGGCGAGACCACGCGGATCCGGGGCGACATCGTGGTCTCGAGCTGCGGCGCCATCAACTCGGCGGCGCTCCTCCTGCGCTCGGCGAACGACCGCCATCCCGACGGGCTGGCCAACCGCTCCGGCGTCGTGGGCCGCCACTACATGGGCCACGTCAATTCGGTGCTGATGGCCGTCTCGCGCTGCCCGAACCCCACGGTGTTCCAGAAGACGCTCGCCGTGAACGACTACTACTTCGGCGACCAGGAGTTCCCGTACCCGATGGGCCACATCTCGTTCGTCGGCAAGCTCGACGGCGTGGCGCTCTCGGCCGGGGCGCCGAGGATCGCGCCGGGCTTCACGCTGGATCTGATGGCCGGACACTCGCTGGACTTCTGGCTCACGTCGGAGGACCTGCCCGACCCCGACAACCGGGTCACGCTCGACCGGGACGGCGGCATCGTCCTCGGCTACACGCCGAACAACGAGACGGCCCACGCCGAGCTGCAGGCCCGGCTGAAGCGGCTGATGGCCTCGCAGCGCCGCTGCGACATCCACGGCGAGAGCTGCCATGTCGGGCTCTTCGGGCGCAGCCTGTTCGTCGGGCAGCGAATCCCCCTGGCGGGCGTCGCCCACCAGTGCGGCACCGTGCGGTTCGGCACGGACCCGGCCAGTTCGGCGCTGAACGTGCACTGCCGGGCGCACGACGTGGACAACCTCTACGTGGTGGACGGGAGCTTCTTCCCGTCCAGCGGCGCGGTGAACCCGGCGCTCACGATCATGGCCAACGCCCTGCGCGTGGGCGATCACCTGGTGGAGCGCCTGGGCGCCTCGACACGGGAGGCGCGCCATGCGCAGGCGTGACCTCGGCGCCGTCGTCCTCGTCCTCCTGGCCGCGAGCGCGCTCGGCGCCGACCGCCTGCGCGGCGACACGCCGGGGGGCGGATCCACGGTCGGGGTCGTGGCGGTGGACACAGTGGGCACGACCGTCGCGGATCTCGCGCGGTCGGTCCGGTTCTTCAGGGAGGTGCTGGGCTTCGAGGCCGACGGTCCGGACGTGGAGCTCACTGGCCGCCCCTACGAACTGCTCCACGGCCTCTTCGGCGTCCGGATGCGCGTGGCCCGGCTCCACCTCGGGCACGAGCGCATCGAGCTCACCGAGTACGCCGCGCCTCGCGGCCGGCCGTACCCCGTGGACACGCGCGGCAACGACCGGTGGTTCCAGCACATGGCCATCATCACGTCGGACATGGACGCGGCCTACGCGCGGCTGCGCCAGGCGGGCGTCGCGCACGCCTCGACGGGCCCGCAGCGGCTGCCCGACTGGAATCCCGGCGCCGGCGGCATCAAGGCGTTCTACTTCCGGGATCCCGACGGCCACTTCCTCGAGATCCTGCAGTTCCCGCCGGGAAAGGGCGATCCGAAGTGGCAGTCCCGGGCCGCCCTGTTCCTGGGCCTGGATCACACGGCCATCGTGTCGGGCAGCACGGAGGCCTCGCTGGCCTTCTACCGCGACGGCCTGGGCCTGCGCGTCGCGGGCCAGGGCGAGAACTACGGGGAGGAGCAGGAGCACCTCAACAACGTGTTCGGCGCCAGGCTCCGCATCACCACGCTTCGCGCGGCCGACGGACCGGGCGTGGAGCTGCTCGAGTACCTGGCGCCGCGCGACGGGCGGCCGACGCCCCTCGACCTGAAGGCCAGCGACCTGGCCCACTGGCAGACGACGCTCGTGGCGCACGCGCCCGAGGCGCTGCTCGCCGCGCAGCACGGCGGCGGCCTCGTGTCGCCGGACGTCGTCGCGGTCGACGCGGCGTCGACGGGCTTCGCGCGAGGCCTGACGATCCGCGATCCCGACGGTCACGCCATGCGCGTGGTCGCCCGGCAGTAGGCGCGCCCGGCGCCATCGGGCTCGCCCGCCTTGGGCGGGCGCTTCACGGGGACGTCCGCGGCCACGGACGTCCCCGTCTTTTTTCGCGCGTGTCGCCCCGCTCGCGTCCCGCCCGCTCGCCCCCGCCGCCAGGTCTCCGTCCGCCCCGCCCGCTCCGTGCCGCTTCGCTCGACGCGCCGCTCCCCTCGCGCGGAAACACCCCCCGGCAGGTCGCATCCAAGGGTCGTATCTCGCGAGCACGCAATCACGCGGCCGCGATCGTCACTCGCACACAGGAGTTCCATCATGACCCGCACGACCGTCCGCGCCTTCGTCGGCGCGCTGGCTCTCACCCTCGTCGCCTCGCTGGCGCAGGCGCAGTCGCACACCAGCATGAAGTTCTCGGGCGCGAAGGCCAACACCGGCACCGTCACGCACTCGGTGATGAACGGCAAGAACGTGCTGACGCTGTCGGCCGATTTCGTCACGCCGGACACGCCCGACCCGCACTGGCAGGTCGTCGACTCGAAGGGCAACGTGTTCCTCCTGCAGCGCATCGCGATCAAGGAGGACAAGATGAACCGGTCGATCACGCTGCCCGGCTACATCCAGGACATCGCCAAGGTGCAGATCTACTGCGCGTGGGCGGAGGCGGTGCTCGGCGAGACGACGTTCGGCTCGACGATGCGCCTCACGAACTGACATGAAGCCATTCGTCCTGGCCCTGGTCGCGGTGTGCGCCGGCATCCTGCCGGCGCGCGCCGACGACCTGAACCTCGACGCCGCGCGTTCGGCCATCAAGGCGGCCAACGCGGCGGCGCAGCGCCTCAAGGCGCCCGGCGGCGCCATCGCCGTCGTGGACACCGGCGGGCACCTGGTGATGCTGGAGCGCCTCGACGGCTCGTTCCCCGCGAGCGCCGCCGTGGCCATCGAGAAGGCGCGCACGGCCGCCGTGTTCCGGATGCCGACGCGCAACTTCGAGGACGCGGTGAGCAAGGGACGCACCTCGCTCGTGGCCGTGGACGTGATGCTGCCCCTTCGGGGCGGCGTGCCGCTGGTCCGGGGCGGGCAGGTCGTGGGCGCCGTGGGCGTCAGCGGCGCCGCCAGCGCGCAGCAGGACGACGAGATCGCGGACGCGGTCGCGGCGGCCTTCGCCTCCGCCGGCACGGACACGGCGGACGCGGCCGGGCCGGTCACGGCGATTGCCCCGGCCGACGTCACGGCGGCGTTCGCGGTGGGCCGGCCGCTCCTCGAGACCGACCACTACAAGATCCACGCGAGCCGCCGCGACACGGCGGGCATGGTGGAAGTCCACACGCGCGACACCGACATCGTCTACGTCCTGCAGGGCACGGCCACGCTCGTGACCGGCGGGACCATGGTGGGCGGCAAGCCGACGGCGATGGATGAGATCCGCGGCGAGTCCATCTCGGGCGGCGACACGCGGACGCTCGCGAAGGGCGACGTGGTCGTCGTGCCCAACGGCGTGCCGCACTGGTTCAAGAAGGTGGACGGTCCGCTCCTCTACTACGTCGTGAAGGTCACGGCGCCGGGGCCGGCCGAGATGGGAGGCGCACGATGACTCGACGGCGCCTTGCGGCATTCGTCATGGCCGCGGCCGTCCCCATGGGGCTGGCGTCGCTCGGAGCGACGCCGGCCGCCGTGCGCGGCCTGCTCGACGGCCGTCCGGACGCCGTGGTGGACCTGGACTCCCGCGAGGGCCTCCAGGCGGTACGCGGCGAGTGGCGCGTCCAGGAGTCGCGCGGCGTGCCCGTGAAGGCGGGGGCCACGGACTTCGATGATTCGTTCTGGGAGATCGCGCCGGCCGGTTCGCTCCAGCGGCGCCGGACCGACGGGGGGCAGTCCTACGCCTGGTACCGGCTCTCGTTCACGATGCCGGCCAGAGTCGGCGCCTTCGACACCGCGGGAGCCACGGTGGCCTTCGAAATCGTCGTGGACGACTACGCCGAGGTGTGGGTGGACGGACGCCTGCCGCGCATGCTGGGGCAGGCCGGCGGGGCGCTCGTCGCCGGCTTCAACGCGCCGAACCGCCTGGTGATCACCAGGGACGCGAAGCCGGGGCAGGAAGTGCGGGTGGCGATCTTCGCGGCCAACGGGCCGCTCTCGGATCCCCCGGCCAACAAGATCTGGGTGCGCTCGGCGACCCTGGACTTCTACCGGACGCCGGCGCTGGCCGGCACGCCGGTGGAGGTCGACCGCGTGGACGCCGGGCTCGACCGCGTGGTTCCTCCCGGCACCCGGCTGGAGCACCTGGCCGGCGGCTTCTCCTTCACCGAGGGTCCGGTGTGGGTGCCGGCCGAGCACGCGCTGCTCTTCAGCGACCCGAACGACAACCGCATCTATCGGTGGTCGGACGACTACGGGGTGTCGATCTTCCGCACCAAGAGCGGTTACGCCGGGTTCGACATCGGCGAGTACCACCAGCCCGGGTCGAACGGCCTCACGCTGGACGCGGAGGGCCGTCTGGTGATCGACGAACACGGCAACCGCCGGGTGACGCGGCTCGAGAAGAACGGCGACCTCACGATCCTGGCCGACCGCTATCAGGGGAAGCGCCTGAACAGCCCGAACGACCTGGTGTACCGGTCCGACGGGGCGCTCTACTTCACCGACCCGTTCTTCGGCCTGCCGGCCTTCGAGAAGGATCGGCGCGCCGAACTCGATCACGCGGGCGTCTACCGGCTCGGTCCCGACGGACGGCTCACGCTGCTCTCCACCGAGCTGAAGGGCCCCAACGGGATCGCCTTCTCGCCCGACGAGCGCGTGCTCTACGTCTCGAACTGGGATGAGCGCAGGAAGGTCATCATGCGGTGGGACGTCCAGCCGGACGGCACGATCGCGAACGGGCGCCCGTTCGCGGACATGACCTCGGCGCCCGGCGAGGAAGCGCTCGACGGCCTGAAGGTGGACCGTGACGGCAACGTGTTCGTCTCGGGTCCGGGCGGGCTGTGGGTGTGGTCGGCCGACGGCCGCCATCTCGGCACCGTGCGCCTGCCGGAACTCGCGGCCAACATGGCCTGGGGCGACGACGACGGGCGCTCGCTGTACCTGACGGCCCGGACGGGCCTCTACCGCCTGCGGCTGGTCACGCCTGGGATCCGGCCGCCGCTCGCGCCGAGCACGCACTGACATCGAGGACCATCGCGTCGCGCCGACGTCGGTCGGCGCGCCGCGACGGCCCCGCCCCCCTCCTCCCACCCGCCCGACGGCGGCTCCGGCCCGTTTCCGAATCCCTGGAAATACAGGTGGTTCTGGTGCGGGCAGCCGCCAAAACCCGAAAAATATAAGCGTCAGCGTGTAAATAGATGCGCAAACCCGGGAAAAAACGGGTAATCTAGTCGCCGGCTCCGCGTCGAGGTACCTCCCGGCGCCTTGGTCGTGATGATCACGGCGGAGCGGGTGACGCAGACGAATCAGTGACCGTCGCGTTGCCTCGATCGATGGCATCACTGACACACGCACCGGGATCAGCCGGGGTGGGGGCATGTAAATGGCCAAGGCAATGTCGAAGTCGGAGCTCGTGGCGAAGATCGCCGCCGATCAGGGCGGGTCGCTCTCGAACAAGCAGGTGAAGGGCGTCCTCGAGTCGCTCTGCACCGTGGGCTACAAGGAACTCAAGAAGAACGGGATGTTCCAGATTCCCGGCTTCGCCAAGTTCGTGGTGGTGAAGAAGGCCGCGACCAAGGCGCGCAAGGGCATCAACCCGTTCACGGGCGAGCCGACGGTGTTCAAGGCGAAGCCGGCGCGGAAGATCGTGCGCGCGCGTCCCGTCAAGGCCGCGAAGGACGCCGTCGCCTAGCCGAGCGACCGCACTGGCGAGCGGACCGCTGGGCGCCTGAGGCGCCGTGCGGTCCCTCGCGTCCCCCGCGCGACACGCGCCGGACCGCACGGCATCCAACTGGACACCGTGCGGTCCGAGCCGTTTTCCACCCTCGATCTCCTCCCGCCCAGCACTCCGCGATTTGTCGCCCGCGCGATCGACGCCCTCACCGGCCTCTCCGCGCTGCAGCGGCTGTACGAGGGCGCGTCCCCACTCCAACCCGACACGTTCCCCGAGCGGGCGCTCGACGTCCTCGGCATCACCGTGACGACGGGCGAGGCGGCAGGGGCCGACCGGATTCCGTCCGACGGTCCGCTCGTGGTGGTGGCGAACCATCCGCACGGCGCGCTGGACGGCCTGGCCGTCGCCACGGTCGTCCGCCGTGTGCGCCCGGACGTGAGGCTCCTGGGCAATCAGGTGCTCGCGCGCATCCCCGAGATGCGCGGGCACGTCATTCCCGTGGACGCGTTCTCGCAGGGCGGCGCGCGCAACGCCGGCGGCGTCCGCGCGGCCCTCGACTGGCTGCGCCGCGGACACGTGCTCGTGGTGTTCCCCGCGGGCGAGGTCGCGCACGTGCGATCGGCCGCCGGCAGGATCGTCGATCCCGCGTGGCGGGACGGGGCCGCCCGGCTGGCCGCCCGGGCGGGCGCGCCGATGCTCCCGATGTTCGTGGACGGCGTGAACAGCCGGCTCTTCCTGGAGGCCGGCCGCGTGTCGCCGTGGCTGCGCTCGGCACTGCTCGCCCGCGAGCTCCTGAACCACCGGGGCCGGCCCGTGCGCGTGTCGGTGGGCCGCGTCGTCTCGCACAAGCGGTTGCTGGCCCTGGGCGAGCCGTCCGCGCAGTCGGCCTACCTGCGGGTCCGCACCTACGGCCTGGCCGCGGGGCCGGCGGCGCGCGGTCCGCTGATGCGCCTGGCCGCCCGCCCGGCCCGTCCTGAGCCGATCGGAGCCGAGGTTCCCCCCGAGGCGCTGGAAGCGGAAATCGCCGGCCTCGCCCGATCGACGTGCCTGGTGGACGGCGCACCGTGGAAGGTGCACGTCGTGTCGGCGGGCGATGCGCCGCTCGTGCTGCAGGAGATCGCGCGGCTGCGGGAAGTCACGTTCCGCGCGGCCGGCGAAGGCACGGGCCGGGCCCGGGATCTCGACCGCTTCGACAGGCACTACCGGCACCTGTTCGTCTGGCACGAGGAACGCCGGAGGATCGCGGGCGCCTACCGCCTGGCGCAGACCGACCGCGTGCTCGCCGGGCAGGGCGTGAACGGGTTGTACACGCGCACGCTGTTCCGCTACCCGGCGGCGCTGCTGCACGACATCGGTCCCGCGCTCGAGCTCGGCCGGTCGTTCGTCCGGCGGGAGTTCCAGCGCGACTACCAGCCGCTGCTGATGCTGTGGCGAGGCATCGGCGCCCTGGTGGCGGCCGAGCCGCGCTATCGCACCCTCTTCGGCCCCGTCAGCATCAGCGCCGAGTACGGGCCCACCACACGCCAGCTGCTCGCGCGGTTCCTGCTGGCCGGCCGCGGCAGCCTCCTCCAGTCGTTCGTCGTGCCGCGGCGCCCCCTGCCCGAGGACGCCACCGACGGCACCGAGGCGCTCGTCCAGAGCCGCGTCGCCAGCAACGTGCAGGAAGTGGACGCCATCGTGCGGGAGCTGGAATCCGACCGGCGCGGCATCCCCGTGCTCCTGCGCCACTACCTGAAGCTGAACGCGAAGCTCCTCGGCTTCAGCGTGGACCCGGCCTTCGGCGGCGTCGTGGACGGGCTGATCGTGGTGGACCTGCTCGACGTGGATCGAACGCTCATGGCCCGCTATCTCGGCAAGGACGCCGCGGCCGCCTTCGTGGCCGCGCACGGCCGGGCGGCGGACGCCGGGCAGCCGCTGGGCGTGCCCGCCTGAGGCCGGGCCGCACGGTACAATCGGCGGCGATGCCCGTCACGCTGACTCCGCGCGAGCGCGCCGCACTCAAGGCCCGGGCCCACGCCCTCGAGCCGGTCGTCCACATCGGCCACGGCGGCCTGACCGGCGCCGTCGTCGCCGAAGTGGAGCGCGCGCTCACGGCACACGAGCTCATCAAGGTCCGCGCCGGCGCCGCGGATCGCGACGGGCGAGCCGCCCTCCTCGAGGCGCTCACGACGCAGACCGATGCCGCCGTCGTGCAGACGGTGGGCAAGGTCATGGTGTTGTGGCGCCCGCGACCGCCCGAGGCCGACAGGGGCTAGACCGGCCCGGCGGCCGTCGCGCGGGTGCGGTAGCATGGCCGGGCCAAGGAGGCCCGTCATGCTGAGCCGCCGCGACTTCCTCGCGTCCACGACCGCCGTCGCCGCCGTCTCGGCCGCGCCCAGGCCCGCCCGATCGGCGGAGCTGCTCATCCAGCGCACGGTGCGGCCCGTCGTCATCGCCGACTACTCCGGCTACGAGTTCACCAACAGTGGGCCGGAATCCTGCGTGGCCCGGGCGTTCCGGCTGATCACGGAAGGCAAGGACGTCCTCGACGCGCTCATCGCGGGCGTCAACATCCCGGAGCTGGACCCGCTCGAGACCGGCATCGGGTATGGCGCGCTGCCCAACGCCGACGGCGTCATCGAGCTCGACGCCTCGTGCATGCACGGCCCGCTGAGGCGGGCCGGCGCGGTGGCCAGTCTCCAGGGCGTCCGCACGCCCTCGCTCGTCGCCAAGGCGGTGATGGACTACACGGACCATCACCTGATCGTCGGCGACGGCGCCCAGCGGTTCGCCCGCCACATGGGCTTCACCATCGAACCGGACCTCCACACCGAGACGTCCCGCCGGCTGTACCTGGAATGGAAGCGGCGGTCCGATCCCGAGCACTACCTCGATCCGAAGGGCGAGGGCCGGACGCCCGCGCCGAAGCACGAGAAGGATCCGGGCCCGGTCGAGATGGCGCGCCAGGCCCGCGGGCTCGAGGCGGGCCTGTCGATGGTGCGCGACGGCCTCATTCGCGAAGGCAGCTTCTGGGGCACCATCAACTGCGACGGGCTCGGCCCGACGGGCGACATCTGCGGCGTCACCACCACGAGCGGCCTGGCGTGGAAGATCCCGGGGCGGACGGGCGACTCGCCCATCCTCGGCGCCGGGCTGTACGTGGACAACGAGGTCGGCGCCGCCGGTTCGACGGGCCGGGGCGAGGCGAACCTCTACAACCTGTCGTCGTTCCTGATCGTGGAGGCGATGCGCCGGGGCGCCTCGCCCAAGGACGCGGGGATGGAGGCGCTCCGCCGCATCAAGGCCAACACCGTGGAGAAGCGCCTCCTGAACGCCAGGGGCGAGCCGAATTTCAACATCCGCTTCTTCGCCCTGAACAAGAAGGGCGAATACGCGGGCGTGGCCATGTACCGGGCGGGCGAGACGAAGTACGCCGTCTGCACCGAGAACGGCCCCCAGGCGCTCGACCTCGAGCCGCTGCTTCCCGGCGAACCGGCGGACTGACCGCGCTTCCCAGATGAGGTGTGCCATGCGACGTGGGTTCGTCCTTCCGGCCCTGGCCCTGGTCTTCATCGTGTCGGCGGGCGCCCAGCAGCGCGACACCCCCGTCGCGGGCCGGGGACTGCGGGTGGAAGTGACGGTGCCGCCGACGATACGCAAGGAGGCCGTCACGGGCCGGGTCTACGTGATGGTCGCGCGCGACAACGCGCGTGAGCCGCGCCTCCAGATCGGCCGCACCGGCACGCCGTTCTTCGGACGGGACGTGGAGATGCTGCCGCCGGGCCGGGCCGCGGTGCTCGACGGCACGGACCTGGGCACGCCCGTGGCATCGATGAAGGACCTGCCGCCCGGCGACTACTGGGTCCAGGGCTTCGTCAACGTGTACTCGGAGTTCCGGCGCGCCGACGGGCACACGGTGTGGATGCACGACGACCAGTGGGAGGGCCAGCACTGGAACGTCGCACCAGGCAACCTGTACAGCCAGCCGCGCCTGGTGCAGGTGGGTCCTGCCACCGAGACCGTCAAGCTCACGGCCGACCAGGTGATTCCGCCGGTGGAGATCCCGCCGGACACCGAGTTCGTGCAGCGCTTCAAGATCCAGAGCCCGCTCCTCACGAAGTTCTGGGGCCGGCCCATCTACGTCGGCGCCACGGTGCTCCTGCCGCGCGACTACCACCGCTCCACGGTCCGGTATCCGATTCTGTACCGCCAGGGCCATTTCTCCCTCGCGCCGCCGCTCGGGTTCCAGCCTGGCACCGAGATCTACGACGCGTGGATGCAGGACGCCTTCCCGCGCATGATCGTGGTGACGCTGCAGCACCCCACGCCCTACTTCGACGACAGCTACGGCGTGAACTCGGTGAACGTCGGCCCGTACGGCGACGCCATCACCACGGAGCTGATGCCCGAGATCGAACGGCGCTACCGCGTCATCGGCGAGCCCTGGGCCCGCCTGACCGACGGCGGCTCCACGGGCGGCTGGATCTCGCTGGCGCACCAGATCCTCTACCCGGACCTGTACGGCGGGGTGTGGTCGTACTGCCCGGACTCGGTCACCTTCACCGACGTCGAGGGCATCAACGTCTACACGGACGACAACGCGTTCACCCGGACCGTCGACTGGCGCACCGTGCCCATCATCAACACCCGCGAAGTGAACGGCCACGTGCGGCTGACGTCCGAGCAGCGCAATCGCATGGAGCTCGTGAACGGCACCCGTGGCCGGTCGGGCGAACAGCTCGACATCTGGTCCGCCGTGTTCGGGCCGCTCGGCGAGGACGGCTACTTCGAGCCGCTCTTCGACAAGCGCACGGGCGCGATGAACCGGAAGGTGGCCGAGTACTGGCGCGACCACTACGACCTCTTGGAGCACCTGAAGCGGAATTGGACGACCCTGGGCCCGAAGCTAGTGGACAAGATCCACGTGTACACCGGCACCGCCGACAACTTCTTCCTCAACAACTCGACGAAGGAACTCGAGACCTGGATGAAGACCACCGAGAACCCGCACTACGAAGGGTTCTTCCTGTACGGCGAGGGCAAGGGCCATTGCTGGCAGGGTCCGGAGTCCACGCCGGAGCGGCTGAAGCAGATGGCCGCGCACGTCATGCGGCACATGCCGGGGGGGACGACGGCGCCCTGGTGGCGCTACTGAGGTTCGCTGCCGGGTAGGTCGGCCACGCCAGCTCGCTCAGCGCGGGCCGTCGCCGGTCTCCGATGGGCGCGACGGCAGCGCGTCGGCGGCCACGTGATACAGCCGAATCGTCTTGCCCACAATCGCATCCGGGCGGCGAGCCTTCAGCCAGTCGAGCCAGCCCGGTGGCGCATTGAGCGGCGGGAACTGGAGGCGGCTGGGGTTGACCGTGCCATCGACTGGCACAGGCTAGAATGAGTCGTGCCACGGGCCGGCGTCACCGTCAGAGTGTTTCGGAGCTTCGATGCGGAGCAGCAGGCCGAACGGGACTACTGGACATCACTTGGTCCAGCCGAGCGGCTCGCGATGATGTGGCAGCTGGCCCTCGACGCATGGTCCTTCTCAGGGCGGCCCGGTGCTGAATCCCGACTTCCGCGATCTGTTGTCAGCATTCATCGACGCGAGCGTTGAGTTCCTCGTCGTCGGCGGGTACGCGATGGCCGCGCATCGCCTGCCGCGCGCAACGAAGGACCTGGACCTGTGGGTGCATCCGACCGCGGCCAACGGCGGGCGGGTGTTGGAAGCCCTCGACGCGTTCGGTGCCCCGCGGCACGGCTTGACCGAAGCGGACCTGAGTGCAGAAGGCACGATCTATCAAGTCGGTGTTCCGCCAAACCGTATCGACGTCATCACCGCCGTCGACGGCGTGTCGTTCGAAGACGCGTGGCGCGACCGCATGGTCGTCGACATCGACGGCCTGAGCGTGCCCATCATCGGACGGGCCCATCTCGTGCGCAACAAGCGCGCCGTTGGCCGGCCGCAGGATCTGCTCGATGCCGATCTGCTCGAGGCGCAGGGCTGATCGCCGCACGGCCGACGCCTCAGGAAGGTTTCGGGCGTCGGCTCAACTCGCCACCGGCATCGCCGGACGGCTCCGCCAGTAGCCGAACGCCAGCCGTGCCAGCCGGCCGACGCCGACCGGGGAGGCGCCCCGGGCCCGGTTGGCGGCCCCGACTTCGAAGACGATCTGCCACTGCCGGGCCAGCGTCTTCCAGGCGTTGAGCGCGCCGTACGCCGGGTCGTAGACGTTGGTCGACTCCGACGTCACGCCGTTCAGCTCGACGATGGCCAGGTCCTCGCCGCGCGCGAAGGCGCGCGGATCGCGGTAGCGCACGTCGAAGCGCCCCACGAAGAAGCCCGGCACCGCACGCGCGATCTGGTCGATGCGCGCCTCGAGCGCGGGGGTCACGAGATCGCGGCCGTCGAGGAAGATGGCGCCCTGGCAGTGATTGCCGGACGTCACGAGCGGCAGACGCTCGCCGTCGGCGAGCACGCGCGCGCCGTCGTGCCTGGCCAGGAAGAGCGCCGTCTGCAGGCGGAAGCGCGGGTGCGCCCAGAGCAGTTCTTCCACGGTCGACGTCCCGTCGCCGACCAGCACCGGAAAGCGCTTGTCGGTCAGGCTGAAGATGCGGCCGCGCGCCTCGTCCGGGCGGCGCACGTAGAAGATGCCGGCCTCGAAGGGCCCGTCGTGCCAGGGCTGCAGGACGACGCGCCCGGTCTCGCGCGCCAGGTACCGCGCCGCGTCCTCGCGCGACGTGATGCGGCGCACGCCGACGCCCTTCTGGCCCACGTCGGGCTTCAGCACGACGGGATAGGCGGCCCCGAGTTCACCCAGCGCGACGTCGAACGCGTGGAGCCGCGCCTCGTGCGCGCCCTCCGGCAGGAGCCGGGCCGGGACGGTCCATTCGGGCGGCAGCGCGTCCAGGATGCGGAACTTCGACTCGCCGACGAATCCGCCGTCCTCGAAGCCCGGATTGGCGGCCCCAAGCGAACCGACGCCACGGTTGCGGAGCGCCTGCCACAGGAGCCACGGCGCCAGCGGCGCGTAGACCACGGCCGTCGGCCAGAACTCGAGAGTCATCCAGCGCCGGACGCGCGCCGACAGCGGCCGCAGTATCCGCCGTCCGCGGGCGGAGCCGGCCAGGCGCACGGCGGCCAGGACCGCCAGCGTGCCGAGCGCGAAGCGGGCGGCGCCGAGCACGATGAGCGGCGTCCACACCAGCACGGCCGCCAGCGTCCAGCCGAAGAAGACGGCGGGACGGGCGCCGACGCTTCCGGCGGCGAAGTAGAGGGGCAGGCGCGAACCCGGCAGGAACCGCGCGGCCACGATGGCCGAGGGTTCGTCCACCGCCAGGGCCAGCGCCCGGCCGGCCACCTTCGGCAGGCGCCGCGCGGCCCAGTGGCGGCACGCGTCCACGCGCGCGAGGGCGCGCCCCGCCAGCCACAGGCCGACGTCGCCCAGCCAGATGCCCGCCGCGCACGCCGCCACGGCGACGATCGGACTGAGCGTGCCCTGGCGCACCAGCCACCCGGCCGCGAGCGCCGTGGCGTCCTCGGAGGCCAGGGTGGCCGCGGCCAGCCAGAACGCGGTCACGAGGCCACCGCCAGTACCGGCCCGCCGTCCGGTGACGGGGCCTCCGCGGTCGAGACGAGCGCGAGGCCGGGGCTGGCGTCCGCGCGGCGGTCGATGGCGACCATGGCGGGCTGGCTCACGAGCTCGGTGGCCGGCTCGTAGCGCATGCGGACCGCCGAGGGCGAGACGTCCACCGTCGTGATGCTCAGCGTCGCCGCGTCGTGGCGGCGCATGTGCACGCTGAGGTGCGGCCGGTCGCGCCAGCGGTGCCGGTGGAAGGCGTCCTGGCCGTCGAGGGGGTCGGCCGCCGCCACGACGGTCTCGTCGAAGAGCGCGCGACGGGGCGGGCCGGCCACGGCATCGCCCAGGGACGACGAGGTGAACATCTGCGGACGGTGGACGGGGTGGACGTGCACCTGCACGCCCGCCTGGCCGCCCCGGTGTTCCAGCACGCGGTCCGCATCGGCCACGAGCAGCCGGTGCGCCGGCCAGTCACGGCTGCACCGGGGGCGCGCCCCCACGACGGCGTCCTCGAGCGACGCGCTCTCCAGCAGTTCGAGGATCAGGCGGCCGCGGCTCAGGCCGGGAGCGCCGCCCGGCCCCTCGCCGTTCAGCACGGCGAAGACGAGGCCCGCGGAGGTGCCCGCGATCCACGTCCCGCCGCCGCAGGGGTCGAGCGGGAGGAGCGCCAGGAGCCCGCCCGCCCGCGTGACGAGCGGCGGGTGGGCCGCCGGCCGGGTGTAGCGCTCGTCGCGATTGCACATCGCCCGGAGCCGACCGCCGGCGGCGACGAAGCTCACCGTGCACATACGGGCTCCAGCGCCGGCGTCGTCGGAGCCAGCCCGAAACGCTCGGGCCGCTCGCGCCCGAAGTCCTCGAGCAGCACGGCGATGAGCGCGGCGTGGTGAATCGTGTGGCTGATGACGAACGCCAGCTCGCGCCCGACGGTCGTCAGCGCCCGGACGGTCGTGCCGCGGTCGTCGATGACGGCCGAGAGCGTGAGCGGCGTCTGGAGCAGTTCCGCATCCAGGCCCGACAGCCGCATCCGGCAGGCCGCCAGGCGCGCGCACGCCACGGCCGGATCGTCCTCGGTCGCCGTGCCGCGCACGCGGTCGTCGTAGCAGCACACTCCGCGGACCAACGCGCGCTCCAGCGCCTCGACGTGGTCGAGGCAGTGGCGCACGTGCGCGCCGATGGTGCCGCTGGTCGCGCGGTCGCGGTGGGTGTATTCGGTACGGGTCAGCGGACGCACCGCCCGCGCCAGGTCGTCGAGGGTGGCCGCGAGCACGTCGAAGGCGGTCATGACAGCCTCAACGACGCGCGGTGCAGCACGACCGTCGCCGCGCCGCAGAGGAAGACCACCCAGGCCAGCCCGAAGAGCAGCCCGCCGTCGCCCTGCACCTCGATGCCGAGCGTTGTCAGGTGGCTGCCGATGGCGCCCACCATCAGGCCGACCGCCAGGAGGCCGCCGAGCGCGGCGGTGGCGGGATACAGCAGCAGGCCCGCGGCGATGAGCTCCAGCACGCCGCTGCCGATCCGGCCCCACGGCTCGACGCCGAGCGTCGAGAAGATGTAGACCGATTCCGGTGCGCCCGTGAACTTGAAGTACAGCGTCTGCACCAGCACCACGGCCGCGACGAGCCTCACGATCCAGTCCAACGCGCGCATCACCGTCCCCCCTTCTTGCCAGCCGGCGTGCCGGCTGCCGCCCCCTGCCCCGTGCTCATCGCCTTCGCCTGCTCGAGCAGGCCCGGCCAGTTCCTGGCGCCCTTGGCGATGTTCGCGTCGCGATCGAGCCGCCAGCGCGCCTGCACGAGCAGCGAGTAGTTCACGTAGAGCTTGCCGTCCACGACGGCGAAGGCCATCGGATCGATGTCGGCGACGTAGTTGCGGCTCACGGCCCAGGCGCAGTAGCCGCCGAACTGCGGGGCGTAGCGCTCGGGCGCCGCGGCGAAGGCGTCCTTGTGGGCGGCGCTGGCGAAGCGCCACCGCGCCCCTTGCCAGACGTATTCGTGGGCGGGCGAGCCGGGGACGGCCTTCCCGTCGGTGAAATACGCGACGGCGTCGTAGCCGTGCAGCGTCACCCCGTCGGCGTCCACGTTCACGGGCGCGGCTGGCGGTCCCTGCGCCCATCCCCCGGCGGCGACGCCCAGCAGCACTCCCACGATCAGCAATCCCGTCCGCATGGTCCGTTCTCCTGGCGCTAGGATGACGGGAGGACGGCCCCGGTTACCGGACACGGCGGGCCCCGGCCGGCATCAGACATGCCATGACTGCCGAACATCTCCGCCTCGAGGACGACCGCCTGAAGCGCCGCAACTGGAAGCGCTGGGGGCCCTACCTGGCCGAGCGTGCCTGGGGCACGGTCCGCGAGGACTACAGCGAGTACGGCACGGCCTGGGACTCCTTCCCCCACGACCACGCCCGCTCCCGGACCTATCGGTGGAACGAGGACGGGCTGCTCGGCATCAGCGACCGCCACCAGTACATCTGCTTCGCCCTGGCGCTCTGGAACGGGCGCGATCCCATCCTGAAGGAGCGCCTCTTCGGCCTGACCGGCAGCGAGGGCAACCACGGCGAGGACGTCAAGGAGTACTACTACTACCTGGACTCCACGCCGACGCACTCCTACATGCGGGCGCTCTACAAGTATCCGCAGGCGGAGTTCCCGTACCTGCAGCTCGTCGAGGAGAACCGGCGCCGCGGGAAGGACGCCCCCGAGTTCGAGCTGGCCGACACGGGCGTCTTCGACGGCGGCCGCTACTTCGACGTCGAGGTCGAGTACGCCAAGGCCGACGCCGACGATCTTCTCGTGCGCATCACGGTGGCAAACCGCGGGCCGGACGCCGCGTCACTCCGCCTGCTGCCCACCATCTGGTTCCGCAACACGTGGGAGTGGTACGAGGGCGTGCCGCGGCCGGGCCTGCGCCAGGCGGCGCCCGGCGTGGTGCACCTCACCGAGCCGTCCTACGGCGAGCGGTGGCTGTACTGCGAGGGCGCGGATCGCCTGCTCTTCACGGAGAACGAGACCAACACGGCGCGGCTGTACGGCACGCCGCCCAAGGGCTTCGTCAAGGACGGCATCAACGACTTCGTCGTCCACGGCAGGACCGACGCCGTGAATCCGGCGCTCACGGGCACGAAGGCCGCCGCCGACTACGCCGTGACGGTGCCGGCTGGCGGCAGCGCGACCGTGCGGCTGCGGCTCTCGGACCGGGGCCCCGACGCGATCGACGGCGGCCCGTTCGGTCCGCCCTTCGACGCCGTCATCACCCGCCGGCGCGCCGACGCGGACGAGTTCTACGCCACCGTCATCCCGGATCGCCTGGGCGCCGACGAGCGGCACGTGATGCGCCAGGCGCTGGCCGGCGTGCTCTGGTCGAAGCAGTTCTACCACTACGTGGTCCGCTACTGGCTCGAGGGCGATCTCACCCAGCCGCAGCCGCCGGCCGCGCGCCGGTCGGGCCGGAACCACGAGTGGACGCACCTCTACAACGCCGACGTCCTCTCCATGCCCGACAAGTGGGAATACCCCTGGTACGCGGCGTGGGACCTGGCCTTCCACTGCCTGCCGCTCGCGCTGGTGGACCCGCAGTTCGCCAAGGATCAGCTCGTGCTGATGCTGCGCGAGTGGTACATGCACCCGAACGGCCAGCTGCCGGCGTACGAGTGGGCGTTCGGCGACGTGAACCCGCCCGTCCACGCCTGGGCCGCCTGGCGCGTCTACAAGATCGAGAAGAGCCGCACCGGGAAGGGCGATCGCGCGTTCCTCGAGCGCGTCTTCCAGAAGCTGCTGCTGAACTTCACCTGGTGGGTGAACCGCAAGGACGCCGAGGGCCTGAACGTGTTCCAGGGCGGGTTCCTGGGCCTGGACAACATCGGCGTCTTCGACAGGAGCGCGGCGCTGCCCACCGGCGGGCACCTCGAGCAGTCCGACGGCACCAGCTGGATGGCCATGTACTGCCTGAACATGCTGGCCATCGCCATGGAGCTGGCCAACGAGAACCCGGCCTACGAGGACCTGGCGAGCAAGTTCTGGGAACACTTCCTGTACATCGCGCACGCCATGGGCACCATCGGGGCCGACGGCGCGGACCTGTGGGACGACGAGGACGGCTTCTTCTACGACGTCCTGCACCGCCCGGACGGCAGCCGCACGCCCCTCAAGGTGCGATCGATGGTGGGCCTCATCCCGCTCTTCGCGGTCGAGACGCTGGAACCGGAGATGCTCGCGAAGCTGCCGGCCTTCCGGCGCCGGCTCGAGTGGTTCATCGACCATCGCGCCGACCTGGTGGAGCACGTGGCGTGCATGCGGACACGGGGCCACGGCGAGCGGCGCCTGCTGTCGGTGGTGGACGTGGACCGGCTGCGGCAGGTCCTGAAGGTGATGCTCGACGAGTCGGAGTTCCTCTCGCCGCACGGGATCCGCGCGCTCTCGCGCCGCCACCTCGACCAGCCGTACTCGATCGCGGTGAACGGCCACGAGCACCGCGTGACCTACGAGCCGGCCGAGTCGTCGAGCGGGCTCTTCGGGGGCAACTCCAACTGGCGCGGGCCGATCTGGTTCCCGGTCAACTTCCTGCTCGTCGAGTCCCTGCAGAAGTTCCACCACTACCTCGGCGACAGCTTCACGGTGGAGTGCCCGACCGGGTCGGGACGGATGCTGACGCTGTGGCAGGTGGCCGACGAGATCTCGCGGCGGCTGTCGTCCATCTTCGTGCGCGGCAGCGACGGCCGCCGGCCGGTGCTGGCCGACCGGGCCCTGTTCCAGCAGGACCCGCACTGGCGCGACCTGGTGCCGTTCCACGAGTACTTCCACGGCGACACGGGCGCGGGCGTCGGCGCGAGCCACCAGACCGGGTGGACGGCGCTGGTCGCCAAGCTGCTGCAGCAGCGCGCGGGCACCCAGCGGGAACACCGGGCGCGCGCGATGGCCAAGGCACCGGCGCGCGCGTGATACACTCCCGCGCTCGATGGACGTTCCCGACGGCGAGACCGGTCCCGCGGCCGAGGCGGACCTGCTGGCCCGCCTTCGCGCCGGGGACGACGCCGCGTTCGGCGAGCTCGTCCGCGCCACCATGCCCAGGCTGCTGGCCGTCGCCCGCCGGATCGTCGGCAACGACGAGGATGCCCGCGACACCCTGCAGGAAGCCTACGCCTCGGCGTTCCGGGCGCTCGATCGCTTCGCCGGCGAGGCCAGGCTCTCCACCTGGCTCCATCGCATCGTGGTCAACACGGGCCTCATGCGCCTCCGGACGCGCAAGCGCCGGCCGGAGGAGCCGCTGGAGGTCCTCCTGCCGTCCTACCGCGAGGACGGCCACCAGGCGATCGAACCGGTCGAGTGGCGCGAAGGGGTGGACGTGGCCCTCGAGCGGAAGGAGACCCGGGCCTACGTCCGTGCGCAAATCGACAAACTTCCCGAGAACTACCGTACCGTCCTGCTCCTCCGCGACATCGAAGAGATGCCGACATCCGAGGCGGCCGCCGTCCTCGGCATCAGTGAGAACGCCGTGAAGATTCGACTGCATCGCGCCAGACAGGCGTTGCGCGCGCTCATCGACGAGCGCTTTCGTCCGCCGGCCCAGGGCCAGGCGCAGAGGATCGAGCCGTGACGTGCCGCGAGTTCATCGACTTCATCATGAACTACCTCGACGGGGAGCTCCCCACCGAGGTCCAGACGCCGTTCGAGCGTCACCTGTCGCGCTGTCCGGCGTGTGAGCGCTACCTGCGCCAGTATCGCGCGACCATCGCGGCCGGGAAGGCCGCCTACGCCGACGATGCCGGCGACGTGCCCGGCGACGTCCCCGAAGAGCTCGTGACCGCCATCCTCGAAAGCCGGCGCGCCCGGCCCCTGTAGCCCACCGCCCTCACCGTCCCGGGGCCGACTCCCGCACGGCCGTCCCGGGGCCGGTCGACCGACCACGGTCCCGCGCACCTTCCGATCCGCCGCGCAACGCGCCTCGCGCGTAGGCACGTACGGACGTACGCACGTACGGAACGGATGGGGACGCGGGTGCCCGGGGGCGTCGCGAACGGGCTATCGGCCGGTGGGGCGTGGCGCGGCCGGGACGGCGGCCGCGCGAAGCGTCTCGAACGTGCGCGCGTAGGGTGCCAGCTCGCGCTCGATGGGCACGAAGACGGCCCAGCCCGACCCGTCCTCCAGGAGCCGCGCGAGCTGGCGCCGCACTCCCTCCGCGTCGCCGAGTCCGGCCGACACGAGCGCGAAGTCGTACGGCGACACGTAGTGGGACGCCGACAGCGTCTCGAGGTCGCGCAGGATCGCGCGGGCGCCTTCCCGATCTCCATCCATCGCCATGGCGTAGGCCAGCGCCGCCCGGACGTAGCTGCGGCCGCCCGCCCGCGTGACCGCGCGCTCCAGCGCGGCGCGCGAGTCGGTCCGCCGGCCCAGGGCCCGCAGCGCCTGCGCCTTGCCGATCCAGGCCGACACGTAGTCGGGTGTGCCTTCCAGCGCGCGGTCGAACTCGCGCACGGCGTCTGCGTCGCGTCCGGCGTAGTAGAGGCGATAGCCCAGGGTCGTGCCCGACGACGGCGACAGCGGGTCGAGCGCCATGGCGCGGCGGGCCGAGGTCACGGCCTCGTCGGGCCGGCCGCTGACGACCAGGACGGTCGAGAGGTACTGGTGCGCCAGCGCGTAGCTGGCGTTCAGGGCGATCGCGTGCCGCAGGTCCTCCTCGGCGCCGGCCACGTCGCCGCCGAGCCAGAGGCGCACCATGCCGCGGACGGCATAGCCATCGGGCAGCCGCGGGTCGAGCGCGATGGCGCGTTCGGCCGAGGCCAGGGCCTGCGGCAGCACGTCGCGCGGACGCGCGAGCTCCCAGCCCGGCCCGCCGAGCACGTGATAGACGTCGGCCAGCCCGGCATGGGCCTGCGCGTACCCGGGGTCCAGGCTGAGCGCGTGCTCGAAGTATTCACGGGCGCGCGCGAGCGACGCCTCGGTGGCGATCAGGCGCTGGGCCTTGCCGCGCAGCAGGTCGTCGTAGGCCTCCGGGGAGGCCATCCGGCCCACCGTGGCCACCCGCAGGACCTTCATCGTCAGGGCGTCGGCCACGCGCATGGCCACGTCGCGCTGCGTCAGCAGGACGTCCGGCACGTCGTGCTCGTACACCTCCGACCACAGCTGGGACTGGCTGTGGACGTCGATGAGCTGCGCCGTGATCCGCACGCGGTTCCCGCTGCGGCGGATGGCCCCTTCCAGGATGTACTCCACGTCCAGGGCGCGCCCGATCTCCTGGGCGCTCGGGCGTCCCTCGCGGTACCGCGACACCGTGCTGCGCGAGATGACGCCGAGGGCCTCGGGATTCAGGGCGCCCATCTGCGCGATGAGCTCGTCGGTGAAGCCGTCGCTGAAGTAGTCCTGGTCCGGCGTGCCGCTCAGGTTCTGGAACGGCAGCACCGCCAGCATGGGACGGGCCCGGGCCGGCCGCTCGGCCGTGGTCATCACCCCGACCGCGGCTGCCGCGACGAGCAGGCTGGCCGCTGCCGCGATGGCCCAGCGGCGCCGCCCCGCCGGAGGGGCCGGCGGGATCGCTGCCAGCGCGGGCGCCGCCGCCGGGCCCGCGATCCTGGTGTCCGCGCCCGGCGCCCCGGCCGCGCCCCCGTCCAGCGGGGCCGACTCGACCCGCGTGATCCGCTGCACCGGCGCGATGAAGCGATAGCCCTTCCGAGGCACGGTCTGGATGAAGCGGGGGTTCTCGGCCCGATCGCCGAGCGCGTCGCGGAGCCGGTTCATGGCCGCGTTCAAGCCATGGTCGAAGTCCACGAAGGTATCGGTGCCCCAGAGCTCGTGGCGGAGCGCGTCGCGGGTCACGAGCTCACCGGGGCGCTCGAGCAGGAACAGCAGGATGTCGAACGGCTTCCCCCGGAGCCGGACCAGGGTGCCCTCCCGGCGCAGGGACGCCGAGGCACATTCCACTTCGAAGACGCCGAAGCGGTAGGCCATCGCCGGACCGCTGCCGCTGCTCATGGGTGGCGATGAGATGCCGGGCCGGGTCCTGCGGTTTCCCGAC
The DNA here is from genome assembly GCA_050187355.1 of Vicinamibacterales bacterium. Taxonomy (GTDB): domain Bacteria; phylum Acidobacteriota; class Vicinamibacteria; order Vicinamibacterales; family UBA2999; genus CADEFD01. Next base: position 115,674 of record JBFWXO010000005.1, read on the forward strand.
GAATGACGCGATCTCGTAAGTTGTTGATTCGAAGGCGTTTGTCAAATGAGGTCCACGCGACAGACATGTGCGCCTCGTGTCACCTGTTTCGCGTACCTCCACCCGTCCCTCCCGGCGTCGAACGCCGCGACATGGAGGACCGGATGACGCACCAGCAGATCGACCTGAACGGACCGACGCCTGTGTGGGACGAGGGCGTGATCCTCGACGGCCTGCGCCGCGGGGACGACCTGGCGTTCGAGCAGGTGTTCCGCCGCTACAGCGCTCGCATGCTGGCCACGGCGCGGCGGCTCCTCCGCAACGACGAGGATGCGCGCGACGCGGTGCAGGAGGCGATGCTGTCGGCGTTCAAGGCCGCGAACCGCTTCGAGGGCGGGGCGCAGATCGGGACCTGGCTGCACCGCATCGTCGTGAACGCGGCGCTCATGCGCCTGCGCACCAGGCGCCGGAAGCCCGAGACGGGCATCGACGATCTGCTGCCGGCGTTCCACGCCGACGGCCACCGCCTCATCTCGACCGGCGAGGACGCCTGCCCCGAGCGGACGCTGGAACAGCAGCAGATGCTCGGGCTCCTGCGCCAGTGCGTGGACGAGCTGCCCGAGGCCTACCGCCAGGTCTACCTCCTCCGGGACATCGAGGAACTGTCGTCCGAAGAAGTGGCCCAGGCGATGGGCCTCACGCCCAACGCCGTCAAGATCCGCCTCCACCGGGCACGCCAGGCCCTGATGACGCTGGTGAGGGCGCGCTACGGCACGGCGAACTGACGGGCGAGGCGGGCGCTACGGGAGGGCAGCGGCCTCGACGAGCACGTCCCAGCGCTCGCCGTCGAAGACCGCCGCCCCTGCCGGCCCCGAGGCGAGCAGGTGCGTGCCGCCGGGCGTGACGTCGAGCCGTTCGAGGCGCTCCGCCAGGGCGCGTCGCACCCCCGCCGGTCTCCGAGGCCGCGTCCGTCCGTCGATCGTCCACAGTCCCCCGCCGTCCATGCCCGCCCACAGACAGTCGTCGAACCAGGCCAGGTCGCGGACGCGCGGGCCGCCGTTGTCGAGCACCAGTTGCCACGCGTCTCCCCGTCCCCGCCACACCGCCCCCGATCCGGTGGCCACGAACAACTGATGCCCGGCGGCCACGGCGGCATCGATGCGGTCGGTCGAGGGGAACCGGCAGCGCCGCCACGCCACGGCGTTCCAGTGCCACAGCTCGCCGTCGTCGCCGCCCACGTAGACGTCGCTCTCGCCGAATCCGGCGACGGTGCGGAAGCGGCACGTGGATGCCGGCTCGTGCGCCGCGGCGTCGAGGTCGCGGCCGCGACACGCGGACGGCAACGGCAGGCCCTGGTCCATCGCGGCCCAGGTGCCGGCGCCCCGGCGCCGCCAGACGCGCCGGGGCCAGCCGACGGCGAACACCGTTCCGCCGACCCGCGCCACGGCCGTCACGCTGGCCTGGATCGGCGTGCGCGAGATGTCGATGGGCACGCGCGTCTCTCGCGTGGCCCGCGTCGCGTCACCCGACAGCACGCGCCCCATGACATCGACGGCCACGAAACGCGCGGCGTCCGGCACCGCCGCGATCTCGGAGGCGTCCAGCCGCGCCTCGTGCCGTACGACCCGGCCGGGACCGCGCGCGTCCCCGCGTGTCACTGTGACGATGCGAACCGGCGGGTCGAGGCCGTCGCGCGCGTCTCTGGTGAGCACCAGGCTCACGCTCGACTGGTCGAGGGCCGCGCAGTCGCCCACGGTGTAGCCGTGGAGGTGCGACGACCAGGGCGGCGCAGCGGCATCGCGCGCGCCGCAAGGTACCGCGCGCGCGGCGCCGTCGCGGCGTCCAGCCAGGCCCACGAGGCCGGTGGCCCGCCAGAACAGTTCGTGCGCTCCACCAGCGGCGTGCATCACGGGCGTCTGACGTGGGAACGGCCCGGCGGATTACCGCGAGCCCGGACGCGGCCGCGGCCGCGCGCGAGCCGGGATTCTGCGGGGCCGCCGGAGCACCAGCTCGGGGCCGGCGTTCCACACCCCAGTGGATCACTTGGCGTACGAATGCCGCCGCTGATTACCACGCCCCCAGGGCTCGCGCGACGACGCCGCGACGTGCTGCGTGTGGGCCGCCGATCCGCGTGAACGGCTGCTACACTCGTGCTCGCCGTGCGGATCTCCTTCGCGGTGATGCTCCTGTCGGTGTGCGCGCTGCTGGCGGTGGATCGCGCGACATCGGAGGCGCAGCCATCCGCGGCGCCTGGACGGAGCGCGCTGGACGCGCTGCTCGACGAGGCGCAGGCCGCGGTCGACGCCGGGCGTCCTCAGGACGTGCGCCGCCTCGCGCTGGACGCGCGGGCCGCCGCGGAACGCGAAGGCAACCGCCGGGCGCTCGCGCGCGCGATCGCCCTGGAGGCCTGGGCCTACTGGTCGCAGGGCGACTTCCCGACATCCGAGCGCCTGCGCGCCGACGCCGTCGCCATGGCGCGCGAGGCCGGGGACGTCCGGACCGAAGCCTTCGCCATGCGCGGCCTCGCGCAGACTATGGGGAGCCAGGGCCGCGCGCGCGAGGCGCTGGCCGTGCTGGACCAGGTCCTCGCCCTCAGCCTCCGCACCGGCGACCCCCACGATCTCGCCGTCACCTACACCCTCATGGGGTCGCAGCTCGGACGCCTCTCGGAATTCGGGCGCGCCCGTCGCGTGCTGCACCAGGCACTGGACGCCGAGCGCGCCTCGCCAGGCGGAGGACGGGGCCGCCTGTGGGCGATCCTGACGCTGCTCGGGGCGGCGAACCGCGCGTTGGGCGACCTGGACGACGCGGTGGCGGCGTATCGCCAGTCGCTGGCGGACGTGCGCCTCGCCGGCAACAGGATCGGCGAGTACCAGGCGCTCGGCAACCTCGGCAACCTCTACACGATGCTCGGCGACTACGAGCGTGCGCTGGCCAGCCATCGCGAGTCGCTCTCGGCCGCGACCGCCGCCCGCTACGTCGTGGGCGTCGCCACGGCCCACCGCAACATCGCCGAGGTGCTCGCGGCGCTCGACCGGCCGCAGCAGGCCGACGAGCAGCTGCAGCTGGCGCTCGACCGCTTCCGGGCCGTGAAGAGCGTGGACCGGCTGACCGACGCCCTGGTCCAGCGCGCCGACCTGGAGCTCCGCAGCCTGCGCCGCCCCGACCTGGCCGCCGCCGCCGCGGACGAAGCGCTCGCCCTTGCCCGTTCGACGGGCAACCGCGGTGACGAGGCGGGCGCGCTGATGGTGCTGGGCGGGGTCGCCAGCCTCCGCGGCGAGGACCATGCCGCGCGGGAGCGCTACGACGCCGCGCTCGCGATCGCCCGGCAGACCCGGGCGCCCGAGATCGAATACGACGCGCTGGTCGGCCGCGCCGCCGCCGCGCGGGCGGGCGGACGGGCGGCCGCAGCCATCGACGACTATCGCGCCGCCATCGACATCTCGCGCACGCTGCGCGCCGGCCTCTCGAGCGACACCGACCGCGGGATGTTCGGCAGCTCGTGGCGCGAGGCGCACCTCGGGCTCGCGACCCTGCTGGCCTCGCTCGACCGCCAGGGCGAGGCGCTGGAAGCCGCCGAGGCCGGCCGCGCGCGGGCCCTGGCCGACGCGCTCGCCGGCCGGCATCTCGCGCCGGACGCGGCGCCGGACGCGCGCACGCCCGCCACCAGCGTGCCGGCCCCGTCGCTGGCCGACATGACCGGCGTAGCGCGCCGCCTCGACGCCACCCTGGTCGAGTACCTCGTGGCCGACGACACGCTGGAGGCCTGGGTGCTGGCGCCGACGGGCGCGCTGCGGCATGCGACGGAACCGATCGGGCGCACCGCACTGCGCGCGCTGGCGGCCGATGCCCGGCGGGCCGTCGAACTCGGCGGCGGCAGCCGGCCGGCCCTGGAGGCGGAGGCGCTCGCAGCGCTTCACCGGCGCACGATCGCGCCCATCGCCGCGTGGCTGCCGGACGATCCGGACGCGCTGGTCGTGATCGTCGCCGACGACGTCCTGCAGGTGGTGCCGTTCGGGGCGCTCGTGGACGGCCGGGGACGGCCGGTCGTGGCCAGGCACACGCTGTCGCACGCCCCGTCGATCGGCGTGCTGCTGGAATCGGGCGGCACGACCCGGCCGCATGGGGACGGCACGGTCGTCATCGCCGCCGATCCGGCGCCGCCTCCCGATGCCCCGCGCGATCCGCTGCCGGGCGCGCGCCTGGAAGCGGCCGGGGTGGGGCGGCGGGCCGGCGCTCGCCGGGTCGAGACGCTGCTCGGCGCGAACGCCACGGAAACGGCGCTCAAGGCGGCGGCCCCGGGGGCCGACTGGCTGCACGTCGCCGCGCACGCCTCGGTGTCCCCCGACCGGCCCATGGCGTCCTCCATCGTGCTGGCGCCCTCGGCCGACGACGACGGCTACCTGCGCGTGGACGAGATCGTCGCGCTGCGCCTGGCCGCGGATCTCGTCGTGCTCAGCGGCTGTTCGACGGGCCTGGGGCGCGTGTCGAGCGACGGCATCGCCGGACTCACCCGGGCCTTCCTCTACGCCGGCGCCCGGACGATCGTGACGAGCCTGTGGGACGTCTCCGACGACTCGACGGCGTTCCTGATGGATCGCTTCTACGCGGGGCTGCAGGCCGGACGGTCGAAGGCCTCGGCGCTCCGGCGCGCCCAGCTCGCCACGCGCGAGCGCTACGCCCATCCCGGCCACTGGGCGGCGTTCCAGTTGACGGGCGAGCCGCGGTAGGCGCAGGACGGGCATGTCGGCCGAAACCTCAGAGGCGATCGACACGCTGGTCGCCCGATACGTCGAGGCCGAACCCGGCGACGCGGCCGAACTGCTGGCCACGCTGATGCGCGATCACGTGGACGCGCTGATCCTGTCCGCGGTCCGCGGCAAGATGGCGGTGTCGCTGCGCGGCGCCGACACGAGCGCCCGCAACCAGGACGCGCTCGAGATGGCCGGCGATGCCCGGCTGGCGGTCATCGCCGCGCTGTCGGCCCTCCGCCGCGGCGAGGCCCCGCCCATCCACAACGCGGGCGGCTACGTCACGACGGTGACCCGCCACGCCTGCGCGGAGTTCCTGCGGCGGCGGTCCCCCGAGCGCGCGCGCCTCAAGAACCGCGTCCGCTACTTCCTGCGCCACACTCCGGGCTTCGCCGTATGGACCGACGCGGGCGGCGACTCGGTGGCCGGCCGCGCCGAATGGCGCAACCGGAACCCCGTGCCCGCCGATGGCGTGGATCACGCCCCGGCCGGGGAGACGCAGCTTCCCGTCCTGATTCCGGCGCTGCTCGACCGGGCCGGCGGTCCCCTGCCGCTCGACGTGGTCGTGAACGTGGCCGCCGAGCTGACCGGCCTGCCGGCGCGCGACCTCGAACGCCCGCTCGACGCGGAAACGGGGCCCGAGCCCGGCGCCGGCGGCGGAGGCCCGGACCTCGCCGCCGAGTTCCGGTCCACGCTGGCGTCGGTCTGGCGGGAGGTCCTGGCCCTGCCGGCGCGCCAGCGCGTGGCGCTGCTCCTGAACCTGCGCGACGAGGACGGCGGCGACGCCCTGGCCCTCCTGATCCATGCCGGGACCGCCCGCCTCGAGGCCGTGGCCGGGGCCCTGGACATGCCGGTCGAGGACCTGGCGGCCCTCCTGCCGGACCTGCCGCTCGACGACGCCACCATTGCTCTCCGGCTGGGGCTCACGAGACAACAGGTCATCAACCTGCGGAAGACCGCGCGCGCCCGATTGTCACGGCGCGTGCAGGCCTGGGGTAATGCCGGGGCCGATTCACGCGTCAGATCCCGTCTGAGGAGCGAGACATGAGTGCGCATCCGTCCGGGGACGACCCCGGACGACATCTCCGCGTGATGCGGGCCCTGGGCCTGGGGACGGACGGCGATCACCTGGCCTACGAGGACATCGAGGCCTATGTGGACGGCGGCCTGGACGACATCGCCCGCGAGGCGGTGGCCGCGCACGCCGCGACCTGCGCCGCCTGCGCGGCCGAGGTCGAGGACCTGGCCGCCTTCCGGGCCTCCCTCGCGGCGCCGCGTGCGCCAGGGCCGTCGCCGCGGGTCGTCCCGATGCCGGTCCGGACCCGGATGCCCCGTCTGGCTCCCTGGCTGGCGGCCGCCGCCGTGCTCGTTCTGGCGGTGACGGTGGCCCGCCGCACCGGGCCGGCGGTTCAGTCGCCGGCCGTCCCCATCCCGGCGCCCGCGACTGCCCCGGCCGTCGAGCGGCCCGCCGCCGAGATGGCGCCGCCGGCGGCACAGGAGCCGCGCGCGCAGCAGCCGGCCGCCGTGCCGACCGCCCGGATCCCGGCGCCCGCGGCAGCGCCGGGGCCTGCGCCGGCGCCGCGGCTGCGGGGCGCCGTACGCTCCGTCGCCGGCAAGACGTTCCGGTTCGAGTCGGGCGTGTGGGTGGACCAGGCCTACGACAGCCTGGCCCTCCTGCCGGAGGAGACCGTGAGCGGCGCCGCGCGGGCCGCGCTGATCGCCCGGGAGCCGGCGCTGGCCCCGTTCGGCGCGCTCGGATCCCGCGTGGTGCTCGTGCACGCGGGCACGGTGTACCGGCTGGAGCCCTAGAGCCCGCGCCGCGCGGGACCGGGCCTCACTGCTCCTGGTAGAACCAGGTCAGGCCGCCATCCACGACGTAGGTCGCGCCGGTGACGTAGGCCGCGTCGTCCGAGGCCAGGAACGCCGCCACGCCGGCCACGTCGTCGGTCGTGCCCAGGCGCGACAGCGGAATCTGCGCGGTGAGCGACTGCAGTTTCGCGGGATCGTTGAGCAGCGCCGTGTTGATGGGCGTGACGATGGCGCCGGGGGCGACCGAGTTGATGGTGATGCCCAGCGGCCCGAGCTCCACGCCGAGGTTGCGGGTGAGCATCTTCAGCCCGCCCTTGCTCGCGCAGTAGGCGGCGAAGTTCGGGAACGGCAGCTCCTCGTGCACCGAACTGACGTTCACGATCCGGCCCGGCCGGTTCGTGGCCCGCAGGTGGCGCACCATCGCCTGGGTGCCGAAGAACACGCCCTTCAGGTTGACGTCGAGCACCTTGTCGTAGTCCGACTCGGTGACGTCCCAGAACGGCGCGTGCGACTCCACGCCGGCGTTGTTCACCAGGATGTCGAGCCGGCCCATCTCGGCGACGGCGCGCTCGACGAGGCTCCGCACCTGCTCCACCACCGACACGTCGGCCTGGATCGCCGTGGCGCGGACGCCGGCGGCACGCGCGCCGTCCACGACCTCGGCGGCCATGGCGGGACCGCTGCGGTAGTTCACGACGATGTCGGCGCCCTCCTTCGCGAAGCGCTCCGCGATCGCGCGTCCGATGCCCTGGCTGGCGCCCGTTACGAGCGCGACCTTCCCCTTGAGTCTCACGACGTCACCTCAGATGCCGACCGCCGTCCACGCGGACGGTCTCGCCGGTGATGAAATCCGTGTCGATCAGCGCGACGACGGCCTTGACGATTTCCCGCTCCCCGCCCCAGCGCCCGAGCGGCGTGGCGGCGGCCACTTCGGCTTTCTCGTCCTCGGTCATGTCGGGCGGCGGCAGGATCGGCCCGGGTGCGATGGCGTTGACGAGGATGTCGCTGCTGGCCAGCTCGAGCGCGAGCGCCTCGGTGAGGGCGACGACACCGGCCTTTGCCACATAGTAGGCGACGAAGTCGGTGTAGTGCGGGCGGCCGCTGCGCGACAGCCAGTCGGCGAAGTTCACGATGCGGCCGCCCGTGCCCTGCGCCCGCATGTACCGGGACGCGGCCTGGGCGCAGAGGAACGCGGACTTGAGGTTGATGGCGAGGTTCCGGTCCCACGCCGACTCGGTCAAGGTGTCGAGCGGCTCCGGCCCGTAGACCGACGCCATGTTGACGACGACGTCGATGCGGCCCAGCGCGCGGACGGTGCCGTCCACCAGCGCCTGGCAGTCCGCCGCCCTGGAGACGTCGGCCTGCAGGGCCACGCCGCGGCGTCCCTGAGCGAGGGCGTCCTGGACGCCCTGCTCCGCTTCGTCCCTGGACCCGCGATAGGCGAGGGCGAGATCGGCGCCCCGCGCCGCCAGTTCGTGCGCCACCACGAGGCCGATCCGGCGACCGCCCGTGATGAGGACCACCTTGTCGGTGAGGGTCATACCGGCTCAGATGAGCGCGGCCCGGAAGCGTTTCGCCCGCGAGAGGGAAACGCGGCCGCGCGCCGCAACATCGAACGCCCGTGACCGAAGCCCTCGCGTCCGTCGTCGTCGCCGCCGCGACCGTGTACCTCGGCTGCGGCCTGGCCTTCGCGGGACCGTTCGTGCTTCGGGGCGTCAACCAGGTGGACCCGGTGGCGCGGGAGGGCACGTGGGGATTCCGGGCGGCCATCCTTCCCGGCGTCGCGCTCCTGTGGCCGCTCCTGGCCGTCCGGTGGGCTCGAGGGTCCGTGCACCCGCCACGGGAGCTGAACGCCCACCGGCGACTCGCCGCCCGGAGGGCGCGGTGATCCGCCCGTTGCGCCGGGCGCACTTCGCCGTGGCCGTCCTGCTGGCGCTGGCCCTGCCCGCGCTCGTCGTCCTCGCCGTCGCCCTCCGCGAGCCGGCGCCCGTCCTCGAACACTGGCCGGCAGGCCTGGAACGATGAGCATCGCCTACCGGGCCGTCGGCTGGAACCCGCAGAAGCGGCGCTACGACGCCGTCGTGGGCGGCACGGTGGCGGCCTTGTTCGTGCTCCTCGTGGGCGGCGGGGCGGCGATTCAGCCCAACGCCACCATCGAGACGCTGCTCATCCGCGGACTTGGGCTCACGGCGTTCCTCCTCCTGCACGTGATCCTGTCGATCGGGCCCCTGTGCCGCCTGGACCGGCGCCTGCTGCCCCTGCTCTACAACCGCCGCCATCTGGGCGTGACGATGTGCCTGGTCGCCCTGGCGCACGGGACCTTCGCGCTCGTGCAGTTCCACACCGGGGGCGTCGTCAACCCGTTCGTGCATCTCCTGTCCACCGGCTCGTGGCGCTCCGCGGCCGACGTGCCGTTCCAGCTCTTCGGCGCGGGCGCCCTCGCGGTCCTGGTGCTGATGGCGGCGACGAGCCACGACTTCTGGCTGCACAACCTCACCGCACCGGTCTGGAAGACCCTGCACATGAGCGTCTACGGCGCCTACGCCCTGATCGTGGCGCACGTGGCGTTCGGCGCGCTGCAGTCGCAGCGATCCCCGGCCCTGGCCGGCGCGCTGGGCCTCGGCGCCTCCTGGATCGCCGGCCTGCACCTGATCGCGGCCGCACGCGAGCGCGCGCGGGACGCCGTGGCCTCGGGTGAGTGGGTGGACGTGTGCGCAGTGGCCGCCATCCCGGACTCGCGGGCCTTCGTGGCGTGCGTGTCCGGCGAGCGCGTGGCCGTGTTCCGGCACGGCGATCGCCTGTCGGCCGTGTCGAACGTGTGCCAGCACCAGAACGGCCCGCTCGGCGAAGGGAAGATCGTGAACGGCTGCATCGTGTGTCCGTGGCACGGCTACGAGTACGTGCCGGAGACCGGCGCGTCACCGCCGCCGTTCACCGAGACGATCCCGACCTTCCGCGTGCGGGTGCACGCCGGACGGGTGCTGGTGGACCCGCGGCCGCAGCCGCCCGGCACCTACGTGGAACCTGCGAGGATCTCGTGAGCGACGAGCTGCGCGATCAGCACGGGGCTCCCGACGCCGAGTTCTACATCGGCTACGACCCGGACGTGCCGCCCGGCGTGGCCGCGCGCGTTCGCGTCGCGGTCGTAGCGGCCGTCCTCGCCGTGCTGGCCGCCGCCGGCCTGTCGCTGGGCCTGCACGAGCGGCTGCTGCCGGCCCGCTTCGACTTCGGCCACGCGCAGGCGGTGGCAGGCCGGCTGACGCGAGCGCCCTACCCTGCGCTGGCGACGGCGACGGGTACGGTGTGGCTCGTGGGCCGCGGCAAACACGGCGCGGACGCGGACGTCGCGACGCTTGGGGACGGTGCCGTGACGCTGCAGGGCACGGCCATCCAGCGCGGCGACACGCGCATGGTCGAGGTGGTGCCGGGATCGGTGACGGGCACGCTGGCGCGGGCGGCGTCTTTGGAGCCGCACGCGCCGCCGGCGGGCGGCGACGACGTCACCCTGGTCGGCGAGATCGTGGACAGCAAGTGCTTCCTCGGGGTGATGAATCCCGGCGAGGGGACCGTGCACCGCGACTGCGCCAACCTGTGCCTGCGCGGCGGCATCCCGCCGATGCTGCTCGTGCGCCACCGCCAGGGCCGTGAAGCGCTCGTGCTGCTCGTCGGCGCGGACGGCCGCGCCATCGGCCCGGAGCTGGCGCCACTGGCCGGCGCGCCCGTCGCCGTCCTGGGCCGTCTGTCGCACGTCGGCGACCAGCCGGTGCTGGCCGCGGAGCCCGGGGCCTATCGCCGGATCGACTCGCGATAGCCCGGTCGAGGGCGAGCGCGACACGCCGGGTGCTACCGCGCAGCCGCCCAGAGCGCAGCGTCGCCCCGCGGCGTCCGTTTCAGTCGACGATGAACAGCCGCGCGCCGACTTCGGTGCGCGAGCGGTGCGGCTCGGCGTCGTCGCCCACCTGGTAGCTCATGCCGGGCGTCAGCGTCACGACACGCCCGTCCTCGAGCTCGGTGCGCAGTTCGCCCTGGAGGCACAGCAGGATGTGCCCCTTCCGGCACCAGTGGTCGGCCACGTAGCCGGGCGAGTAGTCCACCATGCGGACGCGGATGGATCCGAAGTGCCTCGTCCGCCACGCAGCGGTGCCGCGTTCGCCCGCATGCTCCGTCGCCGGCACCTCGGCCCACTCCGTGGTCCCGAACGGGATTCCGTGCATCTCCATGGCGGCATTGTCGCTCACGCGTCACGCCTGCCGGGCGTCGGTGACGCCGGCCGCGGCTTCATCTCGAGGCGCTGGGTCCGGCCGTCGGTCAACACTGCCCAATCCGCCGGAAGCGATGGACGCAGCGTGACCAAGCCGTGACGCGGCGGCAGGTGGCGGCGCCCGCGGGCCCGCGCGGAAGACTCCCGTCGCACTGCCGCCGTTTCCGCTTTAGAATCGAGGCGTTTCGCACTCAGCCGGAGACACGATGACCCGTCCTCATCACGAACGCGCGATCGTCGCGGCGGCGACGATCCTTCTGGCCACGATCGTCGTCGGCGCGTCACCACAGGAATCCCCGTCCGTGCGGACCGGGCGGCCGGCGACGATCCCGGCCTCGGTCGTCGCGGCCGCCGAGAAGATCGCCAACGACCCGCAGGTCGTCGCGCTGATCAAGGACCAGAGCACGGATGCGGCCGCCAAGGCACGCTGGAATCAGTTCCTGGAACTCGTGCGCATCCCCTCGCCGCCGCGCCAGGAACACCTGAAGGCGGCCGAGATTCATCGCCGCCTCGTGGAGGAGTGGGGGTTCTCGCCGGACGAAGTGATGACGCGCGCGGACGGGGTCATCGCCGCCAGCGACGTCAACATCGTCGATGGCCTTCCGGTCTACAACGCCTGCGTGGTGATCAAGGGTTCGTACGCGGGCAGCGCCGGCGCGCAGCAGTACATGGGTCAGTTTCCCAAGGTGCTCGTCGAAGGGCACATCGACGTCGTCAACCCCGAAGACTTGCCGAAGTCGGGCGACCCCTCCATCCGCATCAAGCTTCAGCCGTACGCCCAGCCGGTGGTCGCCACGCCCGAGGAACTGGCCGCGATCCCCGACGAACTGTCGTTCGATGCTCGAGGCCGGGTCGTCGAGGACGACAAGTACGCCACGGCCAGCAAGGTCTTCGCCGATGCCAAGGACGCCGCGGCCGGCGGAGGCGTGCGCATCTACGTGCCGGGCTACGGCGACATGATGCCGAGCACGTCGAACGCCTTCGTTCTCGCGGCCGCGATGAAGAAGCACAAGATCACGCCGGTCTACGACATCTGGATTTGCGGCACGGCCGGTGAGGAGGGCAAGGGCAACCTGGCCGGCGTCAAGCAGCTCTACGGCTTCGATCAGAAGGCCGGCACGGGCTCCAATCCCCTCAACATCGTCGCGAACTTCGGACTCGAGGGCGGCGGCGTCGTCAACTTCGTCGGCAGCTACCGTTTCGAGATGAAGTTCAAGGCGCCGTTCGCGCGCCCGAACGGTCCCAGTGCTCCCGCGGCCATGGCCGCGGCGATCGCGAAGATCGCCGACGTCAAGACACCGACGGACCTGCGCGACGACGCGCCGAAGACCACCTACACCGTCGGCCGCGCCAGCTGCGAGCCGCCGCCGGGACCGGGCATGGGGGTGCCGAGCTGCTCGCTCGAAGTGGACATGCGCTCGACGCGCAAGGAGACCCTCGAGGACATCCGCAGCGCGATCGAGCCCGCGTTCCAGGCCGGCGTGTCCGCCGAGAACGCGAGGCATGGCCGGAAGGATGGCAGCGACGAGGCCCTGAGCCTCGAGCTGATGTGGTTCGGGTTGCGGCCGGCCTTCGTGGCCGAGAGCGTCGACACCGCCGCGGTCCACGCCGGACTGCAGTCGGGCATCCAGCTGGGGACCATCAGCTCGCCGATGGTCGGCAACGGATCGGGCAGCCTGAACGACAACGTCCCGGCGCACACGGGCGTCCCGACCTATCAGTTCACGCTGGCGTCGTCGGCGGCCGGCGCCGGCGGACATGCGTTCTGGGAGTGGGGCACGCGCGGCGCGCCCGCCACCGAAGTGGCCCGTATGCACCGCGTCCTCACGGCGGCATTGATCGTGTCGGGGTTCCACGCCGCGGATGGCACCGTGGTGCCGCCCTCGGTCGGCCCGATTGGCAAGCGGACGCGGGACGTCGTCCGATGACCCTGGAGCAGCCGATCATGAAGCGCCTGATCTACACGCTCGCGTTCGTCCTCGCCGCGGCCGGCACGCCCGCCTTCGCCCAACAGTCGGGTGGAGTGCGCGTGGAGTTCCAGGGACCTGGCGGCCACAGTTTCGGCGCGTATGGGCGCGTCAGTGCCCTGCATGCCGCCGCCCGGGCCGTCATCCTGATTCAGAAGGCCCTGCCCGCCGGCAGCTACCAGATCACCAACCTGACCGGCGGCAACTCGGTGAATGCCATCGCCTCGGACGGCCTCATCGAACTGAAGTTGACCGCCGGCAGCGCCAAGGCGTACGAGGCGCTCGTGGCCGCCGTGACGAAGGCTGCGGCCGACGGCGCCGCCGCCGAGAATGCGTTTCGCGGCGTGAAGCCCGGAGACCTGACGAGCGGCGCCCCGGCCACGGTGAGGTCCAGCGTCACGCGGTTCTGACGCCGGTCGCCGCCGCCTTCGGCCAGTTCCTCCGCGCGGAAACGTCTAGGGCGCCGTCATCGTGGGCGACGCCTACCGCCGGGCGATGCGGGGCGAGCCGCTCGGCTGACGGCCGGTCCCGATTCGGTCGAGGCAGTGAGGCCCGGTGTGCCGGGCATCGAGCGATTCGTCCGGCCTCACTTCGCCACAATCGCCGACAGCGAGATTTTGTTGAACTGCGCGTCGCCAACGCGTTCGCGGCACGCCACGGCGCAGGTGTCCGTGCCGGTCACGGGGCCGCTCACGGCCGTCACGCCGGCCCAGTTGAGCCGCCTGTTGAGCAGGGTTCCGGCGTTGCCCTCTTCAGTGGTTTTCACCGTCTCGCCCATGGTCACCGTCGCACCGGGAGCCAGGACACCGTTGCGTTCGAGCTGGCACTCGCCCTTGACCGAGGTCGCGGTCTGATAGCTCTCCCAGCCGATCTGGGCGATGAGCAGCACCGAATGCACCTTGGGCACGCCCATGGTCAGCGAGGTGCAGACGTCGAACTGCCCGTCGGGCGGTCCACCCGAGTACATGCCGTCGGCGCTGCAGCGGCCCGACACCGGAGCCGACACAGCCGGCGGGAAGATGTCGCTGTGCGTGTGGTCGCTTCGCGCCACGGTCGTCGCGCTCCCGGTGCCGCCGCAGATCGACGGCGCAAGCTGAATGGCAGTGATAGCCGTTGCGGCGGCCGGGGCAGGGCCGGCCGGGCGCACCATCAGCACGCACGACTCCAGCGTCCGAGTCAGGGTGCCCGATCGCGTGTAAGGTTCGAGGTTTGCGTGTCTGACCTCGTGCGCGACCACCGACCGGCCGCAGCGGAAGCGAGGTGAGCGCCGCCGCGATGTCATCGACTCACGGCGACCCGGCCGCGGTGCCTGCCTCCCGTTCGATCCCGATCCCATGCTTCTCGGCGAGTGCTCGCACCCGTGCCAGGTCCTCGGGAAGCGGCGACGTCGAGGCGAAGGACACCAGCGTCAGTTCGGCTTGGCGCACGACGGCGGCGTCGCGCTCCGTCAGTCCGTCGCGCTGGAGATCGTTGGCGAGGCCGCCGAGCGTTCGCAGCAGGATCACGGTAATGGCCGATTGCGACGCTCCCGCGAGGCGAATCTGGTCGAAGGCGCGGTTGACGTAGTCGGCGTGCGAGAGATCGCTGGCCGTGACCAGCCGGCGGTCGTCCGTCACCCGCACCACCGGCGCCAGGTCGCGCCACAGCAACTCGCGCATCACGATGCCCAGGTGCACGACGACGTCGTACGCCGTCGTGGGGTCGTTGATGCCGGGTGACAGGGCCCGGAGAGCGATGTCCACGAGCTGCCGGATCCCGAACGCCGCGTCCTTCAGGAGCAGGCGGGAATCGCCAACGACGATCGCGTGGCCCACCGTCGAAGCGAACGCCGTCGCGTCGTCCGGTTCCGGCCACACGCTCCCGATCGACTGACCGCTGGCGATGAACGACCCGTTGCGGACGTCCAGGCGCATGATCCCCGACGGTGGCAGGAGCCGGAGGATGGCCTCCGTGTCGATGTGGCACACCCAGCCGCTCGCGATGGCGCGAATCACGGTGCCACGGCCCTCCGGATAGCGCGATTCCGTCAATACCGCGTGTCGTGTCCCGGCCGGCTGCGGGTAGAGCACCCGGATGCGGTGCGTCGTTTCGGCCGTCAGGTGCTCGATGATGTGGCCCACCTGCATGATGCGGGCGCTCCGGTCGAGAAACCACACCAGCGCGAAGATGGTGACCATCGCCAGGACGAGCGCCATCGCGCTGGCCCTGTGCGGAACGAACCCCGGGGTCCCGTTCACCGGGGCCTGCACGAAGTGGAGGACGAGGAGGCTGTAGGTGAACGTGCCCACGGCCAGTCCCATCGCGAGCTGCTGCCACGAGTCGCGCAGGAAGCCCGGGATGACGCGTGGCGAAAATTGACTGGACGCCAGTTGGATCGACACCAGCGTGATCGCGAAGACGACGCCGGCGACCGTGATGGTGGCGGAAGCGATGGTGCCGAGCAGGCTCCTGGCGCTGTCCGGACTCGTCTCGAGGATCGGCCACGGCGTGACGCCCTTCCCGTCGAACCACAGCATCAGCGCCGCGAGGCCGATCGCGCTGAGAATGGACGCCGCCGGCACGAAGAACAAGCTCGCGCTGGCCCGTTCGTATGCGAGATTGAGTCGCTCCAGCATGCACCCGGCCTCAACGCGGAGCGCGCCCGTCCAGCCGGACCGTGGCCAGGATGTCCGTGGGCGCGGAGGGCAGGCCGTGCGGACCGGACTGCGCCGCGGTGGCGCATCGTGTTCCGTGAGGAAGGCGGTGTCAAGCGATCGCCAGGCCTCGGGCCCCAGCGCGCCAGGGCACAGGCGGAGAGCGGAACTCCCTGCGGCGGCAACGCGTCCCATGAGGGAGTCGCATGTCTCGCGGACGGTTCCTGCTGGCCGGGCTGGCGCAGCTCCTCATCGGAGCCGCGGTCGTCCAGGCAGCCATGGTCCTGTTCCGCTTCGCGCTCCACCCGGCGGTCGTCTCCGCGCTGGCGCTCGGTCCGCCGGCAGCGTCCGCGACGAGACGGCTCGGGGTGTTCGCCGCCGCCGTGGGCAGCTACTGGGCCTTCGGACGCTGGTACGAACGGCGTCCGGTGCCCGAGTTGCGACTCGACTGGCGATGGATTCTGGCCGGCGCGGTCGCCGGATCCCTGTCGATCGGGACGCCGATCGCGCTGCTCTACGCCAGCGGGCACTACCAGCTCACATCCGTCCGCGGCCTGGACGGTGTGGGTGACGTCCTGTTCGTGATCCTGGTGGCGGCGGTCATCGAAGAAGTGACCTTTCGCGGTCTTCTCTTCCGCATCCTCGAGCAACGGCTCGGCACACGTCTCGCCGTGGTCGTGAGCGCCGCCGTGTTCAGCGTGGCCCACTACGCCAACAACGGGTTCACGACGACCACTCTGATTGCGGTCGTACTGACCGGGGTCATGTGGTCCGGCGTCTACATGACGTCCCGTAGTCTCTGGGTGACCGCCGCGCATCATTGCTGCTGGAACGCCACGATCTTCCTCACCGGACTGCCGCTCTCGGGGCAGGACGAGTGGCGGCGTCAGGCGCCCTTCGTCAGCGACTATCACGGCTCGGTGCTGTGGAGCGGCGGAGCGTTCGGTCCCGAGGACTCCCTGCTCAGCATCGGCCTCTGCGGGGTGCTCTGCATCGCGCTGTGGCGGTTGGCGCAGGCGATGGATTCGACAGTGCCGCGGCCGTCGCCGACCGCGTCGCTCGGCGCGTGACCGCCGTCATCACACGCGCCGCGTCGGAGACCTGCCGGCGCTCCCGCACGCCTCTCCGTGCGAAGGGAAAAGAGGAGGGAGCCGCAATCTTCCTGCGGCTGCGCGATCGGTGCCGCGGCCGCCGGTGAGCCGAACCACCGGCCAACTTCGGGTCAGGACCGGCCGGTCCGCTGGTCCCGCGTCAAGGCGTTCGCCGCGTCGTCCAGCCGCTGCTCGATCCGCCGCACCCGAGCCTCGATGTCCCCCGGCACGCCCGCCGCGCCGGCGCCCGCCGTCACGACGGCCGATCCGGCCTGCCGGACGAAGCGCACGTAGCCGAGGGCGATCGTGATGGCCAGGGCCGCCGTGATCACGAAGAAGCGCGCGAGCGACGTGTCGGTGGCGACGATCCAGCCGGTGCCGTACACCATCGTGAACACCCCGCCCAGCAGGAGCCCGCTGCTCACGACGGGGAGCGTGGCGGCGCGGACGAGTGAGACGGCCATGGCCAGCGTGGCCAGCACGATGAGGATCAAGCTGGTCCGGAAGCCCCAGACCTCGGTCGCCTCGCGGCTCTGGTCCATGAGCGCGTTGCGCTCGTCGGTCAGCCGCTGCATCTCGGCCCGATCCTCGGCCGTCAGCTGATCCGGGGCCTTCGAGGCCGCCACGGCCTGGTGGCGGCGGTCGAGGTCGGTGAGCCGGTCTTCGAACAGCGTCCGCGGCGGCGGGTAGAACGTGTACACGCCCACGCCGACGAAAGCCGTCACCATCAGCCCCAGGAAGATGGCGAAGATCGTCGAGAGTCCCGTGCCCGTCCCGGTGTCAGCCATGGCGCGCCCGTCCGTGCCCTACCGCGTCCGCCGATACCACTGCGGGACCAGGTTCGGGCCCGGCCCGAGCAGCAGTTCGCCCGTCGCCATGACGTCTATGCCGTGGTTCCCGGCCGAGGGGACCCATCCGGCGATCGCGCCCGTCTTCGTGTCCACCTTCATCAGCCACCCCGGCGACAGGTTCGGCTGCTGCAGCGGCTGCGTCGAGAGCCACATGAAGGCGCCGTCCGCCTTCAGGCCGAACGTCTTGCCGTACACCCACTCCCCGAGGTACTTCCCCGTCTGGTCGAAGCGCTGGACGCGGCCGTTCTCGCGGTCCGCCACGAACACCAGGCCCGCGGCGTCGATCTGGATCGAGTGCGGCAGCACGAACTGCCCCGGGCCCTGTCCGGGCGCACCCCACTCGCGCACCTTCGTTCCGTCGGCCGCGTATTCGAGGATCCGGGCATTGGCGTAGCCGTCGCTGATGAAGAGGTGCCCGTTGGCCGCGAACGCCACGTCGGTCGTGCCGCAGAAGTTGTTGCGGCACGGCGTCGGCTGGCCGCCGACGGCGATGTCGAGCAGCACCTCGCCGGTGGACGAGTACTTGGTGACGTGTGAGCTGGCCGCGTCGGTGGTCCACACGTGGCCCTGCGGGTCCACGCGGATGGCGTGCGGCATCACGTACCGTCCCCGGCCCCACGACCGCAGCACCTTGCCCATCCTGTCGATGGCCAGCACGGGGTCGGCCTTGTCGCCGCGCTGGAGCAGGTAGACGGTGCCGTCCGGCGCCGAAGCCACCCACGACACCATCCCCAGCTCGACGCCGGGCACGGTGATGGCCGAGGCCTCGAGATCGCGGATCGCGGGCGCCCGGCCGACGGCCGCCCGGAGCGCCGTCTCCGCCGCGTCGGGCGGCTTCTGGAGCGGGGTCTGCGCCTGGAGGACCAGGCCGGCGGCGCCGGCCAGCACGAGTCCGAAGGTCAGTCGTCGCATCGTCGTCCTCGTCTCCGGGCGATCACGGCAGGTTGGGCGGCGGCACGCGCTTCTTCGTCGCCTGCTCGAAGGCATAGGCCAGGGCCACGAGCCGCGGCTCGCTGCACTGCGCCCCCGTGAACGTGACGCCGAAGGGCGCGGGATTCGCGGTGAAGCCGTCAGGGAACGGCTCGCGCGGGGCGTTCGGCACCATGCCGAACGGCACGGCGATGATGGGATAGCCGGCGCGCGACGCCAGGTTCGCGCCGGAGCCGCCCGGGGTGAGGATGGCGTCCAGCTTGTGCTCGGCGAGCACGGCGTCCAGGCCCCGGGCGCGGCTCAGCCGCGCGTCCTTGGCCACGTCGGCCTCGTTCCTGGCCTTGTCCTTCTCCACGTCCATCTCGTCGGAGATGTCCAGGCGCGACTGTCCGAAGCGGATCGCGCCCGCCTTCTGGTGGGCCAGGTTCCACTCGCGCAGCTCGGTCAGCGTCTTGACGGGCGCCTTGTCGCCGAGGCTCCTGAGCCACGCGTTGAAGTCGCGCTTCATGCCGTACTTGAAGTTGACGGTGCAGTTCGCGTCCCCGCCCTTCTTGTGCTCGGCGCCCTGGCAGTAGGTGAACAGCAGGAAGTTGTCGTCGCGCGTGGGCGCCACCACGCTGGGCACGTCGGCCGGATCCACGACCTCGGCGCCCTGGGCCTTCAGCACGGCAATCGCCTCCGCCATCAGCGTCGCCTGCTCGGCGGTCAGGCCGCCCTGCGGCTGCGACTCGCCGGGCGGGGTCACCTCGTCGTAGAAGAACGCGCGGGGGATGCCGATGCGCGCGCCCTTGAGGGCGTCGGCCTTCAGGAACGGCGTGTAGTCGCGGTTCGGCGGCGGCGTGCAGGTGGCCGTGGCGGCGTCGTTGGGATCGGGCGCGGGACTCTCGAGCACCCCCATCAGGATGGCGGCATCGGTGACGGTGCGGGCCATGGGGCCCGCGGTGTCGTGGTCGGCCGTGATCGGAATCACGCCGTAACGGCTGATGCGGCCAATCGTCGGGCGGATGCCAGCCAGCATGTTGGCGTTGGACGGGCTGATGATCGACCCGCCGGTGTCGGATCCGACGTTGGCCGCCCAGAAGCTGGCGGCGGTGCCGGCGCCGGAGCTCGACCCGCCGGTCTGCAGCACGGGCCGTCCGTCCATCGAGTCCGGGCGCGGATCCATCCGCGGGTCGTACGGGTTGTAGGCGAAGCCGGCCACGCCCGTGTAGTTCGCCACCATGGGCGTGGGCGCGCCCGCCGTCCAGTGGGCGAGCTCGGTCAGCACGGTCTTGGCGATGATGATGGCGCCGCCGTCGCGCAGGTTCGTCGTGAGCGTGGCGTCGTAGGGCGGCACCAGGTCGCGGAACGCCAGGGCGCCGCCGGTCGTGCGGACGTCGGTGGTGTGGATGTTGTCCTTGAGGGCGATGGGAATGCCGTGCAGGGGCCCCCGCACCTTGCCGGCCGCGCGTTCCCGGTCCATCGCCTCCGCGTCCTCGAGCGCATGCGGGTTCACGGTGATGATGGCGTTCAGCCGATCTTCGTAGGTGGCGATGCGCTGCAGGTAGAGCGCCGTCAACTGGCGCGACGTGATCCGCCCGGCGTCGAGGGCCGCGCGAATCTCCGGGATGCCCGCCTCCACGATGTCGAAGGGCGCCTGGGCCGCCGGGGGCGGCGCGGACGCCGGGCCGCCGCACGCGGCGCTCACGGCGCACAGAAGGCCGGCGGCAAGGCGGACGGCACGGGTCGATCGGTGGGTCATACGGGCTCCTGTGGCTCCACGTCGCGGCCACGCCGGACACCGGCCGGGCGTGGGACCGGGCCATCGTATCGCCGACGGCACGCCGGCGCGATGGTATCGTGTCGCCGGGCGCCGCCGCCCATCCCCGCTCGAGGAGTCCGCCATGCGCCGTCTGCCGCTCGCGCTGCTCGCCCTGCTCTGCGTCGTTCTCCAGCCGGTCCACACACAGCCGCGCGGGCTGAAGGTCCACATCTCCGTGGACATGGAAGGCATCGCCGGCGTCGTCACCGGCGATCAGCTCAGCCCGTCCGGGTTCGAGTACGGGCGCTTCCGCGAGTTCATGACGGCCGAAGCCCTGGCCGCGGTGGCGGCGGCCAAGGAGGCGGGCGCCACCGACATCGTCGTGGCCGATTCCCACGGCAACGGCGAGAACCTGCTCGTGGAGCGCTTCCCCGCCGACGTCCGGATCGTGCGCTCGTGGCCGCGCCGGCTGGAGATGATGGCCGGGATCGACCAGACCTTCGACGCCGCGATCTTCATCGGGTACCACGCCTCCACCACGAATCCCACCGGCGTCAGGGCCCACACGTTCTCCAGCGCCTCGCTCACGAAGGTGACGCTGAACGGCGTCGAGATGTCCGAGGGCGCCTGGAACGCGGCCGTCGCGGGGCACTTCAACGTGCCGATCGTGATGGTGTCGGGCGATGACGCGGCCGTGGCCGAGATTCGCAAGGTGGTCGGGCCCATCGAGGGCGTGGAGACCAAGCAGACGCTCGGTTTCCACTCGGCCGTCACGAGGACGCCCGAGGCCGTGCAGGCCATGATCGGACCGGCCGTGAAGGCCGGCCTGGCGCGCCGCGGGTCGCTGACGCCCTACACGCCGCAGGGGCCGCTGGTGGTGGACGTGACGTTCAAGAACTACCTGCCGGCCGAAGTGCTCGCCTACCTGCCGCTGTTCGAGCGGTCCAGCGCGCACTCGGTGCGCTTCCGGCCGAAGGACATGGCGGAGGCCGCCGCCACGATCCAGTTCATCACCGAGTACCGCGTGGACCTGGCGCCCTAGGCGGCCCCACCCGTCCGGGACGGCGCGGCCCGATTGGCACGCGGCGCGCTCGCCGAGCGCCGCCACGCGCCCGGCGCCTGTCCGACGGCCTTCTTGAAGGCACGGCTGAACGCCGCCTCCGAGTCGTAGCCCACCGCCGGCGCCACCTCCGCCACCGGTGCGCCGTCCCGCAGCTGCCGGGACGCGAGCTGCATGCGCCACATGGTGGCGTACTGCATCGGCGACTGGCCGACGAGCGCGGTGAAGCGCTCGGCCAGCACCGATCGGGAGGCGCCGGCCCGCCGGGCCAGCGTGTCGACGGTCCAGGGCTCGGCCGGCGCGCCGTGGAACGCCGCCAGCGCCTTGCCGACAATCGGATCGCGCAGCCCGGCGAGCCAGCCCGCCTGCTCGGGCAGCTGCTCGAGATGGCGCCGGATGGTCTCGACGAACATCAGCTCCGACAGCCGGGCCAGCACGTTCTCGGCGCCGGGCCGTCCGCTGCGCGATTCGCGGACCGCCGTCATGAGCAGCGTGTTGACCCATCCGTCGCCGCCGGCGTGCGCCGGCACGTGGAGCATCCGCGGCAGTGCGTCGAGCAGCGGGTTGAACGGGCGATCGTCGCAGCCGAAGAAGCCGCAGATGACGCGGGCCTCGCTCGCGCCGCCCTCGCCGATCTCGTAGAAGAGCGGCAGCGGCGTGGCGCCGCGCGCGTACATCGCCAGGTCGGGACTGGCGCGCATGCCGGGCGACGACGCCAGGACGTGCGGATCCCCCTGCGGGAAGAGCACCAGATCCCCGGCCGCGAGGCGGATCGGCTCGGCGCCGACCGCGTGCGCCCAGCAGCTCCCGCGGGCCAGCAGGTGGTACTCGATCAGCCGCTGCGCGCCCGGCATCACGACCGAGACGATGTCCCGGGACGGCGGGGCCTCGGCGACCCAGGGCGCGCGGAGCTCGAAGTCGAAGTAGACGGCGCCGGTCAGCCGCACGGCGCCGAGCACGTCCGAGAGCACGTCTTCGGTCACGACCCTCCCGTGGCGCGGCGGACGCGCGGGCAGGCACGCCGGACGATCGGGCGCGTGCCGACGGCTTGCGGAGGGTTGGCAAGGATCGCCGGACGCGCGCGCATGGCTGGGGAGTGGACCGACGCCTACCGTGGGTTCACCCGGCAACGACGCCGGGCCACGACCACGAAGGAGCATTGTATGTCGGCAACGAAGACTCAACGGACGGCGGTGGAGGTGTGCGACGTGACGTCCGCGATCGGCGGCCGGTCCGCGCGGGCGGAGGACCTCGCGACGAGGCTCGAGCAGGGCGCCCGGGCGCTCGGCGCGATGGCCTCGGACATGACGCGGGAGGAATGGACCACGGCGCTCCCCGGCGACGGCCGCCCGGTGGGGGTCGTCGTCCACCACGTGGCCAGCGTGTACCCGATCGAGATCGACCTGGCGCGGCGCATCGCGCAGGGGCGGGCGATCGAGGGCGTCACCATGGCGGACGTCCACGCCATGAACGCGCGGCACGCGGTGGACCAGGCGAACACGACGGTGGCCGAAGCGCTGGCCCTCCTGGTCACCAACAGCCGGCAGGCGGCCACGGCCATCCGCGCGCTCGGCGACGAGGACCTCGACCGGGTGGCCCCCGCGTCCCTGTACAACGGCGCGCCCGTGAGCTGCCAGTTCGTGCTGGAGGATCACGCCGTGCGCCACAGCTACCACCACCTGGCGGGCATCGCCCGGGCGCTCGGGCGGCTGGCGCCCACGTTCGGCGCGCTCCTGCTGGCCGTGGGCGTGCTGGCCGGCCCGACGGCGGCGGCCGCGCAGGACGCGCCCACCCTGGTGGACACGGTCCGCACCGCCACGCGCGACCTGCGTCGGCCCTCGGCGGCCATCGAAGCGGGGTGGACGCCGGCCACGGGCTGCGTGAGCGGTCCGCAGTCCGGCGCCATGGGCGTCCACTACATCAACCCGGCGCTCCTGCAGGATGGACGCCTGGATCCGGAGCGGCCCGAAGCGCTCATCTACGAGACCAAGGGCGGCCGGACGACGCTGGTGGGCGCCGAGTTCATCGTGATCGCCGACCAGTGGCACGCGGTGAACGGCCCGGCGCCGCCCGTACTGAAGGGACAGCACTTCCACCTGGTGAGCGGCGCCAACCGCTACACCCTGCCGCCCTTCTACGAGCTGCACGTCTGGGCCTGGAAGGACAACCCGAACGGCACGTTCGCCGACTGGCACGCGCACGTCACGTGCGACGCCGTGACCGGTCAGTAGGACGTGGTCCCGCGCCACAGGCTCGCGCGCGCCCGGTGGTACCGGGCTGCGTGCGGGCCGGGCGCATTCGTCGCCGCGGAACACGCCGTCTACTGCCGATGCGTCGGGAGCCACAGGGCGCTTCGCGGTGAAACGCGTCGGTCGTTATGGCGCGCGAGCTGTCTACTGCGTGTCGTCGGCGCCCAGGGATGCCGCACCGTAGATCTGCTCCTGGCTGAACTGCGAGGTCAGGAAGACGGTCGAGCGGCCGACATCGAGGGTCAGCTCCGAGAACCGCTCGCGGATCCGGCGCGAAAAGAAGTTGAACCGATGGAAGCCCTCGATGACGCCGCCTCCAAGCACGATGGCTTCCGGATTCAGGATGTTCGCCACGTTCGACAAGCCGATGGCGAGGGCGTCAGCGATGCGGCACGCGATGTCGCGCGCGTGCTTGTCGTCGGACTCGATCAGCCGCACCACGTCTGGCGGCGTCAACGACTCGGGATCGAGGAGCGCCAGTCCCTCCACCTTGCCGCTGTGACGCATCTCGAGAATCCGCTGACGGGCCATGCGCACCACGGCCCGTGCAGACGCGTACTCTTCCAGACAGCCGTGGGCGCCGCACGTGCACTTCCGTGCGCCGTGACTGCGGTCGATCTTCATGTGACCGACCTCGCCGACGGCATTACTGAAGCCTCGGAGGAGCCGTCCATCCGCCACGATTCCTGCTCCGATGCCGGAACCCACGAAGATGCAGACGAAGTTTTTGAGCTTCCGGCCACAGCCGTAGCGCAACTCCGCTCTCGTCGCGCAGTGGACGTCGTTGTCCACGAAGACGGGACGGCCGAATCGCTGCTCCAGGCTTCGCTTGACATTGATGTCGAGCAGTCCGAGGCCGGGAGCGAACCGGAGATAGCCGGTGCGGTGATCGACCTGTCCCGGCATGCCGACGCCGATGGACTCGACGTCCTCCGGCGCAAGACGTGCGGCCGTCAATAGATCGCGGATGACGGCCTCGATCCTGTCGAGGATCTCCCGGTTGTTGACCGCTTCGTGGTCCAGGCGATTGGTGAGCACGAAGACGGGACTGTCCTCGCGGGCGAAGCTGACGATCCCGCAGGCGATCTTTGTCGTGCCGACATCGACGCCAATACGTAGCGGCTTGCGCTCGTTGATCGGGACCGCCGCAGCGACCGGCAGCTTGGCGACTCCGCGCACACGCGCCTCGATTGACTCGACCAGGCGTGCTGGCTGGCCGTCCTGGAAGTAATCGACCCAGTTCAGGTGGCGAAGCTCGAACGGGATTTCGCAGTCGTCGAGACGGACGGGAATGAGATACACATCGTCCGAAGGGGTGCTCTTCAGCACCTCCAGCGCATGCCGCAGTTCGGTGTGGACGTAGCCGCGATTCTCGATGGACCGTTGGGACAGGCACGCGACGAACACTTTTGTCGAGCGGATCGCCTTTTCGATGTCGACGCGCCAGTGCGCGCCCGGCGCAATGCAGGTCTTGTCGAAGAAGACGCTGAGGTGATGGTCGCTCAGCCGGGCGTGCAACTCACGCGCCGCCTCCTCGTCGGGCCTCCCGTACGAAAGAAAGACGTCGTAAGACATTGGTGGGGCCCTTGCCTCGAACCGGGCTGCGCGCGACCGCGTAAGCGGCATTACACCAATCGAAGAGCGTACGAGCGGCGGCGATTGTACATCGCCGGCCGGGCGGCCGACCGCCATGCCACTCCGGTGAACGCAGGCCAGACTGGGCGCCGCCGGACACAGACTGCCGGCCAGAAGTTCAGAGGATCTCGTCCGGGTACACCGCCCGCGCCAGCGCGTCGGCGCGGTCCACGAGCCCGTCGCGCACCAGGCGGTTCAGCGAGTCCTCCAGGGTGAAGGACCCGTGCTTCCGCGTGAGCGTGATCTCCTGGTGCAGGTGCTGCAGCGCGTTCTTGCGGATGTGCTGACGGGCGCCGTAGCCGGCGATCAGGAGCTCTCCCGCCGGCACCAGGCCGCCGCCCTTCCGCGGCAGGAGGACCTGCGTGTAGATGGCGGTCAGCGCCATCGACAGGTCCTGCCGGACGGTGCTCTGGCGTTCGGCCGGGAAGGAATCTCCGATGCGGCCGACCGTGGAGGCGGCATCGGTGGTGTGGACGCTGGAGAACACCACGTGGCCCGTCTCCGCGGCCGCCAGCGCGATCTGCATCGTCTCGGGGTCGCGCATCTCGCCCACCACGATCACGTCCGGCGCCTGGCGCACGGCCGCGCGCAGGGCCGACGCGAAGTCCGGCGCGTCGATCCCCACCTCCACGTGCTCGACGACCGATCGCTGGTGGCGGTGTTCGTACTCGATCGGATCCTCGATGGTGACGATGTGCCGGGCATCGCGGCGGTTGATGGCGTCCACGAGCGCGGCCAGGGTCGTCGTCTTGCCCACGCCCGTGGCGCCGCCCACCAGCACCAGTCCGCGCGGGATCCGCGACAGCGCCTCGACGCCGGGGGGCAGGTTCAGCTCGTCCAGCCGCGGGGGCGCGTCGGGCAGGACGCGAATGGCGGCCGCGGCGCGGCCGCGCTCGCGGTGCAGGTTCACCCGGAACCGGCCCGATGCCACGCGCAGCCGGGCATCCACCGCCTGGCCGGCCCGAAAGGCGCGCGCGGCGTGCTCGGGCAGCGCCGGCATCACCGCCTGCTCGATGTCCTCCCCGTCGAGCACGGCGGCGCCGTCGATCGGCGCAAGGTGGCCGTCGATCCGGAGCGACGGCGGCACGCCGGCCACGAGCAGCAGGTCGCTGGCGCCGTCGCCGCGGGCCCGCGCGAGCCAGGCGTCGAGACGCGGCGCGCCCGCCTCGGCGCCACCGGCGCCGTGCAGGGCGTTCACGGCGTCCACCACCCGGTCGAACTCGGACATCAGCGTCGCGGCAGGAGGGCCTTCGGCACCTTCGCCACCACCGTGAAGTTGGGATCGACGACGTTGGCGATGTCGTACTCGAGCGCCTGGCCCATGAAGGCCGACGCGCCGCGTTCGGAGAACCCGTAGTCGGCCTGGAGCCACCGCAGCATCTCGGTGGTGGCGTGCTGCAGCGCCTGCACCAGGGGACGCGCGCTGCCCAGCGTCATCACGTAGGCGTCGGTCTCGATCCGCGGCCACGCGGCCGGCGTCTTCTTCACGAGGTCCACGGAGAACTCGACGTCCATGGACGTCTCGAGTCCGGTGCCCACCACCTCGCCCGCGCCCTGCCGGGCGTGGCCGTCGCCCACGAAGAGCAGGGCGCCCGGCTCGTTGACGGGCAGGAGCACGGTGACGCCCGCGTTCAGGGCCGCGTAGTCCATGTTGCCGCCGAAGGCCCCGGGCGTCGCGGTGTTGATGGCTTCCTTCCGCGCGGGGGCCACCGCCACGCAGCCCAGCATCGGCCGGAGCGGCACGGTCAGCTCGTTCGGACGCATGTCCGGCTCCCTCAGTCTCGCCACGCCGGCCGCGGCGTCGATCTGCCAGGTCACGCGGCGCGGCTCGCGGTCCGTGCGAGCCGCGATGGCGGCCGGATCCACCGTGTAGGGCGCGAGCAGGCTCTGCGAATAGGCCGTCGCGCGGTTCGGCGTGATCGACACGATGCGCACGACGAGCAGGTCGCCCGGCTCCGCGCCCTCCACGTAGAACGGGCCGGTCTGCGGGTTCGGGCCCTGGGCCACCTGCGCGCCGTTCCAGTCCACGCCGCCGGCGTCCACGGTCTTCGTGATCACGGTGTCGCCCGGCTTGATGCGGAGCGCCGGCGGGTGCGCGAACGAATACGTGTTGTAGAAGCGGTCCGGCACGAAGCGGTGCGTGTCGGCCTGGACCTGGCCCGCGAACGACACGGCGAGACAGGCGGCGAGCAGCGGGGTCGTTCGCGTCATGGCGTCGGCGTTTCGAAGAGGCCGTTCAGGGTGGACGACGGGACGTTGGCCGCGGCGAGCGCGCCGAAGGTGCCCTGATCGCGGATCTCGAGCGCGGCGGCCATCAGGGCCGACCACGCGGTGCGCGCCAGCGCGCCGCCCACGCTGATGCGGCGGACGCCCAGCGCCGCGGCTTCGGCCACGGTGATGAAGTCGGCGGCGATCAGGAGGTTGACGGGCTTCGGGGCCACGGCGTCCACCACCGCCTTGATCGCGTCCCTGTCGCGGATGCCCGGCGCGTAGAGGCAGTCGGCGCCCGCGGCGGCGAACGCCTGCAGGCGGCGGAGGGTCTCGTCGAGGTCCGGACGCCCGGCGATGAACCCCTCGGTCCTGGCCGTGAGGAGCACGCCGGTGCCGCTCTCGTCGATGGCCCGGCGCGCGGCGGCGATGCGCTCCACGGCGAGCGCGGCGTCGTAGAGCGGATGGTCGGGACTGCCGGTGGAGTCCTCGATCGACAGGCCCGCCACGCCGGTGGCGGTGGCCGCCCGCACGTTGGCGGCCACCGCCTCGGGGTCCACCGCGAAGCCCCCTTCGAAATCGGCGTTCACGGGCACGTCCACGGCGGCGGCCACGAGCCGCAGGTGCGTCAGCGCGTCCTCCAGGCGGATCCTCGTGTCGGGCCGGCCGATCGTCCACGCGAAGCCGGCGCTGGTCGTGGCGATGGCCGGGAACCCGAGGTGCGCGAGAAGACGGGCGCTGCCGACGTCCCACGGGTTCGGCATCAGGAAGCAGCCGGCCTCGTGCAGGGCCCGGAACGCGGACACGCGCGAGTCTCGGCGGGCGGCGTCGGCCATCGGGGGTCCTCGCAGGGCGCCGCGGCGGACCGCGGGGAGCCGGCACGCCGCAAACGGCGCCGGCGGCTAGTGGTGGTCGTCGGCCTCGATCGTGAGCCGGGGCTGCATCTCGGCGAACAGGCGGTCGCGTTCGGCGTCGAAGGCGGCCTTGAGCACGGCCGGCACCGGCTCGCCCGGCGGCAGGTTCTGGTGCTCGGTGATCGGGTTGACGTACTGGCCGTTGCGGCGGAGGCCGTAGTGCAGGTGCGGCGCCGTGGCCAGGCCGGTCATGCCCACCGCGCCCACCGTCTCGCCCTGATCCACGCGCGCGCCGACGCGGATGCCCGACTGGATGGCGGAGAGGTGCATGTACTCGCTCTCGTACCCGTTGATGTGGCGCACGCGGACGGTCCGGCCGCCCCCGCTCGTCCACCCCGCGAAGCTCACCACGCCGCTCGACACGCTGACCACGGGCGCGCCGGACGGGGCGCCGTAGTCCACGCCGTTGTGCGCGCGGGCGTACTTGAGCACCGGGTGCATCCGCGAGCGCGAGAAGCGCGACGTGATGCGCGGCTCGAACTTGAGCGGCGTCTTCAGGAAGAACCGCTTCAGCGATCGGCCCGCCTCGTCGAAGTAGCCGGTCTTGCCGTCCTCGAGGGCGAAGCGCATCGCCGTCAGCGTGTGGCCGTCGTTGACGAACTCCGCGGCCTGGAGCGGCCCGTAGCCGACGAGGACGCCGTCGTCGCGCACCGACTTCTCCACCACGAGCCGGTAGGTGTCGCCGGGCTGGAGCCCGCTGTTGAAGTCGATCTCGCCGCCGAACACGTCGGCCATCGCCAGCGCCAGGTCCAGGCGCTCGCCGGCGCGCTCCAGCGACTCGCTGATGGACGGGGCGTCGCGGTCGATCGTGCCCGACACGACGATGCGCGTGGTCCGGAGGGGGAACTCCACGACCTCGGCGGCGAAGAGCGCGATGTCGCCGTCGCGGCGCTCGGCGCGCAGCGCGCGGGCGGGATCGATCTCGTACTCGAACGACCGGATGCGCCCGTCGAAGAGGCGATCGATCGTGTAGGTGTTGCCGGCCCGCAGCTTGCGGACGTCGAAGCTGGAGGTCACCGCCTGCACCAGCGCCGAGAGTTCGGAGTCCGGCAGCAGGTGCTTGCCCAGCATGCCCGCCACGGTCGCGCCGTTGGGCACCACGGCGGAAATGAGGTCGGAGTCGGGCGGCAGGAGGATGTCGGCCAGGCGGCGCGGAGCATCGGCGAACACGTTGCCCGTGTCGTGCGGCAGGCGGTCGCGGACGACGGCCAGGCCGACGCTGAGCGTCAGGCTGAGCACTCCGATGAGGATCTGTGTCCGGGCGCGCATGCTCGGTCCGAAAGCCCAGGATTGTAACGCACGGACGCGGCCAGCCCTAGCCGCGTCCGCTCATTTCGTGGGGACGAGGAGCTGCGACGTCGTGCCGGGCTCGATACGCACGACCTGGCTCGACTTCCAGCCGGGCCGCTCCAGCACGACCTGGTAGTCGCCGGGCTTGACGTCGCGCAGCGTCAGCGGCGTCGAGCCCCGATCCTCGCCGTCGATGACCACCTTCGCCGGCGAGGGCTCGCTCCGCACCTCGAGGACGCCGGTCGTGGCGCCCTGCAGCTCGACGTACTGCGCCGTCTGGACGCCGGGACGGATCGTCAGCGGAATCACTCGCGGTTCGCCCGCACCGGCGCGCACCTGCAGCACGTGGGTGCCCGGCTTCATGCGGATGGTGACCGGCGTCTGGCCGTGATCGTGGTCGTCCACCACCACGGCCGCGCCCGTGGGCGTGGAGGTGACCACCAGTTCCCCGTCCGTGCCCAGCGCCTCGGTGGGCCGGGTCAGCAGCCATCCGATCACGGCCAGCTGGACCAGCGCCACGGCCCCCAACGCGGCCACCGCGCGGGTGGAGCGCCACCACGGCACGTCCTCGGGCACGGGGATGGGCAGGTCGTACGCCGGGGGCTCGGGCGCCGCGGCCGGGGCCGGCGCGGGGGCTTCGCGGGGGGGCGCGGCTGGTGGGGGCGGTTCGAAGGCCCGAATGGCCGCCACGGCCGGGTCCACCATCTCGGCGACGGGCGGACCCGCCGGGGCCGCCGACGCTCGCACGGGAACGGCCGGCGCCGCCACGGCCTCGACGTCCTGGACAGGCTCGGGGTCGGTTAGGACCGGCTCGGGCGCGTCGATGGCCCGCTCGGGCGGCGCCACCGGCGCGGCCGCCTTCTTCCGCACCCCCGACTTCTTCGTCCGGGCGGGCGGAGGTTCGTCCACCGTGTCGAAGGCCACGGCGAGCGGCACGAGGTCCGGCGGCGGCGGTGCCATGAGCGGCTCGAGGTCTTCGAGCGGCTCGGGGACCGGCTCGGGCTCCGGCACGTGGAACGGCGGCATGAAGCGCCCGAACCGCGCCACGGCCTGGTCGAGCTCCGAGGGCTGCGCCAGGAGCGCGGCGTCGCTGGCCAGCAGGCGCTCCAGGGCCATCTGCGCTTCGAACAGCGTGCCGAAGTTCTTGGTGCCGAGCTGCAGCGCGCCGCGGAGCCAGTCGCGCAGCTTCGGCGAGAGCGGCGCGTCCACGATCGTCGGCGTCTTCTGGCGCGCGCTCTCCACGAGGACGCCGAGCCGGTCGGGGAACTCGTCGTCCCGCAGCCGGCGCCCGGCGACCAGGGACAGCACGGTGATGCCCACCTGCACGACGTCCCCGCGCTGCGAGACGGCCTTGCCGGCATCTGCGGGCACCGCCACCCGCAGCCGGCGCCAGAGCTCGTCGGGCGACCACTGCACGGCGGCAAGCGCGGCCCCGAACACGTAGTCGGTCAGCACCAGGCGGCCCTGGGGCGTCAGCAGCAGGTGCTCAGGACCGAGCGCCCCGCTGGCCACGTCGCGCGCCTGGGTCGAGAGCAGCGCCGCCGTGGGCAGGAGCTGGCGCAGCAGCAGCATGACCACGCCGATGTCCAGCGTGAGGTTCTCGGACTCGGCCACGTCGAGGACGTCGGCCAGGCGCCACGCCGGCACGTAGTCCGAGACGACCGCGACGCTGGGGCCGTCCACCTCCACGCGGTGCACGCGGGCGTAGGAGGTCAGGCGCTTGCCCTGCAGTTGCACGGCGCGGTCCTGCAGCGCGGTCCGGAACCCGTCGTGGCCCGCCAGGGCCTGGTCCAGGAGCAGGTACTCGGCGAACGCGGGCTCGCCGCCGCTCGAGCGGACGACGCGCCGGCCGAAGCCGTCGGCGAAGACTGGGGACGACGCGCTCATCCGATGGGGTTATCGGCTCCGTCATCAAAGTCCGCACCACCCCGGCGCGCATCGCCGGAAGGCGCAGCCTCGGGCAGGGCCGGGCCGCCCGCGCCTCGCCAGCTGGCCAGCGCCGGCGCCCCGGGCACGTCGTCGCCGACAATACTGGCAGCGGTCCGACGGTTTCGTCATCGACGGGGATCAGAATTCGCCGCCGGCGGGCGGCGGCGCTGCTACACTGCCAGGAACTGCACGGTTCTGCCGGAAACCTCGCGCGGCAGCCACGGCCAGGCCGCGCCCCTGACGACCCATGGACTCGATGGCGCTGATGGCACTGGTGGCGGGATTGGCGCTGGGCGCCCTGGCGGCCTGGGTACTCGCCCGGGTCCAGTTCCGGCGCGAGCTGACCGAGTCGCTCTCCACCCACCAGGCCACGGTGAGCGCCGCGCAGGCACTCTTCCACCAGACCACGCGCCGCCTCGGCGAGGTGCAGACCGAGCTGTCGCGGGCGCGCGACGACGTCGACCGCGCGCGGGCCGAGAGCGCGTCGCTGCGCGAGGACCTGGCCCGGACGGGCGCGGAACTCGCGCACGAGCGCGAGGTGGTGCCGAAGCAGCTCCAGGTGCTCACCCAGGCGCAGGACCAGCTGCGCGACAGCTTCCAGGCGCTGGCCGGGGCGGCGCTCAAGACGAGCAGCGACGAGTTCCTCAAGCTCGCGCAGGAGCGCCTGACGAGCGTCGGGCACCGCGCCATCACCGAGATCGACCGCAAGCAGGACGCCTTCGACGCGCTGGTCGCGCCCATCCGCGACGTGCTCAAGCAGGTGGACCTGAAGCTGGGCGAGGTGGAGAAGAACCGCGCGGAGACGGGCGCCGAGATCTCGGCCCTGCTCGAGGCCATCGGCCGCAGCCAGACCCAGCTGCGGGCCGAGACGACGAACCTCGTCCGGGCGCTCCGCACGCCCACCGTGCGCGGCCGCTGGGGCGAGATGCAGCTGCGCCGCGTCGTCGAGATGGCCGGCATGCTCGAGTACTGCGACTTCGACGAGCAGACCACCACCGCCACCGACGGCGGGCGGATCCGGCCCGACCTGCTCGTGCGCCTGCCCGGCGGCCGCACGGTGGTGGTCGACGCGAAGGCGCCGCTCGAGGCCTACCTCGACGCGCAGGAGGCGCACGACGACCAGACGCGCGAGCGAAAGCTGGCCGACCACGCCCGCCAGGTCCGCGATCACATGTCCAAGCTGGGCGCGAAGGCCTACTGGGAACAGTTCCACCCCTCGCCGGAGTTCGTGGTGATGTTCCTGCCCGGCGAGGCGATCTTCCAGGCGGCACTGCAGCAGGACGCGCGGCTCATCGAGTTCGGGGTGGGCGCGCAGGTGTTCCCGGCGAGCCCGCTCACGCTCATCGCGCTCCTTCGGGCCGTCGCGCACGGCTGGCGCCAGGAGCGGCTGACGCGCAACGCCGAGCAGGTGAGCCGGCTCGGCCGTGAGCTATACGACCGGGTGCGGACCCTGACGGACCGCATGGAGACGCTGCGCGGACGCCTCGACGGCACCGTGCGCGCCTTCAACGAGACGGTGGCCACCTACGAGGGCCGGGTGCTCGTCACGGCACGCCGATTCCGCGATCTGGGCGCCGCGACGGGCGACGAGATCGGACTGGTGGGCGCCGTGGACTCGACGCCGCGCTCGCCCCACGGGGTCGCGCGCCTGTTCCTGGCCCACGGGAACGCATCGGAGGGCGACGCGGCGGACGCCGGGGAGCCGGACGCACGTCAGCCGTCGGATATGATGACCCCAGCCGCCATCGGCCGCGACCGATAGCCGGCATCCACGGAGCTCCCCCATGTTCCGACCGTGCGTCGTCACGGCCGCACTCGCCGTCGTAGTGAGCCTCTCGGCGTGTGGCTCGAATTCCCCGTCCCCATCGTCGACGGACGCGGCCGCCCCTGGCGCCGCCGCGACGCCGACTCCCGCGCCGGTCGAACCCGAGGCGCGGGGAATCATGGGCGACCCGCTCGTGCCCATGACGCTGCCCGAGGCCGAGCGGCAGCGCCTCGAGGCCAACCTCGCGGCGGCGGAAGCCGAGCTGGCGAAGTCGCCGGACAGCGCCGACGCCCTCATCTGGGTCGGCCGGCGGCAGGCGTACCTCTGGCAGTACCGCAAGGCCGTCGCGACCTTCACGAAGGGCATCGACCGCTTCCCGAGCGACCCGCGCTTCTACCGGCACCGCGGCCACCGCTACATCACGCTGCGCAACTTCGACGCCGCCATCTCCGACTTCGAGAAGGCCGTGCTGCTCATCGCCGGCACCAAGGACGAAGTCGAACCGGACGGCGCCCCCAACGCGAAGGGCATTCCGCGCAGCACCCTGCACTTCAACATCTGGTATCACCTGGGCCTGGCGTATTACCTGCGCGGCGACTTC
Source organism: Vicinamibacterales bacterium (assembly GCA_050187355.1). Taxonomy (GTDB): domain Bacteria; phylum Acidobacteriota; class Vicinamibacteria; order Vicinamibacterales; family UBA2999; genus CADEFD01. The sequence continues at coordinate 149,338 of JBFWXO010000005.1, forward strand.
GCCAACGCGCGGCGCGCGTTCGATCAGTGCCTGGACGTCTCCAAGAACGACGACTCCATCGTCGCGACCAGCGACTGGCTGTGGATGACGAACATGCGCATGGGCGACAAGGCCGCCGCGGCGAAGGTGCTCGAGCGCATCTCGCCCACGATGGACATCCTCGAGAACCAGTCGTACCACCGCCGCCTGCTCATGTACAAGGGCGTCGAGAAGCCCGAGGCCCTGCTGGACACGGCCAACGCGGACGACCTGACCATCGCCACGCAGGGGTACGGCGTCGCCAACTACTACCGCGTGACGGGCGACCTGGCCAAGGCCACCGCGATCTACGACAAGGTGCTCGAGGGCCGTCAGTGGGCGGCCTTCGGCTACATCGCCGCGGAAGTGGACCGGTCCAAGCTGCCGTAGTGCGGGCGCGGGGGCGGGCCCGCCCTCAGCGCTCGAGCGTGCTGGCGATGCTGGCCAGGAACTCGTCGGCGATGCGCCGGTAGCCGGCCTCGGTCGGATGCAGGCCGTCCACGCCGATATAGCGGTTCAGGTCCTGCGACAGGGCCGCGTAGAGATCCACGCCCACCGCGCCCTCGCCGCGCACGACGATGGAGAGCTGGTCGTTGTAGCTGCGAATCGCGGCGTCGGGCACCGAACGCTGCCGGCCCTGGATCGACGGCGGCAGGTAGGCGATGAACACCCGGGCGCCGCGGCGCCGGCCCTCGCGGGCGAGTTCGTTCATGCCGCCGATGGCGGCCGACACGCCGTTGGCGCCGTAGTTCAACAGGTCCTCCGCGCCGTCGAGCAGCAGGAGCGCGTCGGCCCCGCGCGCGGCGTTGGCGAGCAGGTCGGCGAGCCGGGGCGCCGCGGCGCTGGCCAGTTCCGGCGCGCCGGCGTTCATCACCGAGATCTGCCCTGCCTGCGACGTGTAGCGCGAGCGCAGCCGGTCCTGCAGCTGGGCGGGATAGGAGGCCGACGGGACGACCACGAAGGGCACGGCGCCGACGCCGTTGACGGGCGCGGTGACCTCTCCCGCCGTGATGCTGTCGCCGAAGGCCAGGAACCGGGTGCCCGACAGCGTGGCCGTCGTGGGCGGCAGGCTGGAGCCGGCGCCGCCGCCGGGATCGTCGGTGCCCGTCGCCGACGTGGGGGACTCGTCGCACGCGCCCGTCGCCAGTCCCGCCGCGAGCACGAGAACGCCGGCCGCCGCGGCCCACCTGCTCCTCGCGATCCGATGCCCGCTGCTCATCACGCCGCCTCCTGCCAGTCCCGTGGATGACCGGCGTGCCGGGCCCTCGGCGCGCGACGGGTAGCAGCGCGACGCCGGGGCGGGGGAGGCCTCACGCGTCCCCGACTGTAGTGCAAAACGCGCCGGCGCCGGTAGACTGGCGCGCATGCCGCGCCTCCTGCCGTCCCGGTTGCTCGCGCTCGCGGCCGTGGTCCTCGCGGCGGCGTCCGCCGGCGCGCAGCCCGCGCCCCTGTCCGGCTTCGACGGCTACGTCGAACGCGCCGTCCGCGAGTGGAAGATCCCGGGCCTGGCGGTGGCCGTCGTGAAGGACGGCGAGATCGTCTTCGCCAAGGGCTACGGCGTCCGCCGCCTGGGCTCGCCCGAGCCGGTGGACGATCGAACGCTCTTCGCGATCGGCTCGACCACGAAGGCCATGACGGCCGCCGCCCTCGGCATGCTGGTGGACGAGGGGACGCTGCACTGGGACGACCGCGTCGTGACCCACCTGCCGTGGTTCGCGCTGAAGGATCCCTACGCCACGCGCGAGCTGCGCATTCGCGACCTGCTCACCCACCGGGGCGGGCTGCCCAACACCGACGCGCTCTGGTACGAGCAGCCGCGCAGCGCCCGCCAGGTGATCGAGGGCCTGCGCGAGGTGGACCTCGAGACGTCCATGCGGTCCCACTTCACCTACCAGAACGTGATGTACGCGACGGCCGGCGAAGTGGTGGCCGCGGTCAGCGGCATCCCGTGGACGGAGTTCGTCACGACGCGGATCTTCAAGCCGCTCGGCATGACCGGGACGATCGCCACCGCGGCCACGCTCGATCGGCAGCCCAACGTGGCGCAGCCGCACTTCGAGATCGACGGGACGGTCGAGGTCATCAGGAACGCCAGCGTGGACAGCGTGGCCCCGGCCGGCGCGGTGTGGTCCAGCGTCCGCGACATGGCGCGCTGGTCGGCGCTGCTGCTGGCGGGCGGCGTCGTGACGGGCACCGGCAGCGCAGGCCCGCGGCTGCTGAGCGAGAAGGTCGTCACGGAGCTCTTCACGCCCCAGACGATGGTCGGGCCGGACGGCTTCTACCCGACGGCGCGCCTCACCCGGCCGCGCTGGACCACCTACGGCCTGGGGTGGTTCCAGGAGGACTACGCCGGGGAGAAGGTGGATTTCCACACCGGCAGCATCGACGGGATGGTGGCCATCCACGGACTGATCCGGGACCGCAACCTGGGCGTGTTCGTCCTGGCCAACCTGGACCACGCCGAGCTGCGGCACGCGCTGATGTACCGGGTGTTCGATGCCTATCTCGGCCGGCCGGCCCGCGACTGGAGCGCCGACGTGCACGCGCTCTACGACGGACTGGCGAAGGAAGGCGAGGCGCAGCGGAAGAAGGCCGAGGCCGTGCGCGTCGCCGGCACGTCCCCGTCACTGCCGCTCGACCGCTACGCCGGCACCTACGAGCACCCGGCCTACGGATCGCTCACCGTCGCGCGCGACGGCCCGGGCCTGCGCCTGGGGTTCGGCGCCGGCTACGCCGGGCCGCTCACCCACTTCCACTACGACACGTTCACGGCCACGTGGGACGCCCGCTGGCGCGGCACCGACCGGGTGACGTTCCAGATCGACGGCCAGGGCCTGGCCGCCGCCATCGTGACGCCGTTCGGCACCTTCACGCGGCGACAGCCGTAACCCGACGCCCGCGGCCCGGCGCCGTCCAGGGGTCCCGGAAGCGGCGCTCCGGGCGCCCGGCCGTTCACGCCGGCGCCCGTTCTCCCGCCGGCGCCGGCCGCGCCGTCCCCGACGCGGGGCGGACGCTGATCCGGTAGCCGCTCCACGTCATCAGCATGCCGATGAGCTCGGTGACGTACAGCACCTCCACGTGCCCCATCCGCGTGGCCGTCCCGCCGATGCCCGGCAGGAGCGCGCCCACGGCGATGAGCACGTTGGCCCACATGCGGTGGCGGGTGGCCGGATCGCTGCTGTACTTCACGGCCGAGAGGATCGCGCCCCCGATCAGGAAGATGACGGCGTAGATGTTCACGATCGGGCTGAAGAGGCGCACCCACTGCCACTCGAAGACCCGGCCGCTCAGGCGGTACGTCTCCACGGCGCTGTAGTCGATGGGCGACAGGCACACGGCCACCGACGCCGCGATCACGTAGACGATGAGCAGCGTCGTGAGCGCGTGCGCCGCCTTCCGGCCGAGCATCAGGTAGACGGTGCCCTGGGCCAGCGGCGCGCCGCCGAGGAGCGCGCCCGAGATGTACCAGGCCCGGAACACGACTGGGTTCCAGCCCAGGAGCGTCGTCGTCGCCTCGGTGAAGGTGCCGATGCCGTAGGTGGCGATGCCGATCGCCCACCAGAGCAGGTGCAGGCGATCGGGGAACTGCCGGTAGCGCCGGAAGATCTCCAGCGAGAACGGCACCGCGAGCACCGTCGTGACGATCGGAATGAAGTGGACGGCCGAGGGACCCATGTTCGTGCTCCTCTCGCTGTGACGGTCAGAAGGCGCCGATGTTGAGGCCGACCGTGAAGCTCCGGCCCCGCGCGGGCGCGAACTGGAACTGCTCACGGTAATAGCGGTCGCCCAGGTTCTCGACGGCGAAGGTCACGCCGACACGGTGGCGATCGCGGGACAGGTTCACGCCCCACGCCAGGCGGTGCACCGCGAAGCCGTCGAGCGCCAGCAGATCCTGCGGAATGATGAACGGCGAGTCCAGCAGCGTCAGGGCCACGCGGTCCACCTTGCCCTGCGCCCGCACGCCGTACTCGACCCAGTAGCGGCCGCGGGGCTCGGTGTAGCGCGCCGACGCCACGACCTTCGACGGCGTGATGTTGTCGGCGGGCGTGTCGGCCAGGTCCTGGCCGGTCGGGCCCTGCCCCTTGGTGATGGTCCCGCGGGTGAAGGCGGTCGAGACCCCCAGCGACCACACCCCGTAGGTCGTGACGATGGGCGCGTCCAGGGAGGCCTCGACGCCGCGGATGCGGACGTCGCCGAAATTCAGGGCCTGGGCGAGCGGCCCGGCCGGCGTGGTGGCCACGACCAGATCCTGGGCGATGAAGTTCTTGTACTGGTTCACGAATCCATAGATGCCGCCGGTGACGCGGCCGGTCGCGAACTTGGCGCCGATGTCGAAGTTGTTGCCGGTCTCGGGCTTCACCTTGATGTTCGGCGCCAGGTTGCCCGCCGTGGCCGGGCCGGCGAAGAGCAGCTCCTCGAGGTTCGGGTGGCGGTAGCTCCGGCCGAAGCGCACGAAGGGGCTGACCGCGCCGCCGGGGTTCCCCACGAGGCCGATGTCGCCAGTGAGGGCGTTCCTGGTGATCGACTCGCCGGCCGGGTCGGGCAGCGTCGCGGGATCGACGGCGGGCGTGGCCCCGGCGACCACCGGCGCCACGTCGTAGCCGGGCGTGTTCTTCGTGGTCACGTCGTAGAAGTCGCCGCGCAGGCCGCCGATGATCGACAGGCGCGGCGCGACCCGCCATTCGTCCTGCGCGAAGACCGCGACATCGCGCAGCGCCGCGTCCGGCACGCGCACCGGGTGCGCCACCGACGGCGGTCCGAGCTGCACGGGCGACGGGAAGACGACGGGCGCGGGGCCGCGGGCGCCGAGAATCACCTGCCCGAGCATCGAGGTGGTGGTGGAGGTCGTGCGGCGATCGCTGCTCCGGTCGCGGTAGAACGTCAGGCCCGTCGTCAGCACGTGGTTCGACGCCGGCGTCAGCACCGCCTGCAGGTCCACGCCCGGCGTCCAGACGCGCTGTTCGGTCTGGGAGAGGATCGACAGCCGGAACACCGTGATCGGGAAGAACGTGGCCGCCGTCGGCGCCGGGAACTGCACCGGCAGCGTGTTCTCCAGCAGGCGTTCCACGCGCTGGTAGTACGCCGTCAGCGAGAGGTTCGCCAGCCAGGGCGTGATCGCCTGGGCCTCGTAGCGCGCCGAGATCTTGTCGAGGCTGCTGTTGGGCAGCGAGGTGGCGTTGAAGAAGTACGGCTGGGCGAAGTCGGGGAAGCCGATGTCCTCCACGCGGCGCCGCTGGTAGCGGACGCGCAGGCGCCGGTTGTCCCCCAGGCGGACCAGCCCGGTGGCGTTCACGAAGTTCCCCTTGGCCTGCGAGTTGGGCACCGTGTTGTCGGTGCGCACGTAGGGCGTGTTGAAGGGGTCGGGGAACGCGCGGAAGTTGAACCCGAAGTTCGAGTCGATCGTGTCCGCCTGGACGATCTGGCGGGACGCGAAGAACGGGTTCGTGTCCTCCACGTCGAGGCTGCCCGCCTTGTAGTTGTCGTACGCCTCGGCGCCGGCCTGCAGCCGGAAGGCGTAGCGCGGCGCGGTGGCGCCGATGGACACGCTGCCGCGGCGGCCGTTCTCGTTCGAGCTGTAGAAGCTGTTCAGGCCGTAGATCCACTGCGTGGACGGGCTGAAGCCGGGTTCGTTGGTGACGATGTTGACCGTGCCGGCCAGCGCGTCCGACCCGTAGAGCAAGGTGCCGGCGCCGTTGACGATCTCGATGCGGTTGATGCTGTCGGTGGGAATGAGGCCCACCTCCGCGCCCGTGCGGTCCGTGGCCTGGCGCGCCGTGTTCAGGCGCTCCCCGTCCACCAGCACCAGCATGCGCGTGGAGTCGAGGCCGCGCAGGCGCGGCCGCACGCCGAACGGGCCGTTGCCCACCGGGGTGACGTTGGGCGCCATCGACAGCGCGTCGCCCGTGGACAGGGGGTTGGCCTGCTCGATGGCCGCGGCCCCCAGCGATTCCACGTGCAGCGGGATCTGCTTGATCTCGCGCTCGGCGCGCGCGGCCGTCACGCTGACGGCGCTCGCGAAGGACCCGAGCTCCAGCGTGAGCGTCAGGTCGACGGCCGCGTCATCCGTGTCGAGCGTCACCGTCCGCGCGGCTTCGGCGAAGGCGGCCCGCTCGACGAGCACCAGGTAGGTGCCGGCCCCCGGCGCCTGGATCTCGAAGCGGCCGTCCGCCCCCGACTGTCCTTCCACTTCCTGGCCCGAGGCCACCGACCGCACCACGACGCGGGCGTCGGGCAGGGCCGCGCCGGTCGAATCGGTGACCACGCCCCGCACGGTGGCGGCCGACGCCGGCAGCACACCAAGCACCATCGCCACGAACGTTCCGAGAATACGCGCACGCATGACAGGACTCCGCTTGTGTTCGGGCGCGCCCATCGGCACACCCTGGCGCGCCGTCGCGCGCCCTTGAACCCGCTGCTCTCGCTCGCCCGCATGTCCGCGGGCGGCGTCTTCCGAAGGGATCCCCGGCCGGGGAGGGACCTAGGCGACCGGCGGCGGGCGGGGCAGGAAGTGCGGGCCGGCCTTGCAGCGATCGGGGCCGGCGGGCGGGAGGGCGCAGGGCGCCCACGCGAGCGCGGGCGGGAGGGTGTTGCGGGCCGTCAGCGCCAGCGCCGCGGCCACCAGGAGGCCGAGGCCGGCCACCGAGAGCAGGGCCTGCGCCAGGCTGGTGACCGCTTCCGGCACGGCCGGCGTCGCGAACCGATCGGCGTCGGCGGCCAGGGCCGGGCCGTGCAGCAGGGCGGCGAGCACCCAGATGGCCACGGACTGCCGGCCCAGGACCGGAATGCCACGGTGCCGACAGAGCACGAGGCCGGCTGCGAGGGCCACGCCCAGCGCCCAACGGCCGATCGTCGCGGGGTCGGCGAGCTGGCCGCTCCAGGCCTGCTGCCCGAAGAGCCACAGGTGGAACGTGCCGAGCAGCGCGCCGACGGCGAACGCCGAGCGACGAATCACCCGGATATTCTAGCGGGACTTCCACGCCGCTTACAGCTTTGTCGGGAGCGGACGGGCGCCGGGCTGGCGACAGGTGGTGTCGGACCGTGCACGTCGTTTTGGCGAAGCGTGGGGCTTTCCGCGACACTGGGGGTCGACGTCCGCGATGTCGTTCGAACGGCTCCCCTGCGAGGTCCTCGTGATTGGCGGCGGCCCGGCCGCCGGCACGGCCGCACGGCTGCTCGCGCGGTGGGGGCGCGCTGTGACCGTCGTCGCCCGGCCGGCGGGCACGGACCCGGCGCTCCCGGAGTCCCTGACGCCGAGTTGCGGCAAGTTCTTCGATCTGCTGGAGATCCGCGAGGACATCGACCGCCTCGGGTTCGTGCGGAGCACCGGGCACACGGTGTGGTGGGGCTCGGCCGAGACCCGGTCCGAGGCGTTTGCGGAGGGGGCCGAGGGCTGGCAGGTCTCGTCCGCTCGTCTGTCCGAGGCCATGCTGGACCTGGCGGCCCGGGCGGGCGCCCGGGTGGAGCGCGCGGCCGTGACCGCCGAGGAGGCCCTGGCCTGGCCCGCCCGGTACCGCCTGGACTGCACCGGCCGGGCCGGAGCGCTGGCCAGGGCCGTGGCGGTCCGACGCTACGAACCGGGGCATCGCACCGTCGCCCTCATCGGAACCTGGACCGGCCCCCCGTGGCCCGTGCCCGATCCCAGCCACACGCTGCTCGAGTCCTACGTCGACGGCTGGGCGTGGTCGATCCCCCTGGAGTCGGGGCAGCGGGCCGTCGCCGTGATGGTGGACCCACGGGTGACGGCGCTGGCGCGCGGCGATGGGGCGAAGGCCACCTACCTGGCCGAAGTGGACAAGACGCGGCACCTGCGCGCGCTGACCGCCGGCGCGACGCTCGCGGGCGGGCCCTGGGGGTGGGACGCCTCCATGTACTCGACGCCGGCGGTGACCGGAGACGGGTGGCTGCTCGTCGGGGATGCCGCGTCGTTCGTGGATCCGCTGTCGTCGGCGGGCGTCAGGAAGGCCATGGCGTCGGCCTGGCTGGCGGCCGTCACCGTGAACACGGCGCTCGAAACGCCGGCCCTGGCGGCCGCCGCGTGCGACCTCTTCGCCGCGCGCGAGGCCGAGACGTACCGGCAGTTCCTGGCGCTGACGCGCCGGTTCCTGGCGGAGGCCGGCGGACCGCCCGAGGGCGTCCATCCGTTCTGGAGCGAGCGGAGCGAGGGGCCCGGCACGGCCGAGGCGGCGGGGGCGGCGGACCGCGCCCGGGTGGAGCGGGCCTACGAGCGCATCCGCCAGGCCCCGGATCCCCGGCTCCGGCCCCATCCCCAGGTCCGCGTGGAGGCCCGGCCGACCCTGGGCGAGCGGCGCATCACGCTGGAGCCGCACCTCGTCACCGCTCAGGATCCCGAGGGGGTCCGGTTTGTCCTGGACATCGACGTCGTCGGCCTGGTGCGCGCCGCCGGAGCGGGCCGGAACGTGCCTGAACTGCACGCGGCGTACGTCGCGGAAAACGGTCCGACCGCGTGGCCGTCGTTCCTGACCGCGCTGGCGACGGCCGTCGCCCGGAACTGGCTCATCCTGCCATGAGTTTTCGTGCTACAACTGACCGCTCATGGCCATGTCGAATACCCGAATCCCGGCCCTGGCCCTCGCGGGGGCCTGGGTAATCGCGCTCGCTCTCCCGGCCGCTCCGTCGGCGCAAGCCCCCGCGCAGCCTCAAGCGGCCATGGCCGCTCCGGAGACGGGCATCCCGGTCACCGACGACACGGTCCGCAAGGCCTGCGGCGGCTGCCATCGGCCCGACGACAAGCAGCAGATGTCGCGCATCTCCTTCCGCCGGACGACGCCGGAAGGGTGGGAGCGCACCATCACGCGGATGATGGCCCTCAACGGCCTGAAGATCGACGCGCAGACCGCGCGCGCCGTCGTCAAGTCGCTCTCGAACAGCCACGGCCTCGCGCCTGAAGAAGCGCGGCCGACGATGTACGAGGTGGAGAAGCGCATCGACGACGAACAGAACAAGCCCAAGGACCTGGCCGGCACGTGCGATGCGTGCCACAGCCTGGGCCGCATCCTCTACCAGCGCCGCACGGCGCCCGACTGGAAGCTGCTCGTCGCCATGCACCGCGGCTTCTATCCGATCATCGACCGCCAGACGTTCCGGCGCTCGGGTCCGCTGTCGCACGAGCGCGACGCCGAGGGCCGGATGCCCGACGAGCGTCATCCGTCCGAGCGCGCGGCCGACTACCTCGGCAAGGCGCAGGGCCTCGAGTCGAAGGAGTGGGCGGCGTGGACGGCCGCGATGCGGCCCGCGCGCATCGCCGGCGCCTGGGCGATCTCCGGGTGGGAGCCCGGCAAGGGCCCCGTGTACGGCACGGTCACGATCACCCCGGCCGGCGGCGCCACCGACGAGTTCACCACCCAGATCGCCTACGTCTACGCCCGTACCGGGCAGCAGGTGTCGCGCGAGGGCCGCGTGACGATCTACACCGGGTTCCAGTGGCGGGGCCGGTCCACCGTAGGCGGTGCGGCCGACTCCGCGCTCCGCGAGGTGATGTTCGTCGAGCCCGACTGGTCGAAGATCGAGGGCCGCTGGTTCGGCGGCGGCTACGACGAACTGGGCCTCGACGTGTCGCTGACGCGCATCGGCCGGGACTTCACCGTGGTCGGCCTCGATCACAAAGCCCTGAAGGCCGGCGGCAGCGGCCAGACGATCAAGATCTACACGGCCAATCCGCCGGCGTCGGTCACGGCGCGCGACCTCGACTTCGGCGCGGGCATCACGACCACCGCGGCCAGCCTGGCGGGCAACGTCATCTCGGCCACCGTGGATGTCGCCTCCGGCGCGGCCGAGGGCCCGCGGACGCTCGTGGCCGGCACCACGACGGTGCCGGACGCCGTGGCCGTCTACACCGCCGTGGACTCCATCCGCGTGTCGCCGTCGTGGAACATGGCGCGCACGGGCGGCGTGGTGTTCCCGAAGCGCCTGGCGGTCTTCGACGCCTGGGCCTACGCCAACGGCGCCGACAAGAAGCCGGGCACGGACGACGACGTGCGGCTCGACGCCGTGGCGGCGCAGTGGAGCATCGAGGAGTACAAGGCCACGCTGAACGACGAGGACATCAAGTACGTCGGCACCATCGACGCGGCGTCCGGCGTCTTCACGCCGAACGTGGAGGGCCCGAACCCGGAGCGCGTCGGCGAGCGCAACAACATCGGTGACGTGTGGGTGGTGGCGAGCTTCACGCCCGCCGGCGCCTCGGCGCCGCTCAAGGCGCGGTCGCACCTCCTGGTCGCACCGCCGCTCTACATCAAGTTCGATCCGACGGTGACGCCGTGACGCCCGCCAGCCCCGCGGCGGAAAGCGTGGCCACGGCCCGCCGCCTGGTGGTGGCCGAGTTCCACCCGTTCGAGTCGGGCGGCCAGCGCTTCGCCTACCTCGTGCCGAGCGCGGCGGTCTTCGCGTTCGACGACTGCTCGGCCGCCGTCGTGGAGCTGCTGGGCGGGGGACCGCGGACGCCCGACGAGGTGATCGCGGCCCTGGCGGACCGGCACGGCGCCGCGCAGGTGCGCGAGGCGCTCGTGGAACTGCACCGCGTCCGGGCGATCGAGGAGCACGCCGCGAAGGCCCCGGCGCCCAAGATCATCCCGCTGGCGCCGATGCCCATCCAGACGCTGGTCGTGAACGTCACGAACCAGTGCAACCTGAGCTGCGAGTACTGCTACGAGTACGGCGAAGACAAGATCGTCGATACCGAGAACGGCACCCAGCCGAAGTTCATGAGCGCCGAGACGGCCCGCGCGGCCGTGGATCTCGCGCTGAAAGAAGCCGCGCCGGGCAAGACGGCCCACATCACGTTCTTCGGCGGCGAGACCCTGATGAACTTCAAGGTGCTCAAGGCCACTGTCGGGTACGCCCGCGAGACCGCCGCCGCGCAGGGCAAGCAGGTGGACTTCAGCCTCACCACCAACGCGACGCTGCTGCAGCCGGACGTGATCGACTTCCTGGCCGACGAGCGGATCGGGGTCACGATCTCCATCGACGGCCCGCAGGACATCCAGGACAAGTTCCGGGTGTTCAGCAACGGCCAGGGCAGCTACGACATGGCGGCGCCCAAGATCAAGGCGCTGCTCAAGCGGCACACCAAGCGCCCGATCGGCGCGCGCGTCACGCTCACGCGGCAGACGCTCGACGTCAAGCGCATCTACGCTCACCTGTTCGAGGACATGGGCTTCTGGGAAGTGGGCTTCGCGCCGGTCACGACGGCGCCGCAGCGCGGCCACGCGATCAGCGACGGCGGGTACGACCACCTGCTGGCGCAGTTCCGGGCGCTGGCCGCCGACTGGCTCCAGGCCACGCTGCAGGGCCGGCACCACGGCTTCTCGAACGTCCGCGAGACGCTGCAGGAGATCCACTACGGCCACGCGAAGGCCTACCCGTGCGGCGCCGGCATCGGCCTGCTCGGCGTGGCCACCGACGGCGAGGTCTCGCTGTGCCACCGCTTCGCCGGCTCGGACGGCCACCGCTTCGGGTCGGTCACCGAGGGCATCGACCGCACGAAGCAGACGCAGTTCCTCGAAGACCACCACATCGCCCACAAGACCGACTGCAGCCAGTGCTGGGCGCGTCCGATCTGCGGCGGCGGCTGCTACCACGAGGCGCACACGCGCTACGGCGACACGACGCGCCCGAACCTGCACTACTGCGAGTGGATCCGCGGCTGGACCCACACGTGCCTGGAGATCTACGGCGAGCTCGCCGTGAAGAACCCCGCGTTCCTGAAGCAATTCGACGGAGACGACGATGAAGCACCTCAGCGCCATTAACAGGAAGGCCGCGCGGATCGTGGGCGTGACCGAGCCCGACGTCGTGGCCCTGCAGCAGCAGGGGCCGCCGCAGCAGCCCGAGGGGCCGCACATTCCGGCCGGCTGCTCGACGGTGTTCTCGCCGGGCTGGGAGGCCGACCGCGCGGGCGGCACCGCCGGGCTGTGCTCGCCGGTGGAGCGCGACCTCTTCGACTGCCACATGGGCTGCTTCTGGCCGGCCCACGTGCCCGACCAGCTCAATCACGCGCCCGACTGGACGGCCAAGTGCGCCGTGGCCCAGAAGGACTGGCGCAAGATCGACCTCGTGTTCCCGGGATGAGGCACGCCATGCGCCGTCACCTGATCCTCGCGGCCCTCGCGGCCGCCGCCGCCGTGGCCCTCGCGCCGCCGGTGTCCGCCCAGCGTCGGGGCGCGAAAGCGCCGACGGCGACGGGCGGCGACGGCACGCTCTACATCGGCACCTACAAGGGCGAGATCGAGATCTACGACGAGGCCGCCGAGAAGCTCGAGGGCACGATCAAGCTGAAGACCGGCATTCCGCGGTCGCTCACGCCATCGCCCGACCGGACGCGCTTCTACGCCCTGAACTCCTGGTTCGAGGAGATCGAGGTCATCGACATCGCCACGCGCACCACGCTGGACAGCTTCAAGCTGTCGCAGGGCAACAAGCGCGTGCGCGTGAACAGCCTCGTCCCGAGCCCCGACAACAAGTCGCTGATCCTGCTCTACAAGACCGCGACGAAGCTCATCGACCGCTGGGAGATCGGGCCGCCGACGGTGCAGCAGTTCGACCTGGCGACCAAGCAGTTCACCCACGTCGTGCCGTGGCCCAAGGGCGAGCCGCGCGAGCGGCTCGACATGCGCTTCGGGCCCGACGGCAAGCACCTGTACCTCTTCGGCGACGACGTGACGGTGCTCGAGACCACCAACTTCACGCAGGTGGGCTCGTGGCCGTACGCGCAGCCCGAGGAGGACGGCCTGGGCCGGATCAGCCTCGGACCGTCGTTCGACTTCTTCGACCCGCCGGGCACGTTCACCGGCCTCTTCACGATGCAGGACGCCATCGAGCACCGCCGGCTGATGGGCATCGGCCGGGTGGATCTCGACGCCCGCAAGGTGACGTTCGATCCGCTGGGTCCGGCCTCGCCCGTGGGATCGTTCGCGAAGTCGCCGGACGGCAAGCGGGCCTACGGCCTCATCCAGGACATCGGCAACTACCAGATGTGGACGTTCGACCTCGAACACAACCAGGTCATCAAGCGCACCGAGTTCGAGGGGCGGCCGCGCATGGGCCTGCGCGTGAGCTCGAACGGCAAGTTCATCTACGTGTACGTGGCCGGCGCCACCGTGGACCTCTGGGACGCCGCGACGCACACCTACGTGCGCACGCTGCACCTCGGCGGCGACCAGACGACCGAGCTCTTCGTGGTGCCGTCGAAGACGGGCGCCCCGAAGCCGACCGCGGAGGGCCGCTGACCCGCCGCCCCGCGGCGCCTTGCGCCGCCGGAGCCCGACCGTGACGTCCCGAGCGCCCGACGCCGATCTGCGTCGGGCGTTCGCGTTCCTGCGCCCGTACTGGCGCCGCCTCGTGCTGGTCATGGTCATCAGCCTGGTCAGCACGGCGATGTCGCTGGCCACGCCGTACCTCACGAAGGACCTCGTCGACCGCGCGCTCGTCGGCCGCAACCTGGCCGCGCTGTGGCGCATCGTCGGCATCTTCGCGGCGCTCGGCCTCGGCAGCTACGTCCTGAACGTGGTGAGCGGCCTGCGCTACACGCGCGTGTCGGCCGAGGTGCTCTTCGACATGCGCCTGGCGGTCTACGCGCACCTGCAGCGGCTGTCGCCGCGGTTCTACGCGCGGACGCGGCTCGGCGACATCGTCTCGCGCCTGAACAGCGACATCGGCGAGATTCAGCGCGTGGCCGCCGAGGCCGCGCTGGCCTGGGTGGGCAACGTGCTGTTCCTGGCCGGCTGCCTGATCATGCTCCTGTGGCTCGACTGGCGGATGGCGCTGCTGTCGTTCGCGCTCACGCCGCTCAGCCTGTGGACGCTCGTGCACTACCGCCGCCGCCTCGAGGGGCGGGTCGCCGACCTGCGCCAGCGCAGCGCCGACATCGGCAGCTTCCTGATCGAGACGCTGCAGGCCACGACGCTCATCGTGACGTCGAACGCCGAGGCGCGTGAGCGCTCGCGCTTCGCGTCCCTGAACGACCGCTTCGTGGACGCGCTGATGGGCATGCAGCGCCTCAGCTACCTGGCCGGCGGCCTGCCGGGGCTCATCGGCTCGCTCGGGGCGTCGGCCGTGTTCCTCTACGGCGGGGCGCGGGTCGTGGGCGGCACCCTCACGCTGGGCACGTTCGCGGCGTTCCTGGCGTACCAGATGCGGATCATGGCGCCCATCCAGGCGCTGATGGGCCTCTACACGTCGCTTGCGACCGCCAAGGTGTCGTGGCGGCGGGTGCTGCAGCTCCTCGACGCGCCCGTCGAGGTGCAGGAAGCCGCGGACCCGCAGCCGATCGAGCGCGTGCGCGGAGCCCTCGTCTTCGAGCACGTGTCCCTGACGACCGAGCGGGGACTGGCCGTGCTCGACGACTTCTCGCTCGAGGTGGCGCCGGGCACGTCGGTGGCGATCGTCGGCGCCAGCGGCAGCGGCAAGTCGACGCTCGCCTACCTGCTGCTCCGCCTCCTCGATCCCGACACCGGGCGGATCCTGCTGGACGGCCGGGACCTGAGGACGCTCGGCCTGGCCGATCTCCGGCGGCACGTGGTGCTCGTGGAGCAGGAGCCGACGCTCTTGAACGCGTCCATCGCCGAGAACATCCGCTACGCCAGGCCGGACGCCACCGACGCGGAGGTGGCGCGCGCGGGCGAGGCCGCCGGCCTGACGTCGTTCCTGGCGCGCACCGCGCAGGGCTACGCCACCGTGGTCGGGGAGCGCGGCCAGCAGGTGTCGGCGGGCGAACGGCAGCGCATCGCGCTGGCGCGCGCGTTCCTCGTGGGGCCGTCGCTGCTCGTCCTCGACGAGCCGACCGCGGCGCTCGATCCGGTGGCCGAACGCCAGATCGTGGACGGCTACCGCGCGGTGATGCGCGGCCGGACGACCGTGATCATCTCGCACCGCGTGGCCGTGGCCGAGACGGCCGACCAGATCGTGGTGCTCGACGGCGCGCGCGTGGCGGAGGCCGGGACGCCGCGGGCCCTGGCGGCCTCGGGCGGGGCGTACGCCCGGCTCTTCGCCACCGCGGGCCGCGTCACGGCATGACCCGGCGGCTGGACGCCCTGGGAGCCGGCCGGCTCACCCGCGCGATGTATCCGGGAGCGACCGGACGCGGCATCCGCGTGGCCGTGGTGGACAGCGGCGTACATCCGGGGCATCCCCACGTCGGCGCCGTCGAGGCCGGGATCGCCTTCGACGCCGACGGCGCGCCGGCCGACGACGTCGTGGATCGCCTGGGCCACGGCACCGCGGTCGCGGCGGCCATCCGGGAGAAGGCGCCCGACGCCGCGATCGTGCCCGTGAAGGTGTTCCACCGCGAGCTGCGGGCGACGGCCGACGTCCTCGTCGCCGCCATCGACTGGGCCGTCGCGGCGGGCGTGCACCTCATCAACTTGAGCCTGGGCACGACCAACCAGGCCCACCGGCTCCCCTTGGGCGAGGCCGTCGTGCGCGCGGCGCGCGCGGGCGCCATCGTCGTCGCCGCGGCCGAACAGCCCGGTGCCGTCTGGCTTCCGGGCAGCCTCCCCCTCGCCGTGGGCGTCGTCCTCGACTGGACGCTGCCGCGCGAGGAGGCGACGGTCGACGTGGCGCTGGAAGGTGCCGTGCGCCGCATCCGCGTGCACGCCAGCGGCTACCCTCGCCCGATTCCCGGCGTGCCCCCCGAACGCAACCTGAAGGGCGTCAGCTTCGCCGTGGCCAACGCCACGGGCCTGTTGTGCCTGCACCTGTCGCACCGCGCGCGATGACGACCTCCGACGCCTGCGCGGCCCACACGTTCACGGCCAGGGGCCTCGCCCGCGGTGCCTCGGCCAGCGTCGCCCTCGGCCTGGCCTCGTCGGTGCTCGGCGCGGGCGTGGGCGTGGCGGCGCGGCAGGCAGGGTTGCCCCTCTGGGGGACGGTGCTGATGAGCGGCTCCGTGTTCGCCGGCGCGGCCCAGTTCGCGGCGCTGACGCTGTGGGTGGCGCCGCTGCCCTACGCGCCCATCTGGCTCTCCACCTTCGCCGTGAACGCGCGCTTCGCGCTCCTCACCGCGTCGCTCTCGCCGTGGCTGCGCCATTACCGCGGCTGGGTGCAGGGCCTGTCGACGTTCCTGATGGGCGAGGGCCAGTGGGCCATCGCCTCCAACGCGCACCTGCGCGGCGAGCGCGACATCGGCGTCTTCGTCGGCAGCGGGCTGGTCGTCTGGTTCGTGTGGATGACGGGGACGACGGTGGGCTACCTGGCGGCGCCGGTCCTCGGCGATCCCCGCCGGCTCGGCCTGGACCTGGTGCTGGTCCTCTTCTTCGCGGCCACGCTGACCACCACGTGGCGCGGCCGGCGCGATCTGGTGCCGTGGGGCGCGGCGGCGCTGGCCACGCGCCTCTCGCCGTGGATGGTCCCGCCGGAATGGCAGGTTCTCGTGGCCGCCCTCGTCGGCGCCACCGTCGGAGCATGGCGTGACGCCCACCGCTGACGCCGCCGTCCTGGCCATCGCGGGCATGGCCGCCCTGACCTATCTGGGACGCGCCGGCGGCCTCGTGATCGCCCGTGTGCTGCCGCCGACGCCCTTCGCCACGGCGTTCCTGAAGCACCTGGGCACCTGCGTCATCGTCGCCCTCGTGACGTCCACCGTCGCCCGCAGCGACGGGCCCGGCCTGATCGCCACCGTGGTGACCGTGGCCGCCGCCTCGCGCGGGTGGCCGACCTCGGCGATGCTGGCGGGCATGGCGGTGGCCGCAGTCCTGCGCGCGATGTGAGCCGGCGTAAGTGCATGCCCAGGGGAGTCGAACCGTTCTCTACAGTCCGCCGGGGTCCCAAGGGCCTCACCGCACTGGCCCCGCCGTCAGCCGCTTCAGGTCCTCGACCCAGTTCAGCACCAGATTGAGGTTGCCGAAGCCGGACGAGCGTTCGAGCATCACGAAGCCGCCCTTGGGCATGACGTCGTACTGGGCGAACGTTATTCCCGTGCCGTAGTTGAACTCGCGATCGAACAGTTGGACCGGTCGGCCCAGCCGCAGGCCGTCCGATCCGGCGACCACCGGCACGGCGAGCATCCTCGATCGACTGCGATAGAAGATCTCCTTTCCATCGCGGCTCCACATCGGCTGCGTGCCGCCATCGACGGAGACCGACCACTTCCGCGTCGGCTCCGGAAAATGGACGCGCTTCCATCGGCATTGCCGATGCGAAGTCCCGCGGCCGTCCTGAACACCAGCCGCTTGCCGTCGGGCGTCCAGACGCCATAGGAGTTCCCGTACGAACTTCCGATGGCGCTCTCGGATGTCATCCGAGACATCGTCGAGCGCACGAGGTCGAGCAGGCGTCGGTCGCGGCGAGCACCCGGCTCTCGCGCGCCCACAGGTCACGCACGTACAGGCGCGGGGGCGCGCATCGGCACCGGTCTGAATGCGAGCGCGCTCGCAGCCGCCGCCGCGACGGCCGCAGCGAGCCACGCCACGCCTGCGCCAGGGAATTTCCCGGGTCGGGATGCGGAGGAGGCGGACGGCGCAGGCTCGACGTCCGTCAGGTCCAGGCGGGCGTCTCCGAAATGCTGCAATCGTCGCCGTGGGTCTTTCACGAGACAGCGCCGCAGGAGGCGCTGTACGTTCGGCGGCGTATCTACTGGCAGGCGGGTCCAGTCCGGGTCTGCCTTGAGCACCTCGCCAATCAGCTCGGCCACCGAGCTGACGCGGAATGGCGGAGTGCCAATCAGCATCTCGAACAACACGCATCCGAACGCCCAGAGGTCGGCCGGTCGACCTGCGTCCTCGCCGCGAGCCTGCTCCGGCGCCATGTACGCCGCCGTCCCCAGCACGATTCCCAGGCCGGTCGACTGAGCCGGGCCGGTCGTCGTCGGTGCGTGTGCAGCGTCAGGCCCGCTCGCTGACTTCGCTCGGGCGTCCACCAATTTCGCCAGACCGAAATCCAGAACCTTCACGGTGCCATCCGGACGCACCTTGACGTTCGCGGGCTTGAGGTCACGATGGACGATTCCGCGGTCGTGCGCAGCCTCGAGGCCGTCGGCGATCTGCGCCGCCAGCCGTACGGCGTCGTCCGGGGGCCGTACTTCTCCGTCAGCGCCGGCCACTCCCCGCGACAGGTAACCGGCACCACGGTCAATTCGCCGCGATAGGTGTTCGCCGCTCACTTTCCCCTTGACAGTCTTTTCAGGCTGCACCGCGATTCAGCGCGAGAGTGCGCGCAGAACCGCTGCATGCGTCGCCCGACCGGCCCGTAGGCCACGAACTGAAGCCATGACCGCGTTCGGCGTGTTTTGGCTGGCGCTCTCGAGCCAGAGGCAATCCTGAGCGACCAGCTTCGGCGTCCGTATGATGGGGAATGACGCCCCCGATCGCTCTCGACGTTCCCTCGACGACCGCGGCTGACACGTCGCTCGTTCCTGCCGCCTCCTCCACGAACGACCTCGGCGAAGCCATCGCCGAACTGGCCACGAAGCTTCACGCCGCCACGTATCAGTTGCTCGTGCTCCTGCGCGAGTTCGACGCACGTCGCGGTTGGAACGATGGGTTCCTGTCGTGCGCCCACTGGCTCCATTGGCGCACGGGCATCGACCTCGGCGCCTGCCGCGAGAAGGTGCGCGTGGCCCGGGCGCTTGCTGCGCTGCCGCTCACCAGTATGACTATGGAGGCCGGTCAGGTGTCGTACGCCAAGGTGCGCGCCATCACGCGCGTGGCCACGCCGGAGAACGAGCGTCGACTCGTGGATCTGGCCCTCGCCGGGACGGCGGCACAGGTCGAGCGGGTGGTGCGCGCCTGGCGCCGTGCGGATCTGGCAGAGGAACGGGCACACGAGAATCAGCGGCATCTTCGGCGACACCTGACGACGTGGGTGGACGACGACGGCATGGTGGTCATCCGCGGCCGGCTTTCGCCCGAGGTCGGCGCCGTCGTACAGCGCGCGCTCGAGGTGGCCGCTGACATGCTGCGCGGGGAGGGCGTCGGTGTGCCGCCCGCTGCCACACTGGAGGAAGACGTGACGCCTACGCAGCGCCGGGCGGACGCACTCGGACGCCTGGCGGAGGTGGCGCTAACCGCCTCGCTCGACCGCGGCTCCTCCGGGGATCGCTATCAGGTGGTGCTGCACGTCGAACAGGGCGCCACTGAGAGTTCGGCAATTGCGATGGGCGGCGTCATCGAGATGGATGGTGTGCCGGTCTGCGTTTCCGCGGAAACGTCGCGGCGCCTCGCGTGCGATGCGGCGGTTATCGAGATGGCGCACGACGCCTCCCGTACGCCACTGGATGTCGGCCGCCGGACGCGCCCCATCCCATCGGCGATTCGGCGAGCCCTCGACGCACGAGACCGGCACTGCCGGTTCCCCGGCTGCACCTCGCGGCGGTGCGACGCCCATCACGTCGAGCACTGGATGGATGGCGGCGCGACGAGCCTGTCGAACCTCGTGCTGCTCTGCCGCCGCCATCATCGGGCGATTCACGAGGGTGGATACGGGGTGTCGATGGACCGCGACGGCGCCACCGTCTTCAGGCGCCCTGACGGATCGGGAATCGAAGCGGCCCCTCGAATGCCCCTGACACCTGGCGACCTCCAGCGGCCCGCAGCACCTCGGCGCCTGCCCACGTGGGACGGGACGCCGCTGGACGTCGCGTGGGCAGTCGACATGCTGCGGTCCCGCCAAGGCCCCACGACGGTCGGTTGACGACGGTCGGAGCCCGCCCCGGCCCATCGATGAAGTCCTGCGCCCGCACGCTCGTCGGAGGGCCTCGATGCCCTATCCTCAACCGATGAGCTCGAGCGCAGCTCCCCGTCACCGACATCCTCGACGCCTGCGGCCGCACGCCCGCGGGCGCTCTTCGTGGGCGTCCGCGTGTGGGCGCTGGCCCGTCGCGGCGCTCGCCGCCGGGCTGATCGCGGCCCTGGCGGCATCGCCCGCCGCCCGCCAGCCGTCGCAGGCTCCGGCACCCGGTAGTTCTACCCGCATCGTCAAGATCGCGGGCGACGCGCACAAGCTGCTGCTGCGGGCCGACGGCACGGTGGCCGGATGGGGCACCTACATCTCGGGGCAGCTCGGCCCCGTGGCCGCCATCCCAGGCGCCAACAGCCGGGCCACGGCCCTCGTCGCGATCGCGCTGCCCGCCAAGGCGGTGGACATCGCCGCGAACGCCGATGCGTCCTACGCCGTGCTCGACGACGGCACCGTGATGGCGTGGGGCCGCGCCGATGCCGGACAGCTCGGCAACGGCCAGGGGCAGGCGCCGCGGCTCGCGACGAGCACGCAGTCGTCGGAGTATCGCGGCGTCGAGACCCCGACGCGTATCGAGGGCCTGAGCGATGTCGCGAGCGTGGCAGCCGACGGCACGTCGGCGTACGCCGTACTCACCGACGGCACCGTGCGCGCGTGGGGCGGCCGCAACATCGGCGATGGCCGTGCCAAGAGCGACTACACCGGGCCGCCGAGCACGGCCGGCCCGGCGTACCGGCCTGTCGAGGTGCCGGGCCTCACCGGTGTGGTCGCCGTGTCGGCCGGAGGGGGATGTGTCCTGGCGCTCACGAAGGACGGCCGCGTCGTCTCGTGGGGCTCGAACTTCTACGGGGCGCTCGGACGTCCGCCGCGCGTGGAGCTCGCGCTCGACAACCCTGGGGAGATTCCTGGACTGACCGACGTCGTGCAGGCCGTGGCCGGCGCCGGGATTTCGACCGCGGTGAAGAAGGACGGCACCGTCTGGGTGTGGGGCTCGAACTGGCAGCAGCAGTTCGGGTTCCCGGCACCCACGGTGCAACCCGGCCCGGACCGCGGCTTCGTCCTCGAACCCCAGCAGGTGCCGGGCCTCACGACCGTCACCGCGGTGGCGCTCGGCGTCAACGGGCGCCACACGCTGGCGCTCCTGAAGGACGGCACGCTGCGCGTCTGGGGCAACCAGGACTGGGGACAGGCGGGAACGGGCGCCGGACCCGGCTACCACCCCCGGCCACTCACACCGAAGATCGCGGGCGTCGCGGCGGTGTTCGCGGCCGGCAACAACTCGTTCGCCGTGCTGCGCGACGGCACGCTGTGGGCGTGGGGCAGCGGCGGCGCCGGCCAGTTCCCCCTGACCTCCAACGTCCGCGTGCCGACGCCCGCGCCGGCCGGACTCAGGTGAGGCGGAACGCGGGCGCACCGGCAGCGGGCACGAGCCAGTAGCACGGAACGCCGAGCGCCACCTCGCGGCCCTCGGGATTCGGCCAACGGTCCCCACCGTCCCGTCGCGAATCAACCTCAACGATTCGCGGCGGCGCACCAGTCGTGCAGGGCCTGGGCCCGCTCGACCCACTGCGGCGAGTCACGCCACCGGTCGACGGGTATCGGCACCTTCCACGTCCAGTTGGCGTCGCCCACGGTGGCCGGCGTGTTGATGCGGGCCTCCCAGCCGAACACGTCCTGGAGGGGCAGCATGACATAGCGCGCGGGGCTGGCGAGGAGCGCGCGAAGGATCGCGTCGCGGACGTCCGGCACGAACGGCCGCGCGTGCTCCACCGGCCACGGGCCGCTCGCGGCGAGGCCGGACAGCGCCAGCACGTCCGCCCGGTGCGCCTCGCTCAGGTCCCGCCACCACTCGGCCAGCGTCTCGGTGTCGTGCGTCCCCGTGAGCGCCACCGACACCTCGGGGTACGCGGACGGGTCCACGAAGGGCTGGCCCTCTTCGGTCCACGCGCGCTCCCAGCGCATGACCTTGAAGCCGGGGACGCCCAGGCGCGCCATGGACCACCGGACGAAGTCGGGCACGGTGCCCAGATCCTCGGCGACGATCTCGAGGCCCGTGCCGAGATAGATGTTGAGGAGCCGCGCGCCGAGGCGGCTCTGCATCGTCTCGTCCGGCGGGGAGAAGACGCGGGGCTGGGTGTCGTCGTGCGGCCGGACGTAGATGCGGTAGAGCCCTACCAGGTGATCGACACGCAGCCCGTCGAAGAGCGCGGCCAGCCGCCGGGCCCGGGCTCGCATCCACTTGAAGCCCGTGTCCTGCATCGGCTCCCAGCGCCAGGGCGGCAGCCCCCAGTCCTGCCCGCTGTCGGAGAAGGCATCCGGCGGCACCCCGACCGAGGCGTCGAGCATGAACTGCTCGCGCCGCTCCCACACGTCGGGACTGTCGCCCGAGATCATGAACGGCAGGTCGCCGAACATCCGCACGCCCGCCGACGCCCGGCGCGCCGCCTGCCACTGATCCTCCGCGATCCATTGCAGGTAGGCGCGATACCCGCGTTCCTCGTCGAGCGCCCCGGCCGCCTGCGCGACGGCCCCGCGATCGCACGACGCCAGCGCCGGCGGCCACTGCCACCACGCCTTCTCGTCCTGCGACGCGTGGATCGCCCGGAAGGTGGTGTAGGCGTCGAGCCACCACGCCTCGCGGGCGATGTAGGCGCCGAACGCCCGGGCCCGCGCCGTGTCGTGGGCGAGTTCGTCGCGCCTGAACCGCGCGTACGCGCGCCGCATCACCTGCGACTTCAGCGCCCGGACATCGGCGTAACGGACGCCCGCCGACGCGCGGACCGCCTCGAGGCGCTCGCGCTCGGCGGCGCCGAGCGCCGCCTCTCCGCCCAGGGCCGCCACGTCGGGCACGCCGGGGACGTGGATGTACAGCGGATCGAGCGCCATCGCCGACATCGACGAGTACGGCGACGTCTCGCCCGGCGAGATCTCGTTGAGCGGCAGGAGCTGGACGTACCGCTGGCCGGCCTCGCGGCACCAGGCCGCGAACGCCGGCAGGTCGGTGAACTCGCCCAGGCCCCAGCCCGTGGACGACGCCAGCGAGAACAGCGGGACGCCGATGCCGCTCTGGCGCGTCGGCCGCGCGCTCACGCCCCCGCCTCCGTCGCCCTGGCGAGCAGGCGGGCGATGGCGGTGTCGAACTGCGCGGGGTCCACCAGCAGGCTCACGATCACGAAGGCCTCGCGCGGAAAGTCGAAGAAGTAGCCCGGATGCACCAGGACGCCGTCCCGTTCGAGGAGATCCAGGACCAGGCGCTCCTCGCTCCTCACGGCCGGAACCTGGAGGACGGCGCACCAGCCCCCCGCGGGCGGCAGGAGCGTCACGGCCGGATGCGCGTGCACGGCGTGCCTGAGCGCCTGGAGGTTGCGGCCGGTCCGGTCGCGGATGGCGTCACGCACGACGGCTCCCCTCGACAGGAGGGACGGCAGCGCGACCTGGACCGGGGTGGACACCGACAGATACGTGTCGGCGACGACCTCGAGGCCCTGCAGCGCGTCGTCCACGGCGGCCTCCGGTCCGGCCACGCCGATCCACCCGAGCTTCACCTGCGGCAACCCCACGGTCTTCGACAGACCGCCGAGCGCGAAGGCGAGCGCCCGCGACTGCTGCGCCACCGAGGGCGCGGGGGCAAGGCCGTCCAGGCGGTAGTCCGCGAACACCTCGTCGCCCACGAGCGCCACGTCGCGCGCGGCGCAGACCTCGGCCAGGTGATCGAGCTCATCGCCGTCCAGCACCGATCCGGTCGGGTTGTTGGGCGACACGACGAGGACGGCCTTCGTGCGCTCGTCGATCTGGCGCGCCAGCGCGGCCACGTCGAGCCGCCAGTGGCCGTGCAGGTCCAGTTCGTACGGCGACGCCTCGACCGCCTCGAGCGACGTGAGGTGCTCGAACAGCGGATAGCTCGGACGCGGCACGAGCACGCGATCGCCCGGCTCGCAGAGCAGCTTGAAGAGCCACGAGTACGCTTCGCTCGTGCTGGCGGTGAGGCACACGCGGCCGGCGGGCACGTCCACGCCGCGGCGGGCGAAGTCGGATGCGGCGGCGGCGCGCGCCGAGGGCAGGCCCAGCGCCTGCGGCTCGTAGCGGGTGGCGGCCTCGCTGGCAAGCGGCGCCAGGAGGTCGTCGGGGTACGGCAGCCCGACGCGCGTGGGGTTCGATTCGGTCAGGTCGATCGGCGGCGGGCCGGACGCGCGCCGCCGCGCGATGGCCTCCGAGAGCCGGTTCGGGGCGAGGTCCCGTGGCAGCCGTGACGATCGGACCGGCGCCGGCATCACCGGCCCGGGCCGTCCACGAGCTCGACCTTCGTCATGACGTCGCCCTCGAGGACGCGGTCGGCCACGTCCATGCCGCGCTCGACGACGGCGAACACGGTGTAGGCGTGATCGAGCCGGGGCGAGTCCACGAGGTTCACGAAGATCTGGGCGTCGCCGGTATCGCGGCCGCGCGTCGAGATGCCGACCGTGCCGCGCAGGTGCGCCACGCCGGGTTCGTCGCGCATGTACGGTCCGTCGCCCATGTACTCGTTGGCGCCGGGACTCCCGCCCTGCAGCACGAACGTCGGCTCCACGCGGTGGAACGTCAGGCCGTCGTAGTAGCCCTTGGACGCCAGCGCGGCCACGCGCGCCACCGTCGCCGGCGCCTCGTCGGCCAGCAGACGCAACTCCATCACGCCGCCGCCCGCCATGGTGATGCGCAGGCGCTGGCCCGACGCCCGCTGCAGCATCTCCAGGTCGGGCCCGACCAGGCGGCGCGCGCGAGGGGTGGCCTGCCGCGGCTCCCCCGTCCACCGCTCGAGGGCCTTGGCGGCCTGGTCGGCCACGCGCGGTTCCGGATCGGTGAGGAAGCCCGAGATGGCCTCGACGTCGGACCGGCTGCCCACGTCGGCGAGCGCGGTCAGGATCGCCACGCGGGGATCGCGCGAGGTGTCGCGCCCCTGGAGCGAGAGCCGCACCAGCGCGGTGACGAGCGCCTTGGCGGCCCTGGCCCGCTCGGGCTCCGCCGTGAGCGCCCGGGCGGCCGTCATGATGAGCTGATAGTCGTTGCGATCGAGCGCGGCGTAGGCCACCGCGAGGGCCTCGGGCCGCTGCAGCCGCGCGAGCTCGTCGAGGGCGGCGTTCCGGACGTTGTCCCGGTCGTCGGCGCCCAGGCGGGTCAGCGTGTCGATCGACGCCGCCTGACCGGCGGCCCGGGCGGCGTACATCCGGACCTGCCACGTGGGGTGGCCGGCGAAGCGCGGCAGCAGCGGGCGCGCCGCGTCGGGCGCCACCCTGGCCAGGCTGACGACGGCGTGCGCGGCCCGGTGCCAGGCACCGGCGGCCGGGGGCAGCGCCGACGCCTCCTTGCCGAGTGCGGCGGCCACGGGCGTGGCCGGGCCGCACCCGCCGCCGAGCAGATCGAGAGCCAGGAGCGCGACGTGCGGGCTGGGATCCTGGAGCGCCGCCAGGACCGGCTGACAGGTGCGCACCTGCAGGTGGCGCCCCCAGCCGCCGAGCGCCTCGTAGCGCACGCGGGGCTCGGGGTCCTTCAGCGCCGCCGCGAGGATGGCCTCGCGCACGTCGGCCGGCACGAGCGACGGCGCCTCGGCGGTCACGGCGGCACCGGCGGCACCCACCGCCAGGCGCCGCACCTCGTCGTCTGGGTCCCGGGCGGCGACTCGAAGGAGATCGCCGTCCACGGCGCGGGCGTTGCGCAGGGCCTGCAGCGCGAGGCGCCGGGCGCGCACGAGCGCCTGCGAGCCTGGCGCGTCGGGAGTCTCCACGACCAGGGCCAGGCGCGCGCGTCCGTCGGCGCTCAGGGCGTGCACCTTGCCGCTCACTCTCGTGAGCGCCTCGAGACCGCGGGCCGCGCCCTCGGTCCTCACGGCGGCGCCGGCGGCCGCCGCGCCGGCCGCGGGCACGGCGCGCCGGGGCGCGCGGACCACCTGGGGCGACGAGGCCGGCGCGGGCAGGCCCGTCAGGATCGCCTGCTCCACCTGGTGGAACTGGTCCTCGGTGACCACGGGGATCCGCCCGACCGACGCGGCGAACTCGGCCCAGTCGGCGGCCTCGGCGGCGGGCATCACGCGGACGAGCGTCTCGAGGGCCTCCATGCCGAAGACGCGGGCGGAGCTGGCCGCGGCGATGGCCGCCCACCGGCGGACGTTGGCGTCCCGATCGGCCAGGAGCGGCAGGACGTCGAAGATGAGCGCCGGCGTCTCGAAGCGGCCGGCGGCCCGGACGGCCTGCGCGCGGACCTTCGGGTCGGGGCTCTTCATGCCCTCGACGAAGAGTGCCTGCGTCTCGGGCGTGAGCTGCCGGGCATCCTCGGCCTGGAGGAGACGGACCTCGATGGGCTCCTGCGCGCGGCCGGCCGGCGCGGTCGCGGCCAGCGCGGCGGCGGTCAGCGCCACGTACGTACGAAGGCGGACGATCAGGGAGGCGCCGGACATACCTCCTCAGTGTCACCCAAGTGGGCGCTGGTGCCTACGTGGTGGCCGCGGGCGCGGCGGACGGCTCAGGCGGACACGGCGCGTTGCTGTACCCGGACCGGAAGGCCGTCACCGCCCCGGTCGCCGGTTCGAACCGGTGGCGCCACACGCACGCGGTGTCGTTGGCCAGGAGGTGAATGGACACCGACGGCCCGTCCGAGACGGTCTTCACGTAGTGGATGTCGTCGCGGGGCGGCAGCAGGGCGTAGAACTCGCCCGTGTCCATCAGGGCGGTGCGGGACACCTCGAGATCCGCGCGCGAGGCATCGGCCCCGTCGTCGAGCCGGCGATACACCGTCTCCTGCTGGCGCCCGCGGTAGACGCCGATGAGCCCCCAGGCCAGGTGGTCGTGGACGGGCGTCTCGGCGCCGGCCGGGATGACCAGCGAGAAGAGCGTGAGCGACCCGTCCTCCGCGCGATAGAGCGCGTACTGCCCGATCCCGCTGCCCATCCCGCTCGTGAGGTCAGGCGCCCCGTAGGCGTCCGGCAGCCAGCCGTCCGCGGCCAGCAGGCGCGCGAAGGCGGCCTTCAGCGCCTCCACCCTCGCCGCGACGTCGTCGACACTGGCCGTCAGCCGCCGCGTCTCGTCGATGAGCCCGCGGATCTCGGGCGTGTCGACGAGGTAACCGAAAGCCTCATGGTCGTGGGCGCGGCCGAAATCACACATGCGCGGACTCTAGCATGGGGCCGCCCCGGCCCCGATTCAGCCGGCGCGGCCCGGGCGCTGGGGGGATGCACCACTTTCTGCGCCGGACCGATTGACCTCGCTGGAGCGCGGTGCCACGCTGTGGGCCGTGACGCTCGGGACCGCGCTCGCCGCCGAGTTCGACCGCCGCCGGCGGCACAACCCTCGCTACTCGCTGCGTGCGTTCGCGCGGTCGCTCGGCGCCTCGCACTCCGCGGTGAGCCGCCTGCGGCGGCAGGAATGCCGGCCCTCCGATCGCACCCTCGCCGTGCTCGGCGGCCGCCTGGGGTGGAGCGCGCCCGAGGTTGTCGCCGCGCAGCGCCGCGAGCGCGTCGATCGGCTGCGGGCGCTGGCCGCCGCGCCAGGGTTCGCGGCCGACGCGCGGTGGATCGCCCAGCGGACCGCGATGTCGCTCGACGAGGTCCAGGTGGCGCTGCAGGAGGCGCTCCGCCTGGGAACGCTGGCGATGCCGGCCGCCGATCGCTGGCGCGTGGAGGAGTGATGGGAGCCCCGGTCGTCCGCTGGCAGATCGTCTCGCCCCGCCCGGACGAGGTGGTCCGGTTCTACGGGGCGGTGTTCGGATGGGTGGAACGCCGCGACAACGCCCTGGGCTATCGGGCGCTTCAGACGGGCGGCGGCATCCAGGGCGGCGTCTGGCCGGCCCCCGCCGATGCCGCCACGTTCGTCCAGCTCTTCGTCGAGGTGGACGATGTGGACGCCGCGATCGAGGCCGCGCTCGCCCACGGAGGCGCCGTGGTGGTGCCGCGGTCGGTCCTGCCGGACGGCGACGTGATGGCCATCCTGCGCGACCCGCTGGGCACGAGCGTCGGCCTGGTCACTCCCGCTTCCCGGACCGCCGCGCCCAATAGCTGAACTCGGGCTGGTAGCAGACCCCCTCCAGGTCGGTGACGCGGTCCTGGAAGTAGCGCTGAGCATCGCCGATGGCGCGGTTGTAGACCACGGCCCCCACCTCGGCCAGGCAGAACTCCAGGAAGAGCGCCGCCTTGAGGTCGCCGATCTCCTCGTCGAGGTGCTCGGCGCAGAACTTCTTGATGGACGTGTGCAGCTGTCTGGTGACCTCGGGCGGGAGCGTGACGGGCATCCGTCAATTGTGGCGCGGACGCGGGCCCGGACCGGACCCGGGGCCGCGGCCCGGCGGTCCATGGCACACTGGCGGGCCGTGGCGCCCGTTATCCCGAACCCGGCCGCGATCCGCGCCTTCACGACCGGGCGCGCGTTCGAGGCGTGGCTCCGCGCGAACCACGCGCGGGCCGACGAGATCTGGCTCCGCCTCTACAAGAAGCACTCGGGCACGAAGAGCATCACGGCGGCCCAGGCGCTCGACGCGGCCCTGTGCTGGGGATGGATCGACGGTCTTCGCAAGGCGTGGGACGACACGTCGTTCCTGCAGCGCTACACGCCCCGGCGGCCGCGCAGCGTGTGGAGCCAGGTGAACCGTGACCACGTGGCGCGGCTGACGAAGGCCGGCCGCATGCAGCCGGCGGGCCTCCGGCAGGTGGACGCCGCCAAGGCCGATGGCCGCTGGGACGCGGCATACGCGCCCATCCGATCCGCCTCGCGGGAGGCGCTCCCCGAGGACCTGCGGGCGGCCATCGACGCCAACCCCCGCGCCCGGACGACGTTCGCGACCCTGAACCGCATGAACCTCTTCGCGCTCGCCTTCCGGACGGCGGCGATGCGGACGCCGGCCGGCCGCGCGCGCAAGATCGCGGCGCTCGTCGCGATGCTGGCGCGCGGGGAGACGATCGTCCCGGCGCGCTCGAAGACGCCGTAGCGGCGCCGCCGATGCCGCGAACGGCCAGGAACCCGCCGCCGATGACCACCGCCCGGACGACGTTCGTGCTCGTGATGGGGACGGGCTTCGCCAACGCGGCCAAGCGCCGCGCGGCCCGCCTGATCGGCGGCATGCTGGCCGACGCCGGCTTCGGCCTCGTCACCGGCAACTCGACCGGCGTGGACTACTGGGTGGCCCGGAGCTTCTGCGATGCGATCGCCGAACGCGGCGGGTCGCCGGAAGGCGCCGTCTGGCAGGTGTCCCTGGGCGCCAGCCGGATCCTGCGGCGAGGCGGGTGGCCCCTGCCGGGCTTCGCCGCCCCGCGTGCGTGCCGGGTGGCCGTCACCGATGTCGAGACCTGGAAGCGCGAGGCCGTGTCACGAGCCGACGCGGGCGTGATGGTGGGCGGCGGGCGCGGCGCGCTCGACATCGCGCGCCGCATGCTGGACCGCGGACGCCCCGTCTTCCCGCTGCCCTTCATGGGCGGGCTGACCGGCAACTCCGACGAGGTGTTCCAGGACATCCTCCGGACGTGGGAGGCGCACCCGGTGCCGGGCGTCAGCCGTTCGCAGTACCTGCGGCTGGCCGAGCCCTGGGTGAGCGGCACCGGCGAGCTCGCGAACCTGCTCCGGGGCACGCTGGCCGAGCGGCCCGACATCTTCGTGTCCTACCGGCGCAGCGACGCGCCGGCCGCCGCCGGGCGGATCGCGCACGAACTGGCCGAGCACTTCGGATCGCGGCGGGTGTTCTTCGACGTCAGCGGGATCGCGCCGAGCCACGCGTGGGACGAGACCATCAGGCAGGCGGTCGACGCGTGCGCCGTCGGCGTGGTCGTGATCGGACGGTCGTGGCTGGCACGGGGACCCGGCGGCGAACCTCCCCGGCTCCACCAGCCGAACGACGTCGTCCGGGGGGAGATCGAGGCGCTGATCGCCGGCAGGAAGGTGCTCTTCCCGGTCGTGGTGGAAGGCGCGAGGCTCCCCGACGCGGCCGACCTGCCGGAGTCGCTCGCGGCGCTGCCGCGCTTCCAGGCCGTCACGCCCGCCAACGGCGACTGGGACGTCACGATCGGGCTGCTCGTCCGCGAGATCGAGGCCGTCCTCCACCATCCGGACCGGCATCGTCGCCCGCCGCCGTAATTGCTACGATGGCGCGGGTCGAGCGAGCCCGCCGCCAACCGCCCGGGGCCGCGCATGAGCGCCATCTTCATCAGCCACAGCTCGAAAGACAGCGCGTTGGCGCGCGCCGTCGAGCAGCGTCTCAGCGGCCAGGACTTCCACTCGGTCTTCCTCGACCTCGATCCCGCGAAGGGCATCGTCGGAGGCCAGAGCTGGGAGCGGACCCTTTACCGCAAGCTCCGGGCGTGCCGCGCCGTCATTGCGATCTGCACCGCCGAGTACCTGCGATCGCACTGGTGCTTCGCCGAAATCGCCCTGGCCAGGATGGAGGGCAAGCCCGTGATCGGCCTGCTGGCCGGTCCGCTGCCCGCCGACGCCGCGCTGCCGGCCATCCTGACCGAGCGGCAGCTGATCGATCTGGGTCGCGGCGAGGACGACGCCTACGGGCGGCTCTGGCGCGCGCTCGAGGCGCTGGACCTCACCGGCGTCGCCACGAACTGGAATCCGAAGGAGCCGCCGTATCTCGGGCTGAGCGCGTACCAGGAAGATCACGCGCCCGTGTTCTTCGGGCGTGAGGACGAAGCGCTCGCGGCCCTCGAACTGCTCGATCGGGGCGCCCCGCCGGTCGTGCTGGTGCTGGGGGCCTCGGGCAGCGGCAAGTCGTCCCTCGTCCGCGCCGGGGTGCTCCCGCGCCTGCGGGCCCGCGAGGACTGGCTGATCGTGGACCCGTTCCGGCCCGGCCGCGATCCCTGGGCGGAGCTGACCGAGTCGTTCGGCCGCGCCTTCGACCGCTACGCGCCCGATCACCTCGACGAGGCGGGTCGGCGACGCCAGTTGCGCGAGCGGCTGAGTGCCGCATGGACGCCTCCTGCCGCCGCCGAACCCGAGCCGGCACCGGACCCCGCCGGCGAGCGGGCCCCCGATGAGCGCCTGCGCCGCCTGATCGAGGTGCTGGAACGCGTGCGCCAGGACCCGCCGCCACTCACGCCGCGTGTACGCAACTATCTCGAGTGGAGCCTCGACGACCTCCGCCGCCTGTCGGCTGGGCCGGCGCCGCCGGGCGAGACGATCGCCGCGCCCGGAACGACACCCCTCGTCGAGGCCGCGCTCGACCTGCGCCGCCTCTCGCGGCACCGCGACGCGCGAGTCCTCGTGGTCATCGACCAGTTCGAGGAGCTGCTCGGACGGGACGAGCCGGCCGTGCACGACTTCCTCGCGATGCTCCACGCATCGGTGGAGGCCGCACACAGTCCCGTGACGATCGTCGGCACGCTGCGGTCCGACTTCCTCGGGCTGTTCCAGCACCACCCCGCCCTCCACGGCGTGGACTTCGAGAGCCTGTCCCTGGGACCCATGCGGGCGGACGGCATGCGGCGCGTCGTCACGATGCCGGCGCGGCTCGCGGCCATCGAGATCGAGGACGGCCTCGTCGATCGTCTGCTGGCCGACACCGGCACGCCGGACGCGCTGCCGATGCTGTCTTTTACGTTGTCGGTGATGTGGCGGGATCGGCGCGGGGACGAGCCGCTCACGCTCGCCGCCTATGAGCGGCTCGGCGGCCTGCAGGGCACGATCGCGCGCGAGGCCGAGGCCGTGCTCGCCACGGCCGTCCGGGAACGGAAGGAGGACGCCCTCCGGCGGGCCCTGCTGCAGATGGCGCGGCTCGGTGACGACGGCACGTACGCGCGCCGGCCCGTGGACTGGGACCACGCCGACATCCAGCGCGTTCACGACCTGCTGACCACGTTGGTGGACCGCCGGGTGCTCGTCACGCGCTTGGACGGCGATCGCCGGATCGTGGAGGTGGCGCACGAGGCGCTGTTCCGCGCCTGGACGCCGCTGCAGGCGTGGCTCACCAATGCGCGGTCCGAGCTGCTCCTGGCGCAGCAGATCGAGCGCGACGCCGCCGCCTGGCACGACGCCGGCCGGCCCGGCGATGTGTTGTGGCGGGGCGGCCGCCTGCTCCAGGCCCACGAGCTCCTGCGCGCCGACGACCGGCGCGCGGGTCGCGCGGACGCCCCGACCGCGTTCGTGCGCGCTGGCATGGCGAGACGCCGGTGGCAGCGCGTGCTCGTAACGGGTGCCGCCGTCAGCGTCCTGGCGGTGCTCGGCGCGTTCCTGGCGTTCGCCGTGATCCAGGCGGCGCGGGCCACGCGCGAACAGGTCCGGGCCCTCGACATCGCACGCGTGGCCGTCGCGGGCGAATGGCTTCCGCGCGACCCCACCAGCGCCGCCCTCGTGCTCCTGGAACTGCAGAACCCGACGGCCACGCGCTTCGCGCCCCGGCGACTCGGTGAGGCCCTGCGCCGCCCCCTCGTCCGCACCGAGCTTCGCCACGAGCACGCCGTCCACAGCGTCGCGCTCGACACGAACGGCACGCGCGTCGTCACGACGTCCGGGTCGTCGGCGACGGTGTGGGACGCCGTGACGGGGCGCGCGATCCGCGTCCTGGGCCACGACGAGGCCGTCGTGGCCGCGACGATCGACCCGACGGGCCGTCTGGTGGCGGTGCGGACGGGCACCGTGGGTGAGGAGTACTATCGCGACGCCGCGGGAACGGCGGTGCACGTCTGGGACCTGGACGCGGGCACCCGGCGGTTCAGCGTGACCCACGCCGACGCCGTCAACGGCGCAGCCTTCGCGCCAGACGGGCGCCTGGTGCTGACGTGGGGGAAGGACGGCACGGTGCAGCTGTGGGACGCGGAGGGCGGCGTGCGGCGTCGCACCTGGACGCAGGGGAACGACGTCAGGGACGCCACCTTCAATCCGGCGGGCACCCTCGTCGTGGCCGTGACCGCGGATGGCGCCCGGGTGTGGTCGGTGGACGCGGATCTCCCGATCGCCACGCTGCCAACCGACCGCCCGATCCAGACCGCGGCCTTCAACCCGGACGGCACGCTCCTGGTGACGGCCGGCGACGGAGGCCTCGTAACGTGGGCCGTCGATGGCTGGACGCGGCAGCACCAGTTGGAAGCGCCCTTCACCAGACGCGTCGCGTTCAGCGCCGACGGCCGGCTGCTGCTCGGCGTGTCGTTCGACGAGGTCCGCGTCTGGGACGTCGCCGGTGGCGGCCCGCTGGTCCGCGATCCCATCGTCCACCGCGGACTCGTTGCGGCCGGCTTCACGGCGGATGGGTCGCTCGTCGTCACGGCCGACGGACACGAGGATCGGCGCGCCTACGGCTCGCCGCCAGCGGCGGGCGCCGTGCGCTTCTGGCGCGCGCGCTCCGGCGACCTCCTGGAGGAGCGCGTGCTGACCTTCGGGTCGGAGGTCATGCACGTGGCGTTCGGTCCGCGGATGGAGTCGGTCGCGATCACGTCCGCGCGGCGCGTCGGCAGCGGGCGCCCCGAGACGTTCGAGGAGGAGACCGTGGCGCGCCTGTGGGATCTCTCGCTCGGCGACCATCGGACGCTCTGGGGGGCGGAGCGGGCGGATCCGGTGACGACGGTGGCCTTCAGTCCGGACGGCCGACACGTCCTGAACGTCGCGGGCCGCACCGCGTGGCTCTCCGACCCCGCAACCGGCGCGCCGACGGCCACGCTGCAGCACGACGCTGACATCCTGTCGGCTGTCTTCGACGCCGACGGCACGGTGGTCGTCACCGCCAGCCGCGACATGACGGCGCGCGTGTGGGACGTGGCAACCGGGCGCGAGCGCTTCCGTGCCCTGCACGACGACGCCGTCGAGCAGGCCCTCCTGGTGGCCGGCGACCGCTTTCTGGCCACGCGCACGTCGTCCACGGCGCGGCTCTGGACGCTCGCCTCCGGTGTGGCCGATCGGGGCTCGGCGCGGTTCGAGACGCCGGACGGCGGCGATCCCACGGGTCGGAACGACTGGCGGGACGACTTCAGCCCGGACGGCGGGCTGATGGCCCCGCGGCACGACCAGAGCGTCACGATCGTCGACACGGCGACGGGCAAGGTCCTCCACACGCTGGTGCACGGCGGCTACGTCCGCTTCACCGCGTTTGCCGACGGCGGGCGGCTGCTCGTGACCGGCGGAGACGAGAAGGTCGCCCGCGTCTGGGACGTGGCCAGCGGCACCACCCGTTTCACGCTGGAGCACGGGGCGCAGCTCACCGATCTCGTCCTTGGTCCGGATGGGCGGACGATCCTGTCGGTGGACGAGAGCGGCACGGGCCACCTGTGGGACGGCACGACCGGCACTCACCTGGCGGGCCTGCCGCACGGATGCAGCGCGCGCGACGGATGGTTCGTGGCCGACGGGTCACTGGTCGTGACCCGATCCCTGGGCGGCGGAACCCTGGGGTGTGAGGCGAACGTGACGGTCTGGGACGCGGCGACCGGGGCACGGCGGTCCTCGATGCCCGTCTCCGGCGACAGGCCAGTAGGATTCAACGGCGGCGGCACCGTGATGTGGGAGGCCATGCGGGAAGTGGAGGCGGCCCAGCGCGACGGAATTCGCACCTGGGATGTCGACACCGGCGAACCGCGCCTCAGCGAGCCCTACTGGACCGGCACGGACGTCCGGACCGCGGCGGCCAGCCCGGACGGCGCGCGCGTGGTGACGGCGGCGGGACCGGCGCTCACCATGTGGGCCACGGGCGGAGCGCTGCTTCAGGAGCGGCTGTCGGCCGTCACCACCGCGTGTCTGTCGCCCGAGTTCCGCCGCCAGAATCTCGGGGAGTCGGCGGATGCCGCCTCACGGGCCCACGACGCGTGCGAGCGCCGGCGAGGTCGCCGGTAGGCGCCGGGAGCCTCCACGCATCGTAACAGCGAGAAGCTCGAGGGAACCTCGTCTACCAGGCCGTGGTGGAGTGATCGGGGCCAGGCTCGCGGGGGCCGATCCCGTGCCGTTCCCGGCCGATGCGAGCCGGCGGGCCGCGTCGTCTACGCCCGCCGGTGGGCGGAGTAGGCCAGCATCTGCGCCGCGAAATCGCAGGAGTAGGACACCATCACGTCCGTGATGGCCCCATGGGCGTCGTGCACGGGCGTCAGCGTCGGCATGACGAACGCGGTGTAGGACGGCAGGTTCAGCGCGTCCACCCGCGCGACGATCTCGTCGCGCAGCGACGCGTCGAAGTGCACGCCGTAGGTGTCGAACAGCTCGCGCGCGGCGGCGTAGTCGCCCTCGGACTTGATCCGCTGCACCTCGTGCAGCATCCGGGCGACGCCCTCGCGGAACTCCGCCACGCTGTCGACGACGTGGTAGGTGCGCCCGTTCCTGATGCGCACCGAGATCGCGCGCGTGTGGGCCAGCAGCCAGTGCACGATGGCCTGCCGGTTGCGCATGTGGTCTTCTTCGAGCTGCGTGCCCTCGCGGACGCGCCGGAGCTGGACGAGCGCGGTGCGCGCGTAGGACTCGTACTCGGTCCGGACGACGTCGGCGAACTCGTCCGCCTGGACGAGCCCGAGCTCGACCATCATCGGGTCGGCGCAGAAATACAGGGCCACGAGGTCGGCCCGCGTCTCCTCGAGCGCCGAGTACTGCTCGCGCAGCAGCTCCTGCGGCTGGGCCTGCGCGGCGGCGTTCATCCGCCCCGAGCCGTGGCCCAGCACCTCGTGGATCTCGGTGGCGATCTCGCTCGCCATGCCGCCCCAGCGCTTCGCGCGCTGGAACTCCTCGTCGGACCATGCGAACTCGCGGCGGTACTCGTCGGTGGTACTCAACTCGTACGCCTCGGTCACGTTGGCCAGGGTCACGGACTTGCTGCCGTAGGCCTCGCGCACGCGCTGGTCGTTCGGCAGGTTGACGCCGATCGGCGTGATCGGGCCCGCGTCGCCCGTCTCGATCACGACCTCGATCGCGCTCGCCGTCACGCCCTGCACGACCGGCTTGCGGTACATCGGCGCGATGGGCATCCGGTCCTCGAACCACTGCGCGTGGGCGGCCAGCGCCTCGATGCGGGCGGTCTTGGCGCGGTTCACGTAGTAGACCATGCCCTCCCACGCGCCCTTCATGCCGCGGGCGTCCATGTAGACCTCGATGAAGCCGTTCATGGTGTCCACGGGGGAATCGGTGGCGGTCACCCACGCGACGTCGAAGGCGGCGCGGTCCTCGTCGTCGCCGGAGCGATACCAGCGGACCAGCGCCTCGAGCGCGCCGGCGAATCGCGGCGGGGCCCAGCGGATAGCCGCCTCCAGGTGCTCGACGACCTGGGCCAGCTCGGCGCCGTAGCGGCCGCCGACGCGGTACACCTCTTCGACGAGCACGCCGTCGCGCTTGACCAGCCGCGAGTTCAGCGGATGGCGCTCGACGACGCTCTCGAGGTCCGCCATCGTCACGCCGTCGTACAGGTTGTTCGCGCTGTCGCGCAGGATGTCGCCGCCGGCGCCCGGGGACTTGTTCGTGACCATCGGGTCCACGGACGGATCGAGCAGGTACGGCGCGAGCCGGCGGGCCAGGTCGCCCGGGGCCTCGCCGGGCCGGCAGGCGAAGCGGGCGCCCGCGGCGGCGGCGGCGGTGGCGGCCGCCACCAGCGCCTCGACGCTCAGCCGCAGCACGAACTTCCTCGCGGTGAGGTTGTTGAACGGCCCGGAGTTGATCCAGAAGAGCTTGGTGTAGCGCCAGACCTCGCGCGCCACGTCCGGCGCCAGCGCCGACTCCCGCAGCACCAGCGCCTCGAGGAAGTCGCGCATCTCCAGCGCATGCCGGTAGCGCTGGTCGGTGTAGATGTCCCGGCCGGCCAGCGCCGCCTGGTACAGGTGCCAGACGAGCGTCTTCTGATCGAGGGTGAGCTGGTCGAAGCCGTCCGCGTACAGCTGGACGATGGCGGCGTCGTCCACGCGCTCCAGGAGATAGCGGCGGGACGCCACAGCGGTAGCGTCGTGGCGGGTCGAGGCGTCGTGCGGCATCGCGGCGGATTGGACCGTGTTCTACAGAGGAACAGGCACACGTTCCCCGTGCCGCGGAACTTGCACGTTCCAGGCCAGCTCGTGCTCGATGCGGGATTTCAGGGCGTCCTGGGCCGAGGGCTCGCCGTGCACGAGGTAGGTCGTGCGCGGCGGCGACGGGAACGTGCGCAGCCATCGCACGATTTCGCTCGCGTCTGCATGGGCCGACATCCCGTTCAGCTTCTCCACGCGCGCGTGCACGGGAACCTGCTGCCCGTAGATCTTGACCTCCTGGGCGCCCTCGATCAGGTGTCGGCCGCGCGTCCCGGCGGCCTGGAACCCGACAAATAGTACGGTGTTCCTCGGATCGGGCAGCGCCTTGGCCAGGTGGTGAAGAACTCGCCCCCCCGTCGCCATCCCGCTCGACGAGATCACGATGGCGGGTCCCGACCGGTTGACCACGTCCTGGGACTCCCGGGACGATGCCACCGGGGTGAACCGCGCCGTACAGAAGGCGGACACCTCGCCGCGGTGGCGGCCGATGTCCCCGTCCAGCTCGTGGGCCCGGCGCTCGTAGAACTTCAGCGCGTGCAGCGCCATCGGGCTGTCCACGAACACCGGCAGCGCCGGGACCGCGCCGCCGTCCTCCAGCTTCTTGATGGCGTACAAGACTTCCTCCACCCGGCCTATCGCAAACGACGGGATGACGAGCTTCCCGCCGCGCTCGGACGTTTCCCGTATAAGCGTCGCGAGGCGTTCGGTCTCATCACCGTCGGGGTGAAGACGGTCGCCGTAGGTGGATTCGACGAGCAGGACGTCGGCGGCGGTCCCCGCCGACGGGTCCGGCAGCACGGGCCGGTTGTAGCGGCCGAGGTCGCCGCCGAAGATGACGGGGCCGCCGCTCCCGTCCGCCCGCCGCATCCGGACGTAGGCGGCGCCGAGGAGGTGGCCCGTCGGGATGAACTCCGCTTCGAGGCCGTTGGCCACGGGCACGGGGCGGTGATAGCCGACCGGCTGGAGCCGCGAGAGGGTGGCGACAGCCTGGTCTTCGGTGAAGAGCGGCTTGGCCGGATGGTGCTTGGAATAGCCGCCGCGATTGGCGCGGTCCGCCTCCTCTTCCTGGAGCCGACCGGCGTCCGGCAGCACCAGGCTGCACAGATCCTGGGTACCGGGCGTGCAGAAGATCCGGCCCTTGAACCCCTGGGCCACCAGCCGCGGGAGCATGCCGACGTGATCCAGGTGGGCGTGCGTGACGACCACGGCGTCGATGGCCGCGGCCGGCACGGGCGACGGCGCCCAGTTCCTGAGGCGCAGTTCCTTGAGGCCCTGGAACATCCCGCAGTCCACCAGCACGCGCCGGCCCGAAGACTCCACCAGGTAGCGGGAGCCGGTCACCGTGCGCGCCGCCCCCAGGAACGTCAGCGTCGCCGTCATACTCGGATGGGACTGTACCAGACCCGCCGCCCGGCGGCCGAATGGCGGCGTCAACCCCCGCCACGGGCTGCTAAGCTCGGGGGGCGGGCGGAGCGGCATGAAGCGTCGGGCGGCATCGAAGCAAGCGCGGTGGGTCGTCACCGCCGGTCTCATGGCGGCGGCCGGCCTGTTCACAGCCGACGCGGCCCCCGGGCAGCCGGTGGCGGCGCCGGCGCGGACGATCGCCCTGGCCGACATCAGCGCCTCGTTCGAGGCGCTGGCCGCCCAGGTCGGCAGCGGCACCGTCCAGGTCCTGGCCAGCGGCCTGGCCGGAGATCCCGCCGACACCTCCGGCGACGGGATGGTGGAGCGCCGCCGATCCGCCGGGTCCGGCGTGATCGTCGACACCGCCGGCTATGTGATGACGAACTACCACGTCGTCGAAGGAGCGCGGCGCGTGCAGGTCGTGCTGGCGTCGCGTCCCGCCGGCACCTCGATCGTCCGTCCGCGCGGCCGGACGCTGGAGGCCTCGGTGGTGGGCGTGGACGAGGAAACCGACCTGGCGCTCCTGCAGGTCGACGGCCGCGGGCTCAGGCTGCAGGCGCTGCCCCTCGGCGACTCCGACACGCTCCGACCCGGTCAGCTCGTCTTCGCGCTCGGCAGTCCGCTCGGTCTCGATAACACGGTGACGATGGGCGTCGTGAGCGCGGTGGGCCGCCAGCTCGAACCCGACGATCCCATGGTCTACATCCAGACCGACGCGCCCATCAATCCGGGCAGCAGCGGCGGACCGCTCGTGGACGCGAACGGGCGCGTGGTCGGCATCAACACCCTGATCCTGTCGCAGGGCGGCGGCAACGAAGGGCTGGGATTCGCCGCGCCGAGCAACATCGTGCGCACGGTGTTCGAGCAGCTCAAGGCGTACGGCCTCGTCCGGCGCGGCACGATCGGCGCCGTCGTCCAGTCGATCACGGCGCCGCTGGCCAGGGGCCTCGACCTGCCGCAGGAGGACGGGGCGCTCGTGGCCGACGTCGACCCGGACGGCCCCGCCGGCCAGGCGGGTCTGAAGATCGGGGACATCGTCGTGGCGCTCGACGGCAAGCCGATCGAGAACGGCCGTCAGCTCGACGTCAACCTGTACCGCCGGCCCGCGGGGGCGAAGGCCACCCTGGCGGTGCTGCGCGGCGGCCAGCGAATCACGCTGACGGTGGCCATCGAGGAGCGCCAGGACGACCCGGCGCGCTTCGCCGGGCTCGTCTCGCGCACG
Source organism: Vicinamibacterales bacterium (assembly GCA_050187355.1). GTDB lineage: Bacteria > Acidobacteriota > Vicinamibacteria > Vicinamibacterales > UBA2999 > CADEFD01. Next base: position 188,580 of record JBFWXO010000005.1, read on the forward strand.
GAGAACCTCGTGCCGAGGCTCGGCGTGCTGGCCCTGACGCTCTCCGACGAGCTTCGCGAGCAGCTCGGCGTGGATGACACGATCTCGGGCGCGCTGGTGGCGTCGCGGGCGGGCGAGCAGGCGGCCGAGCTCGGCATCGAGGCCGGCGATCTCATCGTGGCCGTGAACCGGGCGCCGGTGAGGACCCTGGAGGATCTGAAGCGGCACGTGGCCCGTCTGGCGCCGCGCGCGGCGTGCGCCCTGCAGATCGTCCGGCAGGGACAGTTCCTGTATCTGGCCTTCGAGATCGAGGAGTGAACGACCACCTGGCCGCCGCGCCCTCCTCGGCGCCCGCCGTGGACGACGCGGCCCTCGACGCCCTGTACGACCGATCGAACGCCAGCCGATGGGGCCTCACGCGCGAGGCCTTCGGCGCCGGCGTGCTCGACGCGCTTCACGCGCGGGCGCCCTCAGCCGGCCACGTCCGCGGGCTCGTGCCGCTCGACACCCACCACGCCGAGGACCTGGGGCTGGCCATCGCCTGCGCGGAGGGCCTGTCCGGTGCGTGGGACCACTTCGTGCTCACCTATCGGCCGGAGCTGTACCGCGCGGCGCGCGCCATGACCGACGAGGCGACGGGCCGTGAGCTGGCCGATTCGCTCTACGCCGATCTCTACGGCCTCGGCGAGCGGGACGGGCAGCGGCGGTCGCTGTTCCGCTACTACCACGGGCGGGCGAAGCTCTCGACGTGGCTGCGCAGCGTGCTGGCGCAGCGCCACGTCGATGTCGTGCGCGCCCGCAGGCGGATCGACTCCCTGGACGACGACCAGGCACGCCCGGCCGATGCGCGACTGGCGGCGCCGGCCGGGCCCGATCCCGACGACGCGGCGGCCATGCGCACGGCCGCCGCCGCCGTGACCGCGGCCCTGGTCGTGCTGTCGGCGGACGACCGGCGCCTGATAGCGTGGTACTACGTCCACGGCGTGAAGCTGGCCGCCATCGGCCAGGCCGCCGGCGTCAGCGAGGCCACGGCGTCGCGCCGGCTGGACAAGGTGCGGCAGACGCTGCGCGCCACGATCGAGCGCGAACTCGAGGCGCGCGGCATGTCATCCCGTGAGGTCGACGACTGGGCCGCCGTCGCGCGGCAGGCCTGGGATGCGGCGCTGGCCGACGCCCTCGGGGTCTCGCCGCCGCAAGAGTCGGGATCGCCCACGTTCACAGGAAAGAGGACGCCGTGAGCCTGCCCAAGGACATCGTGCCCGACCGCGACGAGGCCCTGCGTCGGCAGCTGGCCGATCCGCTCGTGGCCTCCGTGGCGGGTGCCGCCGAGGCCGCGGGCCTCACCGCGTGTCCCGACGCCGAGGATCTGGCGCTGTACGCGGAACGCCAGCTCGGCGCGGCGGAACGCGGGCTGGTCGAGCCCCACCTGCACTCGTGCGAGCGCTGCCAGGCGATCGTGGCGGCGTACGAGGCGGCGAGCGCGGACGCGCCGGATCGGCTGGTTTCCCCGGCGGCACGCGTGACCGCCGCGGGGCCCTGGACGTGGCTGGCGGGCTGGCGGTGGCTCGTGCCGGTGGCGTCGCTGGCGGCGGTGGCCGTGATCGCCGTCTGGATCGGGCGGCCGGCGCCCGCCGACAGGCCAGCGCCCACCGCGGCCGGCGCGCTCGAGGCGACACAGGCGGCCCGGCAGCAGGCACCTCTGGAAGAGGCACCGGCATCGCCGCCTGCTCCGGTGGACACCCGACTCGCGGACGCCCCGGCCCCGACGCGCACGGCCCAGCCGCCGGCGGCCGGCGGCGCCACCGCGGCGACGGAGGCGAAGCAGGTGGCAAGTGCCGAGCGGCAGGACGCCTTGGAACGCTCGCGCCTGTCGCAGGCCCGCGTGGCCGTGAACGCACCAGCGCCTCCTGCAGCGGCGGCGCCGGCTCCGAGTGCCGTCGCCGTGCCCGCGGCCAAGGCCGAGGACCTCGCCGCCGCCCGGACCGAGCGCGCGCGCGAGAACGTCAATGCCGGGGCACCCGCTCCGGAGCCGGCGGCAGACGCGGCCGGAGTCCGGGCGTTGGGTGCCGCCATGGCGGCCAGTCCGTGGCGCGTGCGCGACGGCCGCCTCGAACGCACTGCCGACGGCGGCCGCACGTGGACGCGAGTGGACGTGCCGACGACGGAGGCCTTCACGTCGGTGACCGTGAGGGCGCCGGATCGGATCGTCGCGACGACCGTGTCCGGGCGTACCTGGACCTCGACCGACGACGGCGCCACGTGGCGCACACCGTGAGCCGGCACCCCGCCTGACCCCGGCGGCCCGGGGCCCGCGCGCCGATCCGCCTCGTCCTTACACCGGTCGAGACCGCGATCGAGTGCATGGCGTGACATGGCCGCCGTCGCCCCCGCGCTATCATTTCGGTTCCTCGGCTGCCGTCCTTCGATCTCGGTGCCTCGGTTCGGTTGCCGGTGTATTTCCCGGCCGGTCCACCCGCGATGCCGCTCATGACACGTCCCTCGTGTGCCTGCGCGATCGCCGCCCTGTTCGTCGTGGCGGCCCCGGCCGCGACGCGCGCGCAGGACGCCGCCGGGGCCCCCGCCGGTCCCGTGATCGATGCCGCGCCGCTGCACGAGGGCGAAGTGATCGCCCTCGACGGTATCCTCGACGAGCCCGTGTGGAAGCGCGCGGTGCCGGCCACCGACTTCCGGCAGCGCGATCCGCGCCCCGGCGCGCCGGCGACGGAGCGCACCGAAGTGCGCATCGCCATCGACGGCCGCCGGCTGCTCCTCGGCGTGATCTGCTACGACTCGGAGCCCGATCGCCTCCTGGCCAACCAGATGCAGCGCGACGAGCCGCTGAGCGGCGACGACCGGTTCATGTGGGGGCTCGACACCTACCTCGACGGCCGGACGGGCTACTTCTTCGAGATCAACCCGGCGGGCGCGATGGGCGACGGCCTGGTCACGGGTCCCGGCGGAAGCGGCGGCGGCCGGGGCGGCGGAGGGGGCGGGGGCCAGTTCGGCGCGCCCATGAACAAGTCGTGGGACGGCATCTGGATCGCCCGCGTCCGGCGCAACGCCACCGGCTGGACCGCAGAGGTGGAGATTCCGTTCCGCACGCTGAACCTCAATGCCGCGTCGGACGAGTGGGGCGTGAACTTCCAGCGCACCGTGCGGCGGAAGAACGAGGAGAGCCTGTGGACGGGCTGGCAGCGCACCGAGGGGCTGCTGCGGATGAGCAACGCCGGCCGCCTGCGGGGCGTGCACGTGGAGTCGCACGGCCTGGGTCTCGAGGTGAAGCCGTACGGGATCGCGTCGGTCGGGAGCGCGCCGGGCAGCGGGCTGCCCGCCGCGACGGGCGACGCCAGCGCCGGCATGGACGTGTTCTACAACGTCACGCCCGGACTGCGCGCCAACTTCACCGTCAACACGGACTTCGCGGAAACCGAGGTCGATCAGCGGCGGACGAACCTCACGCGCTTCCCGCTCTTCTTTCCCGAACGCCGCGGCTTCTTCCTGGAAGGGTCGAGCTTCTTCGACTTCCCGCCCGGCGACGGATCGCCGTTCTTCTCGCGCCGGATCGGCCTGAACGACGGGCAGCCGCAGCGCGTGCTCCTCGGCGCCAAGCTCACGGGCCAGATCGGCCAGCAGGACGTGGGCGTCCTGCACGTGCGCACCGGCGAGGACGACGGCGCGCCGGGCACGGACACGCGGCTGGCGGCCGAGGACTTCACCGCCCTGCGCCTCAAGCGCCGGCTGGGGCGGCAGTCGTTCGCGGGGCTGCTGTACACGCGGCGTGCCGGCGTGGACGGCGCCAGCGGTCTCGTCGACCAGCACACGCTGGGCTACGACGTCACGTTCTCCACGCCGTCGTTCCTCGGATCCAACAAGAACTTCGAGACCGGCGGCTACTTCATCCACACCACCGGTCTGGCGGACGTGGCCGGCGGGTCCAACGCCTATGGCGCGCGCGTGGTGTACAACAACGAGCCGCTGTCCACGAGCGTGTTCTTCCGCGAGGTGGACCCGGCCTACGACGCCGCCGTCGGCTTCACGCCGCGCGTCAACTTCCGCCGGTGGAACTCGCGGCTGGAATACGCGCCGCGCATCAACCGGGGCGGCGTCCGCGAGCTGCAGTTCGGGGCCAACATGGAGCTGTCCACGCTGCCGGACAACACGCTCATCACCCGGCAGTTCTTCCTCACGCCGCTCGAGGTCCTCTTCGAGAGCGGCGACCGCCTCCAGGCGCAGGTGTTCCAGGTGACCGAGCAGCTGGAGGTGGACTTCGAGATCGACGACGGCATCCTCCTGCCCTTCGGCAGCCGCTACGCCTGGCGGCGCCAGCAGCTCACGTTCGACTCGGCCGAGAACCGGCCGATCTCGACCCGCGCGGAGTACTCGTTCGGCGACTTCTACTCGGGCAGCCGGCGCGAGTTCAACCTGAACGTGCGACTGCGGCCCAAGGCCGGCGTCTACCTCCAGGCCACCACCGAGTTCAACGACGTCCACCTGGCCGAGGGCGCCTTCACGACGAAGCTGTATCGCCTGGACGGCAGCGTCCAGTTCAGCCCCTGGATCTCGCTGACGAACAACGTGCAGTTCGACACGCAGAGCCAGTCGCTGGGCTGGCAGATGCGCTTCCGCTGGATCCGGCGGCCGGGCAACGACCTGTTCGTGGTCTACACCCACAATTGGCTGGACAGCGACCGGTGGACGACGCTGGACCGGAAGGCGGCCGTGAAGCTCGTGCAGACGTTCCGTTTCTGACGGACGTCGGCGCCGCGTGGCAGAATCCCGGGCGATGAATTTCGCCAGCGACAACGTCCACGGCGTGGACGACGCCATCCTCGACGCCCTCCGCGACGCCAACGGCGGCACCGCCCGGGCCTACGGCTACGACCCGCTCACGGCCGCGGCCGAGCAGCGGCTCCGCGACGTGTTCGGCTGCGACCTGGCCGCCTACCTGGTGGTGACGGGCACGGCCGCCAACTCCCTGGCCCTCGCGGCGTGCTGCCCGCCGTACGGCGCCGTCATCTGCCACGCCGAGGCCCACATCACGACCGACGAGTGCGGCGCGCCGGAACTCTACACGGGCGGCGCCAAGCTCATGGGCGTCCGGGGACCGGCCTGCAAGCTCACGCCCGCGGCCGTCACCGCGATGCTGGCGACCATGGGCCGGGGCGAGCACGAGCAGCGGCCCCACGTCCTCTCCCTGGCGAACGCCACCGAGCTCGGCACCGCCTACACGCCGGCCGAGGTCGCCGCGCTCTCGACGCTGGCGCGCGAGCGGGGCCTGCGGGTGCACATGGACGGCGCCCGCTTCGCCAACGCCGTCGCGCGCCAGGGGTGCACGCCGGCGGAGCTGTCGTGGCAGGCGGGCGTGGACGTCCTCTCTTTCGGTGCGACCAAGAACGGGGCGCTCGGCGTGGAGGCCGTGGTCTTCTTCGACAAGGCGCTGGCGGACGACTTCGTGTACCTGCGCAAGCGGACCGGACAGCTGGTGTCGAAGAGCCGCTTCCTCGCGGCGCAGATTCTGGCCTACCTGGAGGGCGACCGCTGGCTGGCGAACGCGCGCCGCGCGAACGCCGCGGCGGATCGCCTGGCGGCCGGCCTCGCCGGACTGGCCGGCGTGCGCCTGCCGCTCCCGGTGGACGCCAACGCCGTGTTCGCCATCGTGCCGCGCGCGCTGCACGAGCACCTGCTCGCCGGCGGCGCGCGGTATCTCGTGTGGCCGGGCGAGGGCCCGGGCACCGACGTGGTCGGCCCCGGCGAGGTGTTCATCAGGCTGCTGACGTCGTTCCGCACGACGGACGCCGACGTGGACGCGCTCGTGGCGCTCGCCGCCCGGCGGGGCTGAGGCCGCGGCCTACAGCTCGAGGACGTAGCGCATCACGTCGCCGATCGCGTCGGCGATGGCCCGGACCAGCGGCCACGGATCGCCGGTGGCCGCCACGTCGGCCGCCAGTGCGGGGTCGGTGACCAGCAGCCAGGCGCCAATCGCCACGATCGGCGTCACGCACACCGCCGCCACGCCCAGCCACGTCGCGGTGCGCGACGTCCAGACCTCGGTGCGGGACGGTTTGACGCGGGGGATGTCCATGGAACCCGCCATCCGCGCAGGCGAGGAGCGTGCCAGGGGGACACCCGGCGACCCGCCTGCCCATGTCGTGGCGACCAGCGGTTTCCGGCCTGTTTTTCACCGTTCCACCCCGACGGCCAGCCGGCCGGCCCCGGGGATGACGGCCGCATGACGAGCGGGTGTCCGGATTCGGAACGAAGACGTCCGGCGTCGCACCGGCTCCGACCGGGGTGGGACGAGTTCAGGGGCGAATGACGCCGGGGCCGTCGTCGTAGAGGCCATCCACGAGCGCCTGCCGCCGCGCCAGCACCGCCCGCTGATTGATGTAGCCCTTGTCCGTGATCTCGCCGCCGTCGATGGACGGAGGCTCGTCGAGCACCAGGAGGCGCGCCGGAGTGGCCGCGCTGCCGGCGCCCTCGGCGGCCAGCGCGCGAAGCATGCCGGCGAGCCGCGCGTGCACGTCGGGCCGTGGGAGGTCGCGCGCGGCCGGGGACAGGAAGACGAGCGCCCCCACCTCGTCGCGGTCGTGACCGGTGATGACGGCGTCCTGAATCAGGGGGTCGCCGGCCGCGACGAGGCGCACCCGCACCGCGCCGGCACTCACCCACGTGCCGGTCAGCAGCTTGAAGTCCTCGGACACCCGGCCGTCGAACACCAGCCCGCGCGCCGGATCGGCCGGGTCCGCGAAGCGGACGGCGTCCCCGATCCGGTAGAAGCCCTCCTCGTCGAAGGCGTCGGCGGTGAGGTCCGGCTGGCGGAAGTAGCCGGGAGTCACGTGCGGGCCCTGCACCCGCACCTCGAGCTTGTCGCCGGCCGGCACGAGCTTCAGCGTCGTGCCCGCCACCGGCAGCCCGATCACGCCGGCCCGCTCGATCGGGAAGTGCACCTGGGTGGCGAGCGGCGACGTCTCGGTCGATCCCCACCCGGACAGCATCGCGAGGGTCCACCCGTCTCGGCCGCGGCGAGGGCCTCCAGGCGCCGCCACAGGTTGTCCGGCAGCGCGGCCGCCGCGTAGAACACGGCGTCCAGGTCGTGGAAGAAGCGGCGGCGGAGCGCGGCGTCGCGCTCGAGGCACGGCAGCAGGAGGTCGAACCCGCGCGGCACGTTGAAGTAGATCGTCGGCGACACGTCGGCCAGGTTGCGGGCGGTCGTCTCGATGCGGCCGGGCGCGGGCCGGCCGCCGTCGATGTACAACGTGCCGCCGTTGCGCAGCACGAGGTTGAAGTTGTGGTTGCCGCCGAAGGTGTGGTTCCAGGGCAGCCAGTCCACGACGACCGGCGGGCGCCGTTCGAGGAACGGCCAGCCCTGCGCGAGCATCTGCTGGTTCGCGGTCAGCATGCCGTGCGTGTTGATGACGCCTTTGGGCGCGCCCGTGGATCCGGACGTGAAGAGCACCTTCGCGACCGCATCCGGGCCGACGGCGGCATGGGCCCTGTCCACCGCCGGACCGGGCGTCGACTCGAGCAATCCGGCCACCGTCGGCGGCCGCGGCGCCCCCACCGCGGCCAGCGCGGGCGCGAAGGCGTCGGGGTCGGACGTCCAGACCAGGCCGGGCTCGACGAGCGCGACGATGTGCCGCAGCTTGGCGTGGTCGCCGGACAGGAGCGAGTAGGCCGGCGACACAGGGACGACGGGCACGCCGACATGGAGGGCGCCGAGCGTCAGGAGGCCGTGGTCCACCGAGTTGTCCGACAGGATCGCCAGCGGCCGGTCGGCCGAGAGTCCCCGGTCCAGGAGCGCCTGCCCGAGACGCCGCGCGGCATCGAGCGCCTGCCCGTAGGTGACGGTCCGCCACCCGGCGCCGTCCCGCTCCGCGAGCAGCGGCCGATCGGGAACGCGGGCCGCCCACGACACGAGCCACTCGGTGAGGCGGCGGGCCGACGGGCCGAGCGGCTGCGGGCATCGGAGGTACACGACGCCGCCGTCGCGGCGCTCCATCTCCACGGCGGCCGGGGCGAACATCGGACGGCGCATCGCGGGGCGAGCGTACCCCATCACCAGCCCGGGTGCGGGCCAACGGCCATGGTAGTGTGCCGGGCATGACGACGCGAACGACACGACGCCGGCGCTGGCGGCTGTGCGTGGGCCTTCTCGCCGCCGCGGCCGGCGCCCTCCCGTCGTCCGGCGCCAGCGCCCGCAGCGCGGGCCAGCCCGGCGCGGGCGACTCGGTGCTGGTCAAGGCCGCCCGCGTGATCGACGGCCGGGGCGGCGCGCCGATCGCCAACGGCGCGATCCTGATTCGCGGCGACCGGATCGAGCGCGTGGGGCCGGCGGCCGGCATGACCGGCGACCGCGTGATCGACCTCGGCTCGGCCACCGTCCTGCCCGGCCTCATCGATCTCCACACGCACCTCACCGACGAGGTCGGCACGAACTGGGAGTCGAACCTGCTCACGACCACGCCGGGGCGCGCCGCCATCTACGGCGCCGTGAACGCGCGGACGACGCTGCTGGCCGGGTTCACGACCACGCGCGACATGGGCCCGACGTGGCCCTACGTGGACATCGACCTGCGCTACGCCATCGACAAGGGCTCCATTCCCGGGCCTCGCCTGCAGGTGGCCGGCAACTACGTGTCGGCCACGGGCGGCGCCGGCGACGCGCGCCAGTTCTCGATCTACGTGGACGTGCCGATCGTGAGGAACCTCGCCGACGGCGTCGACGAGGTGCGCAAGGCCGTGCGCACGAACCTCAAGAACGGCGCCGACTTCATCAAGATCCTGGCGACGGGCGCGGTGATGTCGAAAGGCATCCCGCCCGGCGCGCAGCAGTACTCGGACGAAGAGCTCGCCGTCGCCGTGCAGGAGGCGTCCCGCTGGGGCCGGTTCGTCGCCTCGCACGCCCATGGCACCGAGGGCATCAAGGCCGCGATCCGCGCCGGCGTGCGGACGATCGATCACGGGTCGATGCTCGACGACGAGGGCGCGCGCATGATGAAGGCGCGCGGCACCTACTTCGCGCCGACCCTGTACGTGGGGCACGCCATCCTGCACGACAACGACGCGCTGAACATCCCGGCGCACCAGGTGGAGCGCGAGCAGGCGATGCAGGGCACGCAGGAGAAGGCGTTCAAGATCGCGCTGGCGCACCAGCTGAAGATCGCGTTCGCCACCGACGCGGGCGTCTTCCCGCATGGCGACAACGCGCGGGAGTTCGCGCTCCGCGTGGGCCTCGGCCAGTCGCCGATGGCCGCCATCGAAGGCGCGACGCGAATCGCCGCCGAGGCGATGGGCTGGGACGATCGCGTCGGGACGCTCCAGCCCGGGCGCTTCGCCGATCTCATTGCCGTCGCCGGCGATCCGCTGGCCGACATCACCGAGCTCGAGCGCGTGCGCTTCGTGATGAAGGGCGGCGTCGTCTACAAGGGCGGATCGTGACGACGGCAGGACGGCGGACGCGGCGGCGCGGGCCCCCTTGACACCGGCCGACACGAGGCGTAGGGTGGCGACAGATGCGTTGATCGCCGCACGGCGAGGGGCCCGGCGCATCGGTCCAAACCAAGGCCCCGGTTCGGAAAGGAGGACCACGAGATGACCGAAGTCTCGAGCGGCGATCCCCCGGGCTTTCACCGGCCGTCGTGACGGCCGGGTCGTAGCCGCCACCTCGTCTTTGCGTCCCGAGTTGAGTCGCGCCTGTGGGCTGGATGCCCGCTCCCGTGCCGTCAGGCCGGGGGGTCGCGCTGGACGGATTCGGTTGACACGCTGACAGCACAGGGAGCGGCGCGCGGCGCGGTGACGCCACGCGGTCTTGCGATCGTGAGTCGAACGGGCACCTGGGTTCCGGGTGCCCGTTCGCATTTTGGGGGCCGCCGCCGGTGGCGGCGGACGGGGCGCCGCGGTAGACTCCGCCCACCCACCCGGAGGAGGCCGCATGGCGCGTCGCTCGATCGTCCTCGCCGCTCTCGTCGTACTGGCCGCTGGCGCGCCGCGCGCGCAGTCCACGGGCCGCCCTTTCGATCTGCCCGACTACTACCGCGTCGAATCCACCGGCGGCACCGCGCTGTCGCCCGACGGGCGCACCGTGGCCTTCGTGCGGACCGTCATCGTCGAGGCGGAGAACCGGCGCCACAGCGAGATCTGGACCGCACCGGCCGACGGGTCGGCGCCGCCGCGCCGGCTGACGAATCCCGGCGTGTCGTCGACCGCGCCGCGCTGGAGCCCCGACGGCACGCTGCTGGCGTTCACATCCCGCCGGCCCGTGGCGGGATCCGCGGGTCCCTCGGCCGGGTCGGTCTGGTTCCTGCGCATGGATCGCCCGGGCGGCGAGGCGTTCCAGATTCCGGGCGTCGACGGCACGCCCGTCTTCAGCCCGGACAACAAGTGGATCGCCTTCACGAAGGCGGTGCCGCCGTCGGCGCCGCGGCCCGCGGTCCTCAAGACGCCCTTCGAGACGCTGACCGACACGCGCTTCACGGGCCGCATCTATGACTGGATGAACGCGCGCTTCGACGGCCGGGGGTACCTGCCGGATCCGCGCAATCCCTACGCGACCCCGCCCGACGAGCTCTTCGTGGTGGCGCGCGAGGGCGGCGAGCCGCGGCAGCTCACGGCCCAGGGCGTGGACGTACAGGCGCCGTCATGGCGCGCGGACAGCCGGGCGCTCGTCTTCACGTCGAACCTCTTCGCCCGGGACGAGCACGTCTACGAGCGCGCCGACATCTTCACGGTGGACCTCGACGCGAAGGTCACGCGCGTGACCGACGACGGCTTCGACCACGACTCGGCGGTGTGGGCCGCCGACGGCTCCATCCTGGCGCGGCGGCAGCAGAACCTGGACGACGTCATCCGAACGCGGCAGGGATTCGGCTCGCCCACCGACGTCTACCGGTTCCCGCCGGGCGGCGGAGCGCCCGTCAACCTCACGGCGGGCTGGGATCTCATACCGAGCCTGCCCATGGTGGCGCCCGAGGGCCGCACGGTCTACTTCACGGCAGGCACGGCCGGGTCCACGCACGTCTTCCGCGTGGGGCTCACGGGCGGCGCCGTCGAGCAGGTGACGCGCGGGGAACGCCGGCTGTCGAACCTCTCGGTGGCCTGGGCGGCCGACCGCGTGGCGTACACGGGCGGCGACGCGACGCACCCCGCCGAGGTGCACGTCGCGGCGCTCGACGGGTCCGGTGAACACCGGCTGAGCGGCTTCAACGACGCGCTCCTGGCCGAGGTCGCGCTGCGGCCGGCCGAGAAGGTCACGTTCCCGAGCAAGGACGGCACGCCGATCGACGGCTGGCTGATCCAGCCGATGGGCGCGACGGTCGCCTCGCCGGCGCCGCTCATCCTCTCCATCCACGGCGGCCCGCACGGCGCCTACGGCAACGACTTCTCCGCGCAGTTCCAGTACTGGGCCGCCAACGGCTATGCCGTGCTCTACACCAACCCGCGCGGCTCCACCGAGTACGGCGAGAAGTTCCTCTGGGGCACGTGGGGCGGCTGGGGCGGCAAGGACTACGAGGACGTGATGGCGGGCGTGGACCACGTGATCGCCCGCTACCCGGTCGATCCGAAGCGGCTCGGCGTGACCGGCTACTCGTACGGGGGCTTCCTGACCAACTGGGTGATCACCCAGACCCCGCGCTTCGCCGCCGCCATCGTCGGCGCCGGGATCTCGAACTGGGTGAGCGACTACGGCACGGCCGACATCCCGCGCACGAAGGAGAGCGAGTTCGGGGGCACGCCGTGGGACGCCACGGGCCTGGCGAACCTGCTGGCGGCCTCGCCGGTGACGCACGCCGGCAAGGTCTCGACGCCGACGCTCTTCGTGCACGGCGAGGCGGACATGCGCGTGCCGATCGAGCAGGGCGAGCAGATGTACACCGCGCTCCGCAAGCAGAAGGTCCCGGCGATGTTCATCCGCTACCCGGACAGCTACCACGGCGGCTGGACGCCCTGGAACACCGTGCACCGGTATCAGCACGAGCTGCAGTGGTGGCGGCGCCACCTGGCGGGCCCCGCGCCGTCGGACCGCCTGCCGGACTGAGGGCCGCGCCGCGCGGCGGCACGGGCGCGCCTACGCGCGCTCGAACGTGGCGGTCTCGCGGTTCTTGCGCACCTGGTCCCAGGCGAAGAACTGGCCGTTCATGGCCACGTAGACGCCGGGCGGGAGCACCTGGGCGAAGCTGAGGGCGCTGCCCAGGTTGAAGAGCCCGTCGGAGCTCCCGAAGGCATACGGGATCATGGCGCCGGTGAAGACCACCGTCTTGTCCGTCAGCGCCGCGGCCGCCACCGCCGCCGCCGTCTCCACCATCGTGTCGGTCCCGTGGGTGACCACGAGCCGCTGTTCCGGACTGCGGCGGCAGTGCTCCACGACCAGCGCCCGATCGGCGTCGGTCATGTCGAGGCTGTCGATCATCAGCAGGCGCTCGACCGCCACCGGCACCCTGGACCGGCCTTTCGCGAGCATCTCGGGCACGTGGGTGTCCTTGAAGAACAGGCGCCCGCGCACTTCGTCGTACTCCTTGTCGAACGTGCCGCCGGTGATGAGGATGCGGATCATGCAGAGCGGCCAGCGCCTGGGACTGGCGGCCGGGAACGCCTCCGGAGATAATCGGCGCGCCATGTACGCCATCGCCATTGTCCGCTATCGCCGGCCCATCCAGGAAGTGGAGGCCGTCACTCCCGAGCATCGCGTGTATCTGCGCCAGCTGAAGGCCGAGGGCCGCCTGGTGGCGTCCGGGCCGATGGACCCGCGCTACGGCGGTGTCTTCCTGTTGAAGGTGTCGGACGACAACCCGCAGCGCGACCTCGACGCCATCCGCGACGGGGACCCGTTCTTCCAGCAGCACATCGCGCAGTACGAGCTCATCGCGTGGAACGTGGTCGTCGGCAAGGAGGACCTGGACCGGATCGCCGCGCCGCCGCCGGCCTGACCGCGGGGAGCGCGCGGCACCGGCCGCGCGCCGCCGGCGCCGGGCTCAGACGGCCGCGACCGCCGGCCGCCGGCGGGTGCCGCTCGCGCGGCGCGTGGGCACCTGGATCGAGGGCGGGCCGCTGGTCGCCGGCGCCGCCGGCTTGGCGAAGTAGTACCCCTGGCCCGACTGACAGCCGAGTTCACGCAGGTAGTCCACGTGCTCGGCGGTCTCGGTGCCCTCGGCGATGATCTCGAGGCCGAGCGTGCGCGCGAGCCCGACCACGAGCTTCACGATCTCCCGCTTGTCCTCGTCGGTCCCGATGCCCGTCACGAACGACCTGTCGATCTTCAGGACGTCGAGCGGCAGCGCCTGCAGGTAGCTGAGCGAGCTGTACCCCGTGCCGAAGTCGTCCAGGCTGATGCGGACGCCGAGGCGGCGCAGGTGGGCCAGGACCGTGCGTGCGCGCTCCGGGTCCTTGATGGCCGCGCCCTCCGTGATCTCCAGGCGCAGGCACGCGGGCGGACAGCCCGTCTCCTTCAGCACGTTCGTGACGCGCTGGACCAGTGCCTCCTGGGCGAACGCCTTCGCGGACAGGTTCACCGAGACCGTGAAGGCCGGCGCCACGACGCCGGCCCGGCGCCAGGCCGCGGCCTGGCGGCACGACTCGGCCAGCACCCACTCGTCGATCTGGGTGATGAGCCCGACCTCCTCCGCCACGTCGAAGAACTCGCCGGGCATGACCAGGCCGCGCCCGGGGTGCTGCCAGCGCACGAGCGCCTCCACGCCGACCACGGCGAACGTGTCGAGGGACACGATGGGCTGGTACCAGACGACGAACTCGCGGCGATCCACGGCCCGCCTGAGGTCGGTCTCGAGCCGGAGGCGGCGCACGGCCTCTTCGTGCAGGGCCGCGTCGAAGACCGAGTAGCCGCCGCCGCTGTGCTTGGCGCGATACATCGCCAGGTCGGCGTCGCGGATGATGTCCTCGCCGGAGCGGTGCGCGTCGGTGGCAACGGCCACGCCGATGCTGGCCGTGGTGAACACGTCCTGTCCGTCGAGCGAGAGCGGCTGGCTGGCCGCTTGCTGGACGCGTTCCGCCACGCGCACCGCGTCGATGGGCTCGCGGATGGCGTCGAGGAGCACCGCGAACTCGTCGCCGCCGAAGCGCGCCAGGGTGGGCTCGGGCACCGTGGCCGCGCCGGGCATCCGCGACACGACGTCCTCGGCGCGCACGGCCGAGGCGAGCCGCTCGGCGAACATCATCAGCAGTCGGTCGCCCGCCGTGTGGCCCAGGCTGTCGTTCACGTGCTTGAAGCGGTCGAGGTCCACGAAGAGCACGGCGAACTGGTAGTCCTTCCGGCGCGCCCGGCGGGCCAGCGCCCGATCCAGCCGGTCCTTGAAGTGGGCGCGGTTGGGCAGCTGCGTCAGATGGTCGTGGATGGCGTCGTGCACGAGGCGGTCGTGGGCGCTTCGCAGGCTGACGCTCATCGCGTTGAAGGCCCGCGCCACCGTGATCGCCTCCGCCGTCCCGCGCTCCGGCAGCTGGCGGGCGAGGTGGCCTCCCGCAATCTCGGTCGCCGCCGAGGCGATGTCGCGCATCGGACGGGTGAGATGGCGGCTGAGCAGCACGCCGCCCGCGAGCGCCAGGGCGAGCGCCACGAGGCCCGCCACCGCGAAGCGCACCGACAGGCCGTCGAGGAAGCGCTGGGTGGACGCCCAGTCCGACAGCACGAGCAGCTGGACGTCGTCGCCGCCCGGCAGGGCACGCTCCAGCGAGTACACGCCCGCGACGAACTTCCGGCCGCCCAGCGTCAGGGCGTCGTCGCGGACGCCGTCCGTCGTCATCGTCGCCCGCGCCAGTTCGTCGGCATCGATCGCGGTGCCGCTGTCGAAGCTCGCGGCCACGGGCCGGCCGTGGACGACCAGCGCGAGGTCCACGCGCGCCAGCCGCGCCATTTCGCGGACCACGTCGTCGGTGATGCGCGAGCCGACGACGAGCGTCCCGGCCACCCGGCCGTCCAGCCGCACGGGCACCGCCGACGCCAGGTACAGGTCGCGGCCCCGCGGGACGAGCGCGCCGGTGGACGCCCCGGACAGGGCCCGGTGCTGGGCGTCGCGCATCACCGGCGCCGCGCTGCCCGTCGGGTCGGTCCAGCCCGACGTGCCCAGCCACGTCCCCGCCGGGTCGGCAATCACGACGAAGTCCGCGTGGGTCGGCGACCGCTGGGCGGCCGCCGCGGCCGCGCCCGCCTGGCGGGTCGGCCACGCCAGCAGGCCGCGCATGGAGGGACTGGCGGCGGCCAGCTCCGCCAGGTCCGTCAGCGCGTCCGTGCGCAGGTCCACCACCCCCTGCAGGACGGCGCGGGCCATGTGCAATTCCGACGCGACGCGGTCCGCGGACTGCGCGTTCACCACCCTGAGGGTGGCGAGGATGACGGCGCCGAGAGCGGCCGCGACCAGGAGCGCCACCGCCGCGGCGACGCGCGCCTCGAGGCGGCGGTGCCACGGGAGCGCATCGAACGCAACCGTGGGGGCGGCGGCCGGAGTGGCAGGCATGGACGGGGGAACCGGGGGGCACGCCCGCGCGTCCATACGCCGCGGCGGACGAGCCCTTGGTTCTTGTATCGGGTGGCGGCGAGGTCCGATTAGGCGGCGCCTGCACAGGGACTGCTAGGATTTCGCACTATGCGACGACCGCGCCCGCTCGTCCTCCTCCTCGCCCTCGTCACCCTCCTCGCCGCCGGGCCCGCCGCCCGGCGCGGCCTCCTGGCCCAGCGCGGCCCCCGCGCCGGCGACTGGCCGTATCACGGGGGCGACGCGGGCAGCACCAAGTACTCGCCGCTCGATCGCATCACGGCGGCCAACGTCGCGACGCTTCGCGTGGCGTGGCGGCGTCCCGGCGTCGATCCCGCGCTCCTCCGCGCGCATCCGGACCTGGTGGTGCCCCGCAACTTCCGCGCGACGCCGCTCATGGCGGGAGGGCTCCTGTTCGCCACCAACGCGCTGGGCCTGGCCGAAGCCTTCGACCCGGCCACGGGCGCGACGGTGTGGGCGCAGGCCGCGGAGGCCGGCGACCTGGGGGGCGCGGGCGCGAGCCGCGCCGTCGCCTACTGGGCGGGGCCGGACGGCGGGCGCGTGTTCGCGGTCCGCGGACGCTACCTCTACGCCCTGGACGCACGCACGGGCCGCACCGCGGAGGGCTTCGGCGCCGCCGGCCGCGTGGACCTCATCTCGGGCCTGGGGGCGAAGACGACGTCGTTCCGCTGGAGCGCGCCCGGCCCCCTCGTGGTGAAGGACGTGGTGGTGGTGGGCGGCCAGGGCTGGACCGATTCGGGCACGCAGGCCGACATCCCGCCCGGCGACGTGCGCGCGTACGACGTCCGCACGGGCGCCCTGCGCTGGACGTTCCACGTCATTCCCCGTCCGGGCGATCCCGGCATCGAGTCCTGGGAGCAGCGCTCGTGGCGCGAGACCGGCAGCGCGAAGGCCTGGAACCTGATGAGCGCCGACGAGGACCTGGGCCTGCTCTACGTGCCGCTCAGCAGCGCCGCCAACGAGTGGTACGGCGGCCAGCGGCCGGGCGCGAACCTGTTCTCGGACAGCCTGGTGTGCCTCGACGCCCGCACGGGCGCGCTCAAGTGGCACTACCAGACGGTGCACCACGATCTCTGGGACTACGACAACCCGACGGCGCCGGTCCTGGCCGACATCACCGTGGACGGCCGCCGGATCAAGGCCGTGGTCCAGGTGACGAAGCAGGCCGTCGCGTTCGTCTTCGACCGCGTCACCGGCAGGCCCGTCTGGCCAATCGAGGAGCGGCCGGTGCCGACGTCCACCGTGCCCGGCGAGTGGACCTCGCCCACGCAGCCCTTCCCCACGCGGCCGGCGCCTTTCGACAGGCAGGGCCTCACCGACGACGACCTCATCGACTTCACGCCGGAGCTGAAGGCCGAGGCCCGCGAGATCGTGAGGCAGTGGACCATCGGGCCCATGTTCACGCCGCCCACGCTGGAAGGCACGGCGCCGGGCGAGAAGAAGGGCACGATGTACCTGCCGGGCTGGGTCGGCGGCGCCAACTGGGGCGGCGCGGCGCTGGATCCCGACACGGGCGTGCTCTACGTGCCGTCGGTCACGTTCCCCTGGCTCGGCGCGCTCGTGAAGGGCTCGGGCCGCTTCACCTACCAGCAGACGCGCAAGCGGCTCGACCGCGAGCCCGGCCCCGGACCGCGGGGCCTGCCGATCACGAAGCCGCCGTACGGCCGCGTGACGGCCATCGACCTCAACACGGGCGATCACGTCTGGATGGCCGCCAACGGCGACGGTCCCCGCGACCACCCGGCGCTCAAGGACCTGAACCTGCCGCCGCTCGGGCAGCCCGGACGCGCGGCGCCGCTCCTGACCCGAACGCTGCTCTTCGTGACCGAGGGCAGCCCCGCCGGCCTCAGCATCCCGCCTGGTGGGGGCGGCCCGCGCCTGCGGGCCTTCGACAAGGCCACCGGACGGGTGGTGGCCGAGATTCCGCTCCCGGCGGGCGCCACCGGCGCGCCGATGACCTACCTGCACGAGGGCCGGCAGTACATCGTCGTGGCGGTGGCCGACGAGGATCACGCCCCGGAGATCGTGGCCCTCGCCCTTCCCTGACGCGGCGGTCCGCTCAGTGGAAGAGCGCCTTCGCGATCGACGCGTGGACGCCCTTGGTGGCGTCCACAGTCTGCGTCACGTGCAGGTCGGCCGCGAGCGACGCGAGCATGTACGCGTCGTCCCGCGACAGGCCCTTCTCGGCCACCAGGAATTCGACCAGCTCGCGCACGGCCAGCCGGGCCGCCTCGTCGAGATCCTCGGACAGGCCCATGCTGATGTAGTGGGTGGGCGTCTCGGCCCGCGGCCACTTCAGCCGCCGCCCCTTGTGGAGCCGCACTTCGATCCGCGCGGTCAGGGACGTCTCGAGCGCCGTGCCCGACACCTCGCCGTGTCCCTGCAGCGCGTGGCCATCGCCGATCGACAGGAGCGCCCCGCGCACGTGCACGGGCAGGAAGAGCGTGGATCCCGCCACGAGATCCTTGTTGTCGAGATTGCCGCCGTGGAAGGCGGGCGCGCGGCTGGACAGGCGGCCCGTGAGCGGGGGCGGCGCGACGCCGATCGAGCCGAAGAAGGGCGCGAGCGGCACCGAGATGCCCGGCGCGAACTCCACCGAGGTGGCCCCCGGGGCCCAGCGCAGCAGCTTCAGCCCGGCGTACGGGAAGTCGTCGGGAATCGTGCCGCCGCCCGGGGCGAAGGCATTGATGCCGAACGTGTGGAGGTAGCCGATCGAGAGGAACCGGACCTCGAGCGCGTCGCCGGGCTCGGCGCCCTCGACGTAGATCGGCCCCGTCATGGGGTGCGCGCCAGGCCCGCGGTCCGTGATGGCGCTCTCCACGGCCCGGAGCGAGGCCGGGATCTCGCTGTCGGCCACGCCGAGCATCCGGAGGCGCGTCAGCCCGCCGGCAATCATCGTCTCGACGTCCACACGGTCGCCGGGCGCCACGCGCAGCACGGGCGCCAGCCGCGCGTCGTAATAGCCCCAGTGGATGGTCGACGGCGACACCTTCAGCGCGTGAACGCGCGGCGCCTGCGCGACCAGCGGCACGTGGGCGACGAGCAGCAGCGGGATCCAGACGAGCGCACGTCGTGCCATGGGCCTCCTCGGGAGCGAGGGGCCGATTGTCGCACGCACCCGCCGCCCGGCACGCGGGCGCGCCCGACTTTCACCCGGGTAACTCCGGCGCGCCCCGGGACGCGTCATACTGCGGAGTTGGCCGCCCGTCGGCGGCCGCCAGCATCATGACCGGCATCGACGAGCGGCGACTGGGGCCCCTGGCGCTCGGCGCCCTGGGGGTCGTCTACGGCGACATCGGCACGAGTCCGCTGTACGCCATCCGCGAGTGCTTCTACGGGCCGCATGCCGTCGAACCGACGGCGGACAACGTGCTCGGCGTGCTGTCGCTCATCGTGTACGCCCTGGTGGTGGTCATCTCCATCAAGTACGTCGCGGTGGTGATGCGCGCCGACAACCGCGGCGAAGGCGGCATTCTCGCGCTGACGGCGCTCCTGCCCGGTCCCGACACGGGGCGCCGCACGTCCGCGCTGGTGCTCCTGGGCCTGTTCGGGGCGGCCCTGCTCTACGGCGACGGCATGATCACGCCGGCCATCACCGTGCTGAGCGCGGTCGAGGGCCTCAACGTCGCGACACCGCTCTTCGAGCCGTACGTCGTGCCGATCGCCGTCGCGATCCTCGTCGGCGTCTTCTCCATCCAGAAGCACGGGACCGAGCGGGTGGGCCGGCTGTTCGGGCCGATCATGCTGGTGTGGTTCGGGACGCTCGCCGCGCTGGGGATCGCCTGGCTCGCGACCGCGCCGTTCGTCCTGGGGGCACTCGACCCGAGGCACGCCGTGCGGTTCCTGATCGAGCACGGCTGGCACGGCGTGGTGGTGATGGGCGCCGTGTTCCTCGTCGTCACGGGCGGCGAGGCCCTCTACGCCGACATGGGCCACTTCGGCCGCCGGCCGATCAGCGTCGCCTGGTTCGGGCTGGTGCTGCCGGCACTCCTCCTCAACTACTTCGGGCAGGGCGCGCTGCTGCTGGCCCATCCCGACGCCGCGGCCAACCCGTTCTTCGCCCTGACGCCGTCATGGCTGCTCATGCCGATGGTGGGCCTGGCCACGCTGGCCGCCATCATCGCGTCGCAGGCCCTCATCTCGGGGGCGTTCTCCCTGACGCAGCAGGCCGTGCAGCTGGGCTACTCGCCCCGGCTCACCATCGATCACACGTCGTCGGCGGAGGCGGGCCAGATCTACTCGCCGGAGGTGAACCGCGCCCTCATGATCTGCACGCTGGCCGTCGTCGTGGGCTTCGAGTCGTCGGCGGCGCTGGCCGCCGCCTACGGCATCGCCGTCACGCTGACCATGATCATCACGGCGCTCCTGCTGCACGCGGTCGCCGTGCACCGGTGGCACTGGCCCGTGGCGGCCGCCGCCGCCATGACCGGCGGCTTCCTGGCGATCGACCTCACGTTCCTGGCCGCCAACAGCGTGAAGATCGCGCAGGGCGGCTGGCTGCCGCTGGTGGTGGGCGCCGTCCTCTTCACGCTCATGACCACCTGGAAGGCCGGGCGCCGCGTGGTGGCGTCGCGGCTGCTGGAGCGGGCCGAGCCGATCGAGGCCTTCCTGGCCCGCATCCAGGCGTCGCCCCCCGTGCGCGTCCCCGGCACGGCGGTGTTCATGACCGCGCAGCCGAAGGGCACGCCGCCGGCCCTGGCGCACAACCTGCGCCACAACAAGGTGCTCCACGAGCACGTGATCACGCTGCTCGTCACGACGATGCCCTGGCCGTACGTCGACGACGTGGAGCGGTGCAGCATCCGCCCCCTCGGGGCGGGCCTCTACGCGGTGACCCTCTACTACGGCTTCATGCAGGCGGCGAACGTGCCGGCCGCGCTCGGGCGGGCGGCGCTCGACGGGCTCCCGTTCGACGCCGACGACGTCACGTACTTCCTGGGCCGGGAGACGTTGATCCGCACGGCCGCGCCGGGCATGGCGGCCTGGCGCGAGGAGCTCTTCATCTTCATGGCCAAGAACGCGCGGCGCGCCACGGGCTACTTCCGCCTGCCGGCCGAGCAGGTCGTGGAGCTGGGTGTGCAGGTGGAGATCTGACTAGGGACTGGGGACCATGGACTGGGGACCGGTCCTGTCACACTGTCGCGCTGTCTCACTGCTTGCGGCGGCGCTTGGTGGTCTTGCGCTGACGCAGGGCTTCGCCGAGGAGCCAGGAGACGAAGAGCACGGCCGTCACCAGGAGCAGCACGACCAGCAGGGGCCGGGTGGCCATGCGGGTCAGGCTTCCTTCGGTTCCGGGCGGCCGCCGGTGGCCGCGCTCACCACGAGGCCCACGACGCAGACGGCGATGGCCCCGACGGCGTTCAGCCAGAGGTACTCCACGCGGGTCTGGGTGGCGAAGTACCACACGGCGGCCATCCCGCCGAGCAGGCCGGCGAACGCCCCGTGGCCGTTGGTCCGCCGGAAGGCGAGGGCGAGGATGAAGACGCCCAGCAGCGATCCGTAGAAGTAGGAGCCGAAGCGGTTCACGACCTCGATGAGCGATCCGAGGTTGGCCGCGTAGATGGCGACGACGCTCGCGAACAGGCCCCAGAATCCCGTGGCCAGGCGGGACACGAAGAGCAGCTGGGTCTCCGGCGCGTCGGCGGCCACCCAGCGGCGGTAGAAGTCGATGACGCTGGCGGTCGAGAGCGACGCGAGCTCGGCCGAGATCGTGGACATGGCCGCCGCCAGGATCGCCGCGATGAGCAGGCCGACGAGGCCGATCGGCATCTGGGAGAGGACGAAGGTCGGGAACACGAAGTTGACATCGCTGTAGGCGGCGTCGCCCGTGACGTCCTTCACGATGGCCACCGCGTCCGCCCGCGCCGCCCGCATGTCGGCGCCGGCGCGCCGGAACTCGTCGGCGTACTCGGCCTGCCCGGCCGTGTCGCCGTCGTGGTGGGTGCGCGCCAGGTTGGCCCCCGCCTCGCGCTGGGCCTCGAAGGCGGCCGAGAACCGGCCTTCCGCGGCCTGGTATTCCGCGGCCCTCGCGCTGGTGCGCACCTGGCCGTCGTGCGCGGCGTTGAACAGCATCGGCGGCTTCGTGAACACGAAGAACACGAACATCAGCACGCCCACGAGCAGCACGAGCGCCTGCAGCGGAATCTTCCAGTAGGCGCTGACGAGGAGGGACGTGCGCGCTTCGTCGACCGAACGCGCGGTGAGATACCGCTGCACCTGGCTCTGGTCGGTGCCGAAGTAGGAGAGGAACAGGAAGATCGCGCCGATCGTGCCGGACCAGAACGTGTAGCGGTCGGTGAAGTCCAGGCGGAAGTCGAACATCTGCATCCGGCCGGTGGCGCCCGCCAGGTGCAGGGCGTCGCCGAGGCCCACGCCGTCGGGCAGGCCCAGGACCAGCACGACCACGGCGGCCGCCAGGCCGCCCACGATCAGCACCATCTGCTTCACGTCGGTCCACGCCACGGCCTCGACGCCTCCGAACATGGTGTAGAGGGCCGTGGGCAGCGCGATCAGGAGGCACGTGCTGGTCACGGTCATGCCCAGCACCACGCTCAGGACGACGGCGGGCGCCGAGATGACGGCGCCGGTGCTGAGGGCGCGGGACACGAGGAACAGGAACGCGGTGAGCGCGCGGGTCTTCGCGTCGAACCGCCCTTCCAGGTACTCGTACGCCGTGTACACCTTCGCCCGATGGAAGAACGGGACCAGCGTGACCGACAGGACGATCATCGCGAGCGGCAGCGCGAAGTAGAACTGGATGAAGCGCATGCCCTCGGCGTAGCCCTGGCCGGTCGTGCCGATCATGGTGATGGCCGAGAGCTGCGTGGCCATGACCGAGAGGCCCACCGCCCACCACGGCAGCCGACGGCCCGCCAGGAGGTAGCCGTCGAGGCCCGTGGCGTCGCGCGTGCGGCGCAGGCCGTCCCAGACGATCCAGGTGAGGTAGGCCGCGATGATGGCCCAGTCGACTAGGTGCATGGGCGGGGACCAGGGGTGGGGACCACGGACCGGGACCCGCCCGGAACCGCCTGGTCCCTACGGCGTGAAGTACTCCTGAACGGCGTACAGCGCAAGCAGGACGACCACCCAGACGCCCAGTACTTTCAGATAGCGCGCCTGGATCCCGATCACAGCCGCGCCACCTCGTCCTTCAGGCGCGTGGCGGCCAGGGCCAGGGCGCTCTCGCGGCCGCGCCACCAGGCCTCGTCGGCCGACAGCGCCGCGCGCGAGCGGGCGATCGCCTCGGTGGTGCGCTCGGGCGCCGGGCCGCCGAGGGTGCCGCGCACGGCCACGAAGTGGCGCGGACACAGCACCTGCTCGAGCGCGGCGTCGTCGTAGACCAGCGGGGAGCCGAGGACCTCGGTCGAGGCGTCCGCGAGGACGCGTGAGAGCGGCGCGCCGGGATCGTCGAACCTCGCGCGGACGACCTTGCCCGCGATCCGGTGGGCGGTGGCGAACGGCAGGCCGCGGTCGCGCGCGAGCGTGTCGGCGAGCTCGGTGATCGTCGTCCCGCCGTCGCCGGCGCGGGCGGCCATCCGGTCCACGTCGAACTGGGCGTCCTCGAGCGCCGCCGCCACGAGCGTGATCGTGCGCGTGGCGTCCCGGAACATCGAGGCCACCAGCGGCTGCAGGTCGTCCTCCGTGTCGACGATGTCGCCGAACGGCGTGTTGTGCACGCACGTCATGATGGCCTGCGCCTGCCCGACGGCCTTCGACCCCAGCGCGCGCGCGTGCTCGAGCGCGACGGGATTGCGCTTCTGCGGCATGATGCTGCTCGACTGCACGAAGCCGTCGGCGAGCCGCAGGTAGCCGAACTCCATCGTGCCCCAGAGCAGCAGGTCCTGCACGACGCGGCCCAGCCCGACCAGCGTGATGGCCGTGGCCCCGACGCTCTCGAGCAGGTAGTCGACGGTGGCGATGCTGCCGTAGGTGTTGCCGGTCGGCGCGTCGAAGCCCAGCAGGTCGCTGGTCCGCTGCCGGTCGATCGGGAAGCCGGTGCCCGTGATGGCGCACGCGCCGAGCGGGTTGAGGTTCGTGGACCGGAACGCCGCCTCGAGCCGCTTGGCGTCGCGCTCGAGCTGCTCGATGAAGGCCAGCAGGTAGTGGGCGACCGTGGACACCTGGGCCGGCTGCGTGTGCGTGTGGGCGCCGTAGATGGTCGCCGTGTGCTGGGCGGCCAGCGCCACGAGCGCCGCCCGCAGCTGGAGCACGCCGCGCGCGAACGCGACGATGCACTCCCGCTGGCGGATCCGGTACATCGTCATCGCGATGTCGTTGCGGCTCCGGGCGGTGTGAAGGCGGCCGGCGGTCTCGTCGCCCGCCGAACTGGCGATGAGGTGCTCGAGGTAGAAGAACAGATCCTCGTAGGTGCCGTCGAAGGTGACGGTCCTGACGTCGGCCATCGAGATGCCGTCCAGCGCCGCGCGCAGGCGGCGGGCGTCGTCGGTGGACAGGATGCCGCGCTCTCTCAGCATGACGAGGTGCGCGTAGTGGATGGACATCAGGGGCGCCAGCAGCAGGGCCTTGGCGTCCTCGAAGTTGTCGGTGAGCACGCTCTCGACGTACTCCGGGGCGAAACGCATATTTCTGCCAGTATACTGCCCGGACCGCGGGCTCCGGCCGGCTCGCGGCGCCTGGAGGACGCCATGCGCCACGCTGCTCGATCCCTTGCCCTGCTCGCCGTTGCCGCGCTCGTCACGCTCGCGCCGCCGGCGCGCGTCGGCGCCCAGCAGGCCCGTGAGTCGATCGCCGTCGCCGGGTTCCACGAGCCCGTCGAGGTCCTGCGCGATCGCTGGGGCATCAATCACATCTACGCCAGGAACGAGGACGACCTCTTCATGGCGCAGGGCTACCTGGCCGCGAAGGACCGCCTGTTCCAGTTCGAGGTGTGGCGCCGGCGCGCCACCGGCACCGTCGCCGAGATCCTGGGGCCGCGCG